>NZ_CP062222.1:3005000-3662500 GCF_017487405.1 Brevundimonas goettingensis | reverse complement strand
AGCTATCCGCCCTATAATGTGGAGCAGCGCGGCGACAACGAGGTCCGGATCACCCTGGCGGTGGCCGGCTTCACCCCCGACGACCTGACCATCACCCTTGAAGGCCGCCAGCTGACCATCGCCGGCAAGCGCGAGGATGCCGGAAAGGTCGATCAGGCCTTCCTGCATCGCGGCATCGCGGCGCGCGGCTTCGTCCGCAGCTTTGTCTTGGCCGATGGGCTGGAGGTCGAGGACGCCTCGCTGGAGCACGGCCTGCTGCATGTCGATCTGGTCCGTCCCGACGACGCCAAGGTCGTGCAGAGAATTCCGATCCGCGCAGGCTAGGTCCAGACTCGCATTTTCCGGCGCGAAAACAGCGCCGAACCGTCCGCTCCCCCGGGCGTTACAGTTTTGAAGGAGGCGGTCCCATGACGCCGACGATGATTATGACCAAGGAAGCTTTCGCCGGTCTGGGCGCCCCGGACCTCGTCTATGTGCGCGAGATCAGCGCCGCGGACGTGATGGGCGACGCCAAGATCGAGGACGCGCGCGGCCTGGAGATCGATCCGGAACAGACCCTCTATGCGGTGCACAGCGCCAATGGCGAACGTCTGGCCGTGATGCTGGACCGCGAGACCGCCTTCGCCGCCGCCGTGGCGCATGAGCTGGCGCCGGTGTCTGTGCACTGACCTTGAAGCATCGGTAACGCTCGCGCCGCGGGCGTTCGCTACCTGAGCGACGATATCCCCACCGTCTGAGGATGCCTGTGTCTCGGCACGGTTGCCGTCTCGCGCCCCGGCGGCTAACCGTCCGGACATGATTATGGTTGCGATCGAAGGCATTGACGGCTCCGGCAAGGGGACCGCGACGCGGGCTGTCTGCGCGCTTCTGGAAGAGGCGGGATTGACGGTCGCGACCCAGAGCTTCCCCAACTACGGCAAGACCGCCGCCGCCCATGCGGTGCAGGCGGTGCTGAACGGCGAGGTGAAGGTCGATTCGGCCTATTATCTGGCCAGCCTGTTCTCGCTGGACCGGGCCGAGACCTTCCTGACCTCAGCGATGCCCGAGGTCGATGTGGTGGTGTTCGACCGCTATGTCCTGTCGAACGCCGCCTTCCAGATGGTGCGTCTGCCCGAGGACGAGCGCGACGCCTTCCTGACCTGGCTGTTCGACTATGAGTACAACCGCCTCGGCGTGCCGAAGCCGGATCTCAACATCCTGATGCGGATCGACCCCGAGATCGCCGCCCAGTGGGTGGCGAAGAAGGCGGCCCGGTCCTACACCTCGGCGACCCGCGACGCCTTCGAGGCCGACGACACCTATCAGCAGCGGGTCTCCGACGCCTATTCCAGCATCGCCACCCGTCAGGTGAACGGCCCCTGGGCCATCGTCGAGGTCGCCGACGTCGACGGCATGAAGACCCCCGAGGCCATCGCCGCCGAATGTCTGGCCCTGATCCGTCAGGCGATGGACGTCAAAGCCGCCGCGCATGGCTGAGACCGTCGACGTCCTGATCGTCGGGGCGGGGGCGGCCGGACTGATGTGCGCCATCGAGGCCGGTCGGCGCGGGCGCCGGGTTCTGGTCGTCGATCACGCCCGGGCGCCGGGCGAGAAGATCCGCATCTCGGGCGGCGGCCGCTGCAACTTCACCAATACGGGCACGACGGTCGCCAACTTTCTGGGCGAGAACCCGCGCTTCGCCGCCTCGGCGCTGAAGCGTTACAGCCAACACGACTTCATCAAGCGCGTCGATCAGGCCGGCATCGCCTGGCATGAGAAGACGCTCGGTCAACTGTTCTGCGACGACAGCGCCAAACAGATCATCCGGATGCTGGTCGATGACCTGCGGGCGGCCGGGGCGACGCTGAAACTCAATACCGGCGTCGATGCGGTTCAGCGGTCCGGCGATGGTTTCGAGGCCCGGCTGTCGGACGGATCCGTCGTGCGGGCGGCCTCCCTGGTCGTGGCGACCGGCGGCAAGTCCATCCCCAAGATGGGGGCGACCGGCTGGGCCTATGAGATCGCGCGGCAATTCGGCCTGCGCGTCACCGAGACGCGGCCCGCCCTCGTGCCCTTGACTTTCGAGACCGGGCTGCTGGAACAGCTGCTGCCTCTGGCCGGGGTGGCGGTCGACGCCGTGGTCTCGGCCGAGAGGAAGGACGCGCCTCCCTTCGCCGAAGCCATGCTCTTCACTCACCGGGGTCTCAGCGGCCCGGCCATCCTGCAGATCAGCTCATACTGGCGCGAGGGCGAGGCGATCCGCGCCGACATGGCTCCCGGCGTGAAAGTGTTCGAGGCCCTGAAGGCGGCCAAGGAGGCCAACGGCAAACAGGCCCTGGCCACCGCGCTCGGCCATATCATCCCGCGCCGGCTGGCGGATTCGATCCTGCAGCGCGAAGGCCTGCAGACGCCCGGCCGGGAGGGCAAGCTGGCCGAACTGGGCAATGCGAAGCTTCAGGCCCTCGGCGCCGCCGTGAACGGCTGGACCGTCAAACCGGTGGGCTCGGAAGGCTATCGCACCGCCGAGGTCACCCTGGGCGGGGTCGATACGGCTGCGCTGGATCAACGGACGATGGCCGCCAACGCCGTCCCCGGCCTGTTCTTCGTCGGCGAAGCGGTGGACATCACCGGCTGGCTGGGCGGCTATAATTTCCAGTGGGCCTGGTCGTCGGGCTGGGTCGCGGGCCAGAGCTGCTGACCAAGGCTGCTGGGTCCCTGCCTGCGACCTCCCGCCGCGCGACCTCTCGCCGGATTGGCGGGCGGACCCTGACTTCCTAGCTTTCAGACGCGGGACGGGCCCCTCTGGCGTCGTCTTCCGGATCCATCACGCCGACGGCTGTCCCCCCAGTGCGAGGCGTGTTCCGGAAGTCGGCGCGATGTCGGACCGCATCGGGTGCGCCCGACGGATGGCTTGTCCCCTCTTAACGGCCGGCCGTCGGGCGCCTCGAACCCCGTTCACAAGAGGACCGACCATGCCGCTGTTGATGTGCCCCAACGATTCGTCCGCCATGCAGACCATGGAGCGCTCCGGCGTCCAGTTCGACATGTGCCCCAGCTGCCGGGGCGTGTGGCTGGATCGCGGAGAGCTGGAGAAGCTGATGGAGGCCGCGACCGCCGATGGCCGCGCCTCGACGCCGGCGCAGCCCGCCCCCCAACCCGCCTACGCCCCGCCGCCGCAACAGCCGCCACAGCAACCGTGGGGCGGAGGCTCGGCCTACCGCGACGACCACCGGCGCGACGATCACCGGCGTGACGACCGCTATCGCCACGACGACCGCGATCACTACAAGAAGAAGAAGCGCGACAGCATCTTCGACATCTTCGACTGAGGCCTAGGCGGCCAGGCCCGCCGACTTCATCAACCCCTTGAGCTCGCCGAGCGCTTCCGGCGCGGCGCCCAGGGCGACGCGGGTGTCGGGCGCCCGGAACAGGCGGATGACCTCGGCCTTGGCCCGGTCGGCGGCGGGGCCGAAGGGCGCCGTCTCTCCGGCCGCCAGCCGTAGCAGCACCGCCAGTTTTTGCGGCGCCGGCGCCTGGGCCTTGGCCAGCTGAGCCGTCAGCTTCGCCTCGCCCTCGACCACCCCGCCCACCTCGCCGATGGCGGCGGTGATCTGGGTCTCGTCATGTTCGGCCAGGGCGCAGGCCCGGACCGAACGCTGCAGGCCGGCGAGGACATGCAGCTTCTGGGTCGGACGCGTGGTCGCGTTGCGCATCTCGGTTTCGAACCGCAGGGAGGTCACGCAGGCCACGAGCCAGCGCGCCGCCGACCGCTTGTTGGCGCCGCCGGTGACGTTCTCGCACAGGCGCGTCAGGGTCTCGGCCTCGCACAGGACGGTCTCGCACAGGCTGACATAGGCCTGGACGAAATCGGCGGTGACCAGGCTCTTGGAGCGTTCGATGAAGGCGTTCTGGACCTCCTCCATCGTCAAAAGACGCCCCGCCGTCGCGGTCAGGGACATGGCCAGGGTCCGCAGGATGTCGATCTCGCCGACCGGATCGGTCGGACGCAGGCGACGCGGCCCCATCAGCTCGCGCAGAACCAGTCGCGCCAGGGAGGCAGCCAGGATCGGGAATTCACCCGCCGCCAGATGCTCGCCCAGCCGGGCCGCGGGGCCGTCGACGATGGGCATCAGCAGGGCCAGACGCGGGTCGGCCCGAACCAGACGGTCGATCTCGCGCGGGGCCACCATGCGCACGATGGCGGCCATGCTGCCGCCCTGGTCCAGCGACGGACCGAGTATTTCCGCCAGGTTGGTCCGGCTGGCGAACAGCTCGCACAGGATCTGTTCAAGTCCGACGAGAACCAGGGCGCGCGGCGGCCCCGACGGCGGAGCCCGGTCGGCCAGGTCCATCAGGGCCCCGAGCCGCGCCCGGGCCCCCTTGATCCCGACCAGGGCGCCGCAGATCACGCCGCCGATGATGAAGGCCCGGTCCGGCGCGCCCGAGATCCGGTGCGCGATATCGGCCAGGGAATGGTCGGCCAGGTTGGAGAACAGATTGCGGCGGCCGGCCGTGATGACCCGCTCCATCGCCTGACCGGTGAGCTTCTGGTAGTGGCGGATCAGGTCGTGGGTGGCCATTCCGTTGGCCTGGGCCTCGGGAATGGCGATCTTCTGAAGCGCGTGCTGCAGCTCGACCCCGGAGGCCTCCAGCCTCTCCACCAGATCGGGCCGGTGCAGCAGCTCATAGGGGGTGGCGCTGTTGCGGTGCAGCCAGTCCTCCAGCACCCGTCCGATCAGTTCGCGCGCATGCGGCGTATAGAGATCGCCCGGCTGTTTGCACGCCGGTCCGGTGTCGATCTCGGCGACCTTCTTCCTGGGCGCCTCGGCCGCGCCCCGGGTCATCAGAACGACGGTGTTGAACTCCATCGTATCCGGATCGAGGGTCTCCTTGGTGACCTTGACCGCCACCGCCTGTCGGTCGCGCATCAGGTCCTCGGCGGTTTCGATCGCGTTCTTGCGGTCCTCGGTCGCCATGGACAGGGTCCAGGGCGAGGGCGCCGTCTTGCGGATATAGATCTCGTAATGGACAGGTCCGGCCATTCCGCCACCCTCGCACAGAGGCTTTAAGGCGAGGTTGAGCCCCTAAACGCTTGGTTCCGATGGGCTGTGGCCGTAATGTCACCGCGATTACAGTCGAACGGTTACGCTTGAAGTGCGTTGATCGGGTCGAACCGATTGACCGCCCACGATTTGAGGAGGCCCCGCTTGGCCAATATCACCCTGGTCGACGACGACGAGAACATCGTCGCCTCCGTGTCCCTGGCGCTCGAAAGCCATGGCCACAAGATCACGGCCTATCACGACGGCGCCACCGGACTGGAGGCGCTGGAAGCCAGCCCGCCGGACCTGGCCATCCTGGATGTGAAGATGCCGCGCATGGACGGGATGGAAGTCCTGCGCCGGCTGCGCCAGACCTCGCAGATCCCCGTCATTATGCTGACGTCCAAGGACGAGGAGATCGACGAGATCCTCGGATTCAACCTCGGCGCCGACGATTACATCCACAAGCCGTTCAGCCAGCGTCTGCTGATCGAACGGGTCAAGGCCCTGCTGCGCCGCACCGGCGCCGACGGCGGCGAGCCCGAGCCCTCGGCCGAGATTTCCGGCAAGGCCATCCGTCGCGGCAAGCTGGTCATGGACCCGGCCCGTCACGAGAGCACCTGGGACGGCAAGCCGGTCAAGCTGACGGTCACCGAGTTCCTGCTGCTTCAGGCCCTGGCCCAGCGCCCCGGCTTCGTGAAGAGCCGCGACAACCTGATGGACGCCGCCTACGACGATCAGGTCTATGTCGACGACCGCACCATCGACAGCCACGTCAAGCGGATGCGCAAGAAGTTCCGCGTGGTCGACAACGAGTTCGACGCCATCGAGACCCTGTATGGCGTCGGATACCGATACCGCGAAAGCTGATCCCGCCCGCGAGGGTGAAGAGGCCACGACCCGCCGCCTGAAACGCTTCGGCGGGTCGCGGCTGGGCGGGCTGATTCTCGTCCTGAACCTGCTCAGCCTGCTGATCCTGTTCGGCGGCGCCCTGCTGCTCAACGAGTGGCGGCGCGGCCTGGTCGAGGCGCGCGAGGAAACCCTGATCGCCCAGGCCGAGCTGCTGGCCAATGTGCTGGCGGACAAGGAATATACGGTCGGCGAGCCGATCCCGCAGTTCAACATCGAAAAGACCCCCGGCCTGCTGCGGGACATCTTCATCCCCGAGGGCCAGAGGGCGCGTCTCTACGACGCTGACGGCCTGCTGTTCCTCGACAGCTATACGGTCACCGAAAACATTCCCGGCGCCCCCCTGCCCCCGGCACGGCCAGCCGGGTCCCGGGCGCCGGACACGCGCAAGACGGAAGAACGCAACGCCGCCACAGTCCGCAAGGCGGAGGCCGCCCTGATCGCCGAGGTCGAGCGCGCCCTGCGCGGCGAACCCCAGGCCGAGGTGCGCGTGTCGGAGACCGGCGACCGCGTGGTCTCCGTCTCCATTCCCGTGCGCCATGTCCAGAAGATCCTCGGCGTCCTGACGCTGGAGGCTGGCGACGTCGACGAAATCCTCGACAACCAGCGCCGGGCCCTGACGCCCTTCGCCCTGGTGGCCCTGGCGGTCAACCTTCTGGCGTCGCTCTTGCTGCACCTGTTCGTGGCCCGGCCGGTGATGCGGCTGTCGGCCGCCGCCGACGAGGTCAAACAGGGCCGCGCCCGCGCCATCTCCCTGCCCGACCTCGAAGGCCGCAAGGACGAGATCGGCGACCTGGCCCGCTCGCTGGAGAGCATGACCGAGACCCTGTCGGACCGGATGGACGCCATCGAGGCCTTCGCCGCCGACGTCTCGCATGAGATCAAGAACCCCCTGACCTCGATCCGCTCGGCGCTGGAGACCCTCGACCTCGTCAAGGACCAGAGCCAGCGCGACCGGCTGACCGCCCTGCTCCAGGCCGACGTCAAACGGCTGGACCGGCTGATCACCGACATCTCCAACGCCTCGCGCCTCGATGCCGAACTGTCGCGCGACCGGCCCCGGCCGATCGACCTCAATGTCCTGATCGGCGACATCGTCGGCATCTATGAGACCACCGCCAAGCCGGGCGAGGCGACGGTACGTCTGACGCCCGGGACCGGCGACACCCGGGTGCTGGGCCGCGACGGGCCGCTGGGTCAGGTGTTCCGCAACCTGATCGACAACGCCCGCTCGTTCAGCCCGGCGGGCGGCGAGGTCCGGGTCGAGCTGCATCGCAACGAGGCCGATCCGACACGGGCGCTCAGCGTGACCGTCGACGACGACGGCCCCGGCATCCCTTCCGACAACCTCGAGACGGTCTTCGAACGCTTCTACACCTCCCGGCCCCGAGGTCAGGGGATGGGGGGCACGGTCTTCGGCGCCAACTCGGGCCTCGGCCTGTCTATCGTGCGCCAGATCGTCGAGGCCCACGGCGGCCGGGTCATCGCCGAGAACCGCGCGAGCCCGGACGGTTCGGTCGCCGGCGCCCGCTTCCGCGTCGATCTGCCGACGACTCATCTGGCTGTCATCCGGCGCGGCTAGGGTCTCTCCATGACCCGCCACAAGACCGGCTCCATCCACGCGACCGCCGTCGCCCGCTTCGGCCCGAAAGGCTGGAGCGGCGTCCTGCTGACCGGACCGTCGGGATCGGGCAAGAGCGACCTGGCCCTGCGGCTGATCGGCCTGGGCTGGCGGCTGGTCGCCGACGACTATTGCGAGGTCTGGGCCTCGGGCGGCGCGGTCTGGGCCAAGGCGCCCGTGCGCATCGCCAACCTGATCGAGGCCCGTGGGCTGGGCATCGTCCCGTCGTCCGCACGCCCCCTTGCCCGGATCGCCCTGGTGATCCGCTGCGGGCCCGAGCCGGTCGAACGCCTGCCCCTGCCGGAGACCACCACCGTCTGCGGCCTGAGCCTGCCCCGGCTCGTTTTGGACACCCGTCCGGTGTCCGCGGCGAACACCGTCGAGGCGGCCCTGAAGGCCACACTCGCCGGGCTTGATGTCGCACCGCTTTAAACCGGCTCCGGTTTCCTCTATCTAGGCCCGCTTGCGGTCCGGTCGGGGCTCCCTTCCCGGCGGACAGACGCAAGACTTGCGGCCGGGGGGCGTAGTTTGGTGAAGCCTTCATGATCGGGCTGGTGATCGTCACCCACGGAGGGCTCGCCTCCGAATTCCTGGCGGCCATGGAGCATGTCGTGGGCCCTCAACGGGGCGTTGCGGCCATCTGCATCGGCCCCGAGGACGACATGGAGCGCCGCCGGCGCGACATCGTCGACGCCGCCGCCGCCGTCGATGACGGCTCGGGCGTCATCCTGCTGACCGATATGTTCGGCGGCACGCCGTCGAACCTGGCCATCTCGGTGATGGAGCAGACCCACGCCGAGGTCATCGCCGGACTGAACCTGCCGATGCTGATCAAGCTGGCCAGCGTGCGCGGGCGCGAGACATTGGAAGCCTGCGTCGCCCATGCCCAGGACGCCGGCCGCAAATACATCTCGGTCGCCTCCTGGGTTCTGGCGGGCGAGAAATAGGGACCACCGCATGCCCACATCCTCGGCCACCGCGAACATCTGCAACACCCGGGGTCTGCACGCCCGGGCCTCGGCCAAGTTCGTGAAGCTGGCCTCCAGCTTCGAATCCGAGATCCAGGTCACGCGCGACGGCACCACGGTGGACGCCCGCTCGATCATGGGCCTGCTGATGCTGGGCGCCGGCAACGGCTGCACCATCGACATCTCCGCCGAGGGCTCCGACGCCGCCGAGGCCATCGAGGCCTTGAACGAACTGGTCGCCACCCGCTTCGGGGAAGACGAATAGGGGTAACCTCCCTGCGCGTCCGGGCGTAGTCTTCGATGACGCACGGGCAGGGAGGCCTCGATGATGGATCAGACTGTCGACGAGATTCCGGCCGAGGTCCCGGCTCCCGTCACCTCTTCCCATGAAGACCGCCCCCTGCCGGGAGGCCGCACCGACACCTTCCGCCATCCCGTCTGGGTCCGCATCGGGCACTGGATCAACGCCACGGCGGTGATCGTCCTCCTGATGAGCGGGGCCAATATCCTGCTGGCCCATCCGCATCTCTACTGGGGGCTGAAGTCGACCTTCGCCGAGCCCTGGCTCGACATCCCGACCATCCCCGACTGGCTGCTGCTGCCTCAGGGTCGGGATCTGGCGACGGCCCGGCGCTGGCATTTCTTCTTCGCCTGGCTGTTTGTCATCAATGGGCTGGTCTGGCTGGCCTTCGCCTTCCTCACTAGGCGGTTCCAGACCCGGCTGTGGCCGACGACTACCGACCTCAAGGGCTTCTGGCCCTCGGTGAAGAAACACGCCCGTCTCCACTTCCCCAAGGACGGCGAGGCCCGCGCCTATAACGTCATCCAGAAGCTGACCTATGCGGCGATGGTGCTGGTGGTCCTGCCGATGATGCTGATCACGGGGCTGTCGATGTCGCCGGGGTTCAACGCCATAGGCGGGGTCCTGCTGGAGCTGATGGGCGGGCGGCAGTCGGCGCGGACCCTGCATTTCATCTCGGCGAACCTGATCCTCCTCTTCCTTCTGGTCCATGTCGGGCTGGTGATCTGGACGGGGCTCGCCAACAACATGCGGGCCATGATCACCGGCTGGTTCGTCATCGAGCCCTCGAAAGAGGAGGCCGACCGTGAGTAGTCTGAACCGCCGGAGCTGGCTGGTCAGAGCCCTTGCCACCGCCGGGGTCATGGCCCTGTCGGCCTGCGAGCGCGGGTCGCAGATCGGGACCCGGTTGCTGGTCTCGGCCGAGAGCCTGACCAAGGCGGCCCAACGGCTGATCCTGCCCCGCGACGCCCTGGCCCCGGAATATGGGGCTGACCAGATCTCGCCCGACTTCAAGCCCAACGGCTCGATCGACCCGGCGGCGGCCGACTATCTGGCGCTCAAGGCCAACGGTTTCGCCGACTACCGGCTGGAGATCGGCGGTCTGGTGGAACGCCCCTTACGCCTTTCGCTGGCCGAGCTCAGGGCCCGGCCGTCCCGCATCCAGATCACCAAACACGACTGCGTCGAGGGCTGGACGGCGATCGGCCAGTGGTCGGGGGCGAAGCTGTCGGCCCTGCTGGACGAGGCCGGCCTCAGGCCCGAGGCGAAATACATCGTCTTCCACTGTTTCGACGCCCTGACCCAGACCGAGGACGGGCCCCGGTACTATGAGAGCATCGACCTGATCGACGCCCGCCACCCCCAGACCATCCTCGCCTACGACATGAACGGCGAGGTCCTGGGCGTTCCGCACGGCGCGCCCCTGAGGCTGAGGGTCGAGCGGCAGCTGGGCTACAAACACGCCAAATACATCCGGCGGATCGAGGCGGTCGAAAGCTTCGACCATATCGAGGGCGGCAAGGGCGGTTACTGGCCCGACCGCGGCTATGAATGGTACGCGGGGATCTAGAGGGCGACCTCCCTGCCTTCGCGGCTGCTGATCATCCCGGCCTCCAGCACCTCCATGACCATCAGGGCTTCCGACGGCGGGACCGGGTTGGGGCCTTCGCCGCGCACGGCCTTGGCGACAGCGGCGTAGTAGGCGGGATAGTCGCCGGCGGGGCCGGGGGCGGAGGTGCGGGCGCCGGTCTCGCCCTCGACGATCGTCGGGGGAGAGGGATCGACGCCCCAGCCGGGGGCGCCCGGGACCATCCCGGCCTTGAGCTGGTCCTCCTGCGGGTCGAGGCCCGAGGTCAGGAAGCTGGCCCTGGAGCCATGGACGGCAAAGCGGACATCGGGGGCGGCGATCAGCATGGCGGCGTTGAGCACCACCCGCAGGCCGCCGTCATAGCGCAGGGTCGCATGGGCCCGGTCGGGCGACAGGCCGCCGTCGCGCTGGATGGCGAGGTCGCAGGTGATGCCCTCGGGGCGGCCGAACAGATTGAGGGCCTGATCGATCAGATGGGGGCCGAGGTCCTGCCAGACCCCGGCGCCGGGGGCTTCGCGCCAGCGGTCGCGGACCACCGGGCGGTAGCGGTCGAAATGGCTCTCATAGGTGACGATCCGGCCGAGGCGGCCCGAGGCGATCTCGGCCTTCAGGGCGAGGAAGTCGGCGTCCCAGCGGCGGTTCTGGAAGACGGAGAGGAAGAGGCCCTTCTCATCCGCCAGGTCAACCACCCGGCGGGCGTCGGCGAGGCTGAGGGCGAAGGGCTTGTCGACCACCACCGCCTTGCCGGCGTTCAAAGCCGCCTCGGCCTGTTCGGCGTGCAGGGCGTCGGGGGTGGCGATGACGACGAGGTCGATCTCAGGGTCGGCGAGGGCCGTCGCGAGGTCTGGGACGACGCGGGCCTCGGGCCAGTCGGCGTGGACGGCCTCGGGCCGGGTCGAGACGACGGTGTGGAGGCTGAGGTCCGGGCAGGCCGAGATCAGCGGGGCGTGGAAGGTCTTTCCGGCGAAGCCGTAGCCGACCAGTCCCACATTCAGAAGGGCTTTGTTCAAAAGAGTCATCTGCTGTCCTTACCCCTCTCCCCCAGGGAGAGGGAGGGGTCCGACGCAGAGCGGCGGGAGGGTGAGGGGTTGTGCCCCCACCGGTGGGCGGCGAACTCCCACACCCTTTCGGCTCGCGCATCGCTGCGCTCTGCGAGCCTCAAGCCCTCTCCCGCAGGGAGAGGGTCTTTCTTTGTCTTCACCCCGGGACGTGGCTCATGTCGCGGCGGGCCATCATCTTGTCGAACTCGCCCCAGACGCCTTCGGCGCCGTGCCAGGACCCTTGCGTGGCGGCCTTGGAGTATTCGGTGGCGCGGGCCTCGAAGAAGTTGGCGTGTTCGACGCCCGACAGCAGGGACTGCAGCCAGGGCAGGGGGTTTTCCTTGATGCCGTAGAGCTCGGGCAGCTTGAGCTGACGCAGGCGCCAGTCGGCGATGAAGCGGATGTATTGCTTGATGTCGTCCGGCGTCATGCCGTTCACGTCGCCGGCCTCGAAGGCCAGGTCGATGAACTTGTCTTCCAGACCGACCACGGTCTCGCAGCACTGGACGATGTCATCGGCGACGGCCGGGGTGACGCAGCCCGTTTCCTTGTTGAAGGCGTGATAGAGCTTGATGATGCCGTCGCAGTGCAGGCTTTCGTCGCGCACCGACCAGGACACGATCTGCCCCATGCCCTTCATCTTGTTCTGGCGCGGGAAGTTCATCAGCATCGCGAACGACGCGAACAGCTGAAGCCCCTCGGTGAAGCCGCCGAACATGGCCAGGGTGCGGGCGATGTCCGCCTCGGTCTCTACCCCGAACTGGCCCATGTAGTCGTGCTTGGCCCGCATCGCCTCATATTCCATGAAGGCACCGAACTCGCTTTCGGGCATGCCGATGGTTTCGAGCAGCAGGGCATAGGCCGCGATATGGATGGTCTCCATGTTCGCGAAGGCCGAGAGCATCATCTTGACCTCGGTCGGTTTGAACACCCGACCGTATTTTTCCATGTAGTTGTCCGCGACCTCGATGTCCGACTGGGTGAAGAAGCGGAAGATCTGCGTCAGCAGATTGCGCTCCTTGTCGTTCAGGTTGACGGCCCAGTCCTTCATGTCCTCGCCCAGAGGCACTTCCTCGGGCATCCAGTGGACTTGCTGCTGCTTCTTCCACATGTCGAACGCCCACGGATAGCGGAACGGCTTGTAGGCGGCCGAGGAGGTCAGGAGGCCGGGGGTTCCCGGCTTGATGATGGCGTGGGCGTTCATGGGGAGGAGGCTCTGCGAACGATTCCGTGGACTGGGATTCACCATGCGGGTTGAACGCAACGGCGCCAAGACCCAAAGCGGCTATGTTGCGATCACTTTCGTACGACACGCTATATCTAGCGTGTTTATCCAGAGGTTAACGCGATGGGCTGGGGATGGTTTGGGGACTGTCCGAGGTAGAAGCTGAGCCGTTTGGCGGTTTGAAAAACACCGCCACACCGCCAAACACCGCCACTTCACCCGTCGGACGACGGTCCTGCCGGCTCCTCGGCCGTTCCGAAATCCTCGCCCATGCGGCGGAGGAAGGCCGAGCGGAGATGATCGACCGGGGTGAAGACCGAGTTCTCACGGTCGATCCGGTCTCCGGGCCTGTCGAGCATCTGCACCAGCCGCATCCAGATCAGGGCCTGACGCGGTGAATCCGTGGCCGCCAGCTCGGCGGCGCGACGAAAGGCGAAGCGCCGCAGCTCGACCGCCGACGGCTCGAACAGAAGCTGGAACATCTCCTCGGCGCGCGCCGCCTCGATGTCGGCGAGCTCGGGATGAAGGTCGATGAGTTGGGCCTTGGTCAGGCCGCGCGCCCAGATCGGGGCGTCGCCGGGCGACAGAACCTCCACATCAGCGCGACGCCAGCCCTCGACGCCGGCGCGGCGCTGGAAGCTGCGTAGCGAGAGACCGTGGCGTTCGGCGACCACCGGAGCGCTGTCGCCGGCCAGATAGTCGTCGCGGGCGGCGGCCCAGATTTCGGGAGGCGTGCGGGACGCCGGTTTGGCGGGGGTGTCGGACTGGGTCATGAGCCGAGCCTAGGCCCGGCCTCGACCGGGGCGAGTTCGCGACGCTGAAAAACGCGCAAAGGCCTGAAGGCCAAGGGATTGGCCGCACGAATTACGATGGCTGAACGCCTCGGCCCGGCCCCCGAAAGGCTGAAACAGCGTTAGGTTGGCTGAGAACCTGATCGCGAATGAGGAGGCGGAAATGGCCGGAGAGTACATCGTCTATGGCGCGTCAGGCTCCGGCTCGATGCCGGTCGAGGCGGCGCTGACACTGATGGGCCAGCCGTTCCGGGTGGTGGAGGCGGTGACCTGGGAGGGCGAGGCCGAGCGGGACAAGGTCGCGTCGGTCAATCCGATGCGGCAGATCCCGGCCCTGATCACCCCGGAAGGCGAGACGGTCACCGAGAGTGCGGCCATCCTGCTGTTCCTGACAGAACGCCATCCGGAGGCGGGGCTGGCTCCCCTGCCCGGCGATCCCCGGAGAGGCCAGTTCCTGCGCTGGATGAGCTTCATCCCGGCGTCCGTCTATTCGATGTACTGGGTGCGCGACGTCCCCTCGCGGCTGGTGGGGCAGGATGAGGCGGCGCAGGCCGTGCTGCTGCAGCGAACGTCCGGGCGGATCGCCGACTGCTGGGCGGTGATGGAGAGCCAGATCGGGCCGACGATCGCTCCGGGCGGGTTCCTGGCGGGGCCGGGGGTCAGCGTGCTGGACCTCTATGTGACCGTCGCCAGCCGCTGGACGCCGCGCCGCAAACGCTTCGCCGAGGTCGCGCCGAAGATGGCGGAGGTGGTGAGAAGAGTGGATGCGCTGCCGGAGTTGCAGGCCTTCTGGACCGGGCGGTGGCCGTTCGCGGAGGGGGAGGAACGGTAGACCGCTCCAACCACCGGATTAAGCCGCTTCGGCTTCCACTTCAGCTGCGGCAGGCTCGGCGCGTTCGCCGGACAGCAGCCGCTCCATCGCCGCATAGAGGGCGTGGTGGGAAATGGGCTTGGGCAGGTGGTCGTCCATGCCGGCGGCGAGGCAGCGGGCGGCGTCCTCGGGCATGGCGTCGGCGGTGACGGCGAGAATGGGCACGGCGTTGCCGGCCGCGCGGATGGCGCGGGTGGCGGCCAGGCCGTCGACGCGCGGCATGCGGACATCCATCAGGATCAGGTCGAAATCCTGGGTCGCGGCCATGGCGATGGCTTCGTCGCCGTCGCAGGCCTCGGCGGTCTCGCAGCCGACGGCGGCCAGCATCAGACGGGCGACCTCGCGGTTGGCCGGGTGGTCGTCGACGACAAGGATGCGCGGGGCGGCGGCGGGGCAGTCTTCATCCTCGGCGATATCCACCGGGGCGGCCTTGGGCGCGGGCGCGGGAGACGCAGCTTGGGCGGCGGCGCCTTCGGCCAGGGCCAGGGGCAGGCGCAGGGTGAAGGTGGCGCCGTCGCCCGGGCGGCTGTCGACCACGACCGAGCCGCCCATCAGGGCCGCGTGACGCTGAACCAGGCTCAGGCCGATGCCGGCGCCGATATGGGTGCGGCTGATGGAATCGTCGCCCTGAACAAAGGCCTCGAACAGGCGGTCGGCGCCGGCCGTGTCGAGGCCGCAGCCGCTGTCGGTGACGGCGATCAGGACCTCGCCGTCGATACGGTCGGCGAGGATGGAGACGGTCCCGCGCTCGGTGAATTTCACCGCATTGGAGATCAGGTGATGCAGCGCCTGACGCAGGCGGCGGCGGTCGCCGACGAACATGAGGCCCGCATCCGGACGGATGTCGATGGTCAGGCTCAGGCCCTTGTCCTCGGCCGCGATGCGGCTGGGGGCGGCGGCGATGCCGATGACGTCGGACAGGCAGAGGGGGGCGAGCGACAGGGCGTCGTCGCCGCGCGAGATCTCGAGCACATCCTCGACCAGCATCAGCAGGGCGTCGCCCGAGCGCTGGATATGGCCCAGCTGGTCGATGGCGACGGCGTCCAGACCGGGGCGGCGGGCCAGGACCTCGGCATAGCCGGTGACGCTGTTCAGCGGGGTGCGCATCTCGTGGCTCATCAGGGCCAGGAAGCGGGACTTGGCGGCGTCGGCGTCCTCGGCGCGACGGCGGGCCTGCTGGGCGATCTCGGTGCGGCGCTTCAGGCGCTGGATCAGTCGGCGGCGCTCGGACATGACCGTCGACACCGGCAGGGCGGTGATGATCACCCCCAGCAGGAACAGATAGAAGACGCTGAGCTGGCGCAGCAGCGGCGGCACGTCCTCGAGCCCGGGCCAGGCGGCCAGACGGGTCATCAGGACCGGGCCGTGACCGGTGACGGTGGCGGCGCCGCCGATCACCGCGACCCCGATGATGGAGACCGCGACCCAGGTCGGGGCCGTTCGGAAGGAAACCAGCAGCAGGAAGGGGAAGATCAGGAACAGGCTCGGCGTCCGGTCCTGGAAGAAGCAGCTGGCGGTGATCACCATGAGCAGGGCGACCACGACCCCCGTCTCCAGCCGCGAAGCCGGGGCGGTCGAGCGGAAGCGGTGCGACTTGGCGATCAGCAGCAGGGCTGGAGCCACCAGCAGCAGGCCCAGCGTCTCCATGTCGAAGAAGCGGTGCAGGGTGAAGATATAGATCGGCAGGGTGTAGTCGCGCATCGGGCCGACGACGCTGAGGATGGCGAAGGCCGACATCAGCACGGCCGGGATCACCGCCATCAGGGCGAAGTTGGCGAGACGCTTGGGCCGGCGCAGGTCGAGGGCGGCGCCGCAGACCCGGCGCGCGATCAGGGCGGCCAGACAGGCCTCGCCCAGATTGAGCACGGCGTTCAGCCACAGGAAGGGCTGGGGATCGCCCCGCACGACGTTGCCGATAATGTTGAGGACGAAACAGGCGGCCAGGACGCGGATGGCCTGGCGCCTGTGCAACTGCAGGGCGGCGGCCAGCATGACGCCGTTTGCCGGCCAGATGACGATGGCGTCGAAGGTCCGGGCGCTCCAGATGCCGACCAGCAGACAGGCGGCGAACATCGCCACATAGGCCCAGGGCGGCGGCCCCGAGGCCTGCCCCGCGTCATGTCTGAACAGTCGCCAGCGACCGTGCATCCGGTCCCTCCCAACTGCGAACCTAAGACCCTGATCGCACGCAGAAGTTAAATTTCAGATGCCAACGGTGTCATTCGTTCCAGTTTTGAAACATCGCCAGGAGGGGGCGGCGTGAACCGGCGTCAGGCCGCCGCGATGGCGTCCACCTCATTGGCAGAGCCGAGGGCGACGGCGACGCGGTCGTGGAGCCTGGTCGGGACGACGTCGAGGATGGGTTGTGTCCCGTCGGTGGTGGCCTTGCCGCCGGCCCGCTCGATCAGCAGGGCCATGGGGGCGCCTTCATAGAGAAGACGCAGCTTGCCGGGGCGGTCGGGCTCGCGCTGGTCCCAGGGATAGAGGAAGACGCCGCCGCGCATCAGGATGCGGTGGACGTCGGCGACCATGGCCGCGACCCAGCGCATGTTGAAGTCCTTAGCCCGAGGGCCCGTCTTGCCGGCCAGGGCGGCGTCGATATAGCGGCGCACCGGTTCGGCCCAGTGGCGGCGGTTCGACATATTGATCGCGAACTCCTTCGTATCCGCCGGGACGCGGATGTCGGGATGGGTCAGTCGCCACTGGCCCTGATCGTCGAGGGTAAAGCCGGTGACGCCCTCGTTGATCGTCAGGACCAGCATGGTCTGGGCGCCGTAGACCGCATAGCCCGCCGAGACCTGATGACGGCCGCCGATCAGGAAGTCGGCCTCGGCCGGGGCGCGGCCCTCGGGCGCCGGCAGGATGGAGAAGATGGTGCCGACGGGGGCGTTGATGTCGATGTTGGACGAGCCGTCCAGCGGATCGAAGGTGACCAGATAGCCGCCCTGACGGCCGGTGGGCTCGATCAGGTCCATCTCCTCGGAGCCGACGGCGGCGACGGCGGCGCACCCTTTCAGCCGGTCGGTCAGCATGTCGTTGGTCATGACGTCGAGCTTTTTCTGCTCCTCGTCCTGGACGTTGACGCTGCCGGCGACGCCGAGGGCCCCTGCCAGGGCGCCGAGCGAGACGACGCGGGAGATAGCCACGCACTCCTCCGCCACCGCCGCGACCACCGTCTTCAGGGCCTCGGGCGCTTCCTGGCCGGCCAGCCAGTCGGAGAAGGGGGCGAAGGTCGTCATGGAAAAGAGTCCGGTTCTGCGTGCGCGCCGTTCCTAGCCCGGAAACGGCCGGGAGGGGAACTGTCGCGGTCCGCATAGGCCGCGACTGTGACGGCTGTTTACCACCCCAGGTCCCGCTCAGGTGGAACCCGGGGCGGAGGAGCCGGGTTTCGCAGAGGATTCGAATCCTCTCCCGGATCGCACAGGGAAAGGCCGCCGCCTTTCAACGCCATGGAAGAGCCGCCCCTCAACGCCGCCCAATGCCGCGAACGCGCCCGTCGCTGCTTCGAGCGGGCCATCCGCGAAGAGAGCCTGACCGCGCGCGAACAGCATCTGAGACAGGGCGAGAACTGGATGCTGCGCTGGCGGACCTGGGGGTCTGGAGACGGGCCGCGCGGGGTCAGCGGGTCGGCCTGATCGGGGAGCCTAGTCCAGATCGGCGCGGTACCAGCCGCCGCGGCGTTCGACCGTGATTGCCATGCCGAACAGGTCGGTGAGGACGGGGCCGCTCAGCAACGCCTCTTTCGATCCCTGCGCCAGCACCCTACCCTCTCGCAGCAGGACCAGCCGGTCGATCTCGGGCAGGATCTCCTCCACATGGTGGGTGACCATGATCAATGTGGTCCCGGACGCGGCGATCCCGCGCAGGGCGTCGAGGAAGCGGCGGCGAGTGGCGGGGTCGAGGCTGGCGCAGGGTTCGTCGAGCAGCAGGGCTTCTGGACGATGAACCAGGGCGCGGGCGATCAGGACGCGGCGCGCCTCGCCCGTCGACAGGGTGGCCATGCGCCGTCCGATCAGGGCTGTGGCGCCCATGCGGTCGAGGGCCTCACGGGCGGCGGCCCGCATCTCCGGCGAGACCTTGTGGTGTCGCCACAGGCCCCGAGCGGCGAAGAAGCCGGAGAGGACGGCGTCCATCACCTCCAGAGACTCCTCGCCGGCGAGGTCGGCATGGAGCGCGGGCGAGACGATCCCGAGCCGCTTCCTCAGTTCGAACACGTCCCAGCGGCTTTCGCCGAAGATGCGCACCCCCTCGCCTCCTCCCGCCGGATAGAGGTCACGCGCGATCAGGCGGACGAGGGTCGACTTGCCCGAGCCGTTGCGGCCGAGGATGGCGGTGTGGGCCCCGGCCGCGACCGAGAGGCTGACACGGTCCAGCAGGACCGCATCGCCACGCGTGACCGAGACGTCGTCAATGGAGAGAAGAAGGTCGCTCACCCCTACCCCGCGATCAGGATCCACAGGCCCGTCAGGGCGAAACCGGCCGCAGCCGCCATACGGATATACTTCAAGGGGAGACGTTTGGCCGCCGCCTCGCCCATGAAGACCGCCGGGCCGTTGACCAGCATCATTCCGAGCGTCGAACCCGCGACCACCAGCGGCAGGGTCTCGAACCGGGCCGCCAGGCCCGCCGTGGCGATCTGCGTCTTGTCGCCCATCTCGACGAGGAAGAAGGCGACGGTGGTGGCCCAGAAGATGGCCAGCGAGGTCCGGTGCGGCTTCACAGCGCCTTCATCGTCGTCGAGGGTATCGGGGATCAGGGCCCAGCCGGCGAAAGCCAGGAAGGCGAAACCGATGATCCACTTCATCCATGGACCACTCAGATAATGGACAGCAAGTGTCCCGGCCAGCGCCGCGAGGGCGTGGTTGGCGAGGGTCGCCACCAGAATGCCGAGGATGAGGGGGACCGGCCGCCGCCAGGTCGCGGCCAGGGCGATGGCCAGCAGCATGGTCTTGTCGCCGATCTCGGCGATCGCGACTAGGCCGGTCGAAATGAGGAAGGCTTCCATAAGGGTCGTCACTCGGGCGGGGTCGTAGACAAGACGAAAGGCTCGCACGCCAGACGACCCCGCAAAGGTCCGCCGACGCGAAAGCCAAAGGTCTTGCCATTCCTGTGGTCCTACGTTCGCCTCGCGGAGGCTCACGACTTGAGGACCGAAAGGTCCTGCCCTCAAGCAGCATAGCGCCGCGCGCGATGCGATAGGGCCACTGGACTCTCGCGCCATCGATGCGTCCTGAGACGAACCGAAGTCTGTTGACGCGAGCCCCGCTGGAGATGCGGGCGGCTACTCCCCAATGACAGGGGCGGCCTTTACGGCGCAGCGCCGCATCAAGGCAAGCGAGAGCGACTCGCAAGTTTTGCCGGCTGAACACCGGCTTCCGGGAGGGCTGGTTCGGCAAATGGGTCGAGGACCGCTTCCGACCCGTTGCGGACGTTAGCCCGGGGCCGGACGGATCCCGGCCGCGACGAATGGGCAGGTCCGGCCAGGCCTCTAGCACTTTAGTTATCCGGACGCAGGACTCGCTCGCACTGCGGCGCAGGTGTACCCTGCGGGCGCAGTCGGGGGACGGCGGATTTCAATGAGCGTCATGAACACCAACCCGACGGCCGTCGGCGACACCGGCGACTGCCTGAAGACCATCGGCCTCGACGGGACACTCCAAGCCATGGATAACGACGGCCTGTGCGTGATGGAGATCGACGACTTCGGCCTCGTCGCGGGTCGGCCCTGGGCCTCGCTCTGGCCGGAGGAAAGCCGTCAACTGGTCCTCGCTTCGGTCGCCGCAGCAGCCAGCGGAAAAGTCTCGCGCTTCAGCGCCGATTGCCCGACGGCGAAGGGCACGATGAAATCCTGGGACGTGGCCGTCACCCCGATCCGCAACGACAGGGGTGAGATCATCGCCTTGCAGTCCCTGTCGCATGACGTCACCCGGCGCGAACAGGACCGCCGCGAGTCGGCGCTGGTCTCTCGTGAACTGGCGCACCGGATCAAGAACCTGTTCGCCGTCGTCGACAGCCTGGTCTACCTCTCCGGCCGATCCCAGCCCACGTCCCATCCCTTCGTCGCCTCCCTGCGGGAGCGGCTCGGCGGCCTCGGGCGAGCCATCTCCTTCATCCACCCGATGGACGCCCGCGACGTCAACGAGGCTCCGCGATCGATCAAGGGCCTGATCGCGACCCTTCTCGCGCCTTATGAACAGGCCGGAGCCCACGTCGCAGTCACGGGAGACGATGCGGACGTCGGCCAGGACGCCGTCACCTCAGTCGCCATGGTCCTGAACGAACTGGCCACGAACGCTGTCAAGTACGGCGCCATGCGCGACCTCGTCGGCCATCTGGCGATCGACCTGAAGCGCGACGGAGAGCGGCTGATCCTTGTCTGGAAGGAGACAGGTGTCGGACGCCCCGCGGACGCCGTGACAGAGGGCTTCGGCACGAGCCTGTTGGACCGGACCGTGAAATCCCAACTGTCAGGCGTGATCACACGCGACTGGGCGCCCGACGGTCTGATCGTCACAATCTCACTGCCCCTGAAGCGCCTGGCCTGACACCGCACGTAACGTCGCTCTCCGAGCGTGACATCCTTGCCGGTTATCAAATAGATCCACCCGATCACGGAACGATCACCCCCAGGTCCGGTTGCGGTCACATGGCTATCCTCGACGTTCCGAACCCTGTCGTTCTCGTCGTCGATGACGAGCCCCTGCTCCGCCTCGACGCTACCGAAGCGCTTCAATCGGCGGGATGCACGACCCATGAGGCGGGCGACACCGATGAGGCTCTGCAGATGCTGGTCCTGCACCCGGACATCTCGGTGCTCTTCACCGACATCAACATGCCTGGCCCCCGGGACGGGATGGCGTTGGCCGAAGAGGTTCACCGCAAGCGGCCGGACGTGCACCTGATCATCACCTCGGGCAACGAGCGTCCGGGGCCCGCAGAAATCCCCCCTGACGGACAGTTCCTTCCGAAACCCTACGACATGGAAATCGTCGCCGGCATCGTCAGCGGCTATCCGGCGCGGGACAAGCTTGCGTAAGCGCCAGCAGACGCAGATCGCCGAACCTCCAATCCGCGAGAAGCACCCCCTCCATTCGGAGTGGTACGTCTGACCCCATTGGCGGGGGGCGCGGAATGGCGGAGCTTCGGGGCACCGCTCGGAGGCCCCACCCTGAACGGAATGGGCTCCGCACGATGATGTCAGGCCGTGCGGAGCCCCTCTTTCCAACCTGACGGCCGATGGCGTCGGCGTCACAGACTTGCCGAACCCGGAAATCTCACCGTAGGGTTGAGGTCGTCATTCAACCGGAGCGACCCCGATGATCTCGATGGCGATTTCGATGGCCCTAGCCATGGCCATGCCGCAGCAGGTGAGCGGGGCGAACGGCCAGACCCTGGCGGGCCAGACGACCTATGGTCCGAACGCCTTCGTCTCGGCGGCCGCCAACTGCGGCGAGGCCTGTATGAACCGGCAGGACCGCATCCAGTCGACCTGGGTGCTGCGTCGTCAGGTGCGCCAGCTGGTTTCGGATAACCGTTGCGACGACGCCCGCGCCCTGGCGAACCGCAGACAGGACGCGCGCTCGACGCGTCTGGTCGAGGCCCAGTGCCCGGTCACGCCGGCGCGCTGACTTCGTCGCGAGCCTCCGGCGCCGCCTGATCCTGCAGGACGGCATGGTGACGCCGCTGGCGGCGGGCAACGGCGTAGGAGACCAGCCACAGGGCCATGGCCCAGGCCGCGCCGACGCTCCAGCCGGCGAAGACGTCGGTGGCCCAGTGGGCGCCCAGATAGATGCGGCTGAGCCCGACCAGCAGGGTCATCACGATCGCCATCCCCATGACGTAGGCCTTGAGCCGTCGGCGCGGGAAGGCGCGCGTCAGCATGACGCCGAGAGAGAGATAGAAGACCGCCGACAGCAGGGCGTGGCCCGACGGGAAACTGGCGTTCAGGGTGTGGACGCTCTGAAACTCCACGGGCGGTCGCGCCCGCTCGAACACCGCCTTCAGGCCTTCGGACAACGCCAGCCCGCCGGCCAGTCCGACAACCAGCAACAGGGCCGACAGCCGTTTCTGCAACATCAGCAGAAGGCCGACCGCCATCAGGGCGAACAGGACGAGAAGCGCCGTACTGCCGAGAGAGGTAATGTCGGCCGCCACAATCCCGGCCCAGGGCGGTCCCAGCGGGCGCGCCGGATCGTCGGCATAGGGGTGCAGGGCATGCAGGACCGCCAGATCAAAACCCTGGTCATCGGCCTCGCGCGAGTCCTCGGCCAGGTCGGCGAAGGTCGCGGCGCACAGGGCGATGACGGCGAAGGCGGCGAGGGCCGCGATCTCGGTCCGCGCCAGAGTGAAGGCGCGGCGCGCGAAGAGGATCAAATTCTGTGTCGGCATCGTCCGTGAACGGCAAGGCTGCGTCCCCGTTCCGATGTGCGACGATTCACGCCTTCGTGATTCCGGCGTCGATTTCGGCGTCACGCCTGCGTCACGGCCTTCGCGCACGCTTTCCACAGAGTCGCCCCCTGTCTTTCGTCTGATTCGCCTGAGAAGTGCGCGTCAAGCCGTTGACGGCTCGTTAGGCATCTGCGCCCTATATGTGGGCTCGGGGAGCGCTTTGGCCACTAGATGATGTGTCCGGCGCTGAGCGGCTTCACTTGCGCATTTGTTCAGGACGTTGACGATCATGGCTGGCCTAGAGGCTTACAAGACCACGGAATTCGCTACGGTTTCCGGCGAAACGGACGCGACGCGTCCGCAGCTGTCCGTGGTCCGGTCGCTGGAACTGGACCGGTCGCGCGACGACCTGCTGACCGATTTCGGCAAGAAGACCCTGGAGGATCGCTACCTGCTCAAGGGCGAGAGCTACCAGGACATGTTCGCCCGGGTCTCGACCGCCTTCTCGGATGACGCCGACCACGCCCAGCGCGTCTATGACTATATGTCGAAGCTGTGGTTCATGCCCTCGACCCCGGTGCTGTCGAACGGCGGCGCGGACCGCGGCCTGCCCATCTCCTGCTTCCTGAACGCGGTCAGTGATTCGCTGGACGGCATCCAGAACGTCTGGAACGAGAATGTGTCGCTGGCTTCGAACGGCGGCGGCATCGGCACCTACTGGGGCGGCGTCCGCTCCATCGGCGAGAAGGTCAAGGGCGCGGGCCAGACCTCGGGCATCATCCCCTTCATCCGCGTGATGGATTCGCTGACCCTGGCGATCTCGCAGGGCTCGCTGCGTCGCGGCTCGGCCGCCGTCTATCTGGACGTGCACCACCCCGAGATCGAGGAGTTCCTCGAGATCCGCAAACCCTCGGGCGACTTCAACCGCAAGTCCCTGAACCTGCACCACGGCATCAACATCACCGACGAGTTCATGGAGGCCGTGAAGGCCGGCGGCTCGTTCGGCCTGCGCTCGCCCAAGAACGACGAAGTCCTGAAGGTCGTGGACGCCCGCGCCCTGTGGCAGAAGATCCTCGAGATCCGCCTGCAGACCGGCGAGCCCTATCTGATCTTCTCCGACACGGTGAACCGGCAGATGCCGCAGCACCAGAAGGACCTGGGCCTGAAGGTCAAACAGTCCAACCTGTGCTCGGAAATCATGCTGCACACGGGCCGCGACCACCTGGGCATCGACCGCACCGCCGTCTGCTGCCTGTCGTCGGTCAACGCCGAGAAATTCCTGGAGTGGCGCGAGGAGCCCCGCTTCATCGAGGACATCATGCGCTTCCTCGACAATGTCCTGGAGGACTTCATCAAGCGCGCCCCGCCGGAAATGAAGGCGGCCGTCTATTCGGCCAAGCGCGAGCGTTCGGTGGGTCTGGGCCTGATGGGCTTCCACTCCTTCCTGCAGTCACAGGGCGTGGCCTTCGAAAGCGCCATGGCCAAGTCGTGGAACATGCGCCTGTTCAAACACCTGCGTCGTGAGGCCGACAAGGCCAGCCGCCTGCTGGCCGAAGAGAAGGGCGCCTGCGAGGACGCCGCCGAGCGTGGCGTGATGGAGCGGTTCTCGCACAAGCTGGCCATCGCCCCGACCGCCTCGATCTCGATCATCTGCGGCGGCACGAGCGCCGGCATCGAGCCGATCCCGGCCAATATCTATACCCACAAGACCCTGTCGGGCTCGTTCGCGGTCAAGAACCCCTATCTGGAAGAGCTGCTGGAGACCAAGGGCGCCAACACCGCCGGCGTCTGGTCCTCGATCCTGGAGCATGAGGGCTCGGTCCAGCACCTCGACATGCTGAGCGACGACGAGAAGGGCATCTACAAGACCGCCTTCGAACTGGACCAGCGCTGGGTCGTGGAACTGTCGGCCGACCGCTCGCCGGAAATCTGCCAGGCCCAGTCGATCAACCTGTTCATCCCCGGCGACGTCAACAAGTGGGACCTGCACATGCTGCACTGGCGCGCCTGGGAGACCGGCGTGAAGTCGCTTTACTATCTGCGCTCCAAGTCGGTTCAGCGGGCCGCCTTCGCCGGCGCCGACGACAAGGCCGAGGCCGAAGGGACCGAGGTCGATCCGAACCAGCCGGACCTCTTCTCTGCCGCCCGCACCGACTATGACGAGTGCCTCGCCTGCCAATAAGGCGAGCATGACGCCCTGAGCCGGGGGTGGGGAATCCATCCCCCGTTGCATGGGTAATCAACCGGACCCTCCCTCCGGGAACCGACCTCTCCACACCTGCGTTGGTCAGGCGTCAGGATTGTGTCGTGAAAAAGTCGTTTGGCGTCTGCCCGGATTCGAGTCAGGGTAATCAGACGTTCACGGCTGTGAGGGGACCGTTGAAGCGTTTCGGGTGTGTCATCGTCGGTCTGGCCGTCTTCGGGGTTTCCGCGACCTCGGCGTTCGCCCAATCGACTCTGACCCCTGAGTGGGCCCGGGCCCAGGAAATCCAGGCCCTGAAGGTCCAGGTTTCTCCCGCTCCGACCCCCGCCACCCACGCCGCCGCACCCTTGGTTCCCGTCAGCGGCCCGGTCAGCGGCGCGCCCGTCAGCGGCGCGGGAACCCCGTCGCAGATGGCCCGGCTGAACCAGCAATCCTATGCCGTCTCCAACGCCCCGGCAGCGGCCGACTTCGGACCGGCCATCGATTTCCAGAGCGCCTATCCCACCGACCGGTTCGCCCCGGCCGCAGAGCGCGCCTCGCCCTTCGCCGCGACCAGCCGGTCGGATGTCTGGCGCGAGGGCGACGGCTATACGGACCGGCTTCGGGTGACGACCCACGGGACGCTGCGCCGCGCCGACGGCTCGCCCCTGCCGGCGACCCTGCATGACGAGAGCGACTTCGCCGTCGATGGCTATGACGTCAGCTATACGCGCGGCTGGCCGGTGGCGCGGGGCTATACGGCCTCGGGCCTGGAAGTCAGCCTGACGCCCCACGCCGGGATCGGCGTCGGCGACGAGGGCGGCTCGGCCGAGGCCGGCGCCACGCTCAAGATCGGCTCCGACATCGAGCGTCTGGTGCCGCGCGGCTCCAGCGCCTTCGGCGAACGGTCGCGCTGGTATGTCTATGCGGCGGGATCCGGCCGGGCGGTCGGCTATAATTTCGCGCGCAACCGCGACGGCGACTACACCCGTTCGGGCATGAGCCAGGAGCGCGGCTCCTCCTTCCTCGGCGACGCCTCCATCGGGGTGGCCATGCGCCGGGGCGACATGCAGACCTCGTTCGGCGTCGTCTATCGCGAGCTGAAGGCCGACGGCATCCACAGCGGCACCGGCATCGACCGCGAGGTCTCCGAAGGCCTGGTGGCCTTCCAGTTCTCGATCCGGCCGGAACACTGACCGGCGAGGGCGGCTAGAGCCAGCCTTTCCGCTTGAACCACAGCAGGGGAAGCGCCGCGGCGACGACCATGGCGACGAGGGCGGCCGGATAGCCCCAGGTCTCGTGCAGTTCGGGCATGTGCTCGAAATTCATGCCGTAGATGGCGCCGATCAGGGTCGGGGGCAGGAAGGCCACGGTGAACAGCGAGAAGACCTTGAAGATCGACGACTGCTGGATGTTGATCATGCCGAGCGCCGCCGAGAGCTGGAAATTGATCCCCGCCGCGACCGCCTGGTTGTGAGAGATCAGACTGGCGGCGTCGCCGCTGAGCGAGCGCAGATGCTCGCGTGAATCCGGGACGTGGTCGATACGCTCATCGGAGGCGATATAGACGAAGATGCGCGCCAGGCCGGCCAGGGACTGTTCGATCCGGGCATTGGCGATATGGGCGCGGCCCAGCTTGGTCAGCAGATGCTCGAAGCCGACCTGCTTGCCCTCGGCGAAGACGTGAGTGGCGACGGCGTCGACCTTGTTGGCGTTGACCGACAGGATGTCGGAGGCCCGGTCGATGATCGCCTCCATCAGGTTCAGGAACAGGTCCGCGCCGGTCGAGCACAGGTTCGGCTCCCGCTCCAGCTTGTCGACCAGCATGGTGAAGGGTTTGGGATCGAAATAGCGGATGGTGACCAGCGGTCCCTTGGTCAGGACGAAGGTGACCGGGTCGATGGTCGGGGTGTCGGCGTCGCCGTTGTGAATGATGTCGGCGGTGACATAGGTGGCGCCGTTCTCACGATACAGACGGCTGGAGGCCTCCAGCTCGGCCATTTCATCGCGGGTGGGGACGGACAGGCCCAGGGCCTTTTCGACCGCCCGATCCTCGTCGGGGGTCGGGGCGACCATGTCGATCCAGAGGGCGTCGGGGGGCAGGGTCCAGTCGAGGACCGGGCCCTGGACCGGCTCACAGACGCCGCTGCCGGCGTGACAGACGCGGATCACGCCGCGCCGTCCCTGCAGGGATTAGTTCTGAGCGCCGACCGAAGCGGTCGAGGCGTCGGCCGACGCCATCTGGCGGGCGCCGTCGAAGGCGTCGCGCGCGCCGTTATAGATGAACCCGTAGGTCGGATAGACGGTCGTGCCGAGGTCATGCACCGGGCTGTACCACACCTTGACCTCGCTCCAATCGTTCTGGCTGGAAACGTCGACGACGGTGACGTTTTCCTCGACCTTGCCGCGGCTGCCGCCCCAGTTGGCGTGGGTGACGCGGATCACGCGGTCGGTCAGGATGTCGGAGACGACGGCGACGTGGCCCCGGGTCATGCGACCCTCGGGACGGAACACCAGGACGGAGCCGGTCTCGGGGGCGCGGCCGGTGCGGAACTTGTCGACGGCTTGCGACCACCAGGTCCAGGCGTCGCCGAAGATCTGGATGCCCGAAAACATCCGGGCGAACGTCACGCACTGCCAGTAGGGATCGCGGGCGTTATCTGCGGCCAGGGCGGCGGACGGCGTTACGCCAACCGCGAAAAATCCCAGGGACGCTGCAACCACAGCGGCGGCGAGCCGTTTCTTCATGCCGTCTATGTGTCCGATTGTTACGCCCGACCCTTGGGTAGACGATTAGCCTCTCAGGGGAAACCCCGACTTTCAGGCGAGTGATTGTGCGCTGCGAGAGAGCTTTGCCGCAGTGCGGCGACGGGCGGCCAACCCCTTCAATGCCCGCCGGGCGGGGAATTCCACGAGGTGGTAGGACGCCGCCGCGACCAGCGGCAGGGCCAGAACGATCGCCAGCCACACGAAAACGTGAAGATGCTTGTCCGGGGCGTTGGTCAGCTTGGCCGCAAGATTCACGGCCAGCAGCTGCCAGGGCACCACGACCATATAGACCGAATAGCTGATCTCCCCGAGATAGACGGCCGGCTTCGAGGACAGCCAGCCGGCGCGGGCGTTGGGCAGGCTGGCCAGGCCGAGGATCAGGGCGCCGGCGAGGGCGACGATGATCCCGTCCCACAGCTGAAGCGCGGCGGCGGCGATCATCAGGGCGGCGGCGGTGGCGGCGATCAGGCCGGGCATGGCCAGGGGCGCGCGGCGGAAGGCCAGATAGAGGGCGCAGCCATAGGCGAAGCAGGGGACGATGCGGAGCGCGCCCCAGGCGATGGTCGCCTCGGTCAGGGGGAAGCCCGCCAGGCGCGGGAAGACGAAATAGAGGCCGCCCAGCAGGATCAGGGCCCCGGCGATGGCCGTGACCGGGCGATGCCGCAGCTTCCAGGCCGCGAAGGCGAAGAGGGGGAAGGAAAGATAGGCGAACCATTCGGCCGAGATGGACCAGGACCGGTGGTTCCAGCCCGCCTCGGGCGCCAGACCCCAGGCATGGACCATGAAGAGGTTGGCGGGCAGGGAGGCCCAGCTCATGACGCTGCCGTCGATGCTCATGCCCGCGAAGAGGGCGGCGAAGCCCAGCGCCATGACGGCCAGAAGGGTAGCGATGTGCAGGGGATAGACCCGGGCGATGCGGGCCCAGAGGAATTCGCGATAGTTGAAGCGCTTCTCTCCGGCCGACGCCAGATAGACGTGACAGAGGATGAAGCCCGACAGGACGAAGAAGAGCTCGACGCCCAGATAGCCCTTGGCGATCACCGCCGGCTTGAAGGTCACCGCCAGATTGTCCCACAGGGCGTAGACGGCGACCCACATGGCGGCCATGAAGCGCAGGGCCGTGAGCGAGCGCAGGTCCGTCGGGGCGCCGTTCGCCTGCACCAGATGGGCGGCGTGGAGGTGATCCGGCTCGGCGTTCTGCGTCTGGGTCATGCCCGATCCTTAGGATCATTGGGCTTTGAGAACCGTTAAGGGCGCGATGAACAACACCATTTCGATCGAAGACGTGATGTCGCAGGCCTCGGCGAAGGCCGGGCAGGAGCCGGATCAGGCGCGGGCTGCGCTGATCGGGGCGCTGGGCCTGCTGGAGAAGCATGCGGCGCCTGAGGCGCGCGACGCCTTCTATGCCGCCGTACCGGGCGCGGCGGATCTGGCGCTGTCGCCCGAGGCGAAGCCGCGCGGCGGCGGACTGATGGGCGGGCTGATGAAGAGCGCGGGCGGGGTCTCGGGCGCGGCCATCGGCGACGCCATGGGCCTGCTGGACCGCTTGAAACGCGTGGGGATCGGCAAGGACGAGCTGAAACGTCTGCTGCCCGCCGCCCGCGATGCGGTCACCGGAGCGACCGGCCGCGACTGGATGGGCGAGGCGGTGAAGACGGTTCCCGGCGTCGGCGCCCTGCTGGGCGACGGCTAGGCCCTGTCCGTTCAGGCGGGCGGCTGGCTGTTGAGGAAGGTCTGGGAAGCGGCGCAACCCGTCAGGGTGGCCTCGCCCATCTGGACCCGGGCCGTCAGGGGATAGAGGCGGTCGCTCATCCCGTCCGAGCATTCGGTGGCGATCAGGGTCACGACCATCTCGGCGCCGTCCTCGGTGGCGGCGGTGTAGACGGCCTTGGCGCCCAGGACGACGGGCTGGGGGTTGGCCGCACGCCGGGTGTCGCGATCGACGCCGGTATAGACCATGGCGTCCTTCGTGATCTCCACGCTCCAGAAGGGCTCGGTCCCGAGCGCGCGCAACGGCTGGTTCAGATCGACCCCGCCCAGGCTGGCCGGGGTCGGAGCGTCGGCCGGAGCCTCGGTCTTCTCGGTCGTACCCTGGGAACAGGCGGCCAGAAGGGCGAGCGGGGCGAGGAGCAGGATGGGGCGCATTGGGGGCTTTCCGGAGGGGGACCAGGACGCCGCTATGGTCCCCACAGCGCCTGCCGGGTCAAGTCCGTCGCCAATGGATGTCGCCAACAGATTCGGGGGCGCCTAGAATCCGCACATGGCGATTCGCGGGGACAATTCAGCAGCCAAGGTGGCGCCGGGAGGCGTGCTCGAGTTCTTCGCCGGCGGCGGGCTGGCGGGGATCGGGCTGGCGAGCGCCGGCTTCCATACCCTGATGGCCAATGACATCGATGCGGCCAAGGCCCGTGCCTTTCGCGCCAACCATCACGATACGCCCCTGCACGAAGGCGACGTCTGGGACCTGACGACCGCCGATCTGCCGGGGACGCCCGACCTGTGCTGGGCCTCGTCCCCCTGTCAGGACGTCAGTCTGGCCGGGGCGCGCGGCGGGCTGGAGGCGCGGCGATCGGGGGCCTTCTGGGGGTTCTGGCGGCTGATGAAGGGACTGGCCGACGAGGGTCGGGCGCCGCGAGCGATCGCGATCGAGAATGTGGTCGGGCTGCTGACCTCGGCGGGCGGGCGGGACTTCGCCGCCGTCTGTCAGGCCCTGACCGAGGGGGGCTACCGCGTCGGGGCGCTGGAGATGGACGCGGGACTGTGGCTGCCGCAGTCGCGGCCCCGGCTGTTCATCGTCGGGTTGAAGGACGCGGCAGGAGCCGAGGCTGCACCTGGCATCTTCCATTCGCCGCGCCTGATCGCGGCCCATGACCGGCTGCCCGAGGCGGTGAAGGCGAACTGGGCCTGGTGGTCCCTGCCCGCCCCGCCGCGGCGCAACCTGGACCTCGCCGCCCTGCTGGAGCCGGATGCGGCGGTCGACTGGTTCGATGCGAACCAGACGCAAGACCTGCTGGCCCTTTCGGCGCCCCTGCACCGGGCCCGGCTGGAGGCGGCCCTGGCCTCGGGCGAGCGCCGGGTGGCGGCGGCCTTCCGGCGGGTGCGGACCGAGACCGGGGTCAAGGTCCAGCGGCTGGAGCTGAGGCTGGACGGCCTCGCCGGCTGTCTGCGCACCCCCTCGGGCGGATCGTCGCGCCAGTATGTGCTGGTGTGCGAGGCCGGACAGGTCCGCGCGCGGCGGCTGACGGGGCGCGAGACCGCGCGGCTGATGGGACTGGCCGAGGCCTATCGGCTGCCGGGCAGCGAGAGCGCGGCGCTGAAGCTGATGGGCGACGCCGTGGCCGTCCCCGTGGTGCGGGCCCTGGCCGAAGGGCTTCTGGCCCCGGCCCTAGGTCTGCGCGTCCTGAAGGGCGAAGGGATCGCGGCCTAGTAGATCAGGTCGTCGTCCCCGGACCGGTTCTCCTCGCGGCCGGGATCCAGACTGTTGTCGACGCGGTCGTCCCAACCCTCGCGGTCCGAGCGGAAGGCGAGGCTCATCAAGACCCAGCTGAGCGCCACCGTCCCCAGAATGCCCAGCCCCATGGCGATCCAGCCGTGCAGACTGAGCGCCCCGCCGCCGATCAGTCGCCAGACCCAGGCCAGACCCAAGGTCGAGACTGCCGCGATGACGCAGGCCAGGCTGATGGACCAGAGCAGGCGCCGGAGACGGGAGACGGGGCGGGGCATGACCCAATCTCGCACAGGGCCGGGCCGGAACGTAAAATTGTTTGAGTGATTTCTGCGAGCGCTTCGCACGGTTCAGAGTTGCTTTGAGGCCACGCGCTGTGACCTTGAAACACCTTTAGTCTAACTGAACTACTGTCAGTTGCGTCAAACGGCTCAGCTGAATGTCTTTGGTTATAATCTCATCGCCTGTTCGGCGAAAACGCCCGCCAGCGCTGGAATACAGGAGCGTTAACCGAATGTAACGGACTGCTTCCCATTGTGACACCGGCAGGCTATACGGCTTGTCTCGCGACACCGGGGGACACCGGGCGCGATCCTTGCATACTGTTGAGTGGCGCCGTCGGGCGTCGTCATTTCCTGGGGACCGATGGCTCAGTTCGATCCACGCCGCCAACCGACGCGTTTTGCGCCGCACCTGCTGACCGCCGCCGCTGCGCTGACGGTCGCGATGCTGGCCGGTCGAGTGTACCAACCCGCCCAGGCGGCGGAAGTTCCCGAACTGACCTCTCAACAGGTGGCCAACCTTGAGGCGCGCGCCTTCGCCTCGGCCAATGCGCCCGAAGGCCTGACCGCCCCCGAAGCCGTCAACGTCCAGATCCGCAAGGGCGAGACCTTCGAACAGGCCGTGCGCCGCACCGGCATCGGCGAGGCCGACGCCCACGCCGTCGCCGAAACCATTTCCAACGCCTTCGACCTGGCCGATCTGCGCGCCGGTCTGAAGTTCGAGACCGCCATTTCCAAGCCGCGCGGCGGCATGGGCGAGGCCCGGCTGATCGGCCTGACGATGCGCACCGGCCCGGCCAGCCAGCTAACCGTTTCGCGCAGCTTCGACGGCGCCCTGCGCCTGCGCGCCCTCGACGAGAAGGTGACGCACGAGATCGTCGTCGCCCACGGCACGGTGAACTCCTCGCTGGCCTCCTCGGCCGGCGCCTTCGGGGCCACCTCGGCCATCATCCGCCGCGCCACCCAGGTCTTCTCGGGCAAGGTCGACATGCGCCGCGACGTGCGCGGGGCCGACGAGTTCACCCTGGTGTTCGACCGCTCGGTCACCGAACAGGGCCGCACGGTCTCGACCGGCGACCTGATGTACGCCGAGATCAAGGGCCAGGCCTTCTATCGCTTCAAGCCCGCCGGCGCCCGCGAGACCGCCTATTTCGACGCCAGCGGCAAGAACCTGAAGACCACGGCGATGCGCGCGCCGCTCGCCACCTTCCGCCGCATCTCCTCGGGCTTCGGCGTGCGGGTCCACCCGCTGTCGGGCTTCCGCAAGATGCACCAGGGCATGGACTATGCCGCCGTGACCGGCACCCCGGTCGTGGCCCCCGCCGACGGCGTGGTGGTCGAGGCCCGCCGCTGGGGCGGCTACGGCAACTGGCTGCGCATCCGTCACTCGAACGGCCTCGAAACCGGTTATGGCCACCTGTCGCGCTACGGCTCGGGCATCCGCGCCGGCCAGCGCGTGTCGCAGGGCCAGATCGTCGCCTATGTCGGCACGACCGGCGCCTCGACCGGCCCGCACCTGCACTATGAAATCTGGCGCAACGGCCAGCGGATCAACCCGGCCTCGGTCCGCACCTCCGAGGGCACAGTCCTCGCCGGCGCCGATCTGGCCGCCTTCCGCGCCGAAAAGGCCCGCATCGACCGCATCATCGCCCAGGGCGGCGAGCGCAAGCCGGCGACGATGCAGGCCGATGTCCAGGGGCTGCGTCCGGCCCGGGGCTGAGACGCCACTCCAGACGGAAACGAAAAACGGCGGCCCGATCATCGGGCCGCCGTTTTGCTGTGTGGGGTGGTCAATCTTCACCGCTCATCCCGACGAAAGTCGGGATTCAGATCCAGACACCGGGCCTGCGGCAGAGCCGTGCAGAGCGCAGAACTTCAAGCAGCAGATGTGAATCTGGACCCCGGCCTTCGCCGGGGTGAGCGGTGTGTGATCAGTGCCTGAACACCCGCACGCCGGTGAAGGCCATGGCGATGCCCTTTTCGTCGGCGGCGGCGATGACCTCGGCGTCGCGCATCGAGCCGCCGGGCTGGATGACCGCCGTGGCGCCCGCCGCAACCGCTTCCAGAAGGCCGTCGGCGAAGGGGAAGAAGGCTTCGGACGCGCAGGCCGAACCCTCGGCCAGGGAATGGGCCAGACCCTTGGCTTCACCGGCCTCACGGGCGCGGATGGCGGCGATGCGGGCCGAGTCGCGGCGGTTCATCTGACCGGCGCCGATGCCCGCCGTCTGGCCGTCCCTGGCATAGACGATGGCGTTGGACTTGACGTGTTTGGCCACGGTGAAGGCGAACAGCATGTCCTGGATCTCGGTCGGGGTCGGCTGGCGCTTGGTCACGATCTTGAGATCAGCCGGCTTGATCAGCGAGCGGTCGCGCGACTGGACCAGGAAGCCGCCGGCGACCGAGCGGAAGACCTCGCCCGCACCGTGCGGGTCGGGCAGGCCGTCGGTGATCAACAGGCGCAGGTTCTTCTTGGCCGCGAAGATTTCCTTCGCCTCCTCGTCCGCGCCGGGGGCGATGACCACTTCGGTGAAGATGTCGGTGATGGCGCGGGCGTCGGCGCCGTTCAGCGGGCGGTTGACGGCAATGACGCCGCCGAAGGCCGAGACGGCGTCGCATTCCAGCGCGCGGGCATAGGCTTCGGACAGGTCCTTGCCGACCGCGACGCCACAGGGGTTGGCGTGTTTGACGATGACCACGGCCGGCTGCTCGAACTCGGCGACCAGCTCATAGGCGGCGTCGGCGTCGGCGATGTTGTTGTAGCCCAGCTCCTTGCCCTGGATCTGGGTGGCGTGGGCGACGCCGGGGCGAGCCTCTCCGGTGCGGTAGAAGGCGCCCGTCTGGTGCGGGTTCTCGCCGTAGCGCAGGGTCTGGGCCAGGGATCCGGCGATCGACTTGCGGGCCGGGGCGGCGTCGTCCAGCTGGCCGGCGAACCAGCCCGAGACGGCGGCGTCATAGGCGGCGGTGCGGGCGAAGGCGCGGGCGGCGAGGCGTTTGCGCAGGGCGAGGTCGGTCGAACCCTCGGCCTTGAGGGCCTCGACGATCAGGGCGATGGACCCGGCGTCGACGGCGACGGCGACATAGCCGTGGTTCTTGGAGCCCGAGCGGATCATGGCCGGACCGCCGATGTCGATGTTCTCGATCACCGCGTCGAAGCCCGCGCCCGAGGCGACGGTGGATTCAAACGGATAGAGGTCGATCCAGACGATATCGATCGGGCCGATGCCGTGTTCGTCCATGGCCGCCTTGTGCTCGGTGGCGTCGCGCACGCCCAGCAGGCCGCCGTGAACCACGGGGTGCAGGGTCTTGACCCGGCCGTCCATCATCTCGGGGAAGCCCGTCAGATCGGCGACGTCCTTGACCGGCAGGCCGAAGCCCGCGATCGCCGCCCGGGTGCCGCCGGTGGAGACCAGCTCGACGCCCGCGTCGTGCATCGCGCGCGCCGCCTCTTCCAGACCCGCCTTGTCGGACAGGGAGATCAGGGCGCGGACGGGCTTCACCCGGTCAGGAGCGGGCGGGAAATCGGGAGCTGCGGGCATGGGTTTCGTCCGGGTCGGTAGAATCGGGGAGCGATTGCGCGCGCCCTTAACACTCATGAACCGGGGCGTCACCCAAGGAGGGACGCCTGAGCCCTACTTTCTCCGCGCGCGCGACCACAAAAGCCACGCGCCGAGGGGAAGCCCCCCGAACAGCCACAGGCCGATGAAGAGGGTCTGGGCGGCGTCGGCCGAAACCCATCCCACTGCTGAAGCGACAGTCACCGCTCCGGCGGCGACAAAGAGGGCGGCGATGGCGAGCCGAAGCCGGATCATCTCATGGTCCTAGACCGGGTCGCCCGCGGCGCCGGCGGGGCTGAGCTTCCAGCGGATCCTGGTCTCCGCGTCGGTGCGGGCCGAGCCGCGCACGACGATCTGCAAGGATCGCCGGGTCAGGCCGTCGTCGATGTGGACGCTGGGCTCGATGGCGACGTCGGGGCCATCGGTGCGGAACCACCAGCCGCGTCCCGAATGGCCGCGCAGCAGGATGGAGCGGCGATCGCGGGCCAGTGAGGCCTGAACCCCGGGCTCCAGATGGAAGCGGACGGCATAGGGGGCGGCGATGGCGCGAACGTCTTCCTCGTGGCCGGGGGCCGGGTGTAGCCGCTCCTCGGCGCGCAGTTCGTCCAGACGCTGGTCCAGATAGAGGCGGCGCTGGTGCAGCAGGCCGAAGGGCACGGCCCAGCCGTCATGCTCCAGCTCCAGCCAGACGGCGCCTTCGCCCTCGCGGTGCTCGTTGGTGACGTGGATCGGGCGGCCGATCATGCGCGGGCCCAGAAGGTCGCCCTTCCAGCCGCCGAGCGGGTCGCCGAGCGAGATTTCGCCCAGCGTCAGGGTGGTGTGGGCCGGGGTCAGGCGCAGGCCCTGACGGTCGCCCGCGCGAGGCGTCCAGCCGCAGCCGGTGATCAGCCGGTCCTTGCCGCAGCAGACCTCGAGCGCCAGAGGCTGGGCGCAGGCGGCCTCGCCCCAGGCCCCGTGCGACAGGGCGCCGGTGTCGGCGATGACGGTCAGCAGGGAGCCGTGGATGCGGCGCAGGCCGCCGACGAGACCGGCCAGCGGCGCTTGGGCGCCCGGGCTCTGGGTCCAGTCGTCATGGGCCCGGGCGGCGGCGACCAGATCGGCCTTGGACGGGCCCCCGCCCTGGAAGCTGGTCAGACGGCCGTCGGGCAGGGTCTGTACCCTGAGGGCCGAGGTCAGGCGCTGGATGGCGCCGGCGGCGGCCTCGGACAGGGGCTCCGACAGCTGTGACAGGGCGTCGTCGAGGGTCAGGAGGTCGAGCAGCAGGCTGAGGCCGGCCTCGGGATTGCGCGAGGCGTGGCCGCCGTCGCCCTGGACCGTGACGCGCAGGGCGCCGTTCAGGCGGCTGAGCGCCGCCTTGCGGATCGAGACACCGGGCGGTCCGGCGAGAACGCAGCCGGCGAGGGCCGCGGCGATCATGCGCTCGGCCTTGCCCGCGAGGCCGCCGGGCGGACGCAGCAGCTGACGCCCCTGACGGGCGAGGATGTCGCACAGCCGCAGACGCTCGACCTCGGTGGCCACGCCTCCCATCCGGCGGGCGGCGCAGGACAGGTTGAACACCCGCCGCGCCAGAATGCCGGGCTCCCAGGCGAAGGGCGACCAGCGGGTGAAATGATCGGCCCAGGCCAAGGTCAGACGCAGGGCCTCGCGCGCGCCGCGGTCGCCCTGGAGCATCAGGGCCGGCAGCCAGGCGAAGGCGTGCAGGTCGACGGCGAAGCTGCGCGAGGGGCTGGGCCGGTCCCACGGATCCTCGGGCGCCGCGACCTCAAGGCTGACGCCGGCCAAGGTGAAGCGGCCGTCGAGCAGGGCCTTGCCCAGGGTCGCATCGGCGGGACGGAAGTCGCGCGGAGTGGCGGCGAGCGCGGTGGCTTTGCCCCCGGTCAGGGCGCCGGCGAGGGTCAGGCCATAGCCGGGCAGGCCGTAGAGCTCGATCCACATCTGGCGTGTGAGCAGGCGGCCGAGGATGGCGGGCCACATGGTCGGGCCAGTATGGGGGCCGCCGGAGCGGATCGGGGTGCGCACGGGCGCGCCCCTGAGCCCCGGGATGGCGCCGGGCGCGGGCCCCTCGGCCTCGGCGGGCCGGGGGGCGAAGGGACCGAGGGGATTCACGCGGCCTTCAGTGCGGCGATGTTGGCGGCGTAGGCCTCAGGCCCGCCCTTGAACACGGCCGTGCCGGCCACGAGGGCGTCGGCCCCGGCGGAGACGCAGGCGCCCGCGTTGGCGGCGGTGACCCCGCCGTCGACCTGCAGATGGGCCTTGGACCCGGCGGCGTCGAGCAGGGCACGGGTGCGCTCGATCTTGCGCAGAGAGCTGTCGATGAAGGACTGGCCGCCGAAGCCCGGATTGACCGACATGATGAGCACCAGATCGACCAGCTCGACCACGTCCTCGAGCACGCTCAGCGAGGTGCCGGGATTGAGCACGACGCCGGCCCTGGCGCCCAGCTGGCGGATGCGGCCCAGCGTCCGGTGCAGGTGCGGCCCGCTCTCGGGGTGGACGGTCAGGATGTCGGCGCCGGCGTTGCGATAGGCCTCGAGCCAGGGATCGACCGGGGCGACCATCAGATGGACGTCGAAGGGCAGTTTGGCGTGCGGCCGCAGGGCCTTCACAACGTCCGGGCCAATGGTGATGTTGGGCACGAAATGGCCGTCCATGACGTCGACATGGACCCAGTCGGCGCCCGCCGCCTCGATGGCGGCGACTTCTGAGCCAAGCTTCGCGAAATCGCTGGCGAGGATCGAGGGACAGATCAGGGGCGCGGTCATGCGCACGGGATAAGACGGGTCGCGCCGGGGGGCAAGGCTCCCCCGACTTTGATCTAGCCCTGAACCCGCTCCAGCTTCGCGGCGAAGAAGCCGTCGAGGCCGCCGTTTTCGGCCCACATGGAGGGCAGGATGCGCAGCCAGCCCTCGGGGGTCAGGGCCTCGGCGGGGGCGCCGACGGCGGCCGGCTCGGCCGTCACCGTGCGGAAGGCCGGGTTGCGGCGCAGGAAGGCGATGATCTGGGTCTCGCCCTCCTCCCGCTCCAGAGAGCAGACGCAATAGACCATGCGACCGCCCGGGGCGACGCGTTCCGCGGCGGCGTCGAGCAGCCTGTGCTGGACATCGGCCAGCTTGCCCACATCCGCCGGCTTGGTGGCGCGCAGGACTTCCGGATTGCGGCGGAAGGTGCCGGTGGCGGTGCAGGGGGCGTCGAGCAGGACGGCGTCGAAGGTGCGGCTGTCCAGCCAGTCCTCGGCCGGCATGACGGCGATGGCGGCCTCAAGCCCGGTGCGGTCGAGATTCTGACGCAGGCGTTTGAGGCGGGCCTCGGAACGGTCCAGCGCCTGAACGGTCGCGCCGGCGGCCGCGATCTGCAGCGTCTTGCCGCCCGGGGCGGCGCACATGTCGAGGGCGGTCTCGCCGGCCATGGGAGCCAGCAGGCGGACGGGCACGGCGGCGGCGGCGTCCTGGACCCACCAGTTTCCGTCCTTGAAGCCGGGCCAGGCCGCGACGTCGCCGCGACGGCCCGTGCGGACCGAACCGCCGGGGAGCACCTCGCCCTCGACGGCTTCAGCAAGGGCGGCCGCATCCTGACCGGGTTTGAGGCTGAGGTCGGTCGGCGGCTCCTCGCGGGCGGCGAGGGCCAGGCCGATCAGGGCCTGGTCGCCATAGGTCTGTTTCCAGCGCGCCGCGATCCACTCGGGCAGGTTCGATTCCGCCGTGGTCAGGCCGGGGCCTTCGCGGTCGATGCCACGCAGGACGGCGTTCACGAGGTTCTTGTAGGGCCGGGTCTTGGGATCGCGCTCGGCCAGCTTCACAGCCGTAGACACCGCCGCGAAGGCCGGGGTCTCGAGCACCAGCGTCTGGGCCAGGGAGATGCGCATCAGGGTGCGGACGGCCTCGGGCGGCCGCTTCTGGAGCTTGCGGTCGAGGATCTGGTCGATCTCGCCCAGACGGCGCAGCGCCGCCATGGCCACGGCGCGGGCGAAGGCGCGGTCCGGTCCCGGCAGGGCGGTGACGGCGGGCAGGGCCAGGGCCTCGTCGAGGCCGCCGCGACGGATCAGGGCCGCGTTGAGCAGGACGCCGGCGGCGACGCGGGCCTCGACGCCGACATCGACCGAGTCATCGTTGGGGTTCTGGACCTGCGGCTTCGGCTCACGGCGGGGACCGCGCGCCTTGTCGGCGAGGCGGCGACCGCGCGCGCCGGAGTCTTTCCCCTTGGGGGTTCCGCCGGTCAAACCGAGACCTGCGTGCCGAGCTCGACCACCCGTCCGGGCGGAATGTGGAAGAAGTCGGTCGGGTTCGCGGCGTTACGCATCAGGAAGATATACAGCTTGTCCTGCCACAGGGGCATGCCCTGGCTGGCCGAAGGAATGACCGAGCGGCGGCCGAGGAAGAAGCTGGTCGACATGATGTCGAACTTCAGCCCCTGTTTGCGGCACAGACCCAGGGCGCGCGGGACGACCGGGCTCTCCATAAAGCCGTAGCTCAGGGTGATCTTCTTGAAGTCCTCGTTGATGGGCTCCATCAGGACCCGTTCCGAATCCGGCACGCGCGGCCGGTCGGTCGTGCGCACCGTCAGGATGACGTTCTTCTCGTGCAGCACCTTGTTGTGCTTGAGATTGTGCATCAGGGCGACCGGGGCGACGTCGGGGTCCGAGGTCAGGAAGATGGCCGTTCCCGGGGCGCGATGCGGCGGACGGGCGCGCAGCATCTCGATCAGATCGGTCAGCGGCAGGCTGTCCTTCTTGGCCTTGGCGGTCAGGATCTGGGAACCGCGCGTCCAGGTCCACATGATCAGGATCAGGATCGCGCCGAGCACCAGCGGCAGCCAGGCGCCGTCGGGGATCTTGAGCAGGTTCGAGGTCAGGAAGACGGTGTCGATGAAGCCGAACGGGATCAGGCAGGCCAGGGTGGTCCAGATCGACCAGCCCCACTTCTTGGTGATGACCGGGAAGCTCATCAGGGTGTTGATCAGCATGACCCCGGTGACGGCGACGCCATAGGCGGCGGTCAGATTATGCGAGCTCTGGAACACCACCAGCAGGGTCAGGACCCCGACCATCAGGAAGGTGTTCACCGCGGGCACGAAGATCTGGCCGGCCTGGGTCTCGGAGGTGAAGCGGATATCGATGCGCGGCAGGAGGCCCAGCTGGACGGCCTGCTGGGTCACCGAGAAGGCGCCGGTGATCACGGCCTGGGAGGCGATGACGGTGGCGACGGTGGCCAGACCCAGCATCGGCCAATAGGCCAGCTCGGGCACCATGGCCCAGAAGGGGTTATCGGCGGCGCCGGGGTGCGACAGGATCATCGCGCCCTGACCCAGATAGTTCAGGGTCAGGCAGGGCAGCACGAAGCAGAGCCAGCCGGCGCGGATCGGCGCCTTACCGAAGTGACCCATGTCGGCATAGAGGGCCTCGGCCCCGGTCACAGCCAGGAAGACCGACCCCAGGATGATGAAGCCCAGGAAGCCGTCATCCAGCAGCAGCATGACGCCATAGTGGGGCGACAGGGCGCGCAGAATGCTGGGGTCGTCGAAGATGTGGATCAGGCCGATGACGCCGAGGCTGAGGAACCAGACGGCGGTGATCGGGCCGTAGAATTTGGCCAGACCCGCGGTGCCGCGCGACTGGACCAGGAACAGGCCGACGAGGATGGCGGCCGCGATGGGCACGATGAAGGGGTCAAGCGAGGTCCCCACGCCCGGCGCGTCCTTCACGCCCTCGATGGCCGAAAGCACCGAAATGGCCGGGGTGATGATGCCGTCGCCGTAGAAGAGGGCCGCGCCGCAGACGCCGAGGATGAAGATCCAGGCGCTGCGTCGGCCGATCGCATGCGTGGCCAGAGCCATCAGGGCCAAGGTCCCGCCCTCGCCCTTGTTGTCGGCGCGCATCAGGAAGATGACGTATTTGAACGTCACAACGATCATCAGGGCCCAGAAGGCCAGCGAAACGACGCCGACGATGGCCAGATCGCCGCCGACGCCCGACTGGGCATGAGCGATGGCCTCGCGCAGGGCGTAGAGCGGGCTGGTGCCGATGTCCCCGAAAACGACGCCGATGGCGCCGATGGTCAGGCCCCAGAAGCCGGTCTTGACCGCGGCGTGGCCGCCGTGGCCGCCATGGGCGGCGGCGTGCGCTCCGGCGGCGACGCCGGTCGTGTCGGTAATCGAGGTGGGCGGAGCGGGGGGAGCGCCGTCGCCTCGGGGAGCATCCCCAGCCATGAATATCCTCCGGGCTGCGCGATCGGCGCGCCCATCAAAGCGGAGCGCCTGTAGGCTCATTCCGCGCCCGGTTCAATCGTGCGACACCGGTTTCAGTTGCACCGTGTTCTCCCGATCCGCCACACCGATTTGTGAATCCGCCACGGAACGCTTACCTTGGGGGCTGGAACCGAGCAAAAATGTCAGACAGCCAACGCTTTCCCGTCGCCGCCCACGCCCTGGCCTATCTGGCCCACAAGGACGCGTATGATGCTGCGCGCGCCATGCCCAGCGCCGTGCTGGCCGGCTCGATCCCGACCAATCCCGTGGTGATCCGCCGCGTCACCGCCCTTCTGGCCAAGGCCGGGCTGATCGCCACCCGTCCTGGCGCGTCCGGCGGCAGCTGGCTGCTGCGTCGGCCCGAAGAGATTCGGTTGGATCAGGTGCTGCGCGCGGTCAACGGCTGCGCCCACCTCGGCTCGCCGCCGCAGGGCGCCAAGGGCTGCCCGGTCAGTGAACATATCCCGCGTCAGGTCGCCCGCGCCCTGACCGCCGCCGACAGCGCGGCCCATGAGGCCCTGAGCCGGATCACCATCGCCGACCTGCTGGCCGAAAGTCCCGAGTCCCTCGCGGCCTTCGCGCCCCACGCCTCCTGTCCGGTCGCGGCCTGATCTCACCGGTGAAACGCACCGCCCTGATCACCGGCGCCTCGGCCGGCATCGGCGCGGCCCTGGCCCGGGTCTATGCCGAAAAGGGCTGGGACCTGATTTTGGTCGCCCGCCGCGCGACGCTTCTGGAAGATCTGGCGCGCGAACTGACCGTCGACCATGGCGCGACCGCCGTCGTCCTGACCGCGGATCTGGCCGATCCGGACGCGCCGCATCGGCTGGCCATGACGCTGGAGCAGCGCGGCCTGACGGTCGATGCCCTGATCAACAATGCAGGGTTCAGCCGGACGAGCGGCTTTCTCGCCACCGACCCGGACGAACACGCCGCCATGATCGACGTCATGCTGACGGCGCCGATCGCCCTGAGCCGACTGCTGATCCCCGGCATGGTCGAGCGTGGCTTCGGACGGGTGCTGAATGTGGCCTCGCTGGCGGGGCTGATGCCCGCGACAGGCGGCGATACCCTGTACGGACCGATAAAGAGTTTCCTGATCAAGGCCTCGGCGGGGCTGCATCTGGAGCTGGCGGGAACGGGGGTCAACGTCACCGCCCTGTGCCCCGGCTATACTCTGACCGAGTTCCACGACGTCAACGGCAGCCGTGAGGAGGTGTCCTCCGCCTATCCGGCCTGGATGTGGCAGACGGCGGACCATGTGGCCCGGGTCGGCTATGCGGCGGTGGAGGCCAATCGGCCGCGGGTCGTGCCCGGCTGGCGCAACAATCTGCTGGCGGCGATCCCGAAACTTCTGCCCGACAATCTCGCCCTGAAGATCATCGGCGGACACGCGAAACGGCTGAAGCGAATCTGACTTCAGGATCAGTGAACCCGGTGCAGACCTTCTGCGAGCGCGGCGCCCGCAGCGATCATCGCCACCGGAATCGCCAGAATGACGAACCGCGCATTGCGATGAAGAAAAGTGACGACCTCGCCGAGCATTTCGGGAACCAGAAACCGTGTTGCGTATTGAGATTACGCTAGGTCTGTGTGCGGCGCACAATCCAGCCCTACCTTGGTTATAAGGTCCGATTGCGGACAAAAAGGGCGTTTTTCAACTTCCGAATTCTAGCCTGCGTCAGTGCCCGCTCGGGTAGGGCGAGGTCACCGAACCCGCGAACATGCCTGGAATGGCCTCGCCGAGACCCGCCAGAATGAACTGGATGGCCAGGGCGCAGAGGATCAGACCCAGGACTCGCACGATGATCGCCATACCAATCTCGCCGAGAATCCGGCTGAGCGGCCCGGTCAAGGCGAAGGTGACGAAGGTGGCCAGGGCCGCCGCCCCGATGGCGACGAGGCCGGCCGCCGTCCCGGCAGCGCCCAGCTTCTGGGCCTCGCCGGCCTGGATGATGATGGTCGATATGGCGCCGGGGCCGATCAACAGAGGCATGGCGAAGGGGACGATCAGCCGCTGGAACCGCCGCCGGGCATAGCCGCGCACATCCTTGGCGTCGGCCAGGGCGTCCTTGTCGGCGAACATGGTCAGGAAGTCCTCGCGGGTCATGTCGAGGCCCAGCAGCAGCAGCAGAATGCCGCCGGCGATGCGGAAGGCCGCCAGGGAGATGCCGAAGAACTGCAGCAGCCCCAGGCCCGTGAAGAAGAAGAAGGCGAGGAAGAGGGCGATGAAGACGCAGATCAGTGCGGAGACCGACAGACGCTGACGGGTGTTGGCCCCGGCGGTCGCCGCCGCGAAGATCGGGATGTTGCCGATCGGATCGACCAGGGCGAACAAGGCCACGAACAGGTTGACCCCCAGATCAAGCGCGTCCATGCCTGTTTCTCAGCCCAAATCCGCCGCCGGCCCCGCCCGACGCACCTCTGCGTCCGGTCTAGCCGCGAAACGCGAGTCCGTCGATGACCCTGCTTGACCCGAACACTCCGGAAACGGCCCCGAAAGCGGAGATGAACCCCAACCGGGCGCCCGATCCGCGACTGATCTGCGCCCTGGACACCCCGACGACGGCCGAGGCCCGCGCCCTGGTCGAGCGCATCGAGGACGCGGTCGGCTTCTACAAGATCGGGCTGCAGCTGTTCGCTTCGGACGGGATGGGGCTGGCGCGCGAACTCAAGGCCGAGGGGCGCAAGGTCTTTCTGGACTGGAAGCTGCACGACATCGGCGCGACCGTGGAGAAGGCCGCCGCGGTTCTGGCCGGCGCCGGATGCGACCTGCTGACCGTCCACGCCCGGCCCCAGGTCATGGCCGCCGCCGCCCGGGGCGTCGCGGGATCGGATCTCAAGGTGCTGGGCGTCACTGTCCTGACCAGCCTGGACGCCGAGGACCTGATCGCCGACGACCACAGCCTGTCGCCGGCCCTTCTGGTCGAGCACCGGGTGCGGCAGGCCCTGGACAGCGGTATCGCCGGGGTCGTGGCCAGCCCGCACGAGGCGGCCCGGGTGCGCGAGATCGCCGTCGCGGCCGGCCGTCCCGACTTCCTGATCGTGACCCCCGGGGTTCGCCCGGTCGGCGCCTCGATGGACGATCAGGCCCGCGCCGCTACCCCTGATCGCGCCCTGAGGGACGGCGCCACCCATCTGGTGGTCGGCCGCCCGATCAGCGCCGCCGCCGACCCGCGCGCCGCCGCCCTGGCCATCGCGGAAAGCATCGCGCCGATCTGATCCCCGCCTTCGCGGGGATGACAAGCCTTCCCGGGTGAGCCCCGCCATGCCCCAAAACGAAAAGAGCGGCCCGCCTTTCGACGGACCGCTCCAGTTTTCGTAACCTGACCCGAGGGTCGAGGTCTTATCAGCCGCGCTCGCCGGGCTCTTGCGAGTAGCCCGAGCTGCTGCCGACGGCAGGAGCAGGGTAACCACCGGCCGGAGCGGCATAGCCGCCCGAGGTCGGGGCCGGAGCGGCCGGATAGGTGGCGGGGCCACCGTCCACCGGACCCATCGGGGGCGGCGGCAGGTTGTTCGAAGCCGACGGCGGCGAAGCGACGTCGCAGCAGTGCTCGTCCGGATGATCCGGGCCAGCGGGCGTGAAGTGGATTTCCGGCGGAGCGACGGACACTTCCGACGGGCGGACGTGGACGTCAGGCGCTTCCAGGTAAACCTGGGCGGGCGCGACCTGGACCGGCGGGGCGTCGACGTAGATCGGCGGGCCCTGGATGTAGATCGCCGGCGACGGCGCGAACACCGGAGCGGACGAGATGCGCATGCCGGGCGCGCGGACGCGGATCGGCGGTGCGGGCGGACGCACGGTGTAGAAGGGAACGCTGACGGTCGGGACCGAGCATTCGCAGTTGGGATTAACGGCGGTCATCGCGCCGCCGCCCCAACGTTCGCCCTCGATGATCGTGGACGTGTTGGACGACGCCGTGGCATAACCGGCGGCTTCTTTATCACCCGCGAAGGCCGAACCGGCCGCCGCGAGAGTGGTGGCGCTCAGCGCCAGGATCAGAACTGATTTCACGATTGATGTCTCCCCAGTCACCCAGACCTTAATGAAGCATGAAGCAGAGCGGTTTGGCTTGCACCCAATAAGAGGAAAACCACGGATATTTTTCGCGTTGCAGGAGAGTGACACCCTGCGGCGGGAGAAATCCTTGAGTTTGTCGCCTCCGGGGACCATTTGACGCCTCCCGGCGTTATTCCCGACTCCAGATAAAGCAGGCTTTTGATGACCTTCGCCGACCCGAAAGCGAATTCGCAGACCAACGATCACGGCGATGTGATCGTCGAGGGCTCCGACGCCGGATTCATGACGGACGTCATCGAGGCCTCGCGCGCACGGCCGGTCATCGTCGATTTCTGGGCCACCTGGTGCGGGCCGTGCCGCACCCTGACCCCGGCGCTGGAAAAGGCCGTGCGCGCGGCGGGCGGCGCGGTGAAACTGGTCAAGATCGATGTCGACAAGAACCCGGCCTATGCGGGCCAGCTGCGGGTCCAGTCAATCCCGACGGTCTATGCCTTCGTCAACGGCCAGCCGGTCGACGGCTTCCAGGGCGCGGTGCCCGAAAGCCAGATCAAGGCCTTCATCGACAAGCTGACCGGCGGCGAGGGCGTCAACGCCGACGTCGAACAACTTCTGGCGCTGGGCGAGGAATCCCTGGGTCTGTCGGACTTCGGCGGCGCGGCCCAGGCCTTCGCCCACGCCCTGACCATCGAACCCGAGAACCAGAAGGCCATCGCCGGCATGGCGCGGGCCTATCTGGGCGAGGGCGACGCCGAACAGGCGGCCCAGACCATCGCCATGGCGCCGCCGGCCTCGACCGAGCCCGCCGTCGTCGCGGTGCGCGCCCAGCTGGCCCTCGCCGCCCATGCCCCGGCCGGCGAGACCGCGGCGCTCCAGGCCGCCGTCGCAGCCGACCCCGCCGATCATCAGGCCCGTTTCGACCTGGCCCTGGCCCAGGCGGCGGCGGGCGACCTCAAGGGCGCGGTCGACAGCCTTCTGGCCATCGTCGCCGCCGACCGCGAATGGAACGAACAGGCCGCCCGCAAACAGCTGCTGACCGTGTTCGAGGCCGCCGGCGCGACCAGCGAAATCGCGCGTGACGGTCGCCGCCGCCTGTCCTCGATCCTGTTCGCCTAACCGAAAGAGTCCCATGCCCCAGGGCTATGTGAAGGCCGCCGACCTGCCCCAGGTCATCCCGGTGTTTCCCCTGCCCGGGGCGATCCTGCTGCCGCGCGGACAGCTGCCGCTCAACATCTTCGAGCCGCGCTATCTGAACATGGTCGACGACGCCATGGCGGGCGACCGGGTCATCGGCCTGATCCAGCCCTCGGGCGGACCGGCCAGCCTGCCCAGCCTGACCGCCGTCGGATGCGCCGGGCGGATCACCAGTTTCGCCGAGACCTCGGACGGCCGCTATCTGATCACCCTGACCGGGGTCTGCCGCTTCCGCGTCACCACCGAACTGCCCAGCCAGACCCCCTATCGCCAGATCCGCGCCGCCTTCGCCCCGTTCGAGAGCGACCTGACCGTGCCGTCCGGCGAGCCGTTCGACCGCGATCTCTTCCTGACCGCCCTCAAGGCCTATCTGGAACGCCGCCAGCTGGAGATCGACTGGGACACAGCCGAGGCCGCTCCACAAGAGGCTTTGATTAACAGCTTGGCCATGGCCCTGCCCTTCGAGCCCGCCGAGAAACAGGCCCTGCTGGAATCCCCGACACTCGACGACCGCTGCCTGACACTGACCGCCCTGATGCAGATCGACGCCGCCGAACCGGGCGACGGGGACTCGACGACCGGGATGCAGTAGCGGCTTCAGGCTGCGCGGAACACAAGCCACCCCGCCAGCCCCGCCGACGCCAGGACGACCGGCCCGGCATAGCGACTTTTCCAGAACCAGACGGCGGCCAGGGCGGCAATGAAGATCGCCACGGCGGCAGGGATCGAGGGTGCGCGTTGCAGCGTCCCCCAACCCAGCTGCAGGCTGGTCGCGGCGATGATCCCGACCACGGCGGCGGCGACGCCCGCCAGAAGCTGATGCAGGCGCGGATCGGCGACGATCGCCTCCAGCCGCTCGTAGAAGATCATCGAGAAGGCGAAGGCAGGCAGGAAGACCCCGGCGGTCATGGCCAGGGCGCCCGTCCACCCACCCGCGACGAAGCCCACGAAGGTGCAGAAGATCACCAGCGGCGCCGGGATGACCCCCGCGAAAGCGACGCCGTCGAGGAAGGTCCCGTCGTCGATGAGGCCGCGCCCGACCGTATCGGCCCTGACGTAGGGAATGGCGGTATAGGCCCCACCGAAGGTCAGAAGCCCCGCTTTCAATCCGGTCCAGAACATCGCGAGCGTTCCCGTCGCGACCTCGCCCGTCACAACGGTGTCCGCCGGGAGGGCGCCTTGGACGACCGGATGCAGCCATACCGCGAGCGTGGCGGCGGCGGCGATCACGACGCCTGCGAGGACGAACCGGCGGCCAGCGATCAGGGCATAGGCCGAGCCTGCAGCCAGCAGGACGATCCAGAAGGCGACGCCGTACAGGGTGGCGGCGAAACCGACCGTCGCCACGGCCCAGAGCCAGCGGTCCTCAAGGATGTGCGCGCCGATCTTGTGAACCGCGCGCACGATGATCGCGACCACGGCCGCCTGGATCCCGAGGAAGGCCCCGGTCAGCAGGGCCACGAAAGGCGCCAGCGAGACATAGATCCAGCCGATGCCCAGCATCAGGATCAGGCCTGGGGTCATGAAACCGAGCCCGGCCAGCAATCCGCCGATCCGCCCCTTGGCCCGCATCCCCAGATGGACGCAGAGTTCGTGCGCCTCCGGTCCCGGCAGAACCTGAAGCACGGCCAGAAGACGGTTGAAGCGGGCGCCCGAGATCCAGCCCTCCTGTTCCACCAGCTCGCGCCGGATCATGGCGATCTGGGCGACGGGGCCACCGAAGGCCAACAGGCCGAACCGGAGAAAACGCAGGAACAGCGCCGTATGGCTAAGGTCGGGAGGGGTGGATTCGTCGATCGTCGTCACTGCATGGCTCCATGCCGCACAACAGTGGCGCGGTGAAAGGAGCGGCGCTTGGACGGGAGCCGTCTGATCGGGCGTCCGCATGTGCCCGAAACACGACGATATCCGATGGAGCACGGACAAGGAAGAGAGGGGCGCGGCGAGATCGGCGGTGACGTCGGCGCGCCGAGCGCCTAGATCAGGTTACCCGCCCGACCACCGACCGAGCCGATCTCATGTCCGACGCCTTCAACACCCCGACCTCGGTCGATCCGCGCCTGCTGGAGGTGCTGGTCTGTCCGGTGACGCGCGGGGTTCTGACCTATGACCGCGAGGCCAATGAGCTGGTGTCGAAGGGGGCCAAGCTGGCGTTTCCGATCCGCGATGGGGTGCCGATAATGCTCACCGAGGAAGCGCGTCAGCTCGACTAGGCTTCAGAGCCCAAGGCGTCTCGCCCGGGCGGCGATCTCGAGCAGCAGCCGTTCGGCGATCAGGCCCTCGGGCATGCCGGTGGTCTTGGTGGCGACATCGGCGACATTGACGCTGTCCTGGACCAAATCGAGGTCTTCCAGCCGCCACGAGCGGGCCTGACGCAACATCTCTGCCTCCTGTTTCCAGAAGACGCCGGCGGCCTTGGCGGCCTCCTTGGCCCCGGCTCCCGCCCCCTGCAGCACATTGATGCGGCGCAGCTTGCCCAGATGGATCGAGGCCTGGCGCACGGCCATGACGGCGCTTTCGCCCTCGGCCAGAGCTCGCCGGAGACCCGCCTGGGACGGGGCGGGACGGCCGCCGAAGGCCTGAAGCGCGGCGTCCTGCAGAGAGGCGTCGGGCTCGACGCCCAGATGGCCTTCCAGTTCGTCGACGTCGATGGTCCGGCCGGAGCCCGGGCCGATATAGAGAGCGAGGCGTTCGATCTCCTGCCGCATCAGGCCCCTTTCGCGCGGCAGGCGGCTCACGAACCGGTCCAGGGCGTCCGACGTCAGGCCCACCTTGTCGGCGGCGAGGGCCTCGCGTGTCATCCGGGCCACGTCGCCGGTCTCGTCCTCGTAGCAGGTGATGCCCGCCGCCCCCCTGGCCGTCTCGGCGGCCTTGCGCAGGGCCGAGTCGCGACCGAGCGCCCCGGCCTCGATAACCAGCATGGCGTCGGGATTGAAACCGCCGTCCGAGTGGGTTTTGACCGCCGCCGCCAGCATCTTGTCGACGGACACCTTTTCCCCGCCCAGCTTGACGCGGATCAGGCGGCGGCCGCCGATCATGCTCAGCGCGGTCAGGGCCTCTTCGAGACGGGCCTCGTCGCCGTCGATGTCGCTGTCGGTCAGGACGGTGACGTTGAAGGGGTCGTTCAGATCGGGGGTGATGGCCTTGCACAGGATCTGGGCGCGCTCAGCGACGCCTGAGCGATCCTTGCCGTGAATGACCACCGCCCGGATTCCCGGCTCGGGCTTGGCCAGAAAACGGTCGATGTCCGGGCGTTTGGCCAGAATCATCCGCTTACTGGTCCGACAGGGCCCGCAGGATGTCGATGCGGATCAGCCTGGCCAGTTCGGCGGCGGCCCGGTCCTCGCCGTCCTGCTGGGCGGCGATGGCGGCATAGGGCTGGTCGGCGGCGGCATAGGTCGAGGTCGAGGTTTCGGACCCGATCAGGGGCGTGCCGCCCGACGTCGGCGTCAGGGTCCAGGCGACCCGGACCGTCAGCTCATAGCGGGTGGCGGTGTCGTCGATTCGGCGGCCGAGCGGACGGCGCGCCTGTTCGGTCACCGTGGTCAGGCGATAGAGGGGCGGCTGGGCCCCGCGATCCCAGGCCAGGGCGTCTTCCAGCTGTTCGCGCAGCCGGTAGCCCAGACGGTTGTCCTCGGCCGCGACCGCGATACGGCTGATCGCCGCCGAGCCGCCCGAGGCGTACATGGGGGTGAAGCCACACCCCGACAGGGCGGCGCCGGCCAGCAAGAGCACGGCGGTGAGCAGGCCGGCGCGCGCCCGCATCAGCCGACCACCAGATTGACGATGCGATCCTGGACCACGATCACCTTCTTCACCGAAACCCCGTTGGCCGAGAGATAGGCCTGAATGGCGGGGTTGGCGAGGGCGGCGGCCTCGACGTCGGCGCTGGCTGCGCCGCGCGGCGCCGTGATCTCGCTGCGGCGCTTGCCCGAGATCTGGATCGGCAGCACCACCTCGTCGTCGGCGGCCAGGGCCGGGTCGTAGACGGGCCAGGGCGCGTCCAGCACCATTCCGTCTTCACCCAGACGCGACCAGGCTTCCTCGGCCACGTGCGGGGTGAAAGGGGCGACCAGTCGGGCCAGGGCCGACAGGGCCTGACGGCGCGCCTCGCCGCCCGTGTCCTTGGCATCGCGCACGGTCGCCAGGAAGGCGTAGAGCTTGGCGATGGCCGAGTTGAACCTGAAGCCCTCGACGCCTTCGGAAACGGCCTTGATGGCCTTGTGGGTCTCGCGGATCAGGGCGGTGTTGGCGGCCTCGTCGCCGGGGACCGAGGCGTCATAGCCGTCGAACTCGGCCCAGACGCGCTGGACGAAGCGGCTGGCGCCCTCGACCCCGCCGGGCGTCCATTGCACGTCGCGCTCGGGCGGGCTGTCGGACAGGACGAACAGACGGCCGGCGTCGACGCCGTGGGATTCGAGAATCTCGGCCGGGGCGACGACGTTCTTCTTGGACTTCGACATCTTCTCGATGTCGCCGATGACCAGGGCCTCGCCGGTCGACAGCTGGCGCGCCGAGCGCACGCCGGCGTCGTTGGTCAGGTCGACGTCGGTCGGCTCGACCCATTGGCCGTCCGCGCGGCGATAGGTCTCGTGGACCACCATCCCTTGCGTGAACAGGCCGGCGAACGGCTCCTTGACCGACATCATGCCCGCATCCGTCAGGGCGCGGGTGATGAAGCGGGCGTAGAGCAGGTGAAGCACGGCGTGCTCGACCCCGCCGATATACTGGTCGACGGCCAGCCAGTGGTCGGCGGCGGCCTTGTCGATCGGGGCGTCCGCCGTCGGATCGGTGAAGCGGGCGAAATACCAGCTGGAGTCCACAAAGGTGTCCAAGGTGTCGGTCTCGCGCGTCGCGTCCTGATCGCAGGACGGGCATTTGACATGCTTCCAGGTCGGGTGGCGGGCCAGCGGATTGCCGGGCACGTCGAAGGTGACGTCATCGGGCAGGACCACCGGCAGCTGGTCGGCCGGGACCGGCTGGACGCCGCAGGACGGGCAGTGGATGACCGGGATCGGGCAGCCCCAGTAGCGCTGGCGGCTGACGCCCCAGTCGCGCAGGCGATAGATGGTCTCGGCCCGGCCCTGTTTCTGCTCTTCGACCTTCGCGATGGCGGCGGCCTTGGCGGCCTCGACGTCCAGACCGTTCAGGAAGTCGGAGTTGAAGATGCGGCCCGGGCCGACATAGGCCTCGGTCCCGATCTCGATGGTGTCGACGTCGTCCGGCTTGACCACCGGGGTGACCGGCAGGTCGTATTTGCGGGCGAAGTCGAGGTCGCGCTGGTCGTGGGCCGGGCAGCCGAAGATGGCGCCCGAGCCATAGGTCGACAGGACGAAATTGGCGGCCCAGACCGGCAGGGTCTTGTCCGGATCGAACGGGTGGCGGACGCGCACGCCCAGATCCACGCCCAGCTTCTCGGCCTTTTCGATATCGACTTCCGAAGTGCCCGTCTGGGCGCAGGCCTTGATGAAGTCGGCGACGTCCGGCCGGTGTTCGGCGATGGCCCTGGTCAGCGGATGGTCGGCCGACAGGGCCAGGAAGCTGGCCCCGAACAGGGTGTCGGGTCGGGTCGTATAGACCTCGATCGGATCACGGGCGTGGTTCGGCTCGCCCTCCGGCGAGGCCGGCAGGAAGGCGGGGGCCTCGGCGATAGGCCACCACAGGGTCGCGCCCTTGGACTTGCCGATCCAGTTCTCCTGCATCAGCCGGACCTTCTCGGGCCAGCGATTCAGGGTCTTGAGGCCTTCGATCAGATCGTCGGCATAGTCGGTGATGCGCAGGAACCACTGGTTCAGCTTGCGTTTCTCGACCAGGGCGCCCGAGCGCCAGCCGCGGCCGTCGATGACCTGCTCATTGGCCAGGACGGTGTTGTCGACCGGGTCCCAGTTGACCACCGCATCCTTGCGATAGACCAGGCCGCGCTTGAACAGCTCCAGGAACCAGGCCTGCTGCTTGCCGTAGTATTCCGGGTCGCAGGTGGCGAACTCGCGCGACCAGTCCAGCGACAGGCCCAGCAGCTTCAGCTGCTCGCGCATGTTGGCGATGTTGGAATAGGTCCAGCCCTTGGGGTGGATGCCGCGCTCCATGGCCGCGTTCTCGGCAGGCATGCCGAAAGCGTCCCAGCCCATCGGGTGCAGAACGTCGAAGCCTTGCGCGCGCTTGTGACGCGCCACCACGTCGCCCATGACGTAGTTGCGCGCATGGCCCATGTGGATGTTCCCCGACGGATAAGGGAACATCTCGAGCACATAGTATTTGGGCCGCCCGGTATCCTTCGTGACGAAGGCGTTCGCATCCGACCAGCGCTGCTGCTGGCGGGGTTCGGCGGTTTTCGGTTCGTAACGGGCCACGGGCATCCTGGAAGTCGACGGGGCGACCAACGCCCCTCGCGCCCGATTAGCCCGAAGGGCGGCGACGCCCAAGGAAAATAGAGCGACGCCCTCCGACCTGAACGGTCAAAGGGCGTCGGCGCACATTAAGGGCGCTCAAGCAGTGAGCGACCGCGTCGCGAGCGTAGCGCCCTGCAAAAGGACCAGGCTGATCGCTTCGCGATCAGCCGATCAGTTCGCGTTGGCGAGGTTGAGCTGGCGCGCCTTGGTCAGGATCGCGTTTTCCAGGTCGGTCTCGGTCTGGGCGGCGACGGGGGCCGCGGTCCAGCCGCCCGAGGCGTCCTTGACTTCCTTGGTCACGGTCACGTTCAGGGCGTCCGCGCGCAGACGGGTGTCGAGGATGAAGACCGTGGCCTTGAAGCGCTCGTTCGGGGTCTGCGGATTGATATACCAATCATAATTGACCACGCCGCCCCACGGATCGGCGGTCAGCAGCGGCATGAAGCTGAGGGTGTCGAGCGTCGCGCGCCACAGATAGGCGTTCACGCCGATCCCCGTCTGGGGATTGGCCTTGGCGGGCTTGGGACCGCCCGTGAAGGGCACCTTGACGCCGCCGCAGGCGGACAGCAGCAGGCCGGCGGCGATGGCGGCGAACACAGCGCCCCTTTTCAGGGTCTTGCCCATCGCTTGAGTGGGGGCCATCGAGGAATTCTCCGTTCAGATTGGACGCCGGACCCGCGGGTGACACGCACAAAGCGCGGGCGCGACAGCTCTGACCCCTGTTTCACAAGGGGCGAGGGCCGCTGCGACGCTCTATAACACGCCCAAAAGGGGCGATGACAAGGCGAAGACGACGCTGATCTTTGCAGCACCGAAAGCCGGGGTTCCCGCAGGGCCTGTTCCGGACGGCAGTCTCTTTGCGAAACATCTGTGCGGGTTTCCGCCCCATTCCCGTGACGCTTGCGCCACAGGGGCGGAATAGAGTCCGCGGAACCCGGATGAGGCGACCACGTTGCGTTGACCGGGCGGACCCACGATGTCTAATCGTCGGGTTCACGGCGAAAACGCCGGTTCAGGGTTTGACGGTCCGGTTCAGCCGGGTCTGAAGGGTAGGAAATGCGGTTCGGCGCGATCATCGCAGGACTTCTGAGCGCGGCGGCCCTGATGGGACTGGCCGGAACGGCGTCGGCCCAGTCGGCCGGTTCGCGTTCGCATGCGCCTGCCGTTTCTATCGCCGAGGCCCAGGCCGCCCAGGCTTCCCAACGCGCCAATCCGCCGGCCCAGCGCCGCGGCCTGCGCTGGTATGACACCGGTCGCTGGGGTCTGAACTTCAACCTCAACCAGCCCGTCGGTCGCGAGACCCAGTGGGGCGATGTCGAGGCCGGCGCCTATTACAGCGTCACTCCCCGCCTGAGCGTCGGCGCCGTGGGCAGTGTCGCCCGCGCCGATCAGGACCCGGCCCGCGCGCCCGAATCCGAAAGCCGCTCGCAACCGCGCATCCGGCTGGAATCCATCTTCAAGTTCTAGGAAGCGAAGGCCGACCGGATCGCATCCACTCCCGCGATCCCGCACGCGCCTGAGCCTGTGAGGCCCCCCACGGTCGCCACATTGACCCCGCCGAGGGCATAGACAGGCCGTCGCCGCGCCATCGCCGTAAGCGCCTCCACCCCCAGGGCCGGCTTGACGGCCGAGGCGCCGCCCGCCGGAAAGATCGGCGACAGCACCACCGCATCCAGAGCCTCGGGCGCCGGCGTCTCCACCGCATGGACGGCGCCGGTCAGCAGCCAGTCCGGGCGGCGCGCCCGCAAGGCCTCTGCCTGACCCAGCGCCCGCTGCGGCAGATGGACGCCGTCCGCCCCGACCACCTCGGCCAGACCGGCGTCCAGACCGATCAGCAGAACCAGCCCCCGATCCAACGAAATCGCCTTCAACCGCCGCGCTACGGCCTCGGCGTCGCGGGCGCCGAAGTGGCGATAAACAACGCCCGCCCCGGTCGGCAGCCGTTCGGCGGTCCGCCAGGGCTCGGGCGTCCGGGCGGGATCGGTGAAGAAGAGCAGGGGCGCGCTGACAGACGCCGTCTCCCGGGCTAGACCCCGTGCCGCGTCCCAAAGGATGCGCGCCTCGTTCGACAGGGTTCCGGAGCCGTCCATGCCGTCGTCATCCCCCGCTTTGCAGTCGACGTCCACTGTCGCTGAACGCGTCGCGGCGGTGCGGACGCGCATCGACGCTGTGGCCCGTTCGGTCGGACGCGACCCGGCCTGTGTCACCCTGACCGCCGTCTCCAAGACCCAGCCGCCCGAGGCCATCGACGCCATTCTCGCCACCGGCCAGCGCGTCTTCGGCGAGAACCGGGTGCAGGAAGCCGAAGGGCGCTGGAGCGAGCGCAGTCGCGCCCTGCCCAACCTCGAACTGCGGCTGATCGGCCCGCTGCAGTCGAACAAGGCCGGAGACGCGGTCGCCTTCTTCGATGTGATCGAGACCCTGGACCGCGAGAAGCTGGCCCGGGCCCTGGCCGAACAGATCCAGCGTCAGGGCCGCGCGCCCCGGATGCTGGTTCAGGTCAATACCGGCGCCGAGCCGCAGAAAGCCGGGATACTCCCCCTGGAGGCCGACGCCTTCATCGCCCTGGCGCGCGAAATCTACGGCCTGACGGTCGAGGGGCTGATGGCCATCCCACCCGCCGAGGAGGCGCCCGGTCTGCATTTCGCCCTGCTGGCGAAGATCGCCGAACGCAACGGCCTTTCCGTCCTGTCGATGGGGATGAGCGGCGACTTCGAGACCGCGATTCGCTTCGGCGCGACCGATGTGCGGGTGGGAACGGCGCTTTTCGGGGAACGAAACTCTTCCGAAGCGCCCTCTATCGCCTGAATCGACTTCATTTTCCCCGTCGCCCTTGGCGATTCACCCAAGCCTCGCCATTGTTATCGACATGCCCACGCCCAAGACCCTGCTGATCATCGACGACGACGACGACCTGCGCGAGGCTTTGGCCGAGCAGCTGGCGCTCCATGAAGAGTTCCGCACGGTCCAGGCCGCGACAGCCACCGAAGGCATCCGGCTGGGCCGCGAGCTGCGCGCCGACCTGATCCTGCTGGACGTCGACCTGCCCGACATGGACGGGCGCGAGGCCTGCCGCCTGCTGCGCAAGGACGGGGTCGCCACCCCGGTCATCATGCTGACGGCCCAGGACTCTGACGCCGACACGGTGCTGGGTCTGGACGCCGGGGCCAATGACTATGTCACCAAGCCCTTCCGCTTCGCCGTGCTGCTGGCCCGCATCCGCGCCCACCTGCGCAGCCACGAACAGTCGGAAGACGCCGTCTTCGCCATCGGCCCCTATTCCTTCCGCCCCGCCGGCAAGATGCTGGTCGACGACAAGGGCAAGAAGATCCGGCTGACGGAAAAAGAGACCAATATCCTCAAGTACCTCTATCGCGCGGGCGCCAAGCCCGTGTCGCGCGAGGAGCTGCTGACCGAGGTCTGGGGCTATAACGCCGGGGTCACGACCCACACCCTGGAAACCCACATCTACCGCCTGCGCCAGAAGATCGAGCCCGAGCCCGGCGCGGCGCGGTTGCTGCTGACCGATGCGGGCGGGTACCGGCTGCAGCCTTGAGGGCGCTGCTCGGCCTCGTCCTCGCCTTCGGGCTGCTGGCGACCTCCGCTTCGGCCCAGACCGGCGCCGAAGAGCTGCATATCGACCCGCCGGTCAACGCGCTGAAGGCGGCGCTCATCACGGCGACAGAGGGTGGTCCGCATGCCGAGTTCGAACGGCTGCTACTGACCGAGAAGGTCTATGTGGCGATCTCGGAAGCGTCGTACCGCTCGCTGCTCGCGGCGCGGGAGGCGGGAGACCCCGCCCGGTGGACATGGATCGATTATCCAACCTTCCGGATCAACGGAGCCCCTCAGGCGATCCTGATCTTCACCAGCGCGGAAGACCTGAAGGCGGTGATCGGGGACCAATACTGGGCCAATCCACCCGGTCGTCAGGTGCTGTCTTCCCTTCCGCCCTCGGCGCCCATCATCGTCATGGACGACGAGGGACATCAGGCGAGTTTCACCGCCGAGGAAGTCCGGATTCTGCTGGGGCGTCCCGCGACGCCTTAGGGGCCGGCCCCGGGATCGTGAACATCGGCAGGAAGCGGTGGACCAGGGGTCCGATGCTGAGCGCATAGATCACCGTGCCAACCCCCACCGAGCCGCCCAGAAGCCAGCCGACCGCGACCACGGCGACCTCGATGGCGGTGCGGACCCATTTCACCGGCCAGCCGGTGCGGCGCACGATGCCGGTCATCAGCCCGTCGCGCGGACCGGGGCCGAGGCCTGCGCCGATATAGGCGCCGCTGGCCACGCCGTTGAGGACAATGCCCGCGACCAGCAGACCGGCGCGCAGGACCAGAGGCAGGTCCGTCGGGATCCAGCCGAGGAAGACATTGGCGACCGTGCCGATGACAACGACATTGGCCACGGTGCCGAAGCCGGGCATCTGACGCAGCGGGATCCACAGCAGCAGGACCACCAGCCCGATCAGATTGACGACGAGGCCGAAGCTGATCCCGGCCGGACCGGCGAACCGCTCGAAGACGCCCTGGTTGAGCACGTCCCACGGATCGAGCCCCAGATCGGCCCGGACGATCAGGGCGATCGACAGCCCATAGAGGCCGAGGCCGAGGAAGAGCTGGATCAGGCGGCGGACCAGAGGGCGGATCGGCGTGTTCATGACAGGCCAATTGCGTCGAACTGGCCATGGAAAAAAGAGCCAGTTCCGCTAGTCTGGCCTGATGACACCGCGCCTGATCCGACCCGTTTCCCTGATCCGCCACCTCGGCGTCTGGCGGGCGCCCGGCGCGGGACCGGCCTGGCGACAGCTGGCCGGGGCGCTGCGGCTGCTGATCCTCGACGGCCGGCTGCCGCTGGAGGCGCGCCTGCCCGGCGAGCGGGAGCTGGCCCAGGCGTTGGGCCTGAGCCGGACCACGGTCTCGGCCGCCTACGGCAGCCTGCGCGACGAGGGCTTCCTGACCGGCGGTCAGGGGGCGGCGGCCCGCACCGGCCTGCCGTCGACGCCGGGGCCGCGTCCGGTGCGTTCGACGCTCGATCCCGAAGCGCCTGAAGATCTGATCGACCTGACCTCGGCCGTCCTGCCCGCCGACGCCAATGTCCATGCCGCCTACGTCCGGGCGCTGGAGCGGCTGCCCGCCCGCTTGCCGGGCCACGGCTATGAGAGCGCCGGACTGGAGGAGCTGCGCGAGGCTGTGGCGGCCCACTATGGACGGCGGGGCCTGCCGACCTCGCCGGGCCAGATCCTGATCACCCACGGGGCCCACAACGGACTGGTCCATCTGCTGCGACTGATGGTCCGGCCCGGCGATCCGGTAGTCATCGACCATCCGACCTATCCGCAGGCGCTGGACGCCATCCTCGCCGCCGGGGGGCGCCCCCTGCCCGTCGCCCTGCCGGACAATGGGGAAGAGGGCTGGGACATCGAGGGGCTGGCGTCTGCGTGCCGATCCGGCGCGGCCATGGCCTATCTGGTGGTCGATCATCACAATCCGACCGGACGACTGATGCGGGCAGCCGAGCGCAACCGGTTGCTGACGGCGCTGAAGGGGACACAGACCCTGCTGGTGCTGGACGAGACCCTGGTCGAGCTGACCCTTTCGGGCGATCCGGCGGTCAGCGCCTCGACCGTGGATTCACCGCGCATTGTGCGGCTGGGCTCCATGTCCAAGAGCGTCTGGGGCGGGTTGCGCATCGGCTGGATCCGCGCCGATCGGGCCGTGATCCAGCGCCTGTCCCAGAGCCGGGCCAGCCTGGATCTGGGCGTCCCGGTGCTGGAGCAGCTGGCGGCGGCCGAGCTGCTGACCGACGGCGGGGCCGCCCTGTCGCTCAGGCGGCCCCTGCTGCGGGCCCGCCGCGATCATCTGCTGAAGCGGCTGGGCGAGGCCCTGCCCGACTGGGTCTGTCCGCGCCCGGTCGGCGGCCTGTCGGTCTGGGCCCAGCTGCCCGCGCCGATCTGCTCGGCCCTGACGGTCGCGGCGGCCGCCGAGGGGCTGCGGCTGGCGGCCGGGCCTCGCTTCGGGGTCGACGGGGCGTTCGAGCGGCGCCTGCGCCTGCCCTACACCCTGCCCGAGGAGCGGCTGGACGAAGCCGTCGAACGACTGGCCCGCGCCGCCGGAAAGCTGGCCGGGGCGAGGCCGCCGGGACGACGACAGGTCGCCGACGGCCCGGTCTACTAGACGTCCAGATCGACCGTGATCGGGCAGTGGTCCGAAGGCTGGTCCCATTCGCGGACCGTGTCGTGGATCTTGGCGCTGCCGGGGACGACCTTCGGCGTCAGGCCGGGCGAGGTCCACAGGTGGTCGAGGCGCAGGCCGCGGTTGGACTTGCGGAAATCCTGGGCGCGATAGCTCCACCAGCTGGCCAGCTTCTGCGGCTCGGGGAAGGCGTCGCGGACCACGTCGTTGAAGCCGCCCGCGTTCTGGAGCCGGTACAGGGTCTCGACCTCGCCCGGCGTATGGCTGACCACCTTGGACATATAACGGTGGTTCCAGACGTCGAACTCATTGGGGGCGATGTTGAAATCACCGGCGAGCAGCAGAGGCTTCGAGCGGTCGCGCGTGGCCATCTCGGCCGTCAGCCGCTCGTAATAGTCCATCTTGTGATCGAATTTCTCGTTCAGCTCGCGGTCCGGCAGGTCGCCGCCGGCGGGGATGTAGAAATTCTGGATCTCGACGCCCTCGACCACCGCCGAGACGACGCGGGCGTGCTTGTTGCGGCAGATATCGAGCCGGGGCGCGTCGGTAATCGGGCGGCGGCTGGCGATGGCCACGCCGTGCCAGCCCTTCTGACCGGCGATGCGCAGGTACGGCAGGCCCATCTCGGCGAAGGCGTTCCGGGGGAACTGGTCCTCCAGGCATTTGATCTCCTGCAGGCACAGGACGTCGGTCCCGCTCTCGGCGACGAACCGGGCGACCTGATCGATGCGGAGGCGGACGGAGTTGATGTTCCAGGTGGCGATGCGCAGGGTCATGGCGCGCTTCTAGCCATAAAAAACGCCCGGCACGAGCGTGCCGGGCGCTGAAGTTTTTCTCTCTCACACGCCGCTATCGGGAGGGGATGACGTCCGACGCGGAAGAGCGACCGCCGTCGCTCTGTGCTCAAAGTGTCACGCCTGCAAAAAAAGGTCAAACACTAAACCATGAAGCTTTGCCGTTGCGGTCGAACCACGATCAGCGAATCATCCGCCTACCCTCCCAACCGTCACGCTCGCGTGTCAGTTGAGACTAGTTCCGACCGGGACGACGCGTCGGGTCGCGCAGCTGGAACAGGCTGGCGGCGAGGCCGGACGCCGGCTGCAGCGTCGTCAGCTGCGTACGGGTGCGGCTCCCTTGCGCGTCGGTGATGGTCCATTCCTGCAACCGGAGCGGGCTGCCGGCGAAGGCCAGAATCACCGAGCCGTCGTTGGGGCGCGAGCCGTCTCGCGCGGTGATGGCGAAGGCGCCGGAGGGCATGCGGGTCACCCGGTCGATGCGCACACCCTGATCCAGACGGACGTTGCGGGCGAGGAAGGTCGACAGAGGGGTGGCGCCCAGCGGCACCTGGCGGAAGACCTCCAGACGCGGGTCGTAACGTTTGACGTTATAGCCGTCCGAGACGACCAGCAGGCCGGCCGGGTCGGTGTATTCGAAACGCATCTTGCCCGGACGCTGCAGATAGAAGCGGCCGCGGCGCTGCTGGCCGTTGGGACCGGTCTCGACGAAGGTCCCCTGGGCCGAGGTCAGGTTCTGCAGATAGGTCTGGGCCGTTTGCAGGGTAGCGCGATCCTCGGCGGACAGCCCGGACTGGGCGGCGGCCGGCAGGGCGGCGAGGCCCGCGAGGGCGGCGGTTCCAAACGCGAAAGCGCGGCGTGAGACGGTCATGGTCAAATCTTCCTCCCGTTCGGGATGGTTTTCGATGGGCGCCAATCTGGCGAAGCCGGGCGACGTCGATATGACCCAAGCCTGACCATATTCCGGCGCCCCGATGAAGCCCCGTTCATAACGAGTCCCCGATTGTGAGGTCAGACAACGCCGCGCGGACGGAAGCGTTGCCGCCCGGCCCGCGAACCGCGAGGATGGCCGGATGAGCGCCGATTCCGAACTTCTCGCCCTCTGGACCCGGGGCTGGGCTCTGACGCGCGGCGTGGAGCCGCCCGCATGGGACGACGGCGGCTGGCGGGTCGAGGTCGGCGCCGAAGACCAGATGCGACGATACGTCTTCGCCGAGGCCGGAGAGGCTCTCGCGCGGCGCGCCGAGACGATCACCGAAGCCCACGTCTTCCTGAAGGTTTGCGCCGGCGAGGCGACGGCGCGGCCGCTGCTGCCCGCGCGCTGGACCCTGCGGCCGCCGGGCTTCCTGATGACGCTGGACGGAGCGATGGCGATCGGGCCGGACCGTGACGAGGGCTATCGGGTCGAGATCGGTCCCGATGTCCGGCCCGGTGGTCCGGTGGTCTTCTGCACCGTCCGCGACGCCTCGGGCGCCGAGGCCGGATGCGGGCGGGCGGTGATCGTGGACGACCGGGTCGTCTACGACCGGATCCTGGTCGAGCCCGCGCACCAGAGGCGAGGTCTGGGCGGGCGGATCATGCGGGCGCTGGAGACGGCGACGGGATCGCTGGGCAAGGGCGCCCTGGTGGCGACGGAGGACGGTCAGGCCCTGTACCGCACCCTCGGCTGGCGCACCGTGTCGCCCTATACGACCGCCGTCATTCCGGACTGACCTCAGCCGGCCTTGAAGGCCTGATCGCAGAGTTCGGCGCCGAAGGCGTCGGACAGCTGTTCCTCGCTTTCGGCCATCTGGAACACGCCCAGCCGCCCGCCGATGATGGTGCGGCCGATGTCGTATTCGCCGACCACACGGCCGTTGGCCGGATCGACCAGCCGGGCATGACCCCTCAGCACATTGGCGCCGCCGATCAACAGGACCTGGGCCGGATTGGCGCGGTCGAGGCGGCTGATCGTGGCCTCGAGCCGCAGAGGTCGCGCCCCGGTCGCGCAGCCGTCGAGCTTGGTCTGCACCCGGTCGCGGAAAATGCCTGCGAACTCCGGACGGACCGTGACCTTGTCATCGGTCGTCAGGCGAATCTCGGAGACCCGCAGGCCTGCGGCCGCCGCCGGATCCAGGGCCGTGACCGGCGCAGACCGGGACATGCCGACACAGGCGGACAGGGACAGGCCGGCCAGAAGGGCGACCGCGAGAGGGAGGCGAGACATCGGCTTCTCCGAAAGCGCGAGATTGAACGCCGTTAACGCCGCGGTTCAGGAAAGTTTCCTCGGCCTGGCAGGCGTGGACGTCGCTGCCCGTCCCTTGGCCGGGACAGAAATCGTGGCTTCCCGAACACAGATGGTTCGGCTTCAGCGAATTTGAGCCCCTTCGCCCGGGCGGCCGAATGTAACACCGCAGGCCATAAGATCAGCCTTTTTAAACACCAGAAAATATCGATGAAGCCTATTTTCCGGGTGTTTCGGCGAGTCCGGGCCCAAGGCGATTTTGCAATCTGAAACAGATCGGCCTGGATTGTAAAAAACCCAGTCGTGGCGGGGATTTACGGGTCAATTTCGCCTCACTTAAGTTAGGCGGACAGGCCTCCGGGGGCCCTTCTAAGAGCGCGGTCAACACGGCCCAGCGGCCGCTCACCGACGCCTCTTCCCCCCGGATCGCGCCATGCAAAAGACCTTCGCTTTCGCCACCTTCGTCGCCCCCGTTCTGGCGACCGTTCTGTCGTTCACCGCCGGCGCCGTCTCGGCCGAAACGCCCCGCGCCCAGACGATCGGCCGGCCGGTCGCCGCCCCCGCCGGCTTCCTGGACTTCTGCCGCCGCCAGCCGTCGGAATGCCGTGCCTCCGGCCAGGGCGCCGCCGACGACGCCCAGATCCAGCGCGAAGCCTCGAGCCTGTACTGGTCGAACAATTTCGGCGGCGACGGCGAAGCCGCCGTCCGCAGCTGGCGCGCCAGGGCCGCCCGTCAGGCCGCCAGCCAGGCCGAGATCGAATATCAGTCGATCAATGAAACCATCTCGGGCGACAGCCTGGACGACGTCGTCGGCCAGACCGCAGAGCCGCTGACGATCTCGCGCGCGCCGCAACGTCTGGAGATGACCGAGGACGCCTGGCGTCAGGTCAACACCGTCAATGCCCGCGCCAACACCCGCATCGCCTATACCCCCGACCAGACCCAGTACGCCCGCCCCGACTATTGGAGCGAGGCTCCGGCCGCCGACGCCGCCCGTGGCGACTGCGAGGACTATGTCCTGACAAAGCGCCGCGAGCTGATCGCTTCCGGGGTTACGCCAGACGCCCTGTCGGTCGCCATCGTCCGGACACCGCGCGGCGAAACCCATTCGGTCCTGATCGTGGCGACCCACGACGGCGACTATGTTCTGGACAATATCAACCCGCGCATCGTCCGCTGGGACCAGACGGGCTACCGCTGGGTCTCGCGTCAGGCCCCCGGCGCCGTGTTCGACTGGGTCGCCGTCGACGCGGCCGGCTGATCATCCTGCTGCATGGCCTCGGCCAGCAGCCGGGCCTCCGCGGCGCGGCTGGAGCCGGCGCGCCAGGCGACGACGATCTCGCGGCTGGGGGCCAGGGCGCCCGCCCGGGGCTGGATATGCCGCACCACCACCGAGGGGGTGTCGGCCAGGCCCGCCTTGACGGCCATCTGGGGCAGGAAGGACACCCCGAGGCCCGATCCGACCATCTGGACCAGGGTGTGCAGGCTGGTGGCGGCGAAGACGTCGTCGCCCTTCGGGGCTTCGATATCGAAGGCGGCCAGCGCCTGATCGCGCAGGCAGTGGCCGTCTTCCAGCAGGATCAGGTCCTCGCCCCTCAGCGAGCCCGGCTGGATGGCCCCCGGCGCGGCCAGGACGTGGTCGGCGGGGGCGGCGGCGAGAATCTCGTCGTCGCCGATGCGGGCGTGTTCTATTCCATGGGCCTCATAGGGCAGGGCGATGACGGCGGCGTCGAGTTGACCCGCCTTCAGCCCCGCGATCAGGCGTGGCGTCAGGTCCTCGCGGATGAACAGCCGCAAGGCCGGATAGGCCGTCTTCAGACCCGGCAGGGTGGCGGGCAACAGGAAGGGGGCCACCGTCGGGATGACGCCCAGACGGAAACGGCCCGAGAGGGGGCGGCCGGCGCTGCGGGCGGCCTCGACCAGATCCTCTGTGCGGGCCAGCACATCCTCGGCGCGCCTGACGGCCTCGGCGCCGACGGCGGTCAGCTGGACATTGCCCCGGGTGCGTTCGACCACAGGAGCGCCGAGGATCTTCTCGAGCTCCTGCACCCCGGCCGAGAGGGCCGGCTGGCTGACATGCGCGGCCTCCGCCGCCCGGCTGAACGAGGCGTGCTCGGCCAGGAGTTTCAGATACTGGAGCTGGCGCAGGGTCGGGAGCATGGAGCCGACATAGGCGCTCCCTATCGCCGGCGCAAAATCAATCGCCACACCTGATGATGTCGCGACCGATGGCGCCGTCTCTAATGGCGCGGAAAATCTCCGCCGCGACCGACGCCACGGCGGAGACATCCCGTTCGGCCCTCAGTCGGCCTTAAGCCGCCTTGTCCAGATCGGCGCGCCACAGGTCGAAGCGGTCGGCGTTCATCACCTGAACCCAGGCGGCGATGAAGTCCTTCACGAACTTCTCGCCCGCGTCGGACGCCGCATAGACCTCCGACAGGGCGCGCAGCTGGGAGTTGGAGCCGAACACGAGATCGGTGCGCGTCGCCGTCCAGAGCTGTTCGTCGGTGATGCGGTCGGTGCCGACGAAGGTCTCGTCGCCCTCGCCGTCGACCTTTTTCCAGCCGGTCTTCATGTCCAGCAGATTGACGAAGAAGTCGTTGGTCAGCTGGCCGGGGCGATCGGTGAAGACCCCGTCCTTCGATCCGCCGACATTGGCGCCGAGCACGCGCAGGCCGCCGACGAGGACGGTCATCTGCGGCGCCGTCAGGCCCAGAAGCTGGGCCCGGTCGACGAGCAGTTCCTCGGTCGGAACGCTGAACCGCACCTGCAGATAGTTGCGGAAGCCGTCCGCGCGCGGTTCGAGGACCGCGAAGCCCTCGACGTCGGTCTCGTCCTGGGTGGCGTCGGTGCGGCCCGGAGTGAAGGGAACCTCGACCGCATGACCCGCCGCCCTGGCCGCCTGTTCGATGCCGACGGAGCCGCCGAGCACGATCAGGTCGGCGATGGAGACGCCTGCCGAGCCGGCCTTGATGTCCTCATAGATCTTGAGGACCCTGGCCAGTTTCGCGGGTTCGTTGACTTCCCAGTCCTTCTGCGGCGACAGGCGCAGACGCCCGCCGTTGGCGCCGCCGCGATGGTCGGACCCGCGATAGGTCGCGGCCGAGGCCCAGGCAGTGGAGACCAGTTCGGCGACCGAGAGGCCGGACGCGGCGATCTTGCCCTTCAAGGCCGAGACGTCGGCGGCGGAGAGGGTCGCCCCGGTCGAGGCCGGGATCGGGTCCTGCCAGATCAGATCCTCGGCCGGGACCTCGGGGCCGAGGTAGCGGGCCTTGGGTCCCATGTCGCGGTGGCACAGCTTGAACCAGGCGCGGGCGAACTGGTCGCCGAAATAGGCCGGATCGCTGCGGAACTTCTCCATAATGACGCGGTAGGCCGGGTCGATCTTGAAAGCCATGTCGGCCGTGGTCATCATCGTCGGGACCTTCTTGCCCGGCGTATGCGCGGCCGGGGCCAGGGTCTCTTCCGGATTGCCGACCGGTTGCCACTGTTTGGCGCCTGCGGGCGAGCGGACCAGCTCGTAGTCGTGGTCCAGCAGCATGTCGAAATAGGTCATGTCCCAGGTGATGGGCGTGGGGGTCCAGGCGCCCTCGATGCCCGAGGTGATGGTGTGGTCGCCCACGCCGCTCTCGTGGCCCGACTGCCAGCCCAGGCCCTGCTGGGCGATGTCCGAGCCTTCCGGAGACTCGCCGACCTTGGACGCGTCGCCGGCGCCGTGAGCCTTGCCGAAGGTGTGGCCGCCGGCCGTCAGGGCCGCCGTTTCCTCGTCGTTCATCCCCATGCGGGCGAAGGTCTCGCGGATGTCGCGGGCCGACTGCAGGGCTTCCGGCACGCCGCCCGGGCCTTCGGGGTTCACATAGATCAGACCCATCTGGATCGCGGCCAGGGGCGCTTCGAGCGCCGCGCCCTCGTCAGGCCGAATGCGGGTCCTGTTCTCCTCGTGCCCGACCCAGTTCTCCTCCGTGCCCCAATAGACGTCCTTCTCGGGCTCCCAGACGTCGGCGCGACCGCCGCCGAAGCCGAACACTGGCCCGCCCATGGATTCAATGGCGACATTGCCGGCCAGGATCATCAGATCGGCCCAGCTGAGCTTGGACCCGTATTTCTGCTTGATCGGCCAGAGCAGGCGGCGCGCCTTGTCCAGATTGCCGTTGTCCGGCCAGGAGTTGAGCGGGGCGAAACGCTGCTGGCCAGCGCCCGCGCCGCCGCGCCCGTCGCCGGTGCGATAGGTGCCAGCCGAGTGCCAGGCCATGCGGATGAAGAAGGGGCCGTAATGGCCATAGTCGGCCGGCCACCAGGGCTGGCTGTCAGTCATCAGAGCGGTCAGGTCGCGCTTCACCGCCGCATAGTCCAGAGACTTGAAGGCCTTCGCGTAATCGAAGTTGTCGCCCATTGGGTCGCCCGACTTGCCCTGCTGATGCAGGATGTCCATCGTCAGTTGATTGGGCCACCAGTCGCGGTTGGTGCGGCCCAGAAGCGAACGCAGGGCGGCCGGTTCCTTCTTCGGATCATTGAGCGGGCTCTGGGTTTTTTCGCCGTCCATGACGTCCTCCATCGTCGGTGATGAGGCGACGGTATGCCCACACTGGACGCAGGGAAAATCGATAAACTTTGTGATTGGTAGTTGAGAAATCTATAAAAGCAGCTTCTTCGAAAACAGGTCCTGACTATAGTTTTATCTTATTCGCATACGCGAAATGATCGATTTGACTTCGCAGCTGCGAAAGACCATTTGAGCTCCAGCGACGGAGGCCTCCCCCTCCGCCGGTCCATTTCAAACCACTGGAGACTGCTCATGCTCGGCGTCGGCGAAACCCTGCCCAACTTCAAGATCATCGGCGTGAAGCCGGGCTTCAACTCGCACGAGGAAAACGGCGTCTCGGCGTTCGAGCCGCTGACGGAGACCTCCTTCGAAGGCAAGTGGAAGGTCATATTCTTCTATCCGAAGGACTTCACCTTCGTCTGCCCGACCGAAATCGCCGCCTTCGCCAAGCTGGGCAAGGATTTCGAGGACCGCGACACCATCGTTCTCGGCGGTTCAACCGACAACGAATTCGTCAAGCTGGCCTGGCGCCGCGACCACTCCGACCTGAACAAGCTGCCGATCTGGCAGTTCGCTGACAACGGCGGCAAGTTCGCCCGCGACCTCGGCGTCCTGAACGAGGAAGAAGGCGTGGCCCTGCGCGCGACCTTCGTCGTCGACCCGCACAACGTCGTCCAGCACGTCTATGTCACCAACCTGAACGTCGGCCGCGCGCCGGACGACACCCTGCGTGTCGTCGACGCCCTGCAGACCGACGAACTGTGCGCCTGCAACCGCCCCGCCGGCGGTGAAACGCTCGCGGCCTAAGCTCGCCGAGCGACGAAACAGAAGGGCGGCGGCGGGTCTCCGTCGCCGCCTTTTTTCTTCCCCGAATTCTGAAAGACCTGACCATGTCGATTGATACCGTCCGCGACCTCATTCCCGCCTACGCCAAGGACATCTCCCTGAACCTGGGCTCGCTCGCCTCCGAGACCGTGCTCAACGACCAGCAGAAGTGGGGGACCTTCCTGGCCTCGGCCCACGCCATCGGTGTCGCTCCGGTCGTCAAGGCCATCGAGGCCGCCGCTGCCGAGCATCTGTCGCCCGAGGCCATCAACGCCGCCAAGTCGGCCGCCGCCATTATGGGCATGAACAACATTTACTACCGGGCCCTGCACCTGATGCATAACCCCGAGTACCAGACCATCCCCGCCCGTCTGCGCATGAACGTTCTGGGCAATCCCGGCGTGGACAAGATCGACTTCGAACTGTGGTCGACCGCCGTCTCGGCCATCAACGGCTGCGGCGCCTGCCTGGACGCCCACGAGGGCGAGCTGAAGAAGCACGCCGTCCCCGCCGCCCAGATCCAGACCGCCCTGCGCATCGCCGCCGTCGTCCACGCCGCCAGCCGGATCGTGGCGTCGGAGGCCGCTCTGCAGTCTTAAGGGCGCTAACGCGAGCCCCGGGTCCGACCTTCGGTCGGCCCGAGGACAAGCCAAGGCGGTCGCTCGCTGCTTGAGCGCGGGATTCTGCGAGCCGGTAGTCGGCTCTCGGAATCCCGCCTTAGACTAGGCCCGAGACCCATTCCCAGCCGTGCTCGAAGCCGGCGACGATGATCTTCCAGGCGAGGAAGAGGACGACGATCGTGATCCCGGTCACGATCCAGCCCAGCAGCACCGCCAGACCGTCGCGCTGCATCACCCCCAGCGAGAAGAAGGTGATGGCTACGGCGGGGATCAGATTGCCGCCGAAGATCGGCAGGACCAGCACCGCCGACAGGAAGACGCAGGCCAGGCCGATCAGCCCCTGACCGAAGCGTGAGGTCAGGAAGCGCAGGCGCGGCCGCGAAAGATGTTCGGTGAAGCGGATCGCCTTCATGAAGCGGTCGCTGAGCTTCCTGAAGGTTGCGCGGCTGACCGTGGCCCGCTCCATCCAGCCGGGCAGCCACAGGGCCTCGCGCCCCCAGGCCAGCTCCATCGACAGGAACAGCAGGGGCGCGCCGGTGATCGTGGTGCCGCCGGGCGGCCAGGGCATCAGGTTCAGGACGCCGAACAGCAGCATAACCGCCCCGAAGGCCCGGTCTCCGAAAGCATCGACCAATTCGCCCAGAGCCAGCCGCTCGCCCGGGCGGCGACCCAGCGTCTCGATCACATCAGAAAAGGCGCGCGGACGGCCGGTCGAGGTCTCGGTCAGGGACATGCCCCGACCTTAACCTTTTCAATGACAGGCGTAACCGTGCTCGCCTGATACGGCGGCGCTCAAGTCGTGAGCGACCGCGTCGCGAACATAGCGCCCTAAAATCAGGCCTTGCCGTCGAACGATCCGCCGTTGGCGGCCGGGGCTTCGCCATAGGCGCCGGAGGCGGCGGCCTTGGGGCCCGAACCCTTGGCGGCGACCACGACCATGGCGGGGCGCACGGTGCGGCCGAACAGTTCATAGCCGGCCTGCATGGTCTGAATGACCGCGCCGCCCGGAACGGTTTCCGAGGGCTGCTCCATCATCGCCTGATGCAGATGCGGATCGAAGGCGTCGCCCGGCGCCGGAGCGACCTGTTTCAGGCCGTTGGCGGCGAAGGCGCCGATCAGGGCCTTTTCCGTCAGCTCCATGCCGGTGACGAGGCCGGCGGCGGCGCCTTCCGCATCCTTGGGCGCGGCCTGCAGTGCGCGCTGCAGATTGTCGGCGACGCCCAGCAGATCCTTGGCGAAGCGCTGGATGGCGAAGGCGCGGGCGTCGTTCAGCTGGTTCTCGGTGCGACGACGCACATTGTCGGCTTCGGCGGCGGCGCGCAGGGCGCGATCCTTCCACTCGTCGCGCTCGGCGATGACCTGGTCCAGCGGCGCGAGGCTTTCGTTGGCGTCGGAGACCGGACCGCCTTCGTCCTCTTCACGCTCGATGGCGTCGAGTTCTTCCTGGGTGGGGTTTTGGTGGGTGTCGCTCACGTGTCCTGTCCGTCCAGCATGCGCCCCAGCACCCGGGCGGTGTAATCCACCAACGGAATGATGCGGGCGTAGTTCAGTCTTGCGGGTCCAATCACGCCAATGGCGCCCAGGACCCGCTGTCGGCCGTTCATATAGGGCGCCGCGATCACGGCGGAACCCGAAAGTGAAAACAACCGCGTTTCGGCGCCGATGAAAATGCGTACCCCTTGCGCCGCATTGACGCCGTCGAGCAGGCCGATCAGCTGTTCCTTCTGCTCCAGATCGTCGAACAGGACGCGAACCATCTCCAGATCGGCGGCCGTTTCGCGGTTCTGCAGCAGATTGGCGCGGCCACGCACGATCAGGGACCGCTCGCGGTCCGGACCGCCCGACCAGGCCGCCAGACCGTCCTCGACCAGACGGGCGGCGGTGGCGTCCAGCTGCTGGCGCGCGGCGTCCAGCTCGGCCCGCATCTCGGTGCGCGCCTCGGCCAGACGGCGGCCCTTGAGCCGGGCGTTGAGGAAGTTGGACGCCTCCTGCAGCGTCGAGGGCGTCACCCCGGCCGACAGGGGCATCAGCCGGTTCTCGACCGTGCCGTCATCCCCGACCAACACCGCCAGGGCCTGATCGTGGCCGAGAGCGACGAATTCGACGTGCTTGACGCCCGCATCGCTCACCGGAGAGGCGACGATCCCGGCCCCGCCCGCCAGACCGGATAGCAGGGAGGAGGCCGCATCCAGCGCCTCCTCGAAGCCCCTGCCCTTCCCGGCCAGCCGCGCGTCGATCTCGCGCCGCTCCTCCTGACCGATGTCGCCGATCTCAAGGAAGCCGTCGACGAACAGTCGCAGACCCGCATGGGTCGGGATGCGCCCGGCCGAGGTGTGGGGCGCCGCCAGCAGCCCGGCCATGGTCAGATCCTGCATGGTGTTGCGGATCGAGGCCGGAGACAGGGAGACGCCGCGCTGCGACAGGGTCCGCGACCCGACCGGCTCACCGTTTTCCAGATAGGTCTCGACGATGCGGCGGAAGATGTCGCGTGCGCGCTGGTCGAGCGCGGACAGCCCTGCCCCGGTCCCGAGGGGGGCCGTGCCGAACGGAAGCGGGTTGGGGGCATACAGGCTCACGGTTTCAGGATAAGCAGCCCCGCTCTCGCTTGCTAGGACATAGATATGCGCCCGTCAGACCGTACGCCCGAACAACTCCGCGCCGTCACGCTGGAAACCGGGGTCAACCGCTATGCCGAGGGCTCGTGCCTGGTCACCTTCGGCCATACCAAGGTGCTGTGCCTGGCCTCGGTCGAGGACAAGGTGCCCGGCTGGATGCGCAACACCGGTCAGGGCTGGGTCACCGCCGAATACGGCATGCTGCCGCGCGCCACCCACACCCGCGGTCGCCGCGAGGCCGCCGCCGGGAAACAGTCGGGCCGCACCCAGGAAATCCAGCGCCTGATCGGCCGGTCCCTGCGCGCCGTCGTCGACCTGAAGGCGCTGGGCGAGCGTCAGGTGGTCATCGACTGCGACGTCATCCAGGCCGACGGCGGCACCCGCACCGCCTCCATCACCGGCGCCTGGGTGGCCATGGCCACGGCCCTGGGCCATCTGGTTTCGGAAGGCGTGCTCAAGACCAATCCCATCCTCGATCAGGTCGCCGCCGTGTCCTGCGGCGTGTTCGAGAACGAGCCGGTGCTGGACCTCGACTACGAAGAAGATTCGAACGCCGAGGCCGACAGCAACTACGTCCTGACCGGTTCGGGCACGATCGTGGAGATCCAGGCCACGGGTGAGAAGCGCGGCTTCTCCCGCGCCGAGTTCGACCGCCTGTTCCAGCTGGCTGAAATCGGCTGCGCCGAGCTGTTCGTGAAGCAGAAGGCGGCGCTGGAGGCGGCCCTCAAGGCCTGATCAGGCCACGATCGCTTCGCGCGAAACGCGGGCTTTGGAAGGGACTAGCCGAGCGGCGCGGATCGATGCATCGTCCGCGCCGTTCCCCTGACCGTGACCCTGTTGTGGAGGCGTGCCGATGCGTGGACTGGCTTCTCTGGCGATGCTGTCGGCGGCCCTGCTGCTGGCCACGCCCCTGCTGTCGGCCTGCGGCGAGCCTGCTCCGGAAAAGACGGCCGAGGTCGCCTCCGCGCCGGCCCAGACGCCCGTGATGCCCGAGGATGCCCCACCCCAGGAAGAGGCCGAGGCGACGATCACCGATTCGGTTGTGCCGACGCCGGTCAAGAGCTGCGCCGAGGACATCGGGGCGGCCGCCTCTGCGAAGCTGGTCCAGCGCTGCATCGCAGTCAGCCCGGCGACCCATCCGCCGTGCAACGCCCAGAACGAGTGCGCCGCCATCCAGGGTGAGATCGACCGGTCCTGCGCCATGTATGGCCCGGGCGAAACGAAGCCGGCCGAATGCGCGGCCTGATTCCTTAAACCACCTCGGCGGGATCGGCCGGTGGCTCTCTCTATGCCGGGTCGGCCGGCGGCTCTCCAGGCGCCTCGCCCAGGGTATGGACGTCGACCGGCTTCGGTCGCGGCGTCAGCGGCAGGTCGGGCACCAGCAGGGTTGCCGTAAAGCCCAGCAGACAGACGATGAAGCCCGCGAAGATGACGCCGAGGATGGCCGAAGTGACCGTCTCGCGCACCGCCGGGTCGACGGCGGCTACGGTCGGGGCTCCCGGCTCGGCCTGAGCCCGGCTGGAGAGGGCCAGTTTCTCCAGATCGGCCAGCGACAGGGTGCGGACCTGTGCGGTCGGGTCGGCGGAGACCCGATGGGTCATGGGCGCCGCCAGATTGTGGGTCAGGACCGCGCCGAAGACGGCGACCCCGACCGTGGAGCCCACCTGACGGAAGAACTGTCCAGCGCTGGTCGCCACCCCCAGCTGCTCGCGCGGCACGGCGTTCTGGGTGGCCAGGTTGAAGACGCTCTGGGCCGGACCGAGGCCGAGACCCAGAAGGGTAACCCGCCACATCAGGTCGAACAGGCCCGCGTCCGACGGCGTCTGCGACAGGAGAAAGGCCGCGAGCGTCGTCAGGGCCGCGCCCCCGACCATCACCAGCTTGTAGCGGCCGAGCTTGTTGACGAGGAAGCCCGAGGCCGTCGCGGCCATGATCAGACCGACCGTCAGGGGCATCATGGCCAGACCGCTGGTCGTCGCCGGCAGGCCGAGGCCGAGCTGCATATAGAGGGGCAGGAAGGACACCATGCCCATGAAGGCCATGAACATCAGGAAGGCCGACAGATTGCCCGTGGCGAAGGTGCGGTTGCGGAACAGGCTCAGCGAGATGATCGGATTGGCGACCCGGGCCTCGACCAGCAGGAAGGCGATCAGGGACACGGCCGCCAGGGCGAAGAGGCCCAGGATATGCGGCGCGCTCCACCCCGCCGTCCCGCCCCAGCTGAGCGCCAGCAGGAAGGGCACGAAGGTGGTCAGCAGAAGGGCCGCCCCGGCGAAGTCGATCTTGCCGCCCGTCCGGTGTGTCAGCCGCGGCATCTCGACCAGGATCATGAACAGGGCCAGACCCGCCAGCGGCAGGTTGATGTAGAAGACCCAGCGCCAGCCGGCGACGTCATAGCCGAACAGATGCGCCGTCGGCAGGTCGGTGAAGAAGCCGCCGATCAACGGGCCGATGACGCTGGCCAGACCGAAGGTCGAGCCGAACAGCCCGCCGAGCTTGGCCCGTTCGCGCGGCGGATAGAGGTCGGCGATGACGGCGAAGGCGGAGGTGATCAGGGCGGCGCCGCCCAGCCCCTGGATGGCGCGGAAGACGATCAGCTGGGTCATGCCGCCGCCCAGCAGCGGCAGGGCGCCGAACTCGCCCGACAGGCCGCACAGCATCGAACCGGCCATGAACAGGCTGATGCCGATGACGAGGATCGGCTTGCGCCCATAGATGTCCGACAGCTTGCCGTAGATCGGCACCATCACCGTCGACGCCAGCAGATAGGCCGTGGTCACCCAGGGATAGAGGTCCAGCCCCGACAGCTGGGCCACGATCCTCGGCATGGCCGTGGAGACGATCGTCTGGTCCAGCGCCGACAGCAGGAAGACGATCATCAGGGCGATCAGGGTCACCCGCTTTTCCAGCGGACTGAAGGTCTGGGGCTCGGGAGAGGTCATGGCCCTGTTTGCGTCAGAAGGTCGCGGCCTGCAATCGTATCCCCGAACGACAAAGGCCCCGCTGTTGCCAGCGGGGCCCCGATCATTTCAGCAGTAACGCCGTCGACTGGTCGCGCCAGTCCTAGTCACGACGGGGGCGACGACCGCGGCCTTCGCCGCCGCCTTCGCGCTTCTTGCCGCCGCCGCCGGTGTCTTCGGTCAGCGGGGCTTCACCGCGCTCGGCGCGCTCGGCATTGATCTTGTCGGTGATGTCCTCACCGGTTTCCTGATCGACGACCTTCATCGACAGCTTGGTCTTGCCGCGATCGTCGAAGCCCAGGAACTTGACCTTGACCTCTTGACCCTCGGACAGGACGTCGGCCGGGTTGGCGACGCGTTCCAGAGCGATCTGCGACACGTGGACCAGACCGTCCTTGGCGCCGAAGAAGTTCACGAAGGCGCCGAAGTCGACGACCTTCACGACCTTGCCGGAGTAGATCATGCCGGGCTCGGGCTCGGAGACGATCGACGAGATCCAGTTCTTGGCGGCGTCGATCTTCTCCTGGTCCGAAGCGGCGATCTTGACGGTGCCGTCGTCCTCGATGTTGACCTTGGCGCCGGTCTTTTCGACGATCTCGCGGATGATCTTGCCGCCGGTGCCGATGATGTCGCGGATCTTGTCGACCGGGACCTTGATGGACTCGATCTTCGGAGCGAACTCACCCAGCTCGGTGCGGGCGCCGTCGATGGCCTTGTCCATCTCGTCGAGGATGTGAAGGCGGCCGGCCGAAGCTTGGGCGATGGCCTTCTTCATGATCTCTTCGGTGATGCCGGCGACCTTGATGTCCATCTGCAGCGAGGTGATGCCGTCACGGGTGCCGGCGACCTTGAAGTCCATGTCGCCGAGGTGATCTTCATCACCCAGGATGTCCGACAGGATGGCGAACTCGCCCGACGGCTCCAGGATCAGACCCATGGCGATGCCCGAGACGGGCTTCTTCAGGGGCACGCCGGCGTCCATCAGGGCCAGCGACGAACCGCAGACCGTGGCCATCGAGGACGAGCCGTTGGACTCGGTGATCTCGGAGACCAGACGGATGGTGTAGGGGAAGTCTTCCGCCGACGGCAGCATCGGACGGATCGCCCGCCAGGCCAGCTTGCCGTGACCGATTTCGCGACGGCCGGCGCCGCCCATACGACCGGTTTCACCGACCGAATAGGGAGGGAAGTTGTAGTGCAGCAGGAACTTCTCTTTGTACGTCCCGGTCAGGGCGTCGATGTACTGCTCGTCCTCGCCGGTGCCGAGGGTGGCGACGACGATGGCCTGGGTTTCACCACGAGTGAACAGGGCCGAACCGTGGGTGCGCGGCAGGATGCCGACTTCCGAAACGATCGAACGGACCTTGTCGAGGGCGCGGCCGTCAACGCGGTGGGCGTTGTCGATGATGTCGCGACGCAGGACGTGGGCTTCGCATTCCTTGAAGGCGGTGGCGAACTTGGCCGACTCAACGCCGTCCGGGTTCTCTTCGGTCTTCACCAGAGCGGCCGAGGCCTTCTTCTTGGCGGCGCCGACGGCTTCATGACGGGCATGCTTGCCGGGGTGGGTGTAGGCGGCCTTGATATCCTCGCCGACCAGCGACTGGATCGAGGTCACGACGTCCGAGTGGTCTTCGGCCTGGAAGTCGAAGGGCTCCTTGGCGGCGTGTTCGGCCAGTTCGATGATCGCTTCAATGACCGGCTGCATGCCGCGCTGGGCGAACATCAGGGCTTCCAGGAAGGTGTCTTCCGACAGTTCCTTGGCTTCCGATTCCACCATCATCAGGGCGTCGGCGGTGCCGGCGACGACGAGGTCGAGCTGCGAGTCGGGCAGTTGGTCGATGGTCGGATTCAGGACCAGCTCACCGTCGATGTAACCGACGCGGGCGGCCGCGATGGGACCCATGAAGGGCACGCCCGAGATGGTCAGGGCGGCCGAGGTGGCGACCATGGCCAGGACGTCGGGATCGTTTTCCAGATCGTGCTGCAGGACGGTGACGACGACCTGGGTCTCGTTCTTGAAGCCCTTGACGAACAGCGGGCGGATCGGACGGTCGATCAGGCGGGAGACCAGGGTCTCCTTCTCGGTCGGACGGCCTTCACGCTTGAAGTAGCCACCCGGGATCTTGCCGGCGGCGAAGGTCTTTTCCTGGTAGTTCACGGTCAGCGGGAAGAAGTCCAGGCCCGGCTTGGGCGCGCGACCGTAGACGACGGTGGCGAGGACGACGGTCTCGCCGTAGGTGGCCAGAACGGCGCCGTCGGCCTGGCGGGCGATGCGGCCCGTTTCCAGGGTCAGCGGGCGGCCGGCCCAGTCGATCGTCTTGCGTTTGATATCGAACATGTTTCGTCTTTCGTATCCCGGGCGGCGTATTCCGGCCGGGGTCCCATCAATGGGTGGAGCGTCGGGCGTTCAGTCCTTCGGTCCATGGACCGGCCGCCCCATGGCGATCGGTCGGGAGTAAAGAGGACCGATCCTGGCCCTCGCGTCTGCGCCGTACGTCCGGCGGCGCGCCGGTCTCTAGGTACGGAAAGAGGCGCGGACATGGCCCGCGCCTCGAAACCGTTGTCGCCGGGAGCGCTTAGCGGCGCAGGCCCAGCTTGGTGATCAGAGCGGTGTAACGCTCCTTGTCGACCTTGGTCAGGTGGTCAAGAAGGCGACGACGCTGCGAGACCATCTTGAGCAGGCCGCGGCGCGAGTGGTTGTCCTTCTTGTGGGTCTTGAAGTGTTCGGTGAGGTTGGCGATGCGTTCCGACAGGATCGCGACCTGAACCTCGGCCGAGCCGGTGTCGCCGGCGGAGCGGGCGTTGTCGGCGATGACTTCGTTCTTGCGTTCAGCAGTGATCGACATCGTGTTCTCCATTTTTGTAGGCGCTAACGCTCGGCTCGCGGAGCCTCGCTGCTTGAGCGCCGGAGTGTCCCTTCGGTCCCTTTTGGGGGGTGCGTCAGGACAGGTTAAATACGCGGTCGGGTTCTAGCCGGCCGGCCCGCAACTGACCGAGAGCGACGAGGGTCTGTCCGTGAAAGGCTGAAACGGTTCGGTCGCCGTCCCTAAGGCGGCTCTTGAGCGTTTCGACCTGTCGGGGGAGCAGAACGATCGGTCGTCCCTGACGAAGCGAGAAGGCGTCCTGTTCCGTAACGGCCAACTCCGGGATGTCGTCCAGGGCGGTCGCTACGGGCAGCAGGCCTTCAAAGGCGGCGTCCCTATGCACCAGATCGGTCAGGAAATCCAGTGTGACGGCGTTCTCGACCGAAAACGGCCCCACCTGCTCGCGCCGCAGGGCCGAGACATGCCCCTCGGCGCCCAGGGCCAGGGCCAGATCGCGCGCCAGAGAGCGGACATAGACGCCCTTGCCCGTGCGTATGGTTATCTCCGTATGGTCGGCGCCCGGCATGTCGGTGACCTCGGCCTCGTGGATCACCACCTTGCGGCTGGCCAGTTCGAACTCGGCGCCGTCGCGGGCCAGGTCATAGGCGCGCTGGCCGTCGACCTTGATGGCGGAGAAGCGCGGCGGGGTCTGGTCAATCTCGCCGACGAAGGCCGGCAGGGCCGCCTTGACCGCCTCCAGCGACGGACGGACGTCGGACCGACCGATGATCTCGCCCTCGCGGTCGATGCTGTCGGTCGAGATGCCCCAGTGGACGGTGAAGCGATAGATCTTCTCCGCCTCCATCATGAAGGGCACGGTCTTGGTCGCTTCGCCGAGCGCGATGGGCAGGATGCCCGAGGCCAGGGGGTCCAGCGTTCCGGCGTGTCCCGCCTTCTGGGCGTTGAACAGCCGGCGGATCTTCGACACCGCGTCGGTCGAACCCATTTCGAACGGCTTATCCAGGCAGACCCAGCCGTTGACGACCTCGCCCTTCTTGCGACGGCCCATTATGCCGGGCCTGTCGCGTGTTGCTTGGCTTGAGGCCGACCCATCAGTCTTCGTCTGCCTCGTCACGTCCGGCCTGCAGGTCGGCGCGGACGCGGGGGTCGTCGAACAGGCGGTCGATACGGCTGGCGGCGTCGAAGCTCTCGTCGTGGCGGAAGCGCAGGTCGGGCGTGAACTTCATGTCCAGATGGCGACCCAGCTGGCCGCGCAGGAATTTGGCGTGGGCGTTCAGCGCCTTGATGATCTCGCTCTCATGGCCGGCCGTCGGGGCCGTGTCCACGCCAGCGCCCAGGGGCTCGACGAAACAGGTGGCGTGTTTCAGGTCGGGCGACAGCCGCACCTCGGTGACGGTGATCGAGACGTCCTTGAGCGCCTCGTCGTGGATCTCCTCCTCACGCAGGATCTCGACCAGGGCGTGACGGACCAGCTCGCCCGCGCGCAGCTGGCGCTGGGTTGGACCGGCGTTGGAGAATTTGGGCTTGCGGTTGCTCATCGCGGGATCCTCGTCGCTCGCCGGGGATCGGACCCGGCCTGAAAGCGCCCTCCGAAAAGGGAAGTCGGGCGGTCTAGGCCCCTCGGCCCCCAAAGTCCAGTTTTCAGCAGGTCAGCAGATCGGGCTTGGTCGTCGGCGCATAGCGGTCGCCGAACAGGGCGTAGGTTACTTCCGCCTTGCGATCGCCCGCATAGCGGACGACGAAACTGCGGCCCTTGTCTCCGGGAAGGACTGTGGCCTGCATGGCCCTGGCGTCCCTTTCGTCCATCTTGGCGCCGCTATCGTCATAGGCGACCGGAAAGCTCTCGACCCGCACGACGGGTTTTTCGGGGGTCAGTTCGATCAGACCCGACCACGAACAGGCATAGCCTTGCCAGACGCCTCCGGCTTCGGTGAGCAGGGCCGGCGCGGGCGTCAAATCGGTTCGCAGAGTCCACTCCGGCGGTGCGCCGAAGGTCCCGTCCACCCTGAACTCCGGCCAGGCGCCGAGGCGTTCGAAACCCGTGCCCGTCCGTTTGAGATAGTGAATGCTGAGAGCGCCGGCGTCGATATGGGCGGCGTCACTGAGCTTGCCCTGCGACACAAAGGCGAACTGGTCGCCGCCGAGAGACACCAGTTTGCCATCGGCATAGATCACCTCCGCGCCGTTGCGCGAGGCGCCCGGCATGAGACGTCGCACGGGCGCCGGAGCGCCCCAGGCCGCCTTGAAGCCCAACCCCTCCAACGTCCTTGCATCCAGAGCTTCGGTGACTTCCGGCGCGGCGGCGGGGGCAGCGGCAGGCGGCGCCTTGTCGGCCTTTTCCAGCCGTTTGCAGCTGGCCGTCGCGGCCAGAAGCGACAGGGCGGCGATGGCGAGGAGGCGGTTCATCCGCCTATCTGGCGACGGTTGACGCCGTCTGTAAAGCGGAGCCGGAAGCCCGATCCGCAGCCCGGTCCGCGGTATTCCCGATCTCGGCGGAGAGAATGGTCTGGACCGGGCGGATCGGCAGACCGGCGGCGTTCAGGACCTCGCCCGCCCAGTGGTTGCACAGGTGCAGGATCGAGAAGGTCTCGCGGCTGGCGAAGAAGCGGACCGGGTCGCCCGGACGGGTCGCGGCGACGCGCGCCTTTCCGGTCGACAGGTCGAGGCTGGCCTCGATGCGACGGTCCATGGCCTCGAACCCGGCCTGTGACAGGACCAGCCGGCGACGGCCTTCGGGCAGGAAGGCCTGTTCGGGCGCCTGGGTCTCTGGTCGCAGCATCAGGACGGACGGATTGCCCGGGCGGAAGAAGGCGCGGGCGCCGTCGGGCAGGCGCGACTGGATCGGGCTCTGGTCGACATAGAATTTCGCATCCCCCCAGCCGATCAGGATCCAGTCGCCCGGACCGAGGGTCGCGACGGCCTCCGCCAGCGGCCCCGGCCGGGCCGCGAGCGCCGCGCGCGGGACGACCATGTCGGTGTGGAAGCCGTTATCGAGCAGATAGAGTGGGACGCCCTCGTCACCGGCGGCCTTCGGCCACAGGGCCGGATCGCCCGGCGCGGTCCAGGTCCACAGGGCGGCGAGCGCCCCGACGATGCCTGCAAGAAGAGCCCCCCGGATCCCCATGGCGTTACGGCCGCTCGGGCAGGGGATTGTCGCTGCCGCCGAAACCGCTGCGCGGCGGCAGGGCCCATTCGCCGCGATAGTCGTAGGTCAGCTCGACGCAATGGCGATACTGACCGTCGGCCCAGCGCCCAACGGCGTGCATCTTCAGCGGCCGCACGGCGCGCACCAGACCGACGACCAGATAGGTCTCATCCGCCCCGGGGCACAGGGCGCGGGCCAGGGGGCGGCCATCGCCGTCGGATGGGATGGTGTAGACCGTGGTCTCGCCGGCATAGTCGGGCAGGGCGCGCCGGGCCTGATCGGGGCCGCCGCGGCGGATGTCGGCCGAGCCGCGCGAGGTGGTCGAGATGATGCGGCGAATGGCCACCGCGCCGAACAGGCCACGATGCACCTCCAGCGTCACGCCCCGCGTCAGGGCCGTGGTGATCCGGTCCGACGGATTATAGGCCAGATAGCTGGTTCCCGCCGCCGCGGGCGTCGCGAGGGCGGACAACGCCAGTGCGGAGGCAATAAGGGCGGTCACTGTACGGTACATGACGGCTTCATTCCCGGACTATGCGGCGGAAGCGGGGCAGTGAAACAAGGCAAAGACCCGTCGCCCCTGATGGAACGACGGGTCATTGTTGATCCGATCGGCCACGGCGCTCAAGCAGCGAGCGACCGCGTGATGAGCGGTAGCGCCCTTGCTAGAGCGTGCGCTTGATCTCTTCGACGGTGAAGCACTCGATGTAGTCGCCGACCTTGATGTCCTGGAAGCCCTGGAAATGCATGCCGCACTCCTGGCCCGACGGGACCTCGTTGACCTCGTCCTTGAAGCGCTTGAGCGTCTGCAGGGTGCCCAGTTCCAGAACCACGACGTCGTCGCGGATGATCCGGACCTTGGCGCCCTTGCGGACCACGCCTTCGGACACCCGGCAACCGGCGATCTTGCCGGTCTTGGAGATGTCGAAGACCTGAAGCACGGCGGCGTTGCCCAGGAAGGTTTCCCGTTGCAGCGGCGCCAGCATGCCCGAGAGCACGCCCTTCATGTCGTCGAGCAGGTCGTAGATGATCGAATAGTAGCGGATCTCGACGCCCTCACGATCGGCCAGATCGCGCGCCTGTTTCGAGGCGCGGACGTTGAAGCCGAGGATCGGGGCGCCGGCCGACTTGGCCAGGGTGACGTCGCTTTCGGTGATACCGCCGGCGCCGGAATAGACGACCCGGGCGCGGACCTCGTCGTTGCCCATCTTCTCAAGCGAGCCCTGAATGGCCTCGCCCGAACCCTGGACGTCAGACTTGATGAGGACCGGCAGTTCCGAGATTTTCTTGGAGCCCAGCTTGGACATCATGTCGGCCAGCGAGACCTGGTTGATGCCGCCGGTCGCCTTCTCGCGCTTAACGCGGGCGCGGTACTCGGTCAGCTCGCGGGCGCGGGCTTCGGAGTCCACGACGGCGAGCGGTTCGCCGGGCGAGGGAGCCTCGTCCAGACCCAGAATTTCGACCGGGACGGATGGACCAGCCTCGGTCAGCTGGGCGTTGCGCTCGTCGAGCAGGGCGCGGACCTTGCCCCAGGCGGAGCCGGCGACGACGATGTCGCCGCGCTTCAGGGTGCCGCGCTTGACCAGGACGGTGGCGACCGGGCCGCGGCCCTTGTCCAGCTTGGCCTCGATGACCACGCCTTCGGCCGAACGTTCCGGATCGGCCTTGAGGTCCATGACCTCGGCCTGCAGCAGGATGGCGTCGATCAGGCCGTCGAGGTTGGTCCTGGCCTTGGCCGAGACCTCGACGATCTGGGTGTCGCCGCCCAGGGCTTCCGAGATGACCTCGTATTGCAGCAGCTCGTTGACGACCTTTTGCGAGTTGGCGTCGGGCTTGTCGATCTTGTTGACCGCCACGATGATCGGAGCCCCGGCCGCCTTGGCGTGCTGGATGCTTTCGATCGTCTGCGGCATGACGCCGTCGTCGGCCGCGACGACCAGCACCACGATGTCGGTGACATTGGCGCCTCGGGTCCGCATGGCGCTGAACGCCGCGTGGCCCGGGGTGTCGAGGAAGGTGACCTTCTGGCCGTCCTTGGTCCGCACCTGATAGGCGCCGATGTGCTGGGTGATGCCGCCGGCCTCGCCCGCGGCCACGTCGGTGGTGCGTAGGGCGTCGAGCAGCGAGGTCTTGCCGTGGTCGACGTGGCCCATGATGGCCACGACCGGCGCGCGCGGCGTGGTCGCCTCGTCGTCGATGGCGTCCGACAGGAAGCCAGTCTCAACGTCGGATTCCGAAACCCGCTTGACGGTCATGCCGAACTCGTCGGCCACCAGCTCGGCGGTGTCGGTGTCGATGACGTCGTTGATCTTCATCATCATGCCCTGACGCATCAGGAATTTGATGATGTCGACGCCGCGCACGGCCATCCGGTTGGACAGTTCCTGCACGGTGATGACGTCGGGGATGACCACTTCACGCGCGGTCTTGGGCGCATCGGTGGAACCGCCCTTGCGCTTTTCCTTCTCGCGTTCGCGAGCGCGGCGCACGGAGGCCAGCGAACGCATGCGCTCGGCGGTGTCGCCGTCGCCGGCGACCGACTGGATGGTCAGGCGGCCTTCGCGGCGCTTGGGCTCACCGCGCGTGCGGCTGACGGCCTTGCCGGCATCCGAGAAACGCTTGTCGCCACGGTCGTCCTCGGGCTTGGCCGGGCGACCGAAGCCGACGCCGGGGGCGCGGCTGGGACGAGCGACCTCCGCCTGGGCCTGGGTGGCCAGCTCGATGGCGCGGCGACGGGCTTCCTGTTCCTCACCGGACAGGGCGCCGCCGGCGGGCTGCTGACGCGGCGGGGCCGGACGCGGGGTCGGCGCGGCGGCCGGCGCGGCGGTCTCGGTGCGCGGACGGGCGACATCGAAGCCCTGCGGACGCTGATGGCCGCCAGCGGGCGCTCCCGGACGGCGCTTGGTCTCGACGACCACCGTCTTGGTGCGGCCATGGCTGAAGCTCTGGCGCACGGTGCCGGTCGAAACCGATCCCGCGGCGCGCGGCTTCAGGCTCAGTGGCGCGCGCGGACCCGTCGTCGACGGGGTTCCTGCAGGCGTACCGTTGCCCTGGCCTTCGTTGGTCTTGTCGTTCTCGTCGCTCATCCGGTCGCTTTTACTCGTGGCGGGGAAGTCCGCCTGATCTTGAAATCGTCACGTCGCCCCAAAGTCCGGGGCTAGAGTCTGGAAACGCGAATAGCCGTGCGCAGTCCGGCGTTACGAAAACGCCAAACCCCGCCCGTTAATCCGCCCCTTCAGGCTCGTCCTTCAGGTCCTCGTCCGACCCGTCCGCGGCGTCAGACCTGTAGTCCAGGTCCCACGCCGCAGGGCGAAGCGATCGAAATCCCGCCAGTCGTTCGACCTCGGTGGTCCAGCGATCAGCGCGCCCGCCCAGCAGCAGGACGGCGTGTATCGCATTTTCCAGCCCCAGGGCCAAACTCAAATCGTCCGCACTGAAGGCGCCGCAGACCTTTGTGATCTGGTGTCGCGCCAGGGCGAGGATTTTGCCGCGCCCGTCAGAGGCGCCGTCGGACGCCTCGATGACCCACGCGGCCTTGCCGGCGCGGATGCTCGCGGCCGACTTTTCGAAGCCGGAGATAAGCACGCCTTCGCGCCGGGCAAGACCCAGCTGGTCCAGACAGCGCCGAACCAGCAGGTTTTCGACCGTATCGGCCAGGTCGGCCGGGGCGTTCAGCTTAGTTTTCGCGGCCCGCGAGAACAGGTTCTTCTTCGCCGCCTGCTCGACCGAGGCCCGGTCGGCGGCGACCCACAGGCCGCGCCCGGGCAGTTTCCTGCCCAGGTCGGGGAAGACGGAGCCGTCAGGCCCGGCGACGAAACGGATCAGACGAGATTCATCCATGACCTCGTGTGTGACGAGGTCCCGGCGCTCCCTATCCGTCGTTGCGTCCCGCAAGCTCATGTTCGGCCCCGCGTCCCATCACGCGTCGCGGGAAGATTCGAGGTCTTCGGCGAAGACCTCCGCGTCGCCGTTCTCGAGCGAAGCCTCTTCGAGGCCCTCGGACTGAGGCGCGAAGACGGCTTCGGGGTCGTATTCGCCCTCGGCGTATTCTTCCTCGTATTCCGGCTCGGGCTGCGGCAGTTCCGAGGCGTCGATCCAGCCGGCGGCCACGCGGGCCTGGAGGATCAGCAGCTCGGCCTCTTCCTGCGACAGGTTGAAGCTTTCCAGGACGCCGGCGACCTTGGTGCGCTCGCCGTTCTTCATCTCATAGCCGCCGCGAATTTCGTCCGTGGCCAGGTCGGCCAGGTCCTCGACGGTCTTGACCCCGCCTTCGCCCAGGGCGACGGCGATGGCGCCGGTGACGCCCGGCACGGCCAGGACTTCGTCCAGCACGCCCAGCTCGATGCGCTTGGCGTCGAGGGCGGCGGCCTGACGTTCCAGGAAGTCACGGGCGCGGGCCTGAAGTTCCTCGGCCGTGTCCTCGTCGAAGCCCTCGATCTCGGCGACTTCGTAGGATTCCACGAAGGCCAGGTCCTCGATGGTGGCGAAGCCTTCGGTGACCAGCAGCTGGGCGATGACCTCGTCGACGTCCAGGGCTTCCTGGAACAGGCTGGTGCGCTCGGCGAACTCGCGCTGGCGACGCTCGCTGTCCTGGCTCTCGGTGATGATGTCGATCTGCCAGCCGGTCAGCTGGGAGGCCAGACGCACGTTCTGACCACGGCGGCCGATGGCCAGCGACAGCTGCTCGTCGGGCACGACCACCTCGACGCGGTCGGCCTCTTCGTCCAGCACGACCTTGGAGACTTCAGCCGGGGCCAGGGCGTTGACGATGAAGGTCGGCTCGTCGGCGTTCCACTGGATGATGTCGATCTTCTCGCCCTGCAGTTCGGCGACGACCGCCTGAACGCGCGAGCCGCGCATGCCGACGCAGGCGCCGACGGGGTCGATGGAGCTGTCGTTCGAGAGCACGGCCATCTTGGCGCGCGAACCCGAGTCGCGGGCGGCGGCGCGGATCTCGATGACGCCGTCGTACACTTCCGGCACTTCCTGGGCGAACAGCTTGGCCATGAAGCCCGGGTGGGCGCGGCTCAGCATGATCTGCGGGCCCTTGGCCTCGGGACGGACGTCATAGATGTAGGTGCGGATCCGGTCGCCGATGTTGAACACCTCGCGCGGGATCGACTGGTCGCGGCGCATGATGCCTTCGCCACGGCCCAGGTCGACGATGGTGTTGCCGTATTCGACGCGCTTGACGGTGCCGTTGACGATCTCCCCGACGCGGTCCTTGAACTCCTCGTACTGGTTGGCGCGCTCGGCCTCGCGGACCTTTCCGGTGATGACCTGACGGGCCATCTGGGTCTGGACGCGGCCGAACTCGAACGGCGGCAGAACCTCGACATATTCCTTGCCGACTTCAGCTTCCGGATCGCGCTTGGAGGCGTCGCGCAGGCGGACCATGGCGCTGTCGTTGAATTCTTCCAGCTCGTCTTCCGGCATCCAGTCGTCCTCGACGATGGTGACGTGACGGGTCAGGCTCAGCTCGCCTGTCTTCGGGTCGATCTTGGCGCGGATGTCGTGATGGGCGCCGTAGCGCGACTTGGCGCCCTTCTGGATCGCTTCTTCCAGAGCCTCGATGACGATCTCGCGATCGATGTTCTTCTCCTGGGCGACCGCATTGGCGATCTGGAGCAGTTCGAGACGGTTGGCGGAAATACCGGTGGCGGCCATCAGGCTTTGTCCTCGGGAAGGGTCTTGTTGGTGTCTTCGGGAGCCGCCCGTTCTTCCTCGGAAAGAGGGGGCAGCTCGTCGTCTTCGGGTTCGCCGCGGGCCGCACGAAGCGCCGCGCCGCGTTTGATCAGATCGTCGTTCATGACCAGCTTGGCGTCGACCACCCAGTCGAAGGGGATCAGGGCGGTGTCGTCCTCGCCGTCCAGGTCGATGGCCACCATGTCGGCGCCGTCGTCGTCCTTGTCCAGACCGGCCAGAACGCCCTTGAAGCGTTTGCGGCCCTCGACCATCCGGTCGGCCTCGAGGCGCGCCTCGAAACCCTCGAACAGTTCGAAGTCGATCGGACGGGTCAGGGGGCGGTCGATGCCGGGCGAGGAGACTTCCAGCAGATATTCTCCGGCGATGGGGTCGGCGGCGTCGAACACCTCCGAGACCGCACGGCTGAGGCGGGCGCATTCCTCGACCGAGATGTCGTGGTCGGTCGGGCGTTCGGCCATGATCTGCAGTCGCTGGCGCAGGGTGCCGCCCATCAGACGCACGCGCACGACCTCGAGGCCGAGCGACTCCGCGATGGGGTCGATCAGTTCGAGAAGCTGGCGGTCCTGGACGGTCTTGGCGCGCAAGGCGGGGATCAACTCAATAAAAAAGCGGCTGGCCTTCCGGGCCGCCGCTTTGAAACGGCGCCGTCGGACGCCGATGTCTAACGATGTGGGAGGCCGTATAGGCCAAAGCGGAGGCCTTGTCAGCCCCCGCCTTCGCCTCAAACGAATCCCGCTCCGGATGTCAGAACTCTTCCCAGCCGTCGGCGGCGGCGACAGGGTCCGGACGCGGAGCGGCCCCGCCCTGGCCGAGCGTTTTGAGGGCCGTCACAGGCTGATGGACGGGCGGTCGCGCCGGCGGCGTCACGGACGGCATGGGGCGCCTGGCGGCCCGGACATCGGCGACCGGAGCGGGGGCGCTGCGCGTGCGGAAGCGGGCGACCGACTCGGCCAGACGGCCGGCGTCCTGGGTCAGGGCGTCGCAGGCCGCGGTCGCTTGCTCGACCATCGCCGCGTTTTGCTGGGTCACCTGGTCCATCTGGTTGACGGCGGTATTGACCTCATGAAGGCCGGTGGCCTGTTCCTGGGCGGAGGCGGCGATTTCGGATACCAGACCGTCGATCTCGGCGACCCGGCCGACGATGCGTTGCAGGGCCTCGCCCGTCTGGCCGACCAGGTTTACGCCCTGGGCGACCTGCTGGCCCGAGGTGGAGATCCAGGGTCTTGATCTCCTTGGCGGCCTCGGCGGACCGCTGGGCCAGGGCCCGCACCTCGGAGGCTACGACCGCGAAACCGCGACCCGCGTCGCCGGCGCGCGCCGCCTCGACGCCCGCGTTCAGGGCCAGGAGGTTGGTCTGGAAGGCGATCTCGTCGATCACGCCGATGATGTCCTCGATCTGGGCCGACGAGGCCTCGATCTCGCTCATGGCCGCCACGGCGTCGCGCACGACCCGGCCCGAGGTCTCGGCCTCGCCGCGGGCCGACTGGACAACCTCTGAGGCCTGGCGCGCGCCCGACGCAGTGCGGTTGACGGTGGCTGTGATCTCGTCGAGCGCGGCGGCGGTCTCTTCCAGACTGGCGGCCTGCTGTTCGGTGCGGCGCGACAGGTCCTCCGAGGCCTGGCTGATCTCGGCCGAGCCCGAACGAATGGCCGCGACATTGGAGCCGACGACGGCGATCGCCTCTTCCAGCGGGGCGACGGCGGAGTTGAAGTCGGTCTTCAGCTTGGCGAAGCCGGAGGCGATGTCGTCCTCCAGCCGGCAATCCAGCTCGCCGCGGGCGAGGCGTTCCAGGGCCTTGCCGACGGCGTCCATGGCCTGGACGCTGTCACGCGCCGCGAGATCGAACTCGGCCTCCTTGGCGCTCAGTCGGCGGTCCAGATCCTCCTGGAAGCGCGCCGCCTCGGCGCGGAGCCTCTGGGTCTCGAGCCCGCTCTCGCGAAGGACCTCGAGCGCCCCGGCGATGTCGCCGACTTCGTCCGCGCGGTCGCGACCGACGATGGTGCGCCCATAGTCGCCTCCGGCCATGGCCTGCATGACCGCGGTCAGGGGGCGCAGAGGCGCGATCGAGCGGGTGGCCCAGACGGCGACCGCGGCCCCGACGGCCAGACCGCCAACGCAACAGGCGAGGATCAGCCAGACGAACCGCGAGGCCGCCTCACTGGTCTCGGCCCCGATCTCCTTGTTGCGCGCCTCCTGCAGGTCGATGAACTGGTTGATCCGCGCCAGCCATTCGATGAACAGCGGCCGCGCCTCGGTCATCAGCAGCCGGCGCGCGCCTTCCCGGTCGCCGGCGGTCTGGAGGGCGACGACCTGTTCGACCACCGGCAGAGTCCGCTTTTCGGTATCCTTGATGCTTTCCAGAATGGCGGCCTCGTCCGGGGTCACATCCGGACGCGCCATCATCTCGTCCATGGGGCCGGCGGAATCGGCGTATTTCGCGGCCAGGGTTCCGATGCTCTGGATCGCCGCCTGAACCTCTTCCTCGCTCTCGGCCAGGGTGACGTCGCGCAGACTGATCGCCCGGTCATGGACGCTGCCGCGGAAATTGATCGCATAGCGCTGCTTGACGCCGTTGACCTCATTGACGGTGGCCAGGTTGCGGCTGATCGCGTTCACCTCATTGATGGCGATCGCACCGACCACCACCGAGAGCGAAAGGACCGCGGCGAAGCCGATCCAAAGACGCGTTCCAATCCTGATCTTCGACAGCCCCATGGGTTCCCCTCCCCGAAACAGCAGGCGCGCGATCGGCGCCCGTCGCATTCGAAAACACGACGTTCGGCCAAACCAGCCGATTCACGGTTAATGGGCGGTTACACGCCCATGGGGTGCGACATTCCGACGCCGGTCGATCAGGCGGTGCCCAGATAGTCCCGCTTGCCGATCTCGACGCCCGCGTTGCGCAGGATCCCGTAGGCCGTGGTCACGTGGAAGAAGAAGTTCGGCAGGGCGAAGCCGGTCAGATAGGCGCCGCCCTTGAAATGCTGTTCGCCGCCCGGGAACTTCAGGACGACGTCACGATCCTCGCCGCCGTCGAAGGCGGAGGCGTCGACCGATTTGATGAAGGCGACGGTGGCGTCGATCCGGCCCTTGAGCTCGGCGAAACCTGTCTCGGTGTCGGCCATCGACGGATTCTCGGTCCCGCTCAGCCGGGCGACCGCGCCCTTGGCCGAGTCCGAGGCCAGCTGAATCTGGCTGGAGAAGGGCCGCATGTCGGGGGCCAGGCGCGCCTCGATCAGCTTCGCCTCGTCAAAGCCCTGGGACAGGGCCTTGTCCATGAGGGCCGACAGATTGGTCAGGGCGCGCACGAAGACCGGCGCGGAGGCGTCGTAAAGACCGAAGGCCATGAGAGTTTCCCGGAGATTTCCTGTCCGCTTTCGGACGCCGGGTATCTGTTAGGCGGTCCGCTCGAATTCAAGGAACAGCGGTGCCGTATCGCCCAGCTTCTTTTCCTCGTAGCGGGTGACGACGTGATCGGCCGGAGCGACCTTCCAGTCGTCGGCCTCGTTCGCCTGCCAGGCCAGATGGGGGTTCCGCTGGAACCGCTCCAGCGCCCATTCGGCATAGTCCTTCCAGTCGGTAACGAAGCGCAGACGCCCACCCGGCTTGAGCACGCGCACGAGGGCCGTGACGAAGTCGTCCTGGACCAGTCGCCGCTTGTTGTGCCGCACCTTGTGCCAGGGGTCGGGGAACAGGATCATGACCCGGTCCAGCGAGGCGTCAGGCAGGGCCTCGACCACCGCCCGGGCGTCGTCGGCGTGCAGCCGGACGTTCTTCAGCCCGCCTTCGTCGATATGCCTGAGCGCGGAGGCGACGCCGTTCAGGAAGGGTTCGCAGCCGATCATCAGGGCGTCAGGGTTCGCGGCCGCCTGTGCCGCCAGATGTTCGCCGCCGCCGAAACCGATCTCCAGCCAGACTGCCTTCGCGTCCGGCATCATCGCAGTCGGATCGACCGGCCCGGCCTTGGGATCCGGCACGGCAATGGACGGCATCAGGGTGTCGAACAGGGCCGCCTGCAGCGGCTTGATCGGGCGCGACTTGATCCGCCCGAAGGTCCGCATGGGACGGTGGGCGCTGGTGTCGGCGGGGCTGTCAGGGGTCTTGGAGGCAGGCATGGCGGGCCCTCTAGCGGGTGATGGCGACAGAAAGAAGCCATCACAAACGAAAACGCCGGCCGCCCCTTTCGGAACGACCGGCGAGTTCAGGACCCCGAAGGATCAGGCTACGATCAGGCGAGAGCCTTGAGCTGGTCGACCAGATCGGTCTTTTCCCAGCTGAAGCCGCCCTCGGCGTCCGGCTCGCGACCGAAGTGGCCATAGGCGGTGGTGCGGGCATAGATCGGCTTGTTCAGGCCCAGGTGCTCGCGGATGGCGCGCGGGGTGGCGCCGCCGATGAAGTCGAGGATCTTGTCCTCAAGAACCGCCTCCGGAATCTTGCCGGTGCCGTGCAGGTCGACGTGGATCGATTGCGGCTTGGCCACGCCGATGGCGTAGGAAATCTGGATAGTGCAGCGGTCGGCGAGACCGGCGGCGACCACGTTCTTGGCCAGGTAGCGACAGGCATAGGCGGCGGAACGGTCGACCTTGGTCGGGTCCTTGCCCGAGAAGGCGCCGCCGCCATGGGGCGCCGCGCCGCCGTAGGTGTCGACGATGATCTTGCGGCCGGTCACGCCGGCGTCGCCATCAGGCCCGCCGATCTCGAAGATACCGGTCGGGTTGATGTGCCAGACGGTGTTCTCGTCGGTGAAGCCTTCGGGCAGCACTTCGAGGATGTAGGGTTTGACGATGTCCGCGACGTCGGCCGAGGACAGGCCCGGCGCGTGCTGGGTCGAGAGCACGATCGAGGTGGCGCGGACCGGCTTGCCGTCCTCGTACAGGATGGTGACCTGGCTCTTGGCGTCGGGCTCAAGGCGCTTGTCGCCGGCGTGGCGGACCTCGGCCAGCTTCTTCAGGATGTTGTGGCTGTACTGCAGGGTCGCCGGCATCAGCTCGGGCGTCTCGTTCGAGGCATAGCCGAACATGATGCCCTGGTCGCCCGCACCCTCGTCCTTGTTGCCGGCGGCGTCGACGCCGACCGCGATGTCGGCCGACTGGCCGTGCAGACGGTTGATGAACTCGAACTTCTCCCAGTGGAATCCGGACTGCTCATAGCCGATGTCCTTGACCGCCGCGCGCACGGCGGCCTCGATCTCGGCCTCGATGCCGGGAGCCCAGGCGCCGGACGTGTTCATGACGCCTTCGCCGCGGATCTCGCCGGCCAGGACGACCAGATTGGTCGTGGTCAGGGTCTCGCAGGCGACGCGGGCATAGGGGTCCCTGGACAGGAACAGATCGACGACAGTGTCGGAAATCCGGTCCGCGACCTTGTCGGGGTGCCCCTCGGAAACGCTTTCCGAGGTGAAGAAAAAGGAAGAACGGGACAAGGGTCTGGCTCCGAAGACGCTCCAAGAGGAGCGATTTAGGCGCAGACATATAAAGATATGCTTATATGTTCAAGGCTGCGGCCGAGCGGAATGGCGCAGGAGCGGCCGCGCCGTCGGCCGTTCCCCGGCCAGCCAGCGCTCCAGAACTCCGCCCAGCAAGGCGTAGAGGGTGAACAGGCCGAACACCCACTGAGCCACGATATTCTCGCGCGCAGTGACCTCGGGCCGGGTCATGACGGCCAGATAGGCCATGACGACCAACCCCTGGGCCGCGGTCGCCAGCAGCAGCCACCAGCGATCGAATTTCAGCGTCAGCCAGCCGAGCACGCCCAGCAGAACCGCGTCGGCGACAGCCAGGCCGAACATCAGCTCTCCGACCCGGGCCGGCTGCAGGAAGGGCGCGATCAGATAGTTGACCAGCAGGACCACGGCGACCGTCCGCTCGGCATGACCGCCCTTCAGCCAGGCGATCGGCAGGATCACCACCACCGAGATCAGGAAAAAGAGCTGGGTCGGCGGCACGGTCGGTCAGGACTTCTTCTTGGCCACGCCGGGATAGACCTTGGCGTCGATCTTGCCGACGGCTTCGTGCATCTCGCCCAGCATCACCACCGTGGTGGCGACGAAGGCGGCCAGAATGATGGTCAGACCCACGATCAGGGCGATGCGAACCGCCGGGTTTCGCGGCGGCGGCCTGTAGCCGAGGCGCGCGCCGTCGGCGGGGTCGGCGGCCGGGACCTCGGGCTTGTCGTCGTCCGCCGTCTGGCCGGACGGTTCGACAGACGGTTCGACGGGCGGCTTGGGCTCGACAGCCGGTCCCTCGGAAGTATCTGGTACGATCGGGTCCAGGAGGGCGAGGGCGGCCTTGCGCCGGTTGACGCCCAGTCTTTGGCACGCCTCGTGGACGTGCTTCTTCACCGTGGCTTCCGAAATGCCGAGGTGGGCCGCGATCTCCTTGTCTGTGCGGAAGGCGGTGAGGCGCAGACACTGCTCCTGACGCGCACTCAAACGGGGATGCATCGACGACTCCAAGGGATCGTCTCAACTAGAGCGTTTGCCCTGTCGCCGTCCACCATCTGAACGCGGTTCATCAATCAGAAAACGCGGCGTTTCAAGCCTGTGTTCTGCGCGCATCTTAAAACCGGGACGGCTCGGCCGCCCTCAGACCCATGAAACGTCGTCGCCATCGAACGGCGGACGATGGCCCGACGCTGGAACATCGGGCCACCCCATCCGCGATGGATCGCCGCTCGAGGGTGCGGCGCAGGGGTGTGAGCCCCCATGGATAAGGACGTCGCCGCCGGTCCGTCGCCTCAGGTCCTGAGTCAGAAATCGAAAGGAAATTCGCCGCCGGCGTGTCGGCATGGCCCGAGCTTTGCAACCTGAGCCATATTCAGCGACCCGCGTCCCGGGCCGCGACGCTTCGGACACGCCGCATGCTCATCGCCGCCATCGCCCTCGTCGTCGTCGCCGTCATCGCGGTGATCGTTCTGTTCGTTCGCGAGGGGATCGAAAAGCGCGGCTATCTGAAGAACCGCCGACGTCAGCCGGGCCGCATCCCGCTCAACTGAGCCTAGCTGCGGGCGTCATATTTCAGGAGAGGGAGTGGTGCCGCTTAGGTGACTCGAACACCTGACCCCATCATTACGAATGATGTGCTCTACCGGCTGAGCTAAAGCGGCCCTCGGCGATCGGGGCCGGGGCCCCGCGACGCGAGGAGCGCTCTTTATACGGGACGCGCCGCCTTGCCAAGCGCTTCCATGAGGCTGTTTTCATCCGGACGGGCTGCGAGGCGGACCTCGGCGAAATCGAGGGCGCGGATCGGGGCCGCCACGGCGGGCGAGAGGGCCACGGCGGTGCGGTTCGCGGCGTCGTCCTGCGTCAAACGGCGGGCCAGGACCTCGGCCGCACGGGCGGACTGCAGGAGGACGATGTCGAAGGCTTCGGGCGTCGGGGCGGCGGACTCGATCATGCGATAGACCGGCAGGCTACGCACCGGAACCCGGCCGGCCAGCAGGGCCGTCAGATCCGCGGCGGGCCGTTCGGCGCCGGGGGTCAGAAGGACGCCCTTCCGGTCGCCCCAGTCCGCCGCGATCCGTTCGGCGAGGGCCTGGGCGTCCCCACCGACCGAGACCACATCGGCGAACCCCTCGCGGCGAGCCGCCTCGGCGGTGCGGTCGCCGACGGCGAAGACCGGCCAGTCGCGGCGCGGGGTCAGGGCGGCGAAGGCCAGGCCATTGACGCTGGTGAAAGCCAGGGCCGCGACATCGTCGAGCACGGCGCCGGGCGGCGAAAAGTCGGGATCGCGCGTCAGCAGGGGAAAGACGACCGCGTCGTACCCGGCCTCACGGACGCGGTCGGCGAGGCGGGCGGCGCCGGGGACCGTGCGGGTGATCCAGACGAGGGGCCCGGGCCCGGTCAACCGGAGACGACTTCCTGATCGCCTGCCGCGAGGTGAACCTCATGGCCCAGGGTCTGGCCGAGCGTATGAGCGGCGGCCTCGGCGTCCGAGGCATGGATGTCGCCGAGCGTCCCGGACCGACGCCAGCGGGCCGAGCCGTCGGGGCTGAGCATCTCGGTGGTCAGCAGCAGATGGCCGTCGCCGAAGGTCGCATGGGCCCCGACCGCCGTGCGGCACGACCCCTCCAGCGCGACCATCGCTCCGCGCTCGGCGGCGATGGCCAGGGCGGTCATCGGATGGTTGAGGGCGGCGATCCAGCGGGCGTGCTTTTCCGCCTCTTCGTCCCCGTCGCGGGTCTGGATGGCCAGGGCGCCCTGCCCCGGCGCCGGCAGGAAGCGGTCCAGCGAGAGCCGCTCGCGGATCACCCCGGACAGGCCTAGCCGGTTCAGCCCGGCCGTGGCCAGAAGAATGGCGTCGAACTCTCCCTCGGCCAGCCGTTTCAGCCGGGTGTCGACATTGCCGCGCAGCATCTGGATGTCGAGATCGGGGCGCAGGGCGAGCGCTTGGGCCTGACGCCGCAGGGAGGCGGTGCCGAAGCGGGCGCCGGCGGGCAGGTCATCGAAGGACGCATACTGATGGCTGATGAAGGCGTCCGAGGCGTCTTCCCGCTCGGGAATGGCGGCGATGCGCAGGCCCTTGGGCTGTTCGGCCGGGACGTCCTTCATCGAATGGACGGCGACGTCGACGCGGCCGTCCAGAAGGGCCTCCTCGATCTCCTTGGTGAACAGGGCCTTGCCGCCGATCTCAAGCAGGCGGCGGTCCTGAACCCGGTCGCCGGTGGTGACGATCTCGACCAATGGTACCTGCTCCAGCGTCAGGTCCATGGCGGCGGCGATGGCGCGCTGCATCATGCCCGACTGGGCCAGCGCCAGCTTCGAACGCCGGGTGCCGATGCGAATGACGGGAGACATGGAAAGTTGCGCAGGCCCTGTGGGGTCGCTACCTCGACCCGATGACTATCGGCGCGAACTATAGCAGCGGGGCGCACCCGGCAACCGGAGGGGATCTTGTGGTCCTCGGGCTGGAGACCAGTTGCGACGAGACGGCGGCCTCGGTCGTGCGGCTGACGCCGGGCGGCACGGCGACGGTCCTGTCCTCGGTGGTCCATTCCCAGATCGACGACCACGCGGCCTTCGGCGGCGTCGTGCCCGAGATCGCGGCGCGCAGTCATGTCGAGATGATCGCAGGCGTGAGCGAACGGGCCATGGCCGAGGCCGGTCTGGGCTATGGCGAACTGGACGGGGTGGCGGCGACGGCCGGGCCCGGTCTGGTCGGCGGGGTCATGGTGGGGCTGAGCTTCGGCAAGGCGGCGGCCTTGGCGCGCGGCCTGCCCTTCGTGGGCGTGAACCATCTGGAGGGGCATGCGGTCTCGGCCCGGCTGGGCGCGCCGGTGGCCTACCCTTTCCTGCTCTTGCTGGTCTCGGGCGGTCACTGCCAGCTGCTGGAGGTGCGCGGCATCGGCGACATGAGCCGGCTGGGCACCACCATCGACGACGCCGCCGGCGAGGCCTTCGACAAGATCGCCAAGGCCATGGGGCTGGGCTATCCCGGCGGGCCGGCGCTGGAGAAGCTGGCCGCCTCGGGAGACGGCTCGCGCTTCGACCTGCCGCGCGCCCTGCTGGGCCGCAAAGACTGCGACTTCTCCTTCTCGGGGCTCAAGACCGCGGCCTCGCGTCTGGCCCAGGCCTGCGAGACCGATCAGGACCGCGCCGACCTCGCCGACGCCGTCCAGTCGGCCATCGCCCGCCAACTGGCCGAACGCTCCGAACGGGCCATGAAGGACTATGCGGAGAAGCACGAGCACCGGCTGTTAGTCGTTGCGGGCGGCGTGGCGGCCAACAAGACGGTCCGATCAACTCTGGAAGCGGTCGCAGCCAGACAGAGCTTTTCCTTCCTCGCCCCGCCCATGGCCTATTGCACCGACAACGCTGCCATGATCGCGCTGGCCGGGGCCGAGCGGCTGCAACTGGGGCTGACCTCGGACATTGATACAGCCGCCCGGCCGCGTTGGCCGCTGGACGAAGCGCGCGCCTTGGCCGATCCTGTCCATCCCGCGGGCCGCAAGGGCGCGAAAGCGTAGGAAACACGCATGGAATTTCGATCTGCGGGCGTGATCGGCGCCGGCGCCTGGGGCACCGCCCTGGCGCAGGTGACAGGCTGGGCCGGGCTGGACACCCTGCTGCAGGCGCGCGAGCCCGAGGTGGTCGAAAGCATCCGCGAACGCCGCATCAACGAGGCCTTCCTGCCGGGCGTCGTGCTGGACGACCACGTCAACGTCACCGCCGACATCGCCGACCTGGCCGCCTGCGACCTGATCCTCGCCGTGCCCCCGGCCCAGCATCTGCGCTCGGTGATGACGGCCTTCGCGGCCCACTATCGCCCGGGCACGCCCATCGTCCTCTGTTCCAAGGGGATCGAGCGCGGCTCGCTGAAGCTGATGACCGATGTGCTGGCGGAATCGATTCCCGGGGCGACGGTCGCCGTTCTGTCGGGGCCCAGCTTCGCCGCCGACGTGTCGCGCGGCCTGCCGACGGCCGTCACCCTGGCCTGCGCCGACGCGGCGCTCGGCGAAGAGCTGATGTGGACCCTGTCGGCGCCCGGCTTCCGGCCCTATCTGGCCACCGACCTGATCGGCGCCGAGGCCGGCGGCGCGCTGAAGAATGTTCTGGCCATCGCCTGCGGCATCGTCGAGGGCCGGGGTCTGGGCAAGTCCGCCCACGCCGCCCTGATCACCCGGGGCTTCGCCGAAATGACCCGTCTGGCCGTGGCCTTGGGCGGTGAGGCCGAGACCGTGGCGGGGCTGTGCGGGCTCGGCGACCTTGTCCTGACCTGCTCCAGCCCGCAGTCGCGCAATATGAGCCTCGGCCTCGCCCTCGGTCAGGGCCAGACGGTCGAACAGGCCCTGGCCGGCAAGCGGTCGGTCGCCGAAGGTTATGAAAGCGCGCCCGCCGTCCGCGATCTGGCCCGCAAACTGGGCGTCGAGACCCCGATCTGCGAGGCCGTCGCCGCCGTCCTGGCCGGAGAGACCACCGTCGACGTCGTCATCGACGGGCTTTTGTCGCGCCCGCTCAAGGTCGAGCGAAATTGAGCGCAGAGACGGCCCCCGAGGCCGCCAGTGAGGCGCCGGCCGAGCGCAAACGCGTCTGGACGACCCCGCCGAACGTTGCGCTCGGCCTGATCGACGACATCGCCGACCCGGGCTCGCGCGGCTATGTGCTGCAGATTGGCGAGGCGTTCTTCCACGGCTTCGTGGTCCGCAAGGCCGGCGAGGTCGCGGGCTGGATCGACCGATGTCCGCACGCGGGCTTTCCCATCGCCGTCGAACTGGACCGTTATCTGACGCCGGACGGCGGCCTGATCCTGTGCGGCTGGCACGGGGCGGTGTTCGAGCCGATCAGCGGCAAATGCGTCGGCGGGCCGTGCGCGGGCGGCAAGCTGTCGCCCTGGCCGGTCAAGGTCGAGGGCGGGATCCTGCGCACGGCCTGAAAGAGGCTTTAGCCCTCTTCCTCGCCGCCGAAGGCCTCGTCGACCTCGTCTTCGGTGATGCGCTTGGACGGATCGCCCGGCTGGCCGAGGTTCTGTTCCTCGGTGCCGTCGCCCAGCATGCCGGGGTGCGGATCGGTGGTTTTCGGATCAGCCATGGTCGTTATCCTGTCTGGAGGAGACTCGACAACGTTGGCTCGACCGCCGCGTTCCCCTGTCAGGTGAACTCCGGAGGACTACTTCCTCAGCCGTCGCGCATTGGCGACCGCCGTGTCGTGGATAGGCTTCATCGCCTCGGCCTGGGCCCGCAGCAGTTCGGTGTTCAGGGTCAGCATCTGACCGGCCGCCCGGCCCCACCAGCCCATGGCGTAGTCGTACTGGGCGGCGGCGAAGGCCTGGGGCGTGGCGGCGGCGGCCATGGCGGTCGCCGCCTTGCCCGCATGGCCCAGCTCCTCCATGGCCGACTGCGACAGCCGGCCCCCGACATCGCCGAGATTCCGGCTCAGCGAGGCGGCGGCTTCCGACAGGGCCTCGGTCTTCTCCGTGCTCATCAGGGAGATTTCGGTCAGGTCGGTCTTGCTCGGATCGGCCATCCCCGCTGCGAGGATTTCCAGTCGGGCTACGATGACGTCGCCGGCGGCCTTCATCATCTCCCCGCCCGCCACAGCGGTGGTCGCCGCCGAACGGGCGTTTCGCGCCGCCCGCCGGCTATCGGCCAGGAATTTGTCGAGCTGGGTCTGGGTCATGGTCTCTGTCGTGCGCCCCTCGGCCACCATGAGCAAGCGATCTTAAGGCAGGGTTTCGTTCGAAAACCCGGCCACGTCCCTGAGCAGGGCGGGAATCGCGGCGTCGATGATCTTCTGGCCCTTCTCCGGATTGGCCTGGGCCGGGTCCGAACCGATGCGGCCGTCGGGGAAGCGGGCGCGGTAGTCGAGCGCGTCGCGGATCGGGCCGTTGGGCGCGATCTGCGGGCTGTAGTCGGCCGTCTTGATCCGTTCCGGATAAGCGGCCTGGGTCACGGCGATCTCGGACGGGGTGGCGTGCATGCCGTGGCCGGTCGGGAACAGGGAGTTGCACAGCCCCATGACGCCGGGCAGGTCCCACCAGTTTCTGAGCTTGAGCACGAAGGGCGGCCGGTCCTCGACGAAGGACCATTCGGCGTAGATCTCGCTGAACGTCGCCTCGATCGTCGCGACATTTCCGCCGTGGCCGTTGAGGAAATAGATCCGCTCGAAGCCGTGACGGCTCAGCGACGACACCCAGTCGGTGATCGCGGCCATGAAGGTCGAGGGGCGAAGCGAGATGGTGCCTGCGAAGGCCAGGTGATGCTGGGCCATGCCGATGTTGAAAGTCGGGGCGACGACCAGGCTCTCGTCGGTCTTCTCGGCCGCGTGAGCGATGATCTCGGGGCAGAGCCAGTCGGTGCCCAGAAGGCCCGTCGGGCCGTGCTGCTCGTTCGAACCGATGGGGATGACGACCGTCTTCGTCTGCTTCAGTCGGGCGTCGATTTCGGGCCAGGAGGACAGGTGGATCAGCATGGTTCAGGCTCCGACGCGACTTGAGGTGCCGGCCTTGTATCAGACCCCGGGCGGTTCGCACGATTTCGGCGCAACGATTTCCCGGTCCCGGCGGTTGGCGAAGGCCCAAGCCTCCTCTACGCCTGCGACCAACCATGACCCACTCGTCCACGCCCCTGCCCGCGGAAGTCGACGTCGTCGTGATCGGCGCCGGCTCGTCCGGGATCGCGGCGGCGCGGCGTCTGGCGAAGACGGGGATCTCCGTCATCGTTCTGGAGGCCCGCGACCGCATCGGCGGCCGGGCCCACACCGTGCACCGGCGGCTGACACAGCATCGCGGCGGCAGCCTCGACCTGCCGCTCGACATGGGCTGCGGCTGGCTGCATTCGGCCGATGAGAACCCGCTCGTCGCGGTGACGCGAGAGGTCGGCCTGACCGTCGACGAGACCCCGCCCCCGTGGAGCCAGGCCGCCTTCGGCATGTCGGTGGACGAGCGCGCCGCCTGGCGCGCCGCCTTCGACGCCCTGGACGAACGGATCGAGGCGGCCGTGGCGCGGGGCGAGGACCGACCGGGCGCCGACTTCTTCGCCCCGTCGGACACCGCCGAGGGCCGCTGGAACGGCCGGATGGACGCCCTGTCCGGCGCCCTGAACGGGGCGAAGTTCGCCGAGGTCTCCACCGCCGACTATGTCGCCTATCGCGACACCGAGGTGAACTACCGGGTGCTGGAGGGCTATGGGACGCTGATCGCGACGCTGGGCCGCCCCGTCCCGGTCGTGTTGGACTGCCCGGTCGGAAGGATCGACCGGACCGGGCCTCTGATGAGGGTCGAGACCCTGCGCGGCGCGGTGCTGGCCAAGACGGTGATCCTGACGGTCCCGACCAATCTGATCGCCTCGGAGGCCATCCGTTTCGATCCGCCGCTGCCCGAAACGGTCGAAGCCGCAGCGGGCCTGCCCCTGGGTCTGGCGTCCAAGGTCCATATGGCGGTCGAGACGCCGGAGGATTTCCCCAAGGACGGACAGCTCTGGGGCCGCAGCGATACGGCCCAGACCGCCGCCTACCACCTGCGCCCCTTCGGTCGACCGGTGATCGAGGCCTATTTCGGCGGCGACCTGGCCTGGGGGCTGGAGGCCGAGGGCGAGGGCGCCTTCTTCGATTTCGCTGTCAGCGAATTGGTCGACCATCTGGGCTCGGACTTCAAAAAGCGGCTGACGCCCCTGACCACATCGATGTGGGGCGCCGAGACCTGGTCGCGCGGCGCCTATTCCCACGCCCTGCCCGGCCACGCCGGCGATCGGGCCCGGCTGGCCCATCCCGCCGAGAGCCGGCTATTCATCGCCGGCGAGGCCACCGCCCCGCATTTCTTCGGCACCTGCCACGGCGCTTGGATGGAGGGCGAACGCGCCGCCCTTCAGGCCATGGCCGCTCTGGGCGTCGACCGCTGGCTGTCGGAGCCGCGGGAAGATTAGATCCCGTCATCCTCGGCCTTGTCCCGAGGACCCATGGCGGACACGATCAGGACAGTGACGGGCAGGTCGGGTGTCGAACTCACACGATCCGTGCGTTGAAAGATGGGTCCTCGGGACAAGCCCGAGGATGACGGAGTTTGGGTTTTGGCGAAGGCCGTGAAATCAGCGCTGAAGATCAAGTCCAAGGCCAGATCAGGCGCCAAGCCCGCCCCCAAACGCCCGGCGATCATGACCGGCGCCGCTATCCCGACCCTGGCCTGGCCGCCGGACGAGGATCGGGTCGAGGAAATCTTCGAACGCCTTTCCCGGGTCATGCCCGAGCCGAAGACCGAGCTGAATTTCTCCAACCCCTATACGCTGGTCGTCGCCGTCGCCCTGTCGGCCCAGGCGACCGACGTCTCGGTCAACAAGGCCACCGACAGGCTGTTCGCGGCCGCCGACACCCCGGCGAAAATGCTGGCGCTCGGCGAGGAGGGACTGGTCCCCTACATCGCCTCGATCGGCCTCTATCGCGGCAAGGCGAAGAACGTCATCGCCCTCAGCCGGATCGTGATGGAGCAGCACGGCGGCGAGGTCCCCCTGACCCGGGAAGCCCTGCAGGCCCTGCCCGGCGTCGGGCGAAAGACGGCCAGCGTCGTCCTGAACGAACTCGGCATCGAGGCCGCCATCGCCGTCGACACCCACGTCTTCCGCGTCTCGCACCGGCTGGGTCTGGCCAATGCCGGCACGCCCGACAAGGTCGAGGCCCAGCTGTTTCGCGTCGTGCCCGAGGCCTTCCTGCCCAAGGCCCACCACTGGCTGATCCTGCACGGCCGATACACCTGCACGGCGAGGAAGCCGAACTGCCTCGGCTGCATCATCTCGGATCTGTGCCCCTCACGCGCCGGACTGGTGGCGATGGGGGAGGCGCGCTAGCGCTCCAGCCGCGCCCGGACCGCCTCGGCGAAGCCGGCGCCCGCCCTCGGGTCGTTCTTGAGATAGAAGTCGGGCTCGATCAGTTCGGCCTCCATCAGGACCCAGCGGCCCTCCCCGTCGCGGGTCATGTCGATGCGGGCGTAGAGCAGCGGCTCGTCGATGGCGGCCAGCACCTGTTGGGCCAAGGCCATGGCCTCGGCGGGCGGCTCGACGGAGACATAGGTCCCGCCGAACTGGACCTGGATGCGGAAGTCGCCGGGGACGGGGGTCTTGTTGACCGCATGGCTGAACGTCCCGCCGAAGAAGAGCAGGCTGGTTTCGCCCTCGCTGGCGATGGCGGGCAGATAGGGCTGGATCATCGCGGCGCCCTCGGGCGCATCGGCCAGGGCCTCGCCGCGCTTGAGCCGCAGGGTCTTCCACGCCCCGCCCGAGACAGTCGGCTTGATCACCAGTTCCTCGGCGCCGAAGGCCGCAAACGCCGCCTCGACATCGGCCTCGGTGACCCGGTCCGTGAAGCGCGTCGGCGGGATCGGCACGCCCTTCGCCTCCAGCCGGGCCAGATAGGACTTGTCGGAGTTCCAGCCCAGCACCGAGGCGGGGTTGGCCAGGGGCACGCCTGCCTCCGTCCAGGTCTTCACCGCCTGCATGAAGCGCGCATGGTCGCGGTGATAGCCCCAGAGCAGCACCGGCAGCACCAGCGGGAACCGCGTCAGGCCGCCCGCCTCTTCCACATGGTCGACCCAGCTCTCTGGCACGGCGACGATGTCGGCCCCGGCAAGGGCGCCTTCCAGCCGCGCCAGCACCTGGGGCCACTGGCCGCGATAGGAGGAGTCGGCGGGATCGGGGGTCAGGATGGCGATGGTGGTCATGGAGGTGGCTATAGCCGAGGCGATCCGCCCGGGAAACGCATAAGCATGTCCTTATATGTTTCGCATGACACCCTTCGCGGCGTCGGCTAAGGGGCAAACATGACCCAAGCCCAATATGATGTCTGCGCCGTCGGAAACGCCATCGTCGACGTGCTGAGCCCCTGTGACGACGCCTTCCTGGTCGCCCAATCCCTGACGCCCGGCTCGATGCAGCTGGTTGACGAGGATCAGAGCGCGGCTCTGTATGACGCCATGGCGGCGGGGGTCGAGGCCTCGGGCGGTTCGGCGGGCAACACCGTCGCCGGCGTCGGCTCCTTCGGCGGCAAGGCGGCCTATATCGGCAAGGTCGCGCCCGACACCTTGGGCGGCGTCTTCACCCACGACATCCGCGCCTCGGGCGTGCATTTCGACACCGCGCCGCTGGAAGGCGGCGCCGGGACGGGCCGCTGCCTGATCAACGTCACGCCCGACGGCCAGCGCACCATGTGCACCTTCCTGGGCGCCGCTAACCAGCTGGAGGTCGCCGACATCGACGAAGCCCTGATCGCCGACAGCGCCATCGTCTATCTGGAAGGCTATCTGTTCGACCCGGCTCCGGCCCGCGCCGCCTTTGAGGCCGCCGCCGCCGCCGCCCACAAGGCGGGCCGCAAGGTCGCCATCACCCTCTCGGACACCTTCGTCGTCGCCCGCTGGCGCGCCGAGCTGCTGAGCTTCATCGCGGCCTCGGCCGACATCGTCCTGGCCAATGAAGGCGAACTGGGCGCCCTGTTCGAAACCGAAGATTTCGACGCCGCCGCTACGAAACTGGCCGCCATGGTCGAAGTCGCCGCCGTGACGCGCGGCGCCGACGGCTCGGTGATCATCAGGGGCGAAGACCGCGTCGCCGTCGCCGCCTTCCCGGTCGACAAGGTGGTCGACACCACCGGCGCCGGGGACCAGTACGCCGCCGGCTTCCTTCTGGGTCTGGCGCGCGGCCTGTCGCTGGCGGACGCCGGCAAGCTCGGCTCACTGGCCGCTTCCGAGGTCATCGCCCACTGGGGCCCGCGCCCGATGGTCAAGCTGGACGCCCTGGCGACGGAAAACGGTCTGACACTGAAGGCCTGAAGCCCGGGGGGCCGGATCGCGGCGCCCGGTTCGATCAGTTCCGCGGAGTCAGCCGGGAAGCGCCGCCGGTGATCTTGCAGATATTGTCCGTCTCCGGCCGACCCGTCTGGGCGCCGGTGGGGGCCAGGATGCCGCCGCGCGCCTCGCAGTCGTCGGCCAGCTTCTGCTCGCGGGTGGAATAGTTTCCCTCCGGCGGGCCGTTGCTCGCGCAGGCGGACAGAGCGGCGGCGGTCAGGCCGACGATCAGGGTGGCAAGGGGCAATCGCATGGTCGAGCTCCGGTGAGACGGGAAACGAACGGCTCAGCCTGTGCCCCGTTCCGGGCGGGATCAAGGGCGGTAAGCGCGTGTCCGACGGCGGATACAGACGGGATGCCCTCGCATATCGCCGCGCTTGCGCCTATCTGTGATCCATGACCTTCAGACCGACTACCCTGGAACGTGCGTACGAATTGGCCCGAAGCGGCGCCTGCCGCACCGTCGGGGACATCAAGGCGAAGCTGCAGGCCGAGGGCCATGAGCGGGTTCAGGACCGGCTGTACGGCGGCTCGCTGACCTCGGCTCTGCGCAAGCTTTGCGTAGCGCATTATATCGCCCCGGAAGGCGACGACACGCCAGTGCCCGCCGCCACAGAGGACGAGGACGCGGCCTGAGCCGACGCTCTGGACAGTGTCAGAAATTCAACGCCTTGTTTCGGCGCCCATTCAGGCGCATAAGCCAGCCCGTCGATCTCTCTGCGTAACGCCCCTCTCTTTGCGAACGCACCGAGTTTCCAGGCCTTTCCCATTCAGAACCGACAGGTCACGCGCGCTGTTGCACGTGGCCAATCGCTAGCGGAGGTCCTGAAAATGGCTACCGGCACTGTCAAATGGTACAACTCCACCAAGGGTTACGGCTTCATCGAGCCTTCGGACGGCGGCAAGGACGTCTTCGTCCACGTCTCGGCTGTTGAAGGCGCTGGCCTGAACGGCCTGAACGAAGGCCAGAAGATTTCCTACGAAGTCGAACGCGACCGTCGCACCGGCAAGGAATCGGCCGGTCAACTGAAGGCCGCCGAATAGTCTTTATCGACTGTTCGACTGAATTCGCGGGGCCGGTGGGAAACCACCGGCCCCGTTTTCATATCCTCCCCATGACATGGGGAGGGGGACCGCCCGCCTCTTGCGGGTGGTGGAGGGCTCTTGCCGCCTGACCCGGCCCCGCGTAATCCCCGCACGATGTTCGGCCTCGCCAATCCCGAGCGCTTCATGCGCTTCACCGGTCCCCTGACCCCCTGGCTGTGGGGCGTGGCGGCCGTGCTGCTGGCGGCGGGGATCTGGCTGTCGTTCACCGCGCCCGGCGACTACCAGCAGGGCGACACCGTCCGCATCATGTTCGTCCATGTGCCCGCCGCCTCGCTGGGCACTATGGTCTATGCGGCGCTGGGGATTTCGAGCTTCTTCGCCCTGGTCTTCCGCCATCCGCTGGCCGACGCCGCCGCCCGCGCCGCCGCCCTGCCCGGAGCCGCCTTCACGGCCCTGGCCCTGATCACCGGCTCCCTCTGGGGCCAGCCGATGTGGGGGACCTGGTGGGTGTGGGACGCGCGGCTGACGAGCGTGCTGGTGCTGTTCCTCTTCTACCTCGGCTATATGGCCCTGCGCTCGGCCATCGACGATGAGACCAAGGCCGCCCGCGCCGCCGCCGTCCTGGGTCTGGTCGGGTTGATCAACCTGCCGATCGTGAAATTCTCCGTGGACTGGTGGAACACCCTGCATCAGCCCGCCTCCCTGTTGCGCGCCGGAGGCTCCAGTCTGGCGCCGGTCTTCCTCTGGCCGCTGCTGACCATGATGGCGGCCTATGCGGCCCTGTTCCTGGCCGTCTGGCTGACGGCGATCCGTACAGAGATCGTGCGCCGCCGTGTGATGTCGCTGCGCGCCCGCGCCGCCCTGGAGGCCTGACGCCATGCTCGACCTCGACATGACCCCTTATGCCGCCTTCGTCTGGCCCGCCTGGGGGATCAGCGCCCTGGTGCTGGCCGGCCTCGTCGCCCGCGCCGTGATCGCCTCGCGGCGCTGGAAGCGAGAACTCAAGAGCCTTGAGGATGACCGCCCATGATGCGCTGGCTGGCGGTGATCCCGCTCGTCGTACTGGCCGCACTTGCCTTGCTGTTCGTCGGCTGGTCGCTGAGGCACGACCCGACCTACAAGCCCGACGCCGCCGTGGGTCAGCCGGCGCCCGAACGCGTCCTGCCGGTGCTGGTCGGTTCGGTCGCCGGACCGTCCAACGTGGACGTGAAAACCGTGGCCATGGGCCAGCCGGTCATCGTCAATATGTTCGCCAGCTGGTGCGCGCCCTGCCGCGTCGAACATCCGAAGCTGATGGCGCTCAAGGCCCGGGGCGTGCGCATCATCGGCGTCGCCTACAAGGACGAGCCCGAGGCCACGGCGAAGATGCTGGAGGACCTCGGCAACCCGTTCGACATGGTCCTCGTCGATCACGAAGGTCGGGCGGGGCTCGACCTCGGCATCTCGGGCGTACCCGAAAGCTTCGCCGTCGACCGGACCGGCAGGATCGTCGCCAAATCGTCAGGCCCCCTGACCAATGACGCCGACGTCGAACGGCTGGTCGCGGCGCTCAAGTAGCGAGCCGCAGCGCGGCAAGCGATAGCGCCCACAGAAGAGGTTAATCGCGTTAACCTTTTTTCGAGAGATTTCGTTAACCCTGTCGGCATGAGCGCGATTCGCCCCGACCTGCCCGCCGTCCAGCCGACCTCGGCGCCGTCATCGGTGCGTCAGGCCCAGGCCGCCTTCTTCCGCGCGGCCCTCGGCGAGGTTCAGGCGACGCAGGTCCAGACGACGCCGGTGCGCACGACCCCGGTCCAACCCCAGACCACCGAGCCGACCTCGTCCGCGAGCGGACGGTCGCTGCGCCCGGGCAGCCTGCTCGACATCAAGGTCTAGGAAAAGGTCACTCGGCCGGTTCGAGGACCGGCTTGGCCTTCTTGATCTTGGGCGTCTTCTTGGCCCCGCCCTCAGCCGCCTTGCGGGCCAGCTTCTCGGCGCGCTTGGCTTCCTTGGCCGCCTTCTTGAGCGCCTTGGCCTCGGCCTTGGCCAGATCGGGGGCCTCGTCCGCGGCATTGGCCAGATCGGCCAGCAGCTCCAGGAAGCCGTCGCGCTTGCCCTTGGGCAGCAGGGCCATGATCCGCTTGTCGGCGGCCTCGACCCTGGGTCGGGCGGTTTCCAGCAGGGCCTGGCCCTCTTGCGACAGACGCACCGCCTTGGCGCGGGCGTCGACGGCCGACCGTTCGCGCTCCAGCAGCCCCTTGGTGGTCATGCGCGAAACCAGATCGGCGAGGGTCGAACGGTCGATGCCGGTGGCCCGGACAAGATCCGTCTGGGTCAGACCCGATTTCGCCGCCACCGCCTCCATGACCGCGAACTGGCGCTGGGTCGGACCATCGGCGCCAGCCTCCTCGGAATAGATGTCGAGCGCCAGCTGCAGCACACGGTGCATCAGGTGGCTGGGCGACTCCGCCAGCGTTCCCAGACGTTTGGACGACTTGCCTGACTTGACCATGGTCGAACTTCCCCAAGAGGCGCGAGACGGTTTGACGCCTCTACCGTGGACGGAGGGTTATCAGCGTGGCTTTACGGTTTGACGACATTCCGGCGTTGGCGCTTCGCGCCGGCGCTATCGCTCGCGACGCGGTCGCTTGCTGCTTGAGCGCCAAACGGGCCTCCGGTTTGGTCAAAGCCCCGTATCCGGCGAGGTCGGGCCCGGTTCCTCGTCCTTGATCATATGCTTCATGATGTAGGGAATTTGGATCAGGCCGAAGACGCAGGCCAGGATCCACAGGCCGACGCGGAACTGGACCCAGATGGCGTCCGGCTGGGTGCGCCAGACGATCTCGTTGGCGATGGCGATAGTCGCGAAATACAGGCCGTAGCGCAGGGTCAGGACCCGCCAGGCCTGATCCGTCACATGGATCGCCTCGCCCAGCAGATATTTGAAGGGCGATTTGTTGAGCGGCAGCGAGCCCAGCAGCACGATCGCCAGCATGGCGTTCTGCACCGTCAGCTTGATCTTGATGATGCTCTCGTCGTGGAAAAAGATCGTCAGCCCGCCGAAGACCAGGGCGAAGGCGCCGGTGATCAGCGGAAGGGGGGCGAACCGCTTCTCGACGAGATAGCCGACGGCCAGGGCGATGGCCGAGGCGACGACCAGCACCCAGGTCGCCTTGATCATGTCGCGGGTGATGAAATAGGCGGCGGCGAAACAGAGCAGGGCGCCGAAGTCGACGGCCTGACGGATCCACTGCGGACGTTTGGCTTCGGGCACGGTCTGGCCGGTCATTCTCAGTCCTCGAGCCCGACCAGCGAGCGGGAAAAGGCGCGGGCGTCGAAGGGTTGCAGATCCTCGATCCCCTCGCCGACGCCGATCAGCTTCAAGGGGGCGTCGGACGCCTGGGCCACCGGCACAAGGACTCCGCCGCGCGCCGTGCCATCCAGCTTGGTCATGACGATGCCCGAGACATAAGCGGCCCGGCCGAAAATCTGTTCCTGGGCCAGGGCGTTGCGGCCGACGGTCGCGTCCAGCACCAGCAGGGTCTCATGCGGGGCGTCCGGATCGATCTTCTTCAGCACCCGAACGATCTTGAGCAGTTCGTCCATCAGTGCGGACTTGTTCTGCAGCCGGCCGGCCGTGTCGATCAGGACGACGTCATAGTTCTCGGCCCGGGCCTTGGTGTAGGCGTCGAAGGCGAGGCCGGCCGGATCGGCGCCGTCGCGGCGGCTCTCGAAATCGGCGCCCGAGCGCTCCGCCCAGACCTTGAGCTGTTCGCGGGCCGCGGCGCGGAAGGTGTCGCCGGCGACGATCATGACCTTCGCCCCCTTGGCCGTCAGGTCGGCGGCGATCTTGCCGAGGGTCGTGGTCTTGCCCGATCCGTTCACGCCCACGAACAGGACGACATACGGCTTGATGCCTTCCGCCAGCGGATCGAAGGTCGCTTGACGCGGCAGCAACTCAGCGGCGACGGCTTCGGCCAGAGCCTCCTTGACCTCGCGCTCGTCCGACACCTTGCCGAAGCGCAGATCGCGGAAGCGGGCGACGATCCTGTCGGTCGCGGCCGGGCCCAGATCGCTCTCCAGCAGATGCTCCTCCAGCCGGTCCAGCGCCGCCTGATCGAGCGGCTCCTTGACCAGGCCGCCGACGACGGTCTCGGTGATCTGTTTGGAGGATCGGGCCAGACCGTCGGAGAGACGCTGGAACCAGCCCTTTTTCGGCGTATCGTTCATAGCTACGGCTTTAGCGGTCCCGCCTCCTCAGGTCACGGACTAACATAGCCGCAGTTGGCGGAGCCGGGACTTTGGCTCTATATGAGCATAAGACCCCCGAAGGACCGCGCCCTGGCCGTGACCCACGCTTTTCAATCGCCCGCCACCCACGGCTTCGTCCGCGTCGCCGCCGCGACCCCGGTCGTGCACATCGCCGATCCGAAATCGAATGCCGACGAGCATATCGCCCTGATCCGTCAGGCGGCCGATCAGGGCGTCGATCTGATCGTCTTCCCCGAGCTGTCCCTGAGCGCCTACGCCATCGACGATCTGCATATGCAGGCGGCACTGCTGGAGGCGGTTGAGACGGAAGTCGGTCGCATCGCCGAGACGATCAAGGACCTGAAGATCACGGCCGTGGTCGGGGCGCCGGTCCGGCACGAGGGGCGGCTGTACAACTGCGCCATCGTCATCGCCGACGGCTGGCTCTGGGGCGTGGTTCCCAAGACCTATCTGCCCAATTACCGGGAGTATTACGAAAAGCGCTGGTTCTCCCCGGCCTCGCCCGAACTCGCCCCCAGCGGCGGCGTCCCGTTCGCGGGTCAGCAGGCCGCGTTCGGAGCGCATCTGATCTTCAGTATCGAAGACCGGCCCGAGGTCACCTTCGGGGTCGAGATCTGCGAGGACTACTGGGCGCCGCTGCCGCCCTCGACGCGGCAGGCCCTGGCGGGGGCGAAGATCCTGCTCAACCTCTCGGCCTCCAACGTCGTCATCGGCAAGTCCGACGACCGGGCGATGCTGAGCTCGAGCCAGTCGGCGCGGGCCCTGGCGGCCTATGTCTTCACCGCCTCGGGCTGGGGCGAGAGCACCACCGACCTGGCCTGGGACGGTCAGGCGACGATCCACGAACTGGGCGCGAAGCTGGCCGAGGGCGAACGCTTCGCCATGGACAGCCATCTGACCATCGCCGACATCGACGTGGACCGGATCGCCCAGGAGCGGCTCCGGACCGGCACCTTCGCCGACTGCGCCCGCCGCGAGATCAAGCCGGGCGACTATGTCGATGTGCCGATCCGCGAACAGGGCAGGGGCGCGGCGGAAGGCCCCCTGCGCCGCCCGCTCGACCGCTTCCCCTTCGTGCCGGACGACGCGGCCCGGCTGGATCAGGACTGTTTCGAGGCCTTCAACATCCAGGTGCAGGGGCTGATGCGGCGCCTGAAATCCACCGGCTCGAAGAAGATCGTCATCGGGGTTTCGGGCGGGCTGGACTCGACCCAGGCCCTGCTGGTCGCCTGCCGCGCCTTCGATCGGCTGGAGATGCCGCGTACGGATATCCTTGCGTACACCATGCCGGGCTTCGCGACCTCGGAGGGGACGAAATCCAACGCCTGGACACTGATGAATTCTCTGGGCGTCACCGGCGCCGAGCTCGACATCCGCCCGGCCGCCGAACAGATGCTGAAGGACATCGGCCATCCGTTCGCGGACGGTCAGCCGGTGCATGACATCACCTTCGAGAATGTGCAGGCGGGTCTGAGAACGGATTATCTGTTCCGTCTGGCCAACCAGAACAACGGCTTCGTGCTCGGCACCGGCGACCTGTCGGAACTGGCCCTGGGCTGGGCTACCTATGGCGTGGGGGACCATATGAGCCACTACAACGTCAACGGCGGGGTGGCGAAGACCCTGATCCGGCACCTGATCCGCTGGGTCGCGGAGAAGGAGCATGACGGTGGCGCGCGCGATGTGCTGCACGCCATTCTGGCCACCGAGATCTCGCCCGAACTGGTGCCGGCGGGCGCCGACGGCAAGATCCAGTCGACCGAGGCGACGGTGGGGCCGTATGCGCTGAACGACTTCTTCCTGTTCTACATCACCCGGTTCGGGCTGAAGCCGTCGAAGGTGGCCTATCTGGCGCATCAGGCCTGGGGCGATGCGTCGAAGGGCGACTGGCCGGCGCATCATCCGGAGGCCGACCGCGTCGAATACGACCTGGCGACGATCAAGGCGTGGCTGAGGAAATTCCTGATCCGCTTCTTCCAGACCAGCCAGTTCAAACGCTCGGCCCTGCCGAATGGGCCGAAGGTCGTCACCGGCGGCAGCTTGAGCCCGCGCGGCGACTGGCGGGCGCCGTCGGACGGCAATGCCCGGGTCTGGCTGGACGAGCTGGACGCCAACGTGCCGGACTAGGGTTCAGACGACCAGCGAGACCATCGCACCCGAGAGGCCCGCGTCGCCGAGGGCGGCGTCGACAGAAGCGAGGGCCTTGTCGGCGTCGGCGACCTCGGGCGTGTTGGGATCCCCGGCAGCCTTCGCATCGGCCTCGGCCTTGGCCTTCATCGCCTTGAGCTCGGCCAGCAGCTGTTTGACCGTAGCGGCGAACTCGGAGTCCTGACGCACGCCATCGGACTTGCGGGCCTGTTCTGCGCTGCTGGCCGCCTGGGCCGCCATGGCCGCGCGGTAGGGGTCTTTCGGCGTGGCGGCAGAAGGCATGTCGGGGGCGGCGTCAGTCCGGTCCAGGCTTCATTGGAGACGACGACGGCTTCCGCCGGGGTCGCTTCCGTTCCGGACGAGACTGTCTCAGCGCCCGCAGCCGGGGTCGCGGCGGCATCGGTGTTAGCGCCGCCCCAGGATTTCACGATCGATCCCAGTTCGCGGGCCAGCTGGGCGATCAGCTTGCCGACGGCCTCGGGGTTAGCCGGCATCGACATCTTCAGCATCTGGATGCGGGCCTTGAGTTCGTCGGCCTTCTTCTTGGCGATGGCCTTGCGTTCGTCCGAGGCCTTGTCCTGACGGACGGTCATGGATTCCACGGCGGCCCTGGCGGCGCGGATCTTCTGCTCGTCGCGGCTTGAGATCGACGGCAGGCCAGTACTGCTCAGGCCTGCGCCCGCGGTCATCGTCGCACTGGTCACCGAAGAGGTCATGAGGCCGCAGGCTCGGGCGATTTGCCCAACCCGGCAAGCGTGCAGGACCCGTGACGGACGCGCCCGGTTGCGCTACCTCCGCGTCATGACCGACGCCCCGACGAAAGACTCCAACGGCAACCTGCTCGCCGACGGCGACAGCGTGACCCTGATCAAGGACCTCAAGGTGAAGGGCTCGGGCGGGGTGACGCTGAAGCGCGGCACATTGGTGAAGAACATCCGCCTGACCGACGACCCCGCCGAGATCGAGGCCAATGTCGAAAAGGTCCGCGGCCTGGTGCTGCGCACGGAGTTCGTGCGGAAGGCGTAGAACGACCTTCCCCTCTCCCGGCGGGAGAGGGCTTGAGCGCCCGAGAGCGCAGCGATCGGTTCGCGCGAAAGGGTGAGGGGCTGGCGTCTGGCATTGGGGGACGGCTCACGCCGACTGGACCGCCAACCCCTCATCCGACCCGGCTCCGCCGGGCCACCTTCTCCCACCGGGAGAAGGACTCACACGTTCTCATCCTCACGCGCCCATGCGCTGAAGACATGTTTGCGTTCCCCGCCGGGAAACCCGGCGGGTGGGGGGAAGCGGCGGAGCACGGGCGATCTCGCCCGGGTACCGTTGACGCCGACCCTCGCGGATCGCCGCCTCTAATGTGGAGTTTCGGCGTGGTCGCCCGTGCTCCGCTCGATCGGTTCTCGCAAGCGCCTTGGGGGAGGGAAGCTCTTCAGCCGGGAGCGGCGGGGGTCCCATTGTCCCGCCGCCTCAGGTTCACCCGGTTCGTCCCCGTTCCACAGGCTCAGCCCACGACAGGCGAAGGGCGCCGGGAGGCCCCCTCCGGACCCGGGGCTCTCCATGCCCCGGCAACCCCGCGATCGACCCCGCCGCACGTCCGGCTCCCGGGCCCGGGACGCCTTCCCCTCGCGACGGGACAGGAGAGATTATACGGCCGGTTTCGGGCGTGCTTATTCGATTGGGGCCAGAAGCGCGAAAACCCGGGAAATCCTTGGGATTGGGGAGGGGGATTGTGCGCAACTGCGCGGTTGGACCTCGCATCCCTCTCCCGGCGGGAGAGGGATGCGAGGCTCGCAGAGCGTAGCGATGCGATGCGCCAGCCGAAAGAGTGAGGGGTTGGCGTCTGACATCGAGCGACGGCTCACGCCGACTGAACCATCCGCCCTCATCCGATCCCTTGGGGCAATCTTCGAATGTCACGAGCACACGACGATCTTCGCCGGGGCCGGGCGAGGCTTCATGCCAGCATTGGGGGCGGAGAAGTAAGCTGCCCAATTAGCAATTGATTGGCCCCTTTCACCAACGGCCGTCGCTTTCGGTTTCGGACCATGCTTGCGAACCACACCCATGTGTCGGACTGTCGAGTCCCGCTATCCTGCGGGCAAAACACTGGGGGCGACATTGGAGGATAAGACCGAGTTAGATAACCGAAATCGTGACCGGGTGAAAGAAGCGCTCAACCGTATTCAGTCGGGAGACGACGATGCTTTCGGTGATTTGGTTTTATCTGAGAGAGTTTATAACGATTTAGATATCGAGAATATTGTACTTCCTTCTTTCAATTTAGACGCGGTGAAATCCTATCTTCCATATTCGGACAGAATATACGTCATGGTGTGCCCGAACTGCATTCGGAACGATAACATTAATGATTACAAGAAACTCGTAGAAACTGGATCAATTGTCCCGGTTCTTGGCAGTAGTTATTCAAGCTTCGATGATGAATTCGTCGACATAACATATTCACATAATCATGTAGGCGGACAAGAGTATTTCGCCTTGCGGAGTCTTTTTGCCGGAGGAGAAGGGTACGCGAGAGTTTGCGCTCATTGCGTAGAGGAACGATCTACAGCGCTTAAAGCTCAACTCTTAAGGAAAAAATTGAAGGGATTCCCAGAACGCAGCTTGAATACACTGATGATGAATCTTCATCCTTATATTGAACCTGATTTTGAACTTCTAGACAAACTAGAAGAAATGATAGTTAGAAGAGATTCAGAAGGCGCTCTGTCCATAATGGAAATGGGATGGACTCTCAGCCAAATGAGATCTGCCAACATATTCAATTCTCCTGTAGTTATATCTGGGACCTCTTATCAGCAACTTCCTACTGGATATAGTGATCAGGTAGATCAGACTCAAAGGCATGCCGTGAAGATTCAAAAAACCATCGGTGATGGATTAGGGATCCAAATCCCAGATGGCTTGGAACTTTCACAATATATTGAGTTAGCCTCTGATTTTCGCCCCAGAATTCAGGCATTGATTCAAAAAATTGAAGACCCATCAGATTCGAATAAGTGGCAAGGGTCACTGGACAAAGAAATAATAAACCTGAACCAAGAAGCCGCAAAACTATCCAAATCTATGAGATACATTGCCCTCGCCGCCGTAGTAGAATTTTACAAAAACAATCAGATAAAACTCAACACTGCTCTGGTTGCGGCATCCATGAGCTTGGGCGCCTCAGCCCTCGGCTGCGGAGTAACCGCTATCGCGGGAACAGCGGGGGGAGCGGTTTTGACAACAGCCGCTACAGGCATAGCTGGATCACGAGGCTGGATTGGTACCGGCCCCGCAATCGAACGAGCTACACGCACTTTTGGAAATGCTGTTCAGCCTCACATTGATAGCTTGATCGCGAAGTATGTCGGTTCGTCACCGATGGCAGTCAGTATTTTATCGCTCAAGAAGGACATAGGTGCTGCGACCTAACGTCTATGATGCGCCTAGTGAACGCGCGCCTTCCCGATCTCCAGCCCGCCTTCGCCGGCTGACACGGCGATCACCGACCCGTCCGCGATCTCGCCGGCCAGCAGCTTCTTCGCCATCGGGTCCACCAAGTCCTTCTGGATCACCCGCTTCAGCGGACGCGCGCCGTAGACCGGGTCGTAACCCTTGTCGGCGAGCCAGGCGGCGGCGCTGTCGTCGAGGGCGAGGGTCAGGCGGCGATCGGCCATCAGTTTTTCGAGGCGGGCCAGCTGGATGCGGACGATGCCGCCCATCTGTTCGCGGCCCAAGCGGCGGAACAGGATGATCTCGTCGATGCGGTTGAGGAATTCCGGGCGGAAGTGGGCGCGGACGGACTCCATGACATAGGGGCGCACGGTTTCGACGTCGTCGCCCTCCTGCTGACCCGCGAGCGCCTCCGACCCCAGGTTGGAGGTCATGATGATCAGGGTGTTGCGGAAGTCGATGGTTCTCCCTTGCCCGTCCGTCAGGCGGCCGTCGTCGAGAACTTGCAGGAGCACGTTGAAGACGTCGGGGTGGGCCTTTTCGACCTCGTCGAACAGGACGACCTGATAGGGTCGGCGGCGCACGGCCTCGGTCAGGGCGCCGCCCTCGTCATAGCCGACGTATCCCGGAGGGGCGCCGATCAGGCGGGAGACGCTGTGCTTCTCCATGTACTCCGACATGTCGAGCCGGGTGATGGCCGCGTCGTCGTCGAACAGGAAGGCGGCCAGGGCCTTGGTCAGCTCGGTCTTGCCGACGCCGGTGGGGCCGAGGAAGAGGAAGCTGCCCAGCGGCCGGTGCGGATCGTTGAGGCCGGCGCGGGCGCGGCGAACGGCGTCGGCGACGGCGGTCAGGGCCTCGTCCTGACCGACCACGCGGCCGCGCAGGGCGTCCTCCATCTGGAGCAGCTTCTCGCGCTCGCCTTCCAGCATCTTGTCGACGGGGACGCCGGTCCAGCGGGAGACGACGGCGGCGATCTGTTCGGCGTCGACGACCTCGGGGGTCAAGGGGCCGGACTTGTCGGTCTCATTGGCCTCGGCCTCGGCGAGCTGCTTCTCGATCTGCGGGATCTGGCCGTAGGCGATTTCGGACGCGCGGCCGAGGTCGCCCTGACGCTGGGCGAGGGCCAGGTCGGCGCGCAGGCGGTCGAGGGTTTCGCGAAGCTGGGCGCCTTGCCCGACCTTCTCCTTCTCGGCCTTCCAGCGGCGGGTCAGGTCTTCCGACTCGACCTCGAGGTCGGAGATGTCATCCTCAAGGGTTTCCAGACGCTGTTTGGAGGCCGCGTCGGTCTCCTTCTTCAGGGCCTCGCGCTCGATCTTCAGCTGGACCAGACGGCGGTCGATCTCATCGAGCGCCTCGGGCTTGGAATCGACGGCCATGCGCACGCGCGAGGCGGCCTCGTCGATCAGGTCGATGGCCTTGTCGGGCAGGAAACGGTCGGTGATGTAGCGGTTCGACAGGGTCGCGGCGGCGACGATGGCGCCGTCGGCGATGCGGACCCCGTGGTGGACCTCATACTTCTCCTTGAGGCCGCGCAGGATGGAGACGGTGTCCTCCACCGAGGGCTCGGCGACGAAGACCGGCTGGAAGCGACGGGCCAGGGCCGCGTCCTTTTCGACATGCTTGCGGTATTCATCCAGGGTGGTGGCGCCGACGCAGTGCAGCTCGCCGCGCGCCAGGGCGGGCTTGAGCAGGTTGGAGGCGTCCATGGCCCCGTCGCCCTTTCCGGCGCCGACCAGGGTGTGCATCTCGTCGATGAAGAGGATGATCTGGCCCTCGGCGGCCGAGGTCTCGTTGAGCACGGCCTTGAGTCGTTCCTCGAACTCGCCGCGGTATTTCGCCCCGGCGATCAGGGCGCCCATGTCCAGCGACATGACCTTCTTGTCGCGCAGGGATTCGGGCACGTCGCCGTTGACGATGCGCAGGGCCAGACCCTCGACGATGGCGGTCTTGCCGACGCCGGGTTCGCCGATCAGAACGGGGTTGTTCTTGGTGCGCCGGGCGAGGACCTGAATGGTGCGGCGGATCTCCTCGTCGCGGCCGATGACCGGATCGATCTTCTGGTCGCGGGCCGCCTGGGTCAGGTCGCGGGCGTAGCGTTTGAGGGCGTCATAGCCGTCCTCGGCGGCGGCGCTGTCGGCCGTCTTGCCCTTGCGGACATCGGTGATGGCGGCGTCGAGTTTCTCTGACGTGGCGCCGACCGATTTGAGGATTTCCCTGGCCACCCCGCCTTCGCGGGCGATGGCAGAGAGCAGGCGTTCGGTGGTGACGAAGGCGTCGCCGGCCTTCTTCGACGACTCTTCAGCGGTGGCGAAGACGCGGGCGGTGTCGCCGTCCAGATAGAGCTGGCCCGAGCCGCCGGAGACCTGGGCGCGCTTCTGCAGGGCGGTTTCGGTGGCGGTTTCGGCCTTTGCGGCGTCGCCGCCGGCGGCGGTGATGAGATTGCGGGCGAGACCGTCGCGCTCCTCCAGCAGCACCTTCAGCAGATGCTCGGGGGCGAACTGCTGGTGACGGCGCGCGAGGGCGAGAGACTGGGCCGACTGGACGGCCTGTTTGGCGCGGTCGGAATAGAGATCGAGGTTCAAAACGTGTCCCCTGTAGAGGCGGAAGTCCGGAAATCAGATGCGACTGACCGCGCGTCCTCTGATGCAAGCAACGCGCCGTTCGGTCGAGCGAGATTTGGGTGTGGCGAGGCGGTCACACAAGAGGCCCCCGCCCGGGATGCGCCTCAATGTGTCAGCCTTGTTACACATTGAACGCAAAGAGAAATATCCCGGAAAGCGGTCGAAATCGGAGTCGCGGACGTTTCATCGACATCGGAGTTCACCGATCAAGAAGGAGACCCCTCATGCGCAACACCCGCACAGTCCTGGCCGCCATGGCCGCCGGCCTGATGACCCTCAGCGCCATTCCGGCCTTCGCCGCCCCGCAGTCGCACAACAACGCCCCGCAGCAACAGCAGCGCGGCAACGACAATCGCGACAACGGGCGTGGCAATGGCGGCGCCAGCGAATATGGCAGCTGGAACACCAGCTGGGGCGCCCGTCCGCCGGCGCCGCCGCGCAGCTTCTCGCGCCACAACGACTGGTATCGCCACGTGCGGGCCTGTTCGCAGCGCTACCGCAGCTATAATCCGGCCACGGACCGTTACACGGTGCGACGCGGCCAGACGGCGATCTGCCGCCTGTAATCGCTGAGAAAACCCGCCGAGGTTGAAGCCTCGGCGGGGCGAGCGGTGAAATCTCACCTGCGGTGCAACGTCGCAGGGGTCGGGGTGTTCTCGGTTAACGCCGGGCAGGTCCCGGCCATCGGAGAAACGCTTATGAGAAAACTGCTGATCGCCGCCGCCGCCGGTCTGATGACCCTCAGCGCCCTGCCCGCCTCCGCCGGGGCCGCGCCCCAGGAACGGCCCTACAACGCCGGCCCAATGAACGGACCGATGAATCACGGCCCTGATCGGGGCGGTCCGGATCGAGGCGGTCCCAATCACGGCGGTCCCGGTCGTCCGGGCGACCAGTACGGCAACTGGGACGACCATTGGGGCGCCCGTCCGCCGGCCCCGCCGCGCAACTGGAGCCGCCAGAACGACTGGTATCGCCACGTGCGCGCCTGTTCGCAACGCTATCGCAGCTACAACCCGCGCACCGACAGCTACACGGTCCGCCGCGGCGTCTTCGCCCGCTGCCGCCTGTAGTCTCACACACGGCAATTGAAGACGGCCGCCGTGGGGACACGGCGGGCGTTTTCGTGTCCGCTCAGGTCGCGGGCAGGCCGACGCGGCGGCGCCAGGCCGGGTAGTCGCGGTCGATCAGACCGGCGGCCGCCCCGTCGAAATAGTTGTAGCCGGCGCGGCGCTCGCGCTCGATGTCGGCGAGCGCGGGGTGGACTACGGAATCGCGGCCGAGGAAGATCGGACGGTTGGTCCCCAGCTCATAGAACCGGGCCCAGAGGCGGGCGCCCGGAGCGGGGATCACGCGGCGGTCGTTCTGGCCCTCGGCGTTGGTGAAGCGCTCGACGGCGATGTCGGGGATGACGGTCGATCTGAACCAGGCGACCGAGCCCTCGACGGCGGCGATGATCTCGGGCGAGGGGTTGGGGACGCCCATCAGGAAGCGGGTGATGCCGACGCTCTCATAGCCCGACAGCGACGGCGGCTCGAATTTGCGCGCCCATGCCGGGGCCAGGGTGACCTCGTCATGCTGGGCGCACCAGACGGTGAGCTTGCCGTCCTGTCTGATCTGGGTCTTGAGGATGATGTCGATCCCGCGCGCGACCGCCTCGGCCGCCTTCGCCTTGCGGCCCGCATCGACGAAGCCGTAGGGGCCGGCGCCGTTCGAGACGTCGCGCAGGACGTTGAGCACCCGCACCATGGCGTCGTCGTTGTAGGTGATGTGGGTGTAGTAGCCCGTCCGCAGCGGGAAGAACTGGGGCCAGCCGCCGTTCGGATACTGGGCCGCCAGCACCCAGTCGAACCCCTTGTCGAAGGCGGCGACGTAAGCGGCCGAGTTGGGCGCGCCCGCCTGAATGACCCTGGCCAGAAACTCCATCTCCAGGGTCGTGGCCTGGTTGTCGATGGTGTCGCCGAGTTCGGGATCGACCGGGGTGGCCGGCGGCGCGCTCATGTCGGTGTTCTTGGGCCAGGAGCCGTTGGCGAACTGATAGAGCAGGACCGTATCGGCCAGACGCCGGGCCTCGGCCGAGGCGTACCAGGCCGCGTCCTGACGCAGGACCGCGCTGCCCCAGCGGACGGGCGCGGCGGTCTGGACGGCGGCAGGCGCGGGCGCGCTTGCGGCAGCGGGGGCGCAGGCGGCCAGAACGGCCAGCATGGGCGCGGCGGCGAGCAGCCGGCGGGTCTGGACGCGGCCGCGACCGGTCGACGAAAACGGCATGGGTTCCTCCCGAATGAGCCTTGAGGCCCGCCCCGTTCCGTCCCGGACGGCGAGGTCTGGGCGTGACGCTACATCAGGTCCGCGACGCAGGAAAGACACCGGTGTCAGAAACTCCGTCTGGCCGTCAGCGGGGGCCGCGCAAGCTGTCATAGACGGCGTCGAAGGCCCGGAAGTTGGGCTCTTCCGGCAGGTCGCCCATGGCCGGGGTCTCGCCGAGGCGCATGGCCTTGGGGTCGGCGAGGGTGAAGGGCGCCCAGGCCCCGCCTCGTCCGTTCGGATCGCCGATCGCGGCGAAGGCGACCCAGGCCTCGGCCATGCGGTCGGCCAGGACCCGGTCGGTCGCCGTCCAGTTCCCGTCGGCCGGATCCAGATGGTCGAACATGTACCAGAGGTCGGCGAAATGGCTCGCGCCCCAGTCGGCGCGGACCGATCCGGCGAGCCAGGGCGGGCGGCGCTCGAAGCGGTAGAGATAGACCGGGCTGCGACCGTGTTCGGCCTGCAGCATGGCCCAGGTGCGAATGTCCCAGCCGAAGCGCAGGTCGCGCTCGAAATCGAGCCGGGCGGTCCTCGCCTGATCGTCGGTCGTGAAGGCGTAGGGCGCCGGCAGGGGCGGCGGCAGACGGCCCCACCGGGCGGCCAGTTTCTCGTTGAAATTGGCGGCGGTGACCTCGGCGACGTCGGTCAGGGATCGCGCCTCCTCGGCGTTATAGCCGACCAGCAGGGGCACATCGCTGTGGCGTCCGGCGCGGAAGACCTCGAACGGCGCCTCGGGCAGGAGACGCGGCTCAATCACCGGATGGGTCACTCCGCCGGCGCCCGCCAGCAGCCGGTCGGCAGGGAGGGCGCGCATCTCGTCCAGCGTCGTGGCGCCCAGACGGGTCATCAGGGCGGCGCCGTCGGCCTCGGCCCGGGCCAGCTGGTACTGGGGGGCCAACGCCGTGGGTTCGAACAGGCCGCCCGACTGGCCGATGGCGCGCTGGAACAGGCCCTTGGCCCGGGGCGAGGCCATCAGGATGCTGACCGAGGTCGCGCCCGCCGACTGGCCGGCGATGGTCACCCGGGCGGGATCGCCGCCGAAGGCTGCGGCATTGGCCTTGACCCACTCCAGCGCCGCGACCTGATCCATCAGGCCATAGTTGCCGGAGGCGTGGTCGGGAGATTCGGCGCTGAGGGCCGGATGGGCGAGGAAGCCGAGCGCGCCCAGCCGATAGGCCACGGTGACGACCACCGCCCCGCGTCTCGCCAGCGCCGCTCCATCATAGAGGGGGATCGACGTGGAGCCGTTGGCCAGACCGCCGCCGGGAAACCAGACGATGACAGGTTTCGGCGATCCGTCCGCGATCGGTGCCCAGACGTTCAGATAGAGGCAGTCCTCAGCGGACGGCGACGGCGGCTCGCCCGGCATGGAGGTTCCGGTCTGGAGACAGGCTGGGGCAAAGCGGGTCGCCGGGCGCTCGCCGGTCCAGCGCGGCGCCGGCCGGGGATCGCGCCAGCGTAGAGGCCCGACCGGGGCCGCCGCATAGGGGACCCCGCGAAAGACCCGCACCCCGTCCTGCCGCTCGCCCACGATCCGGCCGCCGGTGACGGAGACGCGGTCAGGAGTCTGGGCCGAGGCCGCGCCCGCAGACGTCAGCAGGCCGAAAATCACGGCGAGGCGAATCGCGATCCGCCCACGGGTCGTCGTCATCGTCAGCCCTCCTCCAGTCCGGTCATTTGCAGCGGGCGCGGCGAAGGGTGCCAGTTAAGCTTCTGTAAGAGCCCCAACCCGCCCTTGAAGGCGGTCCGGACTCTGGCGCGGGCCTGAATCGACGCGTAGCGTCATCGCTCGGGTTTTGCTGGAGCTTTCGCCATGTCCCTTCGCCTATCGCGCCGTCAGGCTCTTTCGTCTGCGGGCCTCGGCATGGCCGGTCTGGCGAGCCCGTCTCTCGCGTGGAGCCAGACAGGGACCCCGGCGCCCGACGCCGGCACGGCCCTGGCCGAGGCGGTGGACGCCTATGTGAAACGGGCCATGGCGGCCTTCCCGGACCAGCCGGCCATCTCCATCGCCGTGGTCAAGGACGGGCGCACCGTGCTGGCGCGCGGATACGGCGTTCGCAAGACGGGCGAGGCCCGGACCGTCGACGAACACACCCTGTTCGCCATAGCGTCGAACACCAAGAACGTCACCGCCGCCGCCCTGGCCATGATGGTCGATGAGGGCAAGGTGAAGTGGGACGAGCCGGTGAAGACCTATCTCCCCGAATTCGCCCTGTCCGATCCGTACATCGGCGAGCACATCACGGTGCGCGATACGCTCAGCCACCGCGCCGGTTTCGGCCTCGGCGCCGGGGATCTGCTGTTCTGGCCCAACAGCGACCGGACCCGCGACGAGGTCGTGGCCCAGGCCGCCTTCGTGCCTATCGAGGACGGGTTCAGGGCGAATTATCACTACTGCAACCTGATGTTCGTGGTCGCCGGGGCGGTGCTGGAGAAGGTCTCCGGCATGCGCTGGGAGCAGTTCATCCAGACGCGGATCTTCGATCGCGTGGGGATGGCCGAGACCGTGCCGATGGCGACCCTGGCCGATCCGCAGAAGTCGGCCCTGCCCCACGCGCGCGTCGGACCGCCTCTGCGGACGCATGGGCCGATGGTTCAGATCGCGGAGTCCATCGCCGAGGTGTGGAACTGGGATTCGGCGGCGGCGGCGGGCGGCATCTGCACCAATCCGGTCGACTGGGCCAAATGGATCAATGTCCGGCTGGCGATGGGCAGGCTGCCCGACGGGTCGCGGCTGTTTTCCGAGGCGGTCGCCAGGGAGATGTGGAAGCCCAATATCATCGTCTCGGGTTCGGAGGGGCCGACGGCGGCCATGCCGGGGCGGGCCATCGCCTCGACCTACGCCATGGGCCATCAGGTGCAGGACTATCGCGGCGAACGCTACATCAGCCACGGCGGCGGCTCGCCGGGCGGCATCTCGGCGACGGTGATGATCCCGGGCCGCAATGTCGGCTTCTCGGTCTTCTCCAATGCCGAGGAGGGCCAGCTGCTGCGCGCCCTGCGCTCGGGCATCGCCGACATCTGTATGGAGAAGGGCGGCTCGTTCGACTGGATCGCCGACGCGGTGCGGGTCGCGGCAGAGGCCGAGCCCAAGGCCATCAAGGCCGCCGCCGACATCGACGCGCGTCAGGCGGCGGGGACCAAGCCGTCCGCGCCTCTGGAGGCCTATACCGGGACCTGGCGCGACCCCTGGTACGGCGACATCACGATCGAGATGAAGGACGGCGGCCTGTGGATGGCGTTTACGCACACCCCGACGCTGAAAGGTCCGGTCGAGCCCTATGACGGGGAGACGATGCGGACCCGTTTCCTCGACAAGCGCGAGGAGGACCTGCTGGTCACCTTCGCCCTCGAGAACGGCCGACCGAGGACGGCGACCATGAAGGCGCTGAGCCCCGACGCGGATTTCTCGTACGACTATCAAGACCTTAGACTGACGAAGGTCTGATCATGGAACAGTTCAAGGCGCTCTGGGCCGGACGGTCCCGGCGGCGGGAATACTGGGCGAGCCTCGTCGCGCTTGTGATCGCCTATCTGATGCTGGCCAGCGTCGCAGGGCCGGTGATCGCGAGCACCGCATCATTTCCGTTCTGGCTGCTGATCGGGACCCGTCGACTGCATGATGTGGGGGCCACGGGCTGGCTGTCGCTTATCCCGTTCGGCCTTGGGTTCGTGACCAGTTTCGCGGTCAGTTTCGCCGCCGGGATCGGAAGCCCGCTTCCTGTCGACGCCCGGGAGGCCAATCTCCTGGCCAGTCTGGTCTCGATGATCTTCATGATCGGTCTCGGGATCTGGCCCCCGCGCGCCAGGCCGGCCGTTCGTCCGGAGCCGGAAGCGGCCGCCTGATCACCGTGTCAGTTCGAGGATCTCCAGCTTGGCCTCCTGTTTCGGCCAGGGGATGACCAGCCGCCAGCGTTGCGGGCCGAGGCGTTCGAGGACGCCGATCTGGTCGCGTTCGCGGGTCTGGCCATAGGTCGGATACGCCGTCTCGTCACCCCAGGCCTGGGCGCCGAGGAAGACCAACTGGTTGTCCGAATGGGGATAGAGCAGGCCGCGCGAGCGCTGCGAGCCCGTGGTCTTGGTCAGGATCAGGTCGCCGCCGGGCGTCAGCTCCACCGTGCAGCGGAAGGCCGGATAGGACAGGAAGGCGGGACCCTTTTCGTCGCGTGAGCCCAGTTTGATCGTGCGACAGCGGTAGTTTCCGGGCGGGGGCTGGAGGCGGCCGGTCAGGGCGGCGTTGGGATCGACGAGGGGGCCCAGCGCCTCGACCTGATCGGCGAACCCCTTGTCCTCGGCCTCGGCGCGGCCCAGCCGCCAGGCCTGATCCAGACGGCCGAGGGCGGAGGCGTCGGCGGCTTTCGCGACCTGGCGCCAGTCAGCGGCGCCGCCCTGTTCGCCTGCTGGCGGCGCCGGATCGACAGGGGGCGGGGTCGGTCCGCTGAGGCTCTCTCCGGCGGCCGGATCGTGGGGCGCCGAGGCGGGCGGGGTGACCCCGTCCTGGGGCGTGGTCTGGGGGTCTTCGGTCGAGGGCGAGGGGCTCCGGCTGCAGGCCACAACGACAAGAGCCGCGCCGGCGACGGCGATGAGGGGACGGGCGGTCATGGTCGCTCCTTCGATCAGAGGGAGACGAACGGTCCGCGTCGGCTGGGGTTCACATCTTCCGGATCGCCGGGCCTCTGGGATCCAGCAGCAATCCCGAGACGGTCGCCGCCAGCAATCTCGGGGCGAAGGGCAGGCGGGCGACCTTGCCGAGGATATGGTCGCGGATCCAGGGCAGGACGGCGCCGTCGGCCTGATAGAAGGGGGTGAAGATCATCGACAGGGCCTGATAGAGACGCACATGCCAGCGGCGGGCGGCGGCATAGGCGGCGAGGGCGTCGGAGAGATCCGGATGGGTCTCGAGCGCATCGGCCAGGGCAAGAGCGTCAAGCAGGCCCATATTGACCCCCTGCCCCAACTGCGGACTGGTCGAATGGGCCGCGTCGCCGAGGACCGCCAGCCGGTCGGCGACGGGCCGGATGAGGGTGTGGTGGCCGTAGCGGGCGAGGGTCAGGGCGTCCGGGTCGGCGATGCTGTCGAGGATCGGCGCTACCTCGGGCCAGAGGGACAGGATCTCGGCCTTCCACGGATCGAGACCCGCCGCGCGCCAGGCCGGGTGGTCGTCGCCCTTGAGGCTCCAGAAGAAGGTGGCGAGGCGCTGGTCGGGCGCATCCGGCAGGCCGCCGCAGGGCAGGACGCCGATCATCTTCGAGGCCTCGCGATAGACCTGCTCCAGCGCGCCTTGGTCGAAGCCGCCGCCCGGCCAGGGGACCGTGCCCCACAGGCCCGACCAGCCCAGTTCCTGACGCCGCGCGCCGAGGGCTCTGGCGATGGGCGAGCGGGCGCCGGTGGCGTCGACGATCAGATCGAACCGGGCGCTGGTCCAGCCGTCGGCGCCGGTGAGCCGGCCGTCAGCGGCCCCGACGATCTCCCTCCCCGTCTCGAACGCCACCCCGTCGGCCAGACAGGCGCGGTGCAGGACGTGGAACAGGGCGGCCCGATGCACCCCCAGCGAAGGCCGCGGCGCCTTCAGGTCGCCGTAGCGGATGTCGAGGACCACCCGGCCGCGCCGGGCCTCGCGGCCGAAGATATGGGTCAGGGGCTGGGCGTGGCGCTCGACCTCGGCGGTCAGGCCGAGCCGGTCGAGGACGTGCAGGCCGGTGGGCTGGAGCATGAAGCCGGCGCCGACCGGGCGGGCTTCCTCGAACCGCTCGTGCACCACCACCTGCCGCCCCTGACGAGCCAGCATCAGGGCGGCGGCGAGACCGGTGGGACCGGCCCCTGCGACGGCGACAGACCGGGTCAAGGTCAGGCGGGGACGAGTTCGATCAGGTCGAGGTTGGATTCGTTCTGGGGCCAGGGAATGACGAGGCGCCAGCGGCGGTCGCCGATCCGCTCCAGGGTCGCGACGACGTCGCGGTCGGGGCGACGACCATAGGTATTGGCCGGGGGCTCGGCGGCCAGGGCCACGGAGCCGAGGAAGACCATATGCCGGTCGGTCTCGGGGAAGAGCAGCCCGCTGGGCCGCTGGGATCCCGTCAGTTTGGAGAATTTCAGGCCGCGCGGCGTCTGTTCGATACGGCAGGCGAACCAGCCGTAGACGACATAGCCGAGGCCGTCCTCGCCGCCCTGGGAGCCCAGTTTGACGGTGCGGCAGCGATAATCGCCGACGGGCGGGACGACGGGGGCGAAGGCGGCGCGCGGATCGATCAGGTCGCCGAGGCTCTGCAGATCCCCGGAGCCGGTCTGGCGGCGGGCCTGCTGCAGGGCCAGCGACCAGGCGGCGTCGCGGCGCTGGTAGCGGTCGCGGTCGGTGGCGGTGATGACGCCGCGCCAGTCCATCAGGGCCGCGCCGGTCGGACTGCTGGGCGGAGCCGGATAGCTGGGCTGGTTCGGCGGCGGGGGCGGAGGCGGCGGAGGCGCGCCCGTGGCGCAGGCCGACAGGACCAGGGAGGCGGCGAAACCGGCGAGGACGGCGAGGCGCATGGGCGACCTTGAGCTACGACTGACGCGAGGCCTTCAGAGCGCTCGCAGCCCGCCCCGTCAAGCGGTTACGCCGCTTGCACGTCGTTGGGCGCCCCCGCCCCCGTCCCCGACTCCGACAAACTCTCGATGAGGGCGCGATTCAGGGCCCGGGCCAGAACAGGAATGTCGAGCGGCTTGGTCAGATATTCCCGGAAGCCCGCCGCCCGGCCGCGTTTGATGTCGCCGGGCATGGCGCTGGCCGACAGGGCCAGCACCGGCAGGCCGCGCGTCAGGGGGTCGGCGTCGAGCCGAGCCTTGAGCTCGAACCCGTCCATCCCCGGCAGGTTGATGTCCAGCAGGATGACGTCGGGGCGTAGGTCGCGGGCCAGAGCCAGCCCCTCGTGCCCCGTCTCGGCGACATGCAGCCGCAGACCGCCCAAGGCCGCGATGACATGCCGCATCAGGGCGATGTTGGACGGATTGTCCTCGACATAGAGCAGGGTCGCCGCGCCGCCCGGCATCACGGGTGTCTCCAGCGCCGGGATGGGAGAGGCGACGACCTCGGGCGCCAGGGATCGAGCCAGGGGCAGGCTGAGGGTGAAGATCGAGCCTTCGCCCTCGCGGCTGACGGCCTCAAGCCTTCCCTTCATGGCCTCGGCCAGACGGCGCGAGACGGCGAGGCCGATGCCGGTCCCGGGGACTTCGGAGGTCTCGCGGCCCAGACGGTTGAAGGGCTGGAAGAGATCGGTCATCCGGGCCTCGGGAATGCCGACGCCGGTGTCGTGGACGGCCAGGGCCACGCCCTCGGCGGTCTGGTGCAGCTGCAGGAAGACCGCGCCGCCCGGGCGATTGTATTTGATGGCGTTGGACACGAGGTTGAGTAGCACCTGCCGCAGCCGGGTCCGGTCCGCAACGACGCCGAAGCCGGCGGTGGGCGGCGGCGGGGTCAGGGCGATCCCGGCGGCCTCGGCCTGGGGTCTCAGGCTGTCGCAGACCTGGCGGGCGACCAGGTGGGGGTCCACGGCCTCGATCGACATCGACATTTTGCCGGCCTCGATGCGGGCGAGGTCGAGCACCTCCTCGATCAGGCTGAGCAGATGCTGGCCCGAGGCGAGAATCTGGTCCACGGCCTGGGACTGGCGCCGGGTCAGGGGCTCGGCCTGGACGTTCATCCGCATCAGTTCGGAAAAGCCGATGACGGCGTTCAGCGGGGTGCGAAGCTCATGCGACATGCCCGCCAGGAAGTCGGTCTTGGCCTTGTTGGCGGCGGCCAGACCCCGGGCCTGTTCGTCGGCGGCCTCGAGCGCGAGACGCAGTTCGCGAGTGCGCTCCTCGACCCGGTCCTCGAGCGAGGCGTTCTCGGTTCGCAGCCGCCGGCTCTCGCCCCGGGCCCGAAGCGCCAGCCTTATCCCCGCCCAGGCGCCCGACAGGGCAAGGGCCAGAAGCATCAGAATGAATTCCATGACAAGTCCTCCTGAAGCAGAGGATGACGGCCATAGATTGCATTACGGTAAAACCACAGGTTGTGTTGCGAGGCCGAAGAAACCCCGGAGCCGCGAACGGTCCGGGGTCAGGATTACTCTTCGGCGGCGGTTTCGGCCTTGCGGCGCGGCGCCCGCTTCTTCGGCGCCGGCTCTTCGTCCGAGGCTGCGGCGACCGGCGCTTCCACGGCGGGGGCGGCAGGCGCCGAGGAGCGGGTCAGGAAGCCCGGCAGGGCGGCCGGAGCGTCGTCGGCGTCGCCTTCGCGCGGCATCCGGTTGCGGCGCGGACGCTGGGCCTTGGGGGCGTCGTCGGCGGCGGGCTCGTAAGGCGTCCCCGTCAGGGCTTCGGCCGGCGCCGCAGTCTGGGCGTCGGCGGCGGAATCCGCGCCGGCGTCATAGGGGGCGTTGTCGGGCGCCTCGCCCACGCCGCCCTCGGCCTCGAAGCGGCGGTTGCGCTCCTCGCGGCGGCGTTCCCAGCGTTCGCGGCGGGTCTCGCGGCGCGGACCACCCTCTTCGCCCTCGGCGCGGGGTTGTTGCTGGTCGCGGTCGCGGTTGTTGTCGCGATCCTTGTTGTTGTCGCGGTCACGCCATTCGCGCTGCTGCCCGCCTTCGCCACGGTTCTGATCGCGGTCGCGGTTCTGGTTCTGCTCGCGGGGCTGCCCGTCCTGCCGGTCGTTTTCGCGCGGCTCATTGGCCTGCTGGGCGGCGCGGTCGGCGGCCTGTTGCGCGGCGAGGAAGGCGGCGGCCTGGGCCCCGGTCTCGTCCTCGAAATCGATGTCGAAGCCCTGATTGGACAGTTCGCGCGCGGCGATCTCCGACACCGGACGGGCCGGCTGCAGGGCGCGCAGGACGCGGAAATAGTGTTCGGCGTGCTGGAGATAGTTCTCGGCCAGCACCCGGTCGCCCGAGGCGGTCGCGTCGCGGCCGAGCTGCAGATAGCGCTCATAGACCGTCTGGGCGTTGCCGCGGACCTTGATGTTCTCCGGGCCCTGGGAGTCCCAGGACCGGTTCGGATTGGCGTTGTTGGCGTTCGACTGACCGCCGCCGGGCTTTCTGTTACGTCCGCGTTGACGCTTCATGCCCTTGAAATCTCTCATGAGACGCTACCGTGCTTTCGAGAGGACAGCCGGATCGCGATGCGCGTCCAGAGCCTGTCCGTTTCGTCGTTCCGCTTCGTTCGGGGCCAATCCCCGGGGACGATCTATTCGGAAATCCGTCGTCGCCCCGTGGTTCGCCGGGCTTTCCGGCCCGACCATCACATGCCCCGAGCGCGCGTGACTGAACCGGTTAGGCGGTACGAGGCGTGCGGTTTGGGTGGGAGACAGCCTCTGACTTAGCGCGCGTCCGGCTGTTTTCCAAGGGGTTTGTTGGCCTCCCCGTCACAGCGCAATGGGGAGGATAGGGATCAGCCCTTGGGGATCGGATTGGTGCGCGGGTCGGGGCCGTTGGTGACGACGCGGTGGCGGTCGCCGAGGTCCTTGACCACGATGACGTTGTCGAAGCCCGCCTCGACGAAGAGGGCCTTGACCGCCTCCCCCTGGTCCCAGCCGATCTCGACGGCGAAGACGCCACCGGCTTTCAGGATGCGTTTGATCTCGGGCGCGAGCTGGCGATAGGCCTCCAGCCCGTCGGGGCCGCCGTCGAGGGCCAGGATCGGATCGTGGTCGCGCACCTCGGGGTCGAGGCCGGGGATGTCGCCGGACGGGATATAGGGCGGGTTGGAGACCACCAGATCGAAGCTGTGGTCGGCGAAGCCCGCCGCCCATTCGGTACGCAGGAAGGCAGCGCGGCCGTCGAGATCAAGGTTGGTGGCGTTCTCGCGCGCCACGGCCAGGGCCTCGAAGGAGATGTCGGTGCCGACGCCCTTGGCCGCCGGGCGTTCGCTGAGGATGGCCAGCAGGATGGCGCCCGAACCGGTGCCGAGGTCGGCAACGGTGAAGGCCTCATGCGGGACGTGGGCCAGCATGGCGATGTCGAGAATGGTCTCGGTGTCGGGGCGCGGGCTGAGCACGTCGGGGGTGACGTTCAGCATGATCTTCCAGAAGCCCTTGCGGCCGAGGATGCGCGACACCGGCTCGCGCTTCAGGCGGCGGTCGATGAAGCCGTCCAGCATGGCCAGCTGGTCGGCGCTGACGGCGCGATAGGGGTCGGTCAGGATGTCCATGCGGCTGGCGCCGGTCGCGGCCTCCAGCAGCAGGCGGGCGTCGATGGAGGGGCTGTCGATCCGCGCGGCCTTGAGTCGGGCCTGTGCGGCCTTCCAGGCGGAGACGAGCGTGGGAGTGGAAGAGGTGTCGGTCATGCGGGTCTCGCTACCGGATCGCCGATCGCGATGCGACCCCCCTGCTCGATCGAGACATAGAGTCCGCACAACATATGGCCATAGGTCTCGAACAGGGCGCGGACCACGGCGAGGTCGCGTTCGCCCGTCGCCGGATCGACCTCGGTGGCGGCGCAGCGGACGATGGGCTTGGCCCCGCGCAGGACGGTTTCGCCGATCGTGATGGCCTCTCCGGCCCAGTCGTTCTCGACCCAGGGCGCCCAGCCCTCGACCTGGATATTGGCGCGGAAGCGCAGGGGGGCGAGCGTCTGGCCCCATCGCGCCTCGAGATCGCGCACGCTGTTGAGGTTGAGGATCGAGACCCGGCCTTTGGAGGAATCCATGAAGCGATGATCCGGGCCGGCCGCGATCAGCTTCAGCGGTCCCCTCGCCTCCTCGTCGAGGAAGGCGGCCAGCCGGGCCTCGAAGGCGGCGCGGTCGTCGGGGTCGTCCAGGCGGACGTCGAGACGGTCGCCGTCGATCTCGGCGGTCAGGACATTGGTCGCCTCGTCCCAGCGGGTGCGGACCCGGGCGAGGATGGCCTGACGCATAAGGACGGTGAACCTCTGCTTCGGGATCTGTTCGGGAGCCGAAGGGTCGTAGCCGGAGGGGCCGTTCTCGACCGCCCACATCCGGTCGCCGGGGAACCAGCCGCCGGTTTCGAGGACGGCCTCGGTCAGGGGCTCGGGCGTGAATCCCTTGACCGGATGGCGGTAGAGGGCGGCGACGGTCGACATATGGGATCACTGCCCGACGAACGAAGATGCGGCAAGAGGAGGATAAGCCGGGGGAACGGCGTTGCAGCTTGGCCGTTGAGGCGTCGATGTCGTCTTCCAAGCTCCCTTTCAAACTGACCCGGGTCGGGAGAGGCGCCCCCAGCAAGGCGTCCGTCTGGCGGTTCGCCGCCGCGACACTTGGGGGTCTGGCTGCAGGCGCCGGGGCGGCGCACCTGCTCTATACCCAGGGCCATAAATACGGGCTGGAGCTGAGGCCGAAGCGGCCAGAGCTCGTACCGCCGAAAACGCCCACGCCCGAGGATTATGACGTGCGTGATCCGGGTCGCGGGCGGCTGGCGACCCGGCCCGAACACATTCCGCACAAGGGCTGGATGGATATCCTGTGGCGGGTCGGGGCAGCCTATTTCGGCGATCGGGTCGGCTTCTTCGCCGGCGGAGTGACCTTCTTCATCGTGCTGTCGCTGTTTCCGACGCTGGCGGCTTTCGTGACCTTGTACGGCCTGTTCGCCGATCCGGCCGACGCCTGGAGCCGGCTGCAGTTCCTGTATTCGATCCTGCCGTCGAACGTGGCCCAGTTTCTGGGCGGCGAGATGCAGCGGCTGGCCGCCAACTCTTCCGGCCAACTGACCTTCACCCTGGTCTGGACCCTGTTGCTGTCGCTGTGGACGGCCAACGGCGGGATCAAGACCCTCTTCTACGGACTGAACGTCGCCTATCATGAGGTCGAGAAGCGCAATCTGGTCCGCTACAACCTGATCTGCATGGCCTTCACCCTGTCGGGTCTGACGGCGGTTCTGGTCTCGGCGGGTCTGGTGGTCGGGGCTCCGATCGTGCTGTCCGTGTTCGGCCTGCAGGAGAATTTCGGCGTCTTTGCCTGGTTGCGCTGGCCGGTCCTGCTGGTCGGCTATACCGGCGCCCTGACCCTGATCTACCGCTTCGGACCGTGCCGGCAGAAGGCGCGCTGGCGCTGGCTGACGCCGGGAGCAATCTTCGCGGCGGTGCTGAGCGTGATCGTGTCCTTCGTCTTCAGCTGGTACCTGTCGACCTTCGTGCGACTGGACAGCTACGGCCCGCTGGCGGCCTTCATGGGTTTCCTTCTGTGGATCTGGTTCTCGGTGCAGATCATCCTGATGGGCGCCGAGGTCAACGCCGAGATCGAGCATCAGACGGCGATCGACACCACCACCGGCGCGCCCCGTCCGCTGGGCGAACGCGGGGCCCTGGTCGCCGACACCATCGGGCCGAGGCGCGGCTCGCCCGCGGCGCTCGACTTCACCCTCAAACACGCCGAGGCCGTCGCCGACCGGCTGACCAAGAAGAAGGCGAAGAAGCGCGCCAGCTGATCGCGAACGATCAGAAGAACAGCGGGTCCGAACGCTTCTCGGGCGGCAGGGTCTCGAGCTTCTGCGGCTGATCCTCACGGCGCGGCTTGGGCGCCTGGGCCGGAGCGGGCCGAACCTCGACACGCGGCGCCGCGGGCTGCGGCTGTCCGGGATCGTAGGGCTCGCCCGCGTTGGGATCGACTGGCGCCACCACCGTGCCGCCATAGGGATCCTCGACCTGACCGATCAGATCGCCGACCGGATCGGGCGGGACCCAGCCCTCGGGCATGGGCGGGCCGTTGGGGATGGCGGGGGCGTTCAGGCGCGGCAGGGCAGCGGACATGAAGTCCTTCCAGATGGCGGCCGGAGACCCGCCGCCGGTGACGCCGCGCATCGGGGTCGCATCGTCCTTGCCGACCCAGACGGCGGCGACGAAGCCGCCGGTATAGCCGACGAACCAGGCGTCCTTGTAGTCCGAGGTCGTGCCGGTCTTGCCCGCCAGATCGCGGCCGGCGATGGAGGCCGAAGCCCCGGTCCCGCCGGTCATCACGCCGCGCAGCAGCTGGTTCATATAGTAGAGCGGCGGGTTGTTGATCGCCTGGCCGCCGATCGCGCCGGAGTTCGAGTGCTGGTAGATGACCCGGCCCGAGGGGGTTCGGATGCGGCTGATGCCATAGGCCTGGACCCGACGGCCGCCATTGGCGAAGGCGTCATAGGCCTGGGCCATCTCGATGGGCGAGACCTCCGAAGTGCCGAGCGCCATGGCCGGATCGAGGCTGATGCGGCTGGTGATGCCCAGGCGGCGGGCGGCGCGCGAGACGCTGTCGCGACCGATCTTGTCGGCTACCGAGGCGGCGACCGTATTGGTCGAATGGGCCACGGCGTCGGCGATGGTGGTCGGTCCGCCGAAGGTCCCGGAATAGTTCCTGGGCGACCAGGTCCCGATGGTGATCGGCTCGTCGACCACCGGGGTCTGGGGCGTGTAGCCGGCCTCCATGGCCGCCAGATAGACGAAGGGCTTCCACGAGGAGCCGGCCTGACGCTGGGCGTCGACGGCGCGGTTGAACTGGCTGTCGGCATAGGACGAGCCGCCGATCATGGCGCGGACCCGGCCGTCGCCGTCCAGGGCCACCAGAGCCGCCTGCTGCACGCCCTTGGACGCATCGCGGGTCAGGATTCGGTTCACGGCGCGCTCGGCCGAGGTCTGGAGAGTCAGATCCAGGGTGGTCTCGACCACCATGTCCTCGGTCGGTTCGCCGACCAGGCCGCGGATCTGCTTGTCGAGCCAGTCGATGAAATACTGGGCGTGCTGGCTGGCCAGGGTGCGCGAGACGCGGACGGGCTCGAGCACCGCCTGTTCGCGCTGGGCCGGGGTGATGACGCCGGTGTCGACCATCTGGTTCAGGACGACGGTGGCGCGGGTGGCGGCGCGCTCATGCTCCGACACCGGCGAATAGCGCGACGGCGCCTTGAGCAGACCGGCCAGAAGCGCGGCCTCGCCGACCGTCAGATCCTTGGCCGGCTTGTCGAAATAGCGTTGCGAAGCCGCCTCGATCCCATAGGCGCCGGCGCCGAAATAGACCCGGTTCAGATAGAGGGCGAGGATTTCCTTCTTGGAGAATTTCAGCTCAAGCCAGACGGCCAGCATCAGCTCCTGCACCTTGCGGCGCATGTTCTGGTCGGGGGTCAGGAACAGGTTCTTGGCCAGCTGCTGGGTCAGGGTCGAGCCGCCCTGGACGACGCGACCGGCGCGCATGTTGCGCGCGGCGGCCCGCATCATGCCGATGGGGTCGAAGCCCGGGTGCCACCAGAAGCGGCGGTCCTCGATGGCGATGAAGGCGGCCGGGACATAGTCGGGCAGGCTGTCGAGATCGGCCGGCGGCGCCTGTTGCGTCCCGCGCGTGGCGATCAGGGCGCCGTTGCGATCCAGATAGGTGATCGAGGGCTGGCGCGAGACATTGTAGAGGCTGGAGGTGTCCGGCAGGCCGCGCGCGAAGACGGCGAAGAAGACCACCAGGAAGATGACGCCCCAGATGGCCAGGACCCCGCCCCAGTAGAGGACCTGCTGCAGACGGGTGCGCTGCGGCTTGGCGCCGCCGCCGTTACCGCCGGGACGACCGCCGTGGCCACCCTGTCTGCCCCCGAAACCTGGACCGGCCATCGATATCCTCAAAGTCCCGCTGCGGAAGGGGTTGTACCCGATCCGGCGCTATCCCACACGTCGCTCATCAAAACAGCCCGCGTGGTGAACAGGCGGTGAAGATGTCACGGGGAACGTGAGGCTTGTTTCCGGTGAAATCAGGGCGAGGGCGTTACGGATTGGTGAGGCCGGGGTGCAGGAAAGGTGCAGGCGGCGCGCTTCACCCCCGCCGCGCCACCCACCGGTTTCCGTATTCGTCCTGCTCGGCGGGATCGATCGGGTTGGGGGTGAAGCCGTGGGCGGCGAAGATCGTACGGTATTCCTCGGCCGCGAGACTGCCGTGATAGAGGGGTTCGCCACGCCATTCGCCGATGACCTCACCCTCCTTCTGGCCGGTGGAGGTCATGAAGACGCAGGCGTCAGCGGCGTGGGACAGGATGCGCGGCAGGGCGATCCTCTGGTCGGCGGGGCTGAGGTGGAACAGGCTGTGCCAGGCCAGAAGACCGTCGAAGCGGCGGTCCCCGAGGTCGAGGGTCCGCATGTCGCCGTCCAGCCATTCGCCCGCCGGCAGAGTCTCCGCCGCATGGGCCCGCAGGCCCGGAGAAGGCTCCACCCCCGTGACCCGGAAGCCGCGTTCGATCAGGGCCGCCGCCACCGGCCAACCCGAACCCGAGCCGACATCCAGCACGGTTCCGCCCGGCGGCAGGGCGGTCATGAACCGCTCGAACCAGTCGATCTCGGACAGGCCCCGCGGTTCGCCGGCGACCAGCCTCGGCCCCCGGTCGGCGATCCAGCCCTCGGCCTTGTCGGAATAGAGGCCGACGATGCGGGAGGCCGAGGGATGGGTCATCTTCGCCTTACTGGGCGACGAAGGCGTCCAGCGCCGAATAGAAGGCCTCGGGCTGGTCCAGCATGATGAAGTGGGCGCTGTCGTCGATGCGCACCAGTTTCGCACCGGACAGGTTGGCGAAGGAGGCGCGGTAGATGCCGTCGGTCAGCTCGGGCGTCATGCGCGGGTCGTTGAACTTGGCGTAGAGGACCTCGGTCGGGGCGGTGATCTTCGGCAGTTCGGGACGCAGGTCGGTGGCGATCAGCTCGCGGAACGCATGGGCCGAGACCTGCTGGTCGCTGGTCGCCGTATCCTGCAGCGGCCCGGCGCGCTTCGATTCCGTATTGATCATGCCGGTGACGGCGGCGGCGGCCTGTTGCTGGTACTGCTCCGGCGAGGCCGAGGCCATGCCGTTGCCGATCATGTCGGCGGTCGCGGCGATGCTCTCTGCCGTGGCTCCCGGAGGGCCGAACATCGCCCCCATGAAGGGCGTCATGTCGACGACCATCAGCTTGCCGACCAGATCAGGATGGCGCGCGGCCAGCATCAGGCCGATGGTCCCGCCCATGGAATGGCCGACCACCACCGGATGGTCCAGATGGTTCTCGGTGATGTAGCGGGCGATCTCCTCGGCGACCGGGGCCGCGACCGGACCCGTCCCGTTGCCCTCGACCGGCGCCCCGGCGAAGCCCTGGATATGGATGCGGTGAACGCGCCAGCCGGAACCCAGATGTTCGACCGTGCCGTCCCAGACCTCGGGCGAGGAGCTAAGCCCCGGGATCAGGATGATGTCGCGGCCGCCTTCGCCGTCGATGCGCACATGCAGCCGGTCCGAGGCGAAGTCGGCGTGGCGGTGATGTTCGGTGTGTCCGGTGTGACCATCCTGCGCAGCGGCAAGGCCCACCGCGCCGAAATTGATCATCAGTCCGACGGCGGCGACCAGTCCGGTCAACAGCTGGGTATTCATCCGGGTTTCCCTCCAAGGCGTTTTGAGCAGGCCGTGCGCCCGCCTTCTCATCCGCTTGTCGTCACAGTGGGGTCGAATGGATGCGGGCGGAAGCGGGGTGGTTGAAAAATTCCTGCGTGATGACGTCGCGGGCGCGGACGCCTAGAATGGCCGGATGCCCTCCGCCGACTCCGCTCCCGTCTCTTCCAACGCGCCTGAAGCCAAGGCCCCGCCGACGGCGTTCGGCAAGGGGTTCGTGCTGGACGCCTGGTATTTCGTGGCCCTGTCGCGCGACGTCGCGAAGGGATCGCTGAAGCGATACGAGATCATGGGCGAGCCGGTCCTGATCGGCCGGACCAATGCGGGCGCCGTCTATGGCATGCGCGACATCTGTCCGCACCGGGCCGCGCCGCTGTCGGCCGGGCGGATGGTCGACAAGCCCGGCGAGGGCGAGACCATCGAATGCCCCTATCACGGCTGGCGCTTCCGGCCCGACGGGGTCTGCGCCGCTATTCCGTCCCTGGTCGAGGAGCAGGCCTTCGAGGCGAACCGCATTCGCGTCCGGTCCTATCCGGTGGTCGAGAGCCAGGGACTGGTCTTCGTCTTCATGCGGTCCGATCCGCGCTCGGAAGAGGCCCCCGACCACGCGCCGCCGGTCTTCCCCGGCGTCGTCGGCGGCGAGGCGAAACTGGTCGAGTGGATGGATTTCGACAGCCATATCGACCACGCCGTCGTCGGCCTGATGGACCCCGCCCACGGGCCCTTCGTGCATCAGCAGTGGTGGTGGCGGTCCGAGCATTCGATGCATGAGAAGGCCAAGGCCTTCGAGCCGCGCGAGTTCGGTTTCGCCATGGTCCGTCACGCCCCGTCGTCGAACAGCCGGGCCTACAAGATCCTCGGCGGCGCCCCCGCGACCGAGATTAGTTTCCGCCTGCCCGGCTACCGCTGGGAGCATATCCAGGTGGGTGAGAAGCAGGTCCTGGCCCTGACCTGTCTGACGCCGGTGACGGAGACGAAGACCCGGATCACCCAGATTTTCTGGTCCGACCACTGGGTGTTCAACATCGCCAAGCCCTTCCTGAGGATGGGTGTCGTCGCCTTCCTGAAACAGGACGGCGGTATGGTGAACCTGCAGAACGAGGGGCTGCGCTACGACCCGGCCCTGATCTGGATCGACGACGCCGACAAACAGGCGAAATGGTACCAGCAGCTCAAGCGCGAATGGACGAAAAGCCGCGTGGAGGGACGCGGCTTCGTCAACCCGGTCAAGGCCGGGGTGCTGAGGTGGAAGAGCTGATCCTCCCCGTTCGCCGCTGGGCGAATGGGGAGGTGGATCGGAGGCGATAGCCGACGAGACGGAGGGGGCGACGCGATGATTCAGGTGAGGAACCGGTGACGCGCTCACTGGCAGCGCCCGGTCGCCCCCTCCGTCTCCTCGCGAAGAACTCGGAGCCACCTCCCCATGCTGCGCACGGGGAGGAGACCTGTCCCCCTAGCGCGTCAGGGCGCCCGCGAGGATGACGTCGATCTGTTTGGCGACGTGGGCCGACAGTTGCTCTTCGGTCCAGCTGTCGTAGGCCGCGCGGCGGTAGTTCGACAGATAGGCGTCCCACAGCAGGTCGGTCAGCAGCGGCACGTCGGCGTCCTGCGACAACTCGCCCTTGCCGACGCCGTCACGCAAAATCTGGGTGATGACGGCCAGCAGTTGCTTGGTCACGGCGCGGGCGCGCGTCTCGGCGGCCAGCGGCTGGAACCACGAACGGGCGACGATGGCCTGGAACAGCGGCAGCTGGTCCAGCGAGCCGTGGTAGCCGGCGGTCAGGGCGGCGGCCAGACGGGCCTTGACCGAACCCTCGCCGGCGCCGGCCTTCACAGTGTCGGCCAGTTTGGTCATGTCTTCGGTCAGGACGGCTTCGAACAGCTCGGCCTTGTCCTGGAAGTTGGCGAAGACGGCGCCCGTGGACATGCCCGCGCCCTTGGCGATGTCGCGGATGGTGGCGGGCTCATAGCCCCGCTCGGCAAAGAGGCCGCGAGCGGCGTCCAGCACCTTCTGACGGGTGCGCACCTTGGCGGCCTGACGGCGGTTCATACGGGGAGCTTCGGATCCGGCGACGTCATCGGGGGAAGGGGCGTCGGCGATCGCGGCGGTTTGGGACATGGAGATGCTTTACTCAAACCCGACGACGGGGGAACCGCCGGGGACGATGGGGAGATGGGGGCGACTGCGAATTCCGGCGCCGCCTGAAGGCGAAAATCACCGGTCTCCAAAAGACGCTACCCCGAGAACGGGGGTCTTCATCACGGAACGATGACGAAAATGGGGTCCAAATATTAACGGCGCCGTTCCGCGCCGCGTGGCGTCGGGGAAGCCTCACCCCGGATAAACGGCGTTATGTCGACATTCCGTCGCGAACGGTCACGCTTTATTTTCCAGCGGTTTCCGAACGCTAGAACCGCGCAGGGCCCGGGTCGCCCGACCGCGCCGCTCTTCCGGAATCGCCGCCTGAAACACCGCGCGGAAAACGTCGCGCTTTTCGTGGATAGAGGCCAGGACCAGCCCCATGGGCACGCCGACGTCGACCAGGGTGTTCTCGGCAAGCTGCAAACTGGCCTCGGTGGTCTCGGGCACAGCGTCGGTGACGCCGAGGCCGTAGAGGCGGGCGGCGTGACGGTCGTCGCGGGCCCGGGCGATCAGGGTCATGTCGTCGCGCAGGGCCCGGGCGGCGATCACCACCTCGTCCACCTTGGACGGCGCATCCATGGTCACGACCAGGGCCCGGGCGGTGTCGATGCCGCAGGCGGTCAGCATCTCGGCCCGGCCGGCGTCGCCGTAGTAGATGTCGAAACCTTCGCGTCGGGCCTCGCTGACGGCGGCCGGATCGGCGTCCACGGCGATGAAGGGCACCTTGTGTTCGGCCAGCATCTCGCCGACCAGCCGCCCGACCCGGCCGAAGCCGACGATCAGGACGGCGCCCTCTCGCACCACCGGGTTCAGGGCCTCGGCCGGGACCACGGGGGCCTCGTTGTCACGCGGCTCCAGCCTGCGGGCCAGCTTCAGCCCCAGCCAGGCCATCAGGGGCACGGTGAACATCGACAGGGTGGCGGAGACCAGCACGGCCTGGGTGAAGGCGGGCGGGGCCAGACCCTCGTTCATGGCGGTGTTCAGGACCACGAAGGCGAACTCCCCCGCCGGGCCCAGAACCAGGGCGGTTTCGATGGCCGTGCGGGCGCCCAGCTTCCAGAGGCGGGCCAGGCCGTAGATGGCGATCGCCTTGATGGCCGTAATGGCAAGGGCCAGGCTGAAGACGAAGACCGGATCGGCGGCTAGGACATTGAGGTCCAGCCCGATGCCGACGCCGACAAAGAAGACGCCGAGCAGCAGGCCCTTGAACGGCTCGATATTGATCTCGACCTCGCGCCGGTACTCGGTCTCTGCGATCAGCAGGCCGGCGATCAGGGCGCCGATGCTCATCGAAAGGCCGGCGGCCTGGGCCGCGACCCCCGTCCCGACCACGACCAGCAGACACAGGGCGACGAACAGCTCCTGACCCCCGTGGGACCGTTTGCGGATACGGGTGACCGAGCGGAACAGAGGCCGGAGCACGACCCGGCCCAGAACCACGATCAGGGCGAGGCCGAGGGCGGCGGGGGCCAGGGTGAACAGGGTGCGGCCGATCTGGTCCGGCTGCAGCAGGCCGCCGGGATGGGCGGCGGCGGCGAGAAACGAGGCGGTGATCAGGATCGGCGCCACGGCCAGGTCCTGGGCCAGCAGGACCGCGAAGGTCGACCGGCCGGTGGCCCCCTTCAGTCGCCCGTTCTCGGCCATGACCGGCATCACCACCGCGGTCGAGGACAGGGCCAGCGCCATGCCGAGCACGGCGGCGGCGGCCAGGGACTGGCCCAGAACCAGGAAGCCGCCGCCCAGCACCAGGGCGCAGACCAGCACCTGAAGCAGGCCGAAGCCGAAGACGAGGCGGCGCATCGCCTTGAGCCGCTCCCACGACAGCTCCAGCCCGATCATAAAGAGAAGGAAGGCGACGCCGAGCTCGCTGAGCTGGGCGATCTGGGCCGGATCGCTGATGGTGAACCAGGACAGCCAGGGCAGGGCGGCAGTCAGCTGGCCGAGGCCGTGGGGACCGAGGACCACGCCCGCGGCGAGGAAGCCCAGCACCGGACTGATCCTCAGCCGGCTGAACAGGGGCACCACCACGCCCGCCGCCGCCAGGAAGACGACCAGATCCTTGTATTCGCCGCCGCCGCCGTGTCCCGCCATTCGTCCTCCAATTCGCTGCGGGGACAATCTTGTCTCAACGCGGGTCCGGCGCCATCCCGTCGCTGAGATTCATGAATCTTTTTTAAGGCGACACCCCCCCTGTCCGGCGTAGGTTCGCCGCCGAACCGCCATATTGGCTTCGGCCGCGCATGGCCTCATCCGCCGCTCATTTCGACGAAAATCGCCGATCTTTCAGGACTGATTTCCTACATGAAGAAGCTTCTCCTCGGCGCCGCACTCGGCGCCCTGCTCGTGCCCGCCGCGTCCTTCGCCCAGACCGTCGACGCCGGCCTGTTCAGCGCCCAGGGCGACGAACATGAGTGCCTCGACGACAGCTGCGCCACGGTCGCCCTGTTCCAGTCGGGTCCGACCGGCTCGGGCTATCAGGGCACGGTGGCGCCCAAGTACGGGACCTGGGGCTTCGATCTCGCCGGCCGCGACACCACGGTGAATCCGGGCGACAACTTCATGGAATACGCCAACGGCACCGCGCTGAAGTCGCTGGTCATCCCGTCGGACCGCACCTCCTACGGCTCGTTCGCCCTGCTGCGCGAACTGTCGGACAACCGGATGAAGGAACTGGTCCTGGGTCTGGCGGCCCGCACCGACCTGACGCCGGGCACCGACGAGGCCAAGATCGCCGACGCCTACCGCGCCTATATGGACGAGGCCCGCATCGAGGCGCTCGACGCCCAGCCGCTGCAACCCTATCTGGCCGCCATCCGCGCTGCCGACAACCGTGACAAGATGGCCGTCCTGATGGGCGGCACCCAGGGCCGCCTCGGCAGCTCCCTCTTCCGCACCGGCATCACCATCGACGCCAAGCAGCCCGACCGCTACGTCGTCGCCGCCGGCCAGGGCGGCATCGGCCTGCCGAACCGCGACTACTATCTGGACCCGCGCTACGCCGACAAGAAGGTCAAATACCAGGCCTATGTCGAGCGCATGCTGACCATGATCGGCTGGGACAAGCCCGCCGAGAACGCGGCCGCCATCGTCGCCCTGGAAACCTCGATCGCCGAGACCCACTGGACGCCGATCGAGAACCGCAACCGCGACAAGACCTATAACGAATACACCATCGCCAAACTGGCCGAAGAGGCCCCGGGCTTCCCCTGGCAGGCCTATTTCGACGCCGCCCAGCTGGGTACGGCGCCGCGCCTGATCGTGTCGCAGAACACGGCCATGCCCAAGATCGCGGCCATCTTCGCCCAGACCCCGGTCGAGCTGCTGCAGGCGTGGGAAGCCTTCCACACCGCAGACGACGCCGCGCCGCGCCTGTCCAGGCGCTTCGCCGACGCCCAGTGGGAGTTCCGTTCGCGCGACCTGTCGGGCCAGCCCGAACAGCGCAGCCGCGAGAAGCGCGGCATCTCCTTCGCCGAGGGCTCCCTGGGCGAGGCCGCGGGCCGTCTGTACGTCGCCGAATATTTCCCGGCCGAGTCCAAGGCCAAGATGGAGCAGCTGGTCTCCAACATCCGTTCGGCCCTGTCCGACAGGATCGCCAACCTGACCTGGATGGGCGCCGAGACCAAGGCGGCGGCCCAGGAGAAGCTGTCGAAGATCACCGTCAAGATCGGCTATCCGAACAAGTGGCGTGACTATTCGGGCCTGGAAATCCGTCCGGACGATCTGTTCGGCAACGCCGAACGCACCGGCATCTTCCAGTGGAACTACCAGCTGGCCCGCCTGAACAAGCCCGTCGACAAGGCCGAATGGGGCATGACGCCCCAGACGGTGAACGCCTACTACAACTCGTCGAACAACGAGATCGTCTTCCCGGCCGCCATCCTGCAGCCGCCCTTCTTCGATCCGGACGCGGACCCGGCCGTCAACTACGGCGGCATCGGCGGCGTGATCGGTCACGAGATCGGCCACGGCTTCGATGACCAAGGCTCCAAATCCGACGGCAACGGCGTGCTGCGCGACTGGTGGACCCCGGCCGACAAGGCGAATTTCCAGGCCCTGACCACGCGTCTGGGCGCCCAGTACGACGCCTTCGAACCCCTGCCCGGCTACCATGTCCAGGGCGGGCTCACGATGGGCGAGAACATCGGCGACGCCTCGGGCGTGGCCGTGGGTCTGGAGGCCTATCACATCTCGCTCAACGGCCAGGCCGCCCCGGTTCTGGACGGCACCACCGGCGACCAGCGCTTCTTCTACGGCTGGGCCCAGGTGTGGCAGTCGAAGATGCGCGACGAAGCCGCCAAGCAGCAGGTCGCCACCGACCCGCACAGCCCGGCGATGTTCCGCGTCATCGGCCCGCTGCGCAACTCGGACGCCTGGTACGAGGCCTTCAACGTCCAGCCCGACGCCAAATACTATCTGACCCCGGCCGACCGGGTTCACATCTGGTAAGACGGGCGAGAGCCTGAACAAGGAAGGGCCGGAGCAGCGATGCTCCGGCCCTTTTGCTGTGTCAGCTCTTCCTGAGCGTGACGTAGATCGCGCCGTCTCCACCATGACGACGGTGAGCCGAGGCGAAGCCGGAGACAATGGGGCGCAAGCCCGGCGACTGCAGCCATTCGTGGACCGAGGCGCGGATGATCCCGCCGCCGCGCCGGCCCTGGCCCGTGATGACCAGCACCGACTTCAGCCCGCGCGCCTGACAGCCCATGAGGAAGGCCCGCAGCTGGTCCTCGGCCTCGAACCGGCCAAAGCCGTGCAGGTCGATGCGGTCCTCGATCGGATCGCGTTCGCGCGACAGGCGGCGCTGACGGCGGGGCTCCAGCTCCTCGGGCGCGCCGCGGGGGGCGTGGGAGGCGACGGGCGGAACGGAGGCGGGTTTGCCTGGGGGCTTTGCGGTCGGTTTGCCGGCGACGGGGCGTTTGGCCGGGGTGGTCGCCGTGGCGAGGCTGGCGGGCGGATCGGCGGGGAGCGGACCGCCGGGAATGACGAGGGCGGCCTTGCGCGCCCTGGGCGGGGTGACCGAGCCCGAGACCCGGGCCCAGATGCGGCGGTCCTCGGACGTCAGATCCCCTGAAGCCTTGTCCGCTGCAGGCTTTTCGGGAGGCCCCTTGGCCACCGGTCAGTCGTCGCTATCGCCGTCGGAGCCCATCTCCTGCGGCCCCGGCTCATGCACCAGCAGATCGCCGGGCTGGCAGTTCAGCTCGCGGCACAGGGCGTCCAGGGTCGTGAAGCGGATCGCCCGCGCCTTGCCGGTCTTGAGAATCGAAAGATTGGCCAGGGTCACGCCCACGCGGTCGGCGAGCTCGGTCAACGACATGCGCCGTTCGAGCAGGATGCGGTCGAGCTGAATGCGGATGGCCATTATTGATCTCGGGGGGCGCTATCGTTCGCCGCGCGGCGGCTCTCTACTTGAGCGCCAGAGGAATGTTGAGCGGGCAGCGTCATCAGATCGTCAGTTCGCTCTCGCGTCGCAGACGGGCGCCCTCGCGGAACACCTCGGCGAGGACGAAGACGACCAGGACGGAGAAGATGGGGGTCAATAGCTCACCGAACCCCTGCGGGTCCATCTGTCCGGGCACGAGGCCGGCGGCGACCATGCCCTGGGCGACCCAGACGCCCGCCGTCACCGTGGCCAGGGTCAGGCCGATGGCGCGCAGCCGGCGCACATTCTCGGGCCGGAAGGGATCGCCCGCGGTCAGGGTGCGGAAGATGAGGCGCAGGTTGCGCAGGATCAGCAGGAAACCACCGACCCAGGCCGTCAGGGCCCCGAGGCCGAACAGCAGCAGCGGCTGGGTCAGGGGCTGTTGCAGCCCGCCGTCATGGGCGGTGACGGTGACGTTGTAGTTGGAGATGGGGATGAAGATGGCGGCGACGAAGGCGATGAGCAGGCCGGCGGTCAGCAGCATCAGCAGCACATAGGCCACGTCGAGGGCGATCTTCAGAAGACTGGCGACCGAGCCGGGACCGAGGGTCCGCAGGGGGCCGCGAAGAAGAGGGAGGGCGAACCGGGGCCTGAAGCCCTTCGCGGGAAGCCGACCTTTCAGATTCTCGAGGGTCGGAAGACGCATCGGCCGTGTCGCTCAGGCCGGAGGGAAGGAGGCGAATGCCGCGCGGGGTCCGGCGAACCCCGTCGCGGTCTTATTCATCGCGATCTTCATGGGTCTCGTCAAAGCCTCACAGGACGTCTTTACCGTGAACCGGGGGTCATCGCTGACCCCCATGGTCAAATCCCTGCACCGATCGAGGTGCAAAGCGCGGTAGACGGTCTCAGAAGGCCTGGACGAGGATGGCGACCAGAGCGGTCGGCAGGGCGGCGAGCAGGGCGGCGTTGACCAGCACATTGCCGACCTTGTCCATGAAAAGCGAAGCGTTCATCGTGTTCATCGTGGTTCTCCTGATTGAGGGGGTCGTTTATTGCCCTCTCGGTTATGACTGCGAGGTAAAGATTGTGCGTTTCCGTCAATCTCTGGAACGGTGCAGCCCCCGTTCGTGAGAACATAGATAGGCCTTGCTACAGGGAAGGTCACGTTACATATCGTTTAACGATATTAAACTTTGGCAATGGATTGTAACGGGGTACGTGAAGAGCGATGAAACTCAAGCTTATCAAAGGGATGCGGCTCGTAGCGGCCACTCACAACCCCGGCAAGGTGCCCGAAATCGCGGCCCTGCTGGATGGAAATTACGAGATTGTCACGGCGGGAGAGCTGAATCTGCCCGAGCCGGACGAGACCGAGACCACTTTTGGCGGCAACGCCATGCTCAAGGCCCGGCACGCGGCCCGGCTGTCGGGCGAGGTTTCGCTGGCCGACGACTCGGGACTGTCCGTTCTGGCGCTGGACGGGGCGCCAAGCATTTTTTCCGCCCGCTGGGCCGGTCCGAGCAAGGATTTCGCCCTGGCCATGCGGAAGGTGGAAGAGCGGCTCGAGGAGATCGGGTCGACCGACCGGCGCGCCTGGTTCACCTCGGCCCTGGCGGTGGCCTGGCCCGATGGACCCTGTGTGGTCGTCGAGGGCGAAGTGCACGGCGAACTGACCTTCCCGCCCCGGGGCACGCGCGGCTTCGGCTATGACCCCATCTTCATCCCCGAGGGCTTCGATCAGACCTTCGGCGAGATGGAGCCGGCGGCCAAGGACGCCATGAGCCACCGCGCCCGCGCTTTCGCCAAGTTCAAGGCCGCCCTGATTGACTGACTCTCTGGACCCCGGTTCGGACGTCGCCGTCTATGTCCACTGGCCCTATTGCGCCCGTATCTGCCCCTATTGCGACTTCAACGTCGTCCGCGACCGGGGGAGGACGGAGGAGCAGGCCGGGCTGGTGGCGGCGATCCTGACCGATCTGGAGGCCCAGGCGGACCTTCTGGGGACCCGACGTCTGGCCTCGATCTTCTTCGGCGGCGGCACGCCGTCCCTGATGCCGCCCGAGGCCGTGGCGTCGGTGGTGGAGGCGATCCACGCCCGCTTCCCCGCCTCCCACCCGGTCGAGATCACGCTGGAGGCCAATCCGACCGACGCCGAGGCCGCCCATTTCGCCGCCCTGGCCGAGGCGGGGATCAACCGGCTGTCGCTGGGGGTTCAGTCGCTGGACGACGCCGCCCTGAAGTTCCTCGGCCGCAACCATTCGGCGGGCGAGGCGCGCCGGGCCATCGGGCTGGCCGGCAAGGCCTTCGACCGGCTGTCGATCGACCTGATCTACGCCCGGCCCGACCAGTCGGTCGCCGACTGGACCGCCGAACTGACCACCGCCGTCGATCTCGGGTTCGAGCACGTCTCCCCCTATCAGCTGACCGTCGAGCCCACGACCGCCTTCGGCCGGGCCTTCGCGCGCGGCGACTGGACACCGCCGGACGAGGACCAGTCCGCCGCCCTCTATGAAACCACGCAGGAGGTGCTCGGGGCCTCAGGCTTCGAAGCCTATGAGGTGTCCAACCATGCGCGCGGCGTCGCGGCCCGGTCGGCGCACAACATCCATGTCTGGCGCGGCGGCGACTATCTGGGCCTCGGTCCCGGCGGCCACGGGCGGCTGACGCTGGAGGGCGTTCGCACCGCCACAGTCGCCCACCGCCGGATCTGGGATTATGTGGCCGGGGTCGAGGGGGCCTCGCCCTGGGCCGAACGCGAGGCGCTGGACGCCGAAGGCGCCGCCGAGGAGCGGATTCTGCTGGGTCTGCGCACGGTCGAGGGGGCGGAGGCGTCGCTGTTCGACACCCTGGGGATCACGGACCGCGTGACGGATCTGACCGCCGATGGCTTCCTCCAGATCCGCGACGCCCGGGTGATCGCCACCGACACGGGCCGCCCGATCCTCGACGCGGTGCTCAAGGCCCTTCTGACATGATCCCCCCCCCCCGCGCGGGGGAGGATTGTTATCGAAACCTCTCGCTGGCAGGGTCCCGCGCCATGACTGAACCCGCGCCCTTCCCGCCGACCGCCCCGCCGTCGCGTCTCGTCTCGCCCGGCCTCTATCTGGTGGCGACGCCGATCGGGAACCTGCGCGACATCACCCTGAGGGCGCTGGACGTGCTGGCCGCCGCCGATCTGGTGCTGGCCGAGGACACGCGGGTCACCGCGAAGTTGCTGTCCGCCTACGGGCTGAAGGCCAGGCTGGAGCGCTGCGACGACCACGCCTCGGCCCGCGCCGCCGAGATCGCCATCGAGCGGGTGCGGGAAGGCCAGGTTGTGGCTCTGGTGTCCGACGCCGGGACCCCGGTCATCTCGGACCCCGGCTTCGTGGTGGCCCGCGCCTTCATCGCAGCCGACCTGCCTGTGCATCCGATCCCGGGCGCTTCCAGCCTGCTGGCGGCCCTGTGCATCGCCGGCCAGCCGTCCGACCGGTTCCTGTTCGCCGGCTTCCTGCCGCCCAAGTCCGGGGCGCGGAAGACGATGCTGGCCGAGCTGAAACAGGGCCGCCAGACCCTCGTCTTCTTCGAGAGCGGGCCGCGTCTGGCCGCCAGCCTCGCCGACATGGCCGAGGTGCTGGGCGACCGACCCGCCGCCGTCACCCGCGAACTGACCAAACTCTATGAGGAGGCGATCCGAGGGAGCCTGTCCGAACTGGCCGCCGATCCGCGCTGCGATGCGCCAAAGGGGGAGATCGTCATCGTCATCGGACCCGGCGCGGTCGAGGTGGCCTCGGCCGCCGATGCCGACGCCGCCCTGATCGAGGCCTTGGCCCGGCTGCCGACCGGCGAGGCCGCCTCCGAGGTGGCCCAGGCGCTCGACCTGCCGCGCAAGGCCCTCTACCGCCGCGCGCTGGAGCTTCAGGGCAAGGGATGAAGCCGCCCACCCGGCTCAAGGCGCCAAAACAGGCCGCCCGCCCCAAGGCGGCGTGGCGGCAGGCGCTGGGCGGCAAGGCGTTTCGGCAGGGGCACGCCTCCGAATGGACGGCGGCGGCCTGGCTGATGCTCAAGGGCTATCAGATCCTCGGCTTCCGGCTGAAGGGGCGCGGCGGGGAGATCGACATCCTCGCCCGGCGAGGTCGGGTGCTGGCCGTGGTCGAGGTCAAACGGCGTGCCACCATGGAGGCCGCCCTGACCGCCCTGACCCCCGAACAGCATCAGCGGCTGGTCGCGGCGGGCAAGGCAGTGTTGCACGGACGACCCAGCTTGGCCGGACATGAATTGAGAATCGATATGGTGGCGCTGGCTCCCGGACGATTTCCGCGCCATGTTTCGGCCATAAGTTTTCCCGGGTACTGAAATTCCCGCGGAAATCAGGTTGGGGAGTCAGAGTGACGCGCGAGGAAGCGGAAGCGATCCTGGTCGAGGCCGGTCGGGCCGACGACGACGACTTCCCCCTGCTGGAAGCCGCGATCGCCTGCGCCATCCACGACTATCCGTTCCGCGACCCCGATCCCGTGCGCACCCTGGCCCGCAACGCCGCCGAGCGGCTGGGCGAGCGGATGGACCGCGAGAGCCCCGACGACGCCCTGGCCGAGACCATGGCCGCCGACCTGAGGCTGAACGGCGACCTGCTCCACTATGACGACCCGGCCAATACCGATGTCATCGACGTCGCCGAGCGCCGGCGCGGCCTGTCGGCGGCCCTGGCTGTCTTCTACCTCGACGCCGCCAAGCGCGCCGGGCTGGTGGCGCAGGGCGTCGACTTTCCCAACCACTTCCTGCTGCGGGTCGAGACCCCGGCCGGTCCGGTGGCGCTGGATCCGTTCAGCCAGGGCCGCATCGTCCTGCCGTCCGAGCTCAGCCGTCGGGCGCTCAGGGCTGGGCTGACGCCGCATATCGCCGACCGGCTGGACCTGCTGATGGCCCCCGTCACGGACCGTCAGGCCCTGATCCGTCTGCAGAACGTCCTGTTCAGCCGCGCCATCAAGGCCGAGGACTATCAGGGCGCCGAACGCTCGGCCATGCGCCGCGCCCTGCTCGACCCCGAAGACCACCGCCCCTGGCTGGACGTCGCCTCGGCGCGCGAGAAACAGGGCGCCCTGAACGGCGCGCTGGACGCCCTGCACCGCGCCCGCACCGTGGGCGGACAGGAAGTCATTATCCAGCCCGCCAGTTTCGAGCGGCTGAGGATGCGGCTGAACTAGGGGTCCGCCCTTGCGCCTGCGGGCCTCCCCGCCCATTACCCAAGCTTCCAGCCGCGCAAGGTCTCCAGCATGCTCAAGGTCGCCGTCCAGATGGACCCCGTCGAAGGGGTCGATATCGAGGTCGACACGACCTGGCTGATGATGATGACGGCCCAGGACCGGGGGCACGCGATCTGGGTTTACGACTTTCGCACCCTGGCGCTGGAGGAAGGTCGCCTCTATTGCCGCGCCCGACCGGTGGCCCTGCAGCATGTCGCGGGCAGCCATGTGACCTTCGGCGACTGGGTCAAGCTGGATCTGGCCGATGACATCGACGTCGTCCTGATGCGTCAGGACCCGCCGTTCGACATGGCCTATGTCACCGCCACCTATATGCTGGAGACGGTCCATCCGAAGACCCTGGTCGTCAACGACCCGGCCGAGGTGCGTTCGGCGCCAGAGAAGCTGATGGTCACGGCCTTCCCCGGCCTGCAGCCCCCGACCCTGATCTCCTCCGATCCCGTGGCCCTGACCGAATTCCACAAGAAGCACGGTGACGTGGTGCTCAAGCCCCTGCACGGCAACGGCGGCTCGGGCGTGGTCAAGCTGCGCGCCGACGACCCCAACCTCGACGCCCTGATCGAGATCCACGCCGCCGGGTCACGCGATCCGCTGGTGATCCAGAAATTTATCCCCGCCGTCAGCAAGGGCGACAAGCGCATCCTGCTGATCGACGGCGAGCCCGTCGGGGCCATCAACCGGGTGCCCGCCGAGGGCGCGGTGCGCTCCAACCTGCATGTCGGCGGCACGGCCATGCCGGTCGAGCTGACCCCGCGCGATCTGGAGCTCTGCGCCGCCATCGGCCCGACGCTGAAGGAACGGGGTCTGATCTTCGTCGGCATCGATGTGATCGGCGAATATCTGACCGAGATCAACGTCACCTCCCCCACCGGCGCGCAGCAGCTGAAGCGGTTCACCGGCATCGACGCCACGGCGCTGATGTGGGACGTCATCGAGGCGAAACGCGCGACGTAAACCACGCGGGGTTGCATTCCGTTAGGGTTCATGGTTCGTTCTCTTCCGGAGCAGGAGGGCGGCCATGCTTGCATGCGTAGCGACGGTGGCGTTCGAGGGGGTGGAGGCGCGGCGCGTCGACGTCCAGGTGCAGCAGATCGGGGCCAGCGAGGGCTCCTTCGCCATCGTCGGCCTGCCGGACAAGGCGGTCGCCGAGAGCCGTGAGCGGGTGCGTGGCGCCTTCGCCGGCATCGGCCTGGCCCTGCCCTCGCGTCGGATCATCGCCAATCTGGCCCCCGCCGACCTGCCCAAGGAGGGCAGTCATTTCGACCTGCCCATCGCTTTGGCCCTGCTGGCCTCCATGGGGGTGATCGCGCCGGATGCGCTCGAGGGCTGGGCCGCCATCGGGGAGTTGGGGCTGGACGGACGGATTGCGGCGGTGGGCGGCAGCCTGTCGGCGGCCATGGCGGCCAACGCCATGGGGCTGGGTCTGATCTGCCCCGAGGCCAACGGGCCCGAGGCGGCCTGGGCCGGAGACGTGGCCCTGCTGGCGCCCCGCTCCCTGATCGGTCTGGTCAACCACTTCAAGGGAACCCAGGTTCTGCGCGCGCCCGAGCGCGGGCCGGTGGTCGGCGGGTCGTGCGTTCCGGACCTGCGCGAGGTCAAGGGGCAGGAGAGCGCCAAACGGGCGCTGGAGGTCGCTGCCGCGGGGGGCCACAACCTGCTGTTCATCGGCCCGCCGGGCTCCGGCAAGTCGATGATGGCGGCGCGGATGCCGGGGCTTTTGCCGCCCCTGACCTCGCAGGAATTGCTGGAGACCTCGCGCATCTGGTCGGTGGCCGGGATGATCGAGCGCGGCGCCCTGACCCATGAACGGCCGTTCCGGGCGCCCCACCACTCGGCCTCGATGGCGGCCCTGACCGGCGGCGGACTCCGGGCCAAGCCGGGCGAGGCGTCACTGGCCCACAACGGCGTCCTGTTTCTCGACGAGCTGCCTGAATATTCGGCCCAGGCGCTCGACAGCCTGCGGCAGCCGCTGGAGACCGGCGAGATCGTCGTCGCCCGCGCCAACCACCATGTGAAATATCCGGCCCGGTTCCAGCTGGTGGCGGCGATGAACCCCTGCCGCTGCGGCGTCGGCGGCTTTGGCAAGGGCGCCTGCGGCAAGGCCCCGCGCTGCCAGCGCGACTATCAGAACCGCATCTCCGGCCCGATGTTCGACCGGATCGACCTGACGGTGGAGACCCCGCCGGTGACGGCCGCCGACATGGCCCTGCCGCCGCCTTCGGAAGGGACGGCGGAAGCGGCCGCCCGCGTCGCCGGGGCCCGCGCCCTGCAGGCCGAACGGGTCGCGGAACTGGGGCTCGACCCCGTTCAGGCCCGGGATCAGGGGATCAACGCCCGCTGCTCCGGCGAGGTGCTCGACCGTTTCGCCACCCCCGACGAGGCCGGCCGCGCCCTGTTGATGCGGGCCGGGGAGGCCGGGGGGCTGACCGCGCGCGGCTGGACCCGGACGCTGAGGCTGGCGCGCACCATCGCCGACCTCGAAGGCTCGACCGGGGTCCTTCGCCGCCATATCGCGGAGGCCCTGATCTATCGCCGCACCGCAATGGGCGCACAGGAGGATTTCGACCGCCAGCGGGCGAGCCGCGAAGGCGGCCTGTCCGACGCGCGCCCCAGCCTGCCCGCCTGGTAACCTTCCCGCCCGGGAGCCTTCCCGCCAGATGGCCCTCCGGCCTGCAGGGTTGTCTGGCTGACGAGAGAGTCCGGCCCTTCGCGAGCCGGGATCGCGAAGCGGTAGAGCGCGGCAGGCAGATTGAGGGGCGGCGTTCGAGAGACTAGGAAGGCGGAATGACCCTGACGCCCTCCCCGTCCCCGATCTCCCCCGCGGGCCTGTCCGTCCCGGACAGCCTCGCCGCCGCCGAGGCGGATCTGCACGCCGCGCGCTGGACCGAGGCGCGAAAGCGTCTGGAGGATCTTACCACCGGACCCCTTCGCATCTCCGCGTCTGCCGAAGCCGCAGCCCTGGGCCTGCTGGCCGCAGCCTGCCACCGGTTGGGCGATACGGCCGCCGCCACCTCCGCCGTCGACCGGGCTCTGGCGCTCGACCACCGCGAGATGCGGGCGGTTCTGATCAAGGCCGATCTGCTCTGGGCCCTCGGCGCCCGCCGCGAGGCCAACCTCTATTACGGCGCCGTGGTCGATATCGGCGCCGAACGGGCGGCCCGTCCTGCCTCCGGTCTGGCGCCCGACCTGGCTGAGGGGGTGACCCGGGCCCGAACCATCCGCCAGCGGCTGGCCGCCAATATGCTGGGCGAACTGCAGACCGAACTGGACCGCGCCGGCTATTCCGGCGGGACCTCGGACCCCCGCTTCACCCACGCTCTGGACCTGCTGACCGGCAAGCGACGCCTCTATACCCCCCAGCCGCGCGCCTTCTTCTATCCGGACCTGCCCAACTGGCAGTTCTATCCCCGGTCGATGCTGCCCTGGGCCGATGCGGTCGAGGCCGCGACCGACGCCATCGCCGGGGAGCTGACCGCCCTCCTCGCCGACGACGCCGGTTTCGCACCCTATCTGAACAGCCATCCGGATCTGCCGAGCCAGCCCGACTATCCGCTGATCGACAGCCTGGACTGGAGCAGCTGCTTCCTGTGGAAGGACGGCGCCGCGACGCCCAATGCGGCGCTGTGCCGGCGCACCATGGAGGCCCTGAAAGACGCCCCCCTGTGCCGCATTCGCGCCCGGTCGCCCCAGGTGATGTTCTCGCAGCTGAAGGCCGGGGCTCACATCAAGCCGCACACCGGCTTCGTCAACACCCGCCTGACCTGCCACCTGCCGCTGATCGTGCCGCCGAACTGCCGCTTCCGCGTCGGCAACGAGGTCCGGTCGTGGGAGAAGGGCAGGCTCTGGGCCTTCGACGACACCATCGAACATGAGGCCGTCAACCAGAGCGACCGCACCCGGGTGGTGCTGATCTTCGACATCTGGCGGCCCGAACTCAGCGAGGAGGAGCGCCATCTGGTCGCCACCCTGCTTGAAACCCTGGACGCCTTCTCCCCGCGCACCCAGTCCTGGGAATAGGCGCCCTTGAGTTAGGCGTCGGCGCCAGAGCTTGAACCGCTCAAGGTTGTGAGCAAAGCTGGCCTTTCGCCAAAGGTCGCTCATGGTCACCCTGCTCGTCGCCCTCGTTCTGCAATCGACGCCGCCGCTCACCGCCCCCGCCGATTGTTCCCTGTCCGAGGCGGACCGCGTCGCCAACCGGGCCCTGACCTTCGAGCAGTTCGACCAGTATCGTTCGACCCTGCGGTCCACGGCCTGGAATCTGTCCATGGCCGGTTGCCACGCGGCCTCGGCCGAGGTGGATCAGGACTATCTGGTCCATGGCCCGATCCTGTCCGACCGCCAGTATGTCGTGGTCCGGTGGCATATGGCCCTGAGCCTTGCCCGCGCAGGTCGTGAGGCGGAGGCCATTCCCCTTGCCGCCGCCTCCATCGCCCCGGTCGAGCCGTCGGAGGACCAGTTCGACTGGAACACCTATGTCCGGGGCGTCTGGGGCTTTCTGAGCAAACGTCGCGAGGTGCTGGAGGCTTCGCTGACAACGCTGAAAGCGGCGCCGGGCGGACGCAACGCCATCAACGCCCGTGCCTTGGGCCGGCTGTCGAAATGTTTCGACAGCCCCTACGCCGAGGCGATCGAAGCCGAAACCTGCGCCGTCGACTGATCTCTCCAGCACGCGATATTCCGTGCGGGCGCTTGAACCGCCCTTAACCCTTGGTGGTGCAGGATGGGGGTCACGGAAGGCGATCCACGGAATCGACCATGGCCCGAAGGGCGAAGACCACTGACCTGAATTCTACGGTTCCGGCTCCGGCGGAGCCGTCCATCGACGGCAGCGACCAGTTCCTGCGGCTGATGAGCCATGAGATGCGCACGCCCCTGAACGGGGTGATCGGGATGCTGGGCCTGTTGACCCGCACCCGTCTGGACGGCGCCCAGCGCGCCTATGCCGAGGCGGCCCAGTCGTCGGCCGAACATCTTCTGGGTCTGGTCAACGATCTTCTGGACTATGCGCGGCTCGAGGCCGGGCGGCTGGAGTTCGACCCGGCCCCGGTCGAGGTCGAGGCCCTGGTGCGCGGCGTCGCCGAACTGCTCAGCCCCCGCGCCCACGACAAGGGGCTGGAGATCGTCTGGTCGGTTTCGGGCGACGTGTCCGACATCATGGCCGACGAGGGCCGGCTGCGGCAGGTGCTGTTCAATCTCGCGGGCAATGCGGTCAAATTCACCGATGCGGGCGGCGTCCGCATCGCCGTCGAGCGGATCGGCGGCAGCCGCGCCCGGCCGCGCCTGGCCTTCATCGTCGACGACACCGGCCCCGGCGTCCCGCCCGAGGCCCGTGAACGCATCTTCGAGGAGTTCGGCCACGTCGACGCCTCGGACGCCACCCGCTTCGGCGGCGCGGGCCTGGGTCTGGCCGTGGTCCGCCGTCTGGCCGGGGCCATGGGCGGCACCGTCGTCGTCACCGACCGGCCGCGTCAGGACAACTCGGACATGTCCACGGGATCGCGTTTCCGCTTCGAAGCGGCGTTCGACGCGGTTGCGGGCGCCGCGCCGCGCCCCAAACCCCTGACCGGCATCACAGTCGCGGTTCGCTCGCCCGACCCCTTCGTGGCCAAGGCCGCCACCGACCAGATCGTCGCCAGCGGCGGCGAGGCCAGCGACGATGCCGCCATCGTCCTGGTCGACCATGCCGGGGCGGTGAAGGAATTCGGTCCGGGCGCCGTCGCCCCCCTGCCCGCCTCGGGCCGCGGCGTGATCCTGCTCAAACCCTCGGAGCGTGAGCTGATCGCCCGCTACCGCGCCATCGGCTTCAACGGCTATCTGATCAAGCCCCTGCGCCGCGCCTCCCTGGCCGAGCGGGTTCTGGCCGCGGTCCAGGCCGCCGAACCCGTCAATGACGCCGCCCCGCGCAAGGCCCCGGCCGAGGACGACCGCGTCGTGCCCGTCCGTTTCGCCGGCATCCGCGTCCTTCTGGCCGAGGACAATCCGGTCGGCGCCCTTTTGGCCAAGACCCTGCTGCGCCGCGAGGGCTGTGTGGTCGAGACCGCCGCCACCGGCACCGAGGCCGTCGCCGCCATGAAGCGCGCCCGCTACGACATGGTCTTCATGGACATGCGCATGCCGGGGATGGACGGACCGGCGGCGACGCGGGCCATCCGCGCGGCCGGGGACAAGACCCCGATCGTCGCCCTGACCGCCAACGCCTTCGCCGAGGACCGAAAGGCCTGTCTTGAAGCCGGGATGGACGACCATCTGGTCAAGCCGCTGGAGCCCGACGCCCTGCGCGCCGCCCTGACCCGCTGGACGAACCGCGACAACCGCTTCAAGGTCGCGGTCTGACGCCGGGGGGCGTCGCCCCCGGAGTTTTCCAATGACCGACGCCGTGACCACCAAGCCCGCCGGCCGCTTCGGCGGCCTGGCCGTCTATGGCGAGCGACGCGTCATGGCCCAACTGCTGCTGGGCTTTTCGGCCGGCCTGCCGAACCTTCTGATCTATGACACCCTGACCGCCTGGCTGCGGGATTCGGGGGTGACGCTGGAGCTGATCACCTTCTTCGGCCTGGCCACCCTGACCTATGCGCTGAAATTCGTCTGGGCCCCGTTGCTGGACCGGACTAACCTTCCCTTCCTGACCAAATGGCTGGGCCATCGGCGGTCGTGGATGCTGGCCACCCAGGCCATGATCGTGCTCGGCCTGTGGATGCTGGCGGGCCAGAACCCCCAGACCAATCTGGTCGGCGTCGCCCTGTTCGCCCTGATGGTCGGCTTCTTCGGCGCGACCCAGGACATCGCCATCGACGCTTGGCGGATCGAAGTCTCGGACGACGCCCGTCAGGGCGCCATGGCCGCCGCCTACCAGCTGGGCTACCGGGTCGCCGTCATCGTGGCGGGCGCCGCGCCCCTGGTCCTGGCCGAGCTCTACAACTGGAACTTCTCCTACGCCGTCATGGCGGCGCTGATGGCCATCGGCGTGGTCGGTGTCCTGCTGGCCCCGCGCGAGAAGACCCACAGCATCCGCGAAATCCCGGTCGGCGACATTCCCGCCCGGCCCGTGCTGCAGGTCGTCGAATGGATCGTGAGACTGGCCCTGATCTTCATCGCCGCCCTGATCATCGGCACGGGCCTGACGGACAAGCCCGACGCCCTGCTCTGGGCCTTCGGCGGCGTGATGGGCGCGGGGGCCGAGACGATCAAGGGGGGGCTGGAGGACAATACCGCAACGGGCGTCCTGACCCAGTTCGCCTATGTCATCGGCGGTTTCGTGATGATGGCCGTGGCCTGCTGGCCCATTCCGGGGGTGAAGACCCGTCCCGGCGCCTATCTGGCCGGCTCGTTCGGCCAGCCGCTCGCCGACTTCTTCGTGCGCTTCGCCAAACTGGCCCTGCCGATCCTGGCCCTGATCTGCCTCTATCGCCTGGCCGACTTCGTGCTGAACATGATGAACCCCTTCTATCAGGACCTGGGCTTCACCAAGATCGAGATCGCCGAGGTTCGGAAGGTGTTCGGGGTGGTCATGCTGTCGCTCGGCGTCTTCGTCGGCGGCTGGTCGGTGGCCAAGCTGGGCCTGATCCGCACGATGGTCATCGGCGCCTTCATGAGCCCGGTATCGAACCTCGTCTTCGGCTGGCTGGCGACCCAAGGGCATGATCTCGGCGCCCTGTTCGTGGCCATCGGGGTTGACAATGTCGCCACCGGCTACGCGGGCACGGCCCTGATCGCATACATGTCCAGCCTGACCTCGATCGGCTTCACCGCGACCCAGTACGCCCTGTTCAGCTCGCTCTACGCCCTGCCCGGCAAGATCATCGCCTCCCAGTCGGGCAAGATCATCGAGGCTTCGGCCCGGGCGGCAGACGCGGGCGGGCCGCTCAGCCTGTTCAAGCCGATGTTCAATAAGCTGCCGGAAGGCTCGCTGGTCGCCGGGGCGGCCAAGAGCGGGGTCAGCGTCCAGGGTCTGGGCGCGGGCTATTTCACCTTCTTCCTCTATTCGGCGGCGATCGGGATCTTCGCCATCCTGCTCGCCTTCTATGTCGCCAAACGCCAGCCGGCCGTCATGGCCGAGGCGAAGGCGCGCGAGGAGGCGGCGCAGGCCGAGGCCGCGACCGAAGCCCAGCCCTCCTGACGGCCGACGCCGGAGCCTAGAGCTCCGGCGCGCCGCCTTCGTAGGCGGCGAAGGTGGCGGCGGTGATGATCTCGGACACCGAGGCGCCGAGGCTGACGATCTGGACCGACTTCTCGAGACCTACCAGCAGGGGGCCGATCACGGTTGCCCCGCCCAGGGACTGGACCAGACGCGTCGAGATCGAGGCCGACTGGATCGCCGGCATCACCAGCACATTGGCGTCGGCCGACAGGCGCATGAACGGATAGTTCGACCGCGCGCCCGGATCCAGCGCCAACTCGGGCGGCATCTCGCCTTCATATTCGAAGTCGACGTCCATGCCGTCGAGGATGCGGATCGCCTCACGCACCTTCTCGCCACGCTCGCCGGGCGGGTCGCCGAAGGTCGAATGGCTGAGGAAGGCGACGCGCGGAGTGCGGCCCAGCTTGCGCACGGCCGACGCCGCCTGGATGGCGATCTCGGCCAGTTCCTGGGCGTCGGGCAGTTCGTGGATCGAGGTGTCGGCGACGAACAGGGTCCGGCCCTTGGCCAGAACGATCGACAGGCCGATCAGTCGGTCCTTGACGTCGATGACCCGGCGCACCTCGCGCAGGACCATGTTGAAGTTCCGGGTCGTGCCCGAGACCACCGCGTCGGCATCGCCCAGGGCGACCATGGCGGCGGCGAAATAGTTGCGGTCCTGATTGATCATCCGCTGGACGTCGCGGCGCAGATAGCCGCGGCGCTGGAGCTTGGCGTAGAGCCAGTCGGTGTATTCGACGTTCTTGTGGCTGACGCGGGCGTTGACGATCTCGATGCCCAGAGCGTCGAAGTCGAGGCCGGCCTCGATGGCGTTCTTGCGGATCAGGTCCTCGCGGCCCAGCAGGACCGGGGTGCCCAGTTCGGACTGTTTGAAGGCCCAGGCGGCGCGGATGACGGTCGTCTCCTCGCCCTCGGCGAAGACCACCCGCTTGTTAGGCGCCGCGCGGACGGCCGAGGAGATCTTCTGCATCAGGGCCGCCGACGGATCGACGCGCTCGCGCAGACTGGCGCGATAGGCGTCCATGTCCTCGATCTGGATCCGGGCCACGCCCGTATCCATCGCCGCCTGGGCGATGAAGGGCGGGATGTACCAGATCAGACGCGGATCGAACGGTGTCGGGATAATGTAGTCGGGGCCGAACTTCAGCTTGCGGCCCGAATAGGCGGCGGCGACCTCGTCCGGCACGTCCTCACGAGCCAGGGCGGCGATGGCCTGGGCGCAGGCGACCTTCATCTCGTGATTGACCCGGCGGGCGCGCACGTCCAGCGCGCCCCGGAACAGATAGGGGAAGGCCAGGACGTTGTTGACCTGGTTCACATAGTCGGACCGGCCAGTCGCGATGATGGCGTCGGTGCGGACCGACAGCACATCCTCGGGCGTGATTTCCGGATCCGGATTGGCCATGGCGAAGATGATGGGATTGGGGGCCATGGAGGCCACCATCTCCTTGGTGATCGCGCCCTTGGCGGACAGGCCCAGGACGACGTCGGCGCCGACCATGGCTTCAGCAAGTGTGCGGTGCGGCGTGTCGGTGGCATGGGCGGCCTTCCACTGGTCCATGCCGGTGGGGCGGCTCTTGTAGACGACGCCGTCACGGTCGACGATCACGGTGTTCTCGGCCTTCACGCCCGCGGCCTTCATCAGGCCGATCGAGGACAGGCCGGCCGCGCCGGCGCCGGCCAGAACCACCTTCAGGTCCTCCAGCTTCTTGCCGACGATATGGGCGGCATTGATCAGGCCGGCGGTCGAGATGATGGCCGTGCCGTGCTGGTCGTCATGGAAGACCGGGATGTCGAGCAGGTCCTGAAGCTCGCTCTCGATCACGAAGCATTCCGGGGACTTGATGTCCTCCAGATTGATGCCGCCCCAGGTGTCGCCGATGTTCTTGACGACGGTGATGAACTCTTCCGGGTCGGTGGTCTTCACCTCGACGTCGAAGCTGTCGACGTCGGCGAAGCGTTTGAACAGGACCGACTTGCCCTCCATCACCGGCTTGGACGCCATATGCCCGAGGTTGCCGAGGCCCAGGATCGCCGTGCCGTTGGAGATGACCGCGACCAGATTGCCCTTGGAGGTGTAGTCATAGGCGAGGTCCGCATCCTTGGCGATCGCCAGAACCGGAATGGCCACGCCCGGCGAATAGGCCAGCGACAGGTCGCGCTGGGTCGCCATCGGCTTGGTCGGCGCCATGGAGATCTTGCCGGGCGTCGGAACCTTGTGGAAATCCAGCGCGTCCTGATCGGAGAAGGTCTGTTTGTCGGTCAGGTCGGGCATGGTGGCCTTTGCGCGCGCGTCGTCAGGATCGGGGTCGAAACCCTGACTGTCCTAGAGCGACGCTGGCGAGGGGACAACCCGGGCCGAGATTGACCCAGGGGAATGTCGCCTCAATCGACCCCGGCGAGGAACTCGAAGATCGCCGCCTTGGCCTCCGGCTCGTCCAGCATTGGCGCGTGGCCGACGCCGGGGACGTCGACATGGTCCATGCCGGGCGCGGCCTTCTTCATCCTGGCGGCGATCTCCGCGCTCAGAAGGTCCGAGTTTCCGCCACGAACCAGCAGGGTTGGGCGGTTTTTCGCCAGTTTGCGGAACCACGGCCAGAGATTCGGGACCAGGGCCTTGGCCCCGGCCGCCCGGATTGGCACGGCGATGTCGGGGTCGTAGTCCAGCACCGGCGTCCCCTCGGTGCCGTCGCGGAAGATGCGGCGGGCGAAGGCTTCCCAGTCGGCGTCCGAATAATGGGGGAAGGCGACCTCGTTGATCCGCCTGGCATAGTCGGCGGCGGCGGCCCAGGTCGGGGTGTCGACCGGCTGGCCGGAATAGGCGGCGATCCGGGCCAGGCCCTCGGGCGAGACCTCGGGACCGATGTCGTTCAGGACGGCGGCGGTAACGGCCCTGGCCTTGATCGCCGTCAGGGCCATGGTGATCAGCCCGCCCATAGAGGTGCCCATGAAGACGGCGCGCTCGATCCCGGCCTGTTCCATCAGGGCGACGACGTCGCGGGCATAGACATCAGGCGTATAGGTCATGGCATCGGGCGCCCGGTCCGACCGACCGCGACCGCGCACGTCTATGGCCAGGACCCGGCGCCCGCTCTGGGCCACCAGCGGTGCGATCCCCTCGAAATCGGCGCTGTTGCGGGTCAGGCCGTGGATGGCGATGACCGGCAGCTTCGCCGGCCCGGGTCCGGGCGCGTAGTCCCGCGCGAACAGGCTGAGGCCGTCAGGAGAGGTCCACCGACGCTCGGCGAAGGCGATGTTTGGCGCGGCCATGATCTCAGTGTCCCCGTAATCCACGATGCGCCCCCGCTCCGGCAGCGTATTTCAACGCCGTACGAATTGCGATTCCGGGCCCGGAGCAACTCTCCGAACAGGCGAAGTCTGTGGCCTGCGGGACGCTTAATGCGCGAACAGACTTAAGGCCGGTCAGAGACCCAGAACGTCGTGCACGAAGTCGGCGAGGTCAGGGCCGTGGAACAGGAAGCCCTTCACCCCGGCGCGACGCGCGGCCTCCATGTCGCTTTCACGGTCGCCGATCATGAAGGATCTGGCCGGGTCGATATTGTGGTCGGCGATGGCGCGCAGAAGCATGCCGGGATTGGGCTTGCGATCCGGGTGATCCTCGTGGAACCAGGCGGGATCCTGGGCCTCATGATGCCACGGGCAGGCATAGACCGCGCCGATCACCGCCCCCTTCGCCCCCAGACGGCGGACCAGCAGGGCGTTGAAGGCCTTCATCTGGGCCTCGGAGAACAGGCCCCTCGCCACGCCGGACTGGTTGGTGACGACCACCACCAGATAGCCGTGCTGGTTGAGCAGCTGGATCGCCCGCGCGGCGCCGGGAATGAACTCCAGATCCTCCTCGCGATGCGGATAGCCGACATCGACATTGATCACGCCGTCACGGTCGAGGAAGACGGCGGGAATGCCCGAGGGATTGGCGGGCGGCGGGGTCACGGATTCTGTCGTCATGCCCGACCGCGTCTATCGCCCTACGTTGCAAGTCGCAACGCGAAGTGACCCTGTCGTGTTTGGCGTCGGGAACGGTCATTTGCTAGACCGCCCCACCATCGTCGCTTCCGCCCGATTTGCGGAGGCTTTTCCCGGGCGGACGCCTGTCAGCGTCGCTCCGGCCCCGATCTCGAAGCGAGGCGGGTCGGACAAGAGATGAAACGATAACCCCATGATCCCCTTCATCGACCTTCAAGCCCAGCGCCTTCGCCTCGGCGGCAAGATCGAGGCCGCCGTCCAGGAGGCCGTCGTCGGCGGCGCCTGGGTCATGGGTCCGCAGGTGCGCCAGTTCGAGGCCGACCTGGCCGCCTTCGGCAAGGCGAAGCACGCCCTGGGCTGCGCCAACGGCACCGACGCCCTGGCCCTGCCGCTGATGGCCTGGGGCGTGGGCCGCGGCGACGCCGTCTTCGTGCCCTCCTTCACCTTCGCCGCCACCGCCGAGGTGGTGCCGTGGTTCGACGCCGAGCCGGTCTTCATCGACGTCGATGAGAAGACCTACAACATGGACCCGGCCCATCTGGCCGCCGCCGTCGAGGCCACGATCGCCGAGGGCCGGCTGACGCCCAGGGTGGTCATCGCCGTCGACCTGTTCGGCCAGCCCGCCGACTATGCGGCCATCAAGGCCGTCTGCGACAAGCACGGGCTGAAACTGATCTCGGATTCGGCCCAGGGCTTCGGCTGCACCATCGACGGCGACCACCCGCTGAAATGGGCCGACGTCACCACCACCAGCTTCTTCCCGGCCAAGCCGCTGGGCTGCTACGGCGACGGCGGCGCGGTGCTGACCGACGACGACGAACTGGCCCAGCTGATGGATTCCATCCGGGTGCACGGCAAGGCCGTCGCCGTGGACCTGAAGGACCGCACCTTCGACCACGACCCCAAATATCTGAACATGCGCGTCGGGCTGAACAGCCGTCTGGACACCATCCAGGCCGCCGTCCTGATCGAGAAGCTGAAGGTCTTCGGCGAGGAGATCGAATGGCGCAACCGCATCGCCAAACGCTACAACGAAGGCCTCGCTCGTCACGTCGCGGCCGTGCCGAATGTGCCCGAGGGCAATGTCTCCAACTGGGCCCAGTATACGATCGAACACCCGAACCGCGACGCCCTGGCTGCCCATCTGAAGGAACAAGGCGTGCCGACGGCAGTCTATTATCCGATCCCGCTGCACCTCCAGCCGGCCTATGAACACTATCCGCGCGGCCCGCAGGGCCTGCCGGTCACCGAGCGTCTGAAGGAGGTGGTGATCAGCCTGCCGATGCACGCCGACCTGGATGAGGCGACCCAGGACAAGGTCATCGCCGCCGTCGCTTCCTTCAAGGGCTAAGCCATGAACCCGAGCCAGCTCCACACCCCCCTGCGCGCCGGCGTCGCCGGCGTCGGCGTCATGGGCCGCAACCACGCCCGCGTCATGTCCGAGATGCGCGAGTTCGACCTCGCCGTCGTCTTCGACCCGGACAGCGCCACGGCCGGAAACGTCGCCACGGCTTTCGGCGCCCAGCCCCTGACCACCGCCGCCGACTTCGTTGCGGCCGGTCTTGAAGCCGCCGTCGTCGCCACCCCGAACCGCCACCATGCCGAGCTGGGCGTCGCCCTGCTGGAGGCGGGCGTCCACGTCCTGGTCGAAAAGCCCATCGCCGCCACCGTCGCCGACGCCCAGCGGATGATCGACGCCGCCAAGGCCAACGACCGCGTCCTGATGGTCGGTCAGGTCGAGCGCTTCAACCCGGCGGTCGAGGCGGTCAAACGCGCCATCGCCGGCGAGGAAGTCATCTCCATCCAGATCACCCGCGTCGGCCCCTTCCCGCCGCGCATGGGTGAGGTCGGGGTGGTCATCGACCTGGCGGTGCACGACATCGACATCATCCGCCACCTGACCGGTTCGGAGATCGCCGAGGTCCAGCCGCAGCTGGCCCGCACCCGCGCCGACCGCGAGGACACGGCCCTGCTGCAGTTCCGCCTCGACAACGGGGTGATCGCCCACATCACCACCAACTGGGTGACGCCCTACAAGACCCGCACCCTGCAGGTCGCCACGCATAACAAGTTCGTCGTCGCCGACCTGATGACGCGTCAGGTGACCGAATATTTCGGCCAGCAGCCGGACGGTTCCTATTCCACGCGCGGCGTGATGAGCTGGCCGAACGAGCCGCTGAAGAAGGAACTGGAAGCCTTCGCCCACGCCATCCGCACCGGCGAGACCCCCGCCGTCACCGGCGAGGACGGCCTGCGCAACCTCGAGGTCGCCCTGAGGTGCCTGGGAGAGTGAGGCGCCTTGGGGGAGTAAGGCCTCAGGCGGCCCCCGCCTCCACCCGCAGCGGCGCCGGTCTGAACGTCAGCCGCGCCCGGAAGCCGGCAGGCGCATAGTCCAGCTCGGCCGCGCCGCCGAGGTCGCCCTTCAGGCTGGTGGCGATCAGGCGCGAGCCGAAACCGGTGCGTTCAGGTTTCGGCACCCTGGGTCCGCCCGTCTCGATCCAGTCCAGTGTGACACGCCCCGCCGCATCCGGCGCGGTCCAGCGGACCGAAACCCGACCGCCCTGGCGGCTCAGGGCGCCGTGCTTGGCGGCGTTGGTGGCCAGCTCATGGATGATCATCCCCATGGCCAGGGCTTGGGGCGGGGCGAACAGGACGTCGGGGCCGTCCAATGCGAACTGGTCCGGCGAATAGGGTCGCATCTCCCGGCCCAGCATGTCGCGCAGCATGGCCTGCTCCCAGCCTGTGGCGGTGAGCAGATTGTGCGTCTCCGACAGGGCCATTAGCCGCGCCTCGAACAGGGACGAGAACTCGGGCACCGACTCGGTCCGGCGCGCCGTCAGCATGGCGATCGACTGGATGGTGGCCAGGGTGTTTTTCACCCGGTGATTCAACTCATTGATCAGCAGCTTCTGGCGCCGTTCGCTGGTCTCCAGATCCTCGAACGCGCGGCGGCGGTCGGTGATGTCGGACACCACCCCCGCCAGTTTCAGCGGCCGGCCCGAGCGGGTGCGGACCAGGCTGCCCTTGGACTGGACCCAGCGGCCGGTGGTCCCGATCGGATATTCGACGTCATAGTCGGCCTCGCCCGCGATGGCCTTCTCCAGCGCCTGGGCGCGGGCGGCCAGATGGTCGTCGTTCATCCAGACGGGGTGTTCGATGGCGCCGGTCGGATCCTCATCGGCCAGGCCGACCAGTTCGCGCGCCCGGGCCGAGAGGGTGAAGGTCCGGTCCTTGAGATTGAGCTCCCAGTATCCGACGTCGGCGGCGGCCAGCACCGAGACCAGCCGGGCCCGGTCGTCGGCCATGGAGGCGGCCAGGGCGATGAACAGGATCACAGCGGTGACGGCCGCGACGCTGACGGCGATGGCCAGGGGCGGGGCGCCCGAATCGTCCATGACCTCGGCGACCGGTCTCAGGTCCAGGGCCGCCATGCCGGTGTAGTGCATCCCGACCACCGCCAGGCCGAGGAGGGCGGCCGCGGCGGCGCGCCAGCCGATCGAGGTTTCTCGCCGCGCGGCCCACAGGGCGGTGATGGAGGCGCCGATGGCGATGGCGATGGAAAAGGCGATCAGGCCCGGCCGCCAGCCGACGGTGGCGGCGGTGCGCATGGCCGCCATCCCGACATAGTGCATCAGGGCGATGGCCGTCCCCATGGCCGCGCCCGCGATGGGAATACGACCCGCGCCGAGCCGGTCGCGCGAGGCGGTGAAGAAGGCCCCGGCCGTGCCCGCGACCGCCAGCAGGAAGGACAGGACCGTCAGGCCGGGATCGTAGCGGACCGGGGCGCCGGGGTCGAAACCCAGCATGGCGATGAAATGCATCGCCCAGATGCCGCCGCCCATGGCCACGGCCGCCGCCGCCAACCAGGGCGTCTGGTCCCGGCCTTCACGGCCCCGGATGCGCTGGAACAGGTCGAGCGCCGTCCAGCCCGCCAGAACTGCGACAGCATAGGCCAGGAGGAGGAAGACGCCGCCGTGGTGGTGCAAGGCCGTTACCGTACAAATCTCTCCGAACGCCCCTTATCGGGCACAAGCCGCGCCGGCGTCCAGCCGCTTCCCTGGATCGGCGGTAGCCGACCCCGCCAACTCAGGGAATTCAGTCCTTCACCATCTGCATGCCCAGCCATTCGGCGATCAGGGCCGGCTTGGAGCCGCCTTCGATCTCGACGGTGACCTCGTGCTTGATCAGCCAGCGGGTGACGCCGCCGTCCGTGCCCTTGTTCTCGGCCGAGAGCAGTTTGAAGCGGCCGCGCACCTTGGAGCCCGAGGCGACCGGGCTGATGAAGCGCAGCTTGTCGAAGCCGTAGTTGACGCCCATGACCACGCCTTCCAGCGGCGGATTGGCGTCATAGCTCATGGCCGACATCAGGCTGAGGGTCAGGAAGCCGTGGGCGATCGTGCCGCCGAAGGGGGTCTTGGCCGCCGCCTCGGGATCGATGTGGATGAACTGCCAGTCCTCGGTGCAGTCGGCGAAGGCGTCGATACGCTTCTGGTCGATCTCGATCCATTTCGAGACCCCGACCTCCGTGCCGATCAGGCCTTCCAGTTCCACGCCCTTGGTCATCGCATCGCTCCCGTTGTTTCGTCGAAAGCTATCCGCCTTCCCCCGGGTCAGGCCAGCGGGAATTCAGCCGCCGAAGCGATCTTCGAAACGATCCTCGATGATGGCCGAGAACAGGGCCGGATCGACGTTCCCGCCCGACAGGACGATGACCGTGGTCTTGTCCGCCGCCGAAACCTTACCGGTCAGCAGGGCCGCCAGGGAGACGGCGCCGCCCGGCTCGACCACCAGTTTCAGGGTGCGAAAGGCGTAGCGCACGGCCTCGGCGACCTCGGCGTCGGTCACGGTCAGGATGGCCGCCAGTCGGCGGTTGATGGGGAAGGTCAGCTCGCCCGGCCGGTCGGTCATCAGGGCGTCGCAGATGGTGCCCTTGGCGGGCGCATGGGTCAGCCGCTCGCCCTTGGCCAACGAGATCTGGGTGTCGTTGTAGTCGGCCGGCTCGACGCCATAGACGGTCGTCGCGGGCGACAGGGCCGCCATCGACAGGTTGATCCCGGCCATCAGCCCGCCGCCGGACGTGCCGCACAACAGTTGATCCAGAGCCTCGACGCCCGCCTCACGCGCCTGTTCGACAATCTCCAGTCCGGTGGTCCCCTGTCCCTCGATGACGAAGGGGTCGTCGAAGGGGCGAACGAGAATGGAGCCCTTCGAGGCCGCGATCTCCTCGCCGATGTCCTCGCGGCTCTCGGTGTAGCGGTCGTACATCCGGACCTCGCCGCCGAAGCCGATGACGCCCTCGACCTTCACCTTGGGACTGTCGGCGGGCATGACGATAATGGCGGAGGTCCCGACCATCTTCGCGGCGGCCGCCACGGCCTGGGCGTGGTTGCCCGAGGAATAGGCCACGACCCCCCTCGCCCCCTCCTCATCCGTCAGCCGGCTGATGCGGTTATAGGCGCCGCGGAATTTGAAGGCCCCCGCATGCTGCAGGGTTTCGGCCTTCATCAGCACCCGCCCGCCCAGCCGTTCGTTCAGAGCCGGACTCTCGATCAGGGGGGTGCGCACGGCGACGCCGGCGATCTGGCGGGCGGCGTCGCGGACGCCATCGAAGGAGGGGGTGTGCAAGGTCATGCCCCGCTGCTTAAACCAAAGCCGAAGTCGTGCGTAAGGGCCAGTTCAAGAGTTCCTGCCCCGACTTTCCGCCACCACTGGAGACGCCGATGCCGCATCTGATCCTCGCCATCGACCAGGGCACGACCTCCAGCCGCGCCATCGCCTTCGAGGTGGGGGAGGATCAGTCGCTCAGGGCCGTGGCCATCAGCCAGATCGAACTGGCCCAGCATTTCCCCCACTCCGGCTGGGTCGAGCATGACGCCGTCGAGATCTGGACCGCGACCCTGCAGACCTGTCGTGAGGTGATCCGCAAGGCCGGGGGCGTGTCGCGCTTCGCCGCCATCGGCATCACCAACCAGCGCGAGACCTCGGTGATCTGGGACGCTGCGACCGGCGAGCCCCTGCACAGGGCCATCGTCTGGCAGGACCGCCGCACCGCCGACGTCTCGTCGCGACTGGCGACCGAAGGCCATGAGGCCATGGTCCAGGCGGCGACCGGCCTGATCCTCGACCCCTATTTCTCCGCGACCAAGTTCGCCTGGCTGCTCGACAAGGTCCCCGGCGCGCGGGAACGGGCGGAGAAGGGCGAGGTGAAGCTCGGCACCATCGACGCCTGGCTGGTGTGGAAGCTGACCAACGGCCAGAGCCATGTCACCGACGCTACCAACGCCAGCCGCACCTCCCTGATGGACCTGCGCACGCGGGAATGGCGTGACGACCTGTGCGCCCTGTTCGATGTGCCGAAGGCCGCCCTGCCCCGCATCGTCGGCTGTTCGGAGATCAGCGGCGAGAGCGACCCCTCCCTTTTCGGCCGCGCCCTGCCCATCGCCGGTTCGGCCGGGGACCAGCAGGCGGCGCTCGTGGGCCACGGCGCCCTGACCCCCGGCGACGCCAAGATCACCTACGGCACCGGCGCCTTCCTCGTCGCCAATGTCGGGGACCAGCCGGTCGCCTCGACCCGCCGGCTTCTGGGCACGCTCGGCTATCAGGTGGGCGAGACCGCCGCCCCACTCGTGGCCTATGCGCTGGAGGGCTCCATCTTCTCCGCCGGATCGGCGATCCAGTGGCTCAGGGACGGGGTCGGGATGATTTCCGAGTCCCGCCATTCCGAGGCCATGGCCCAGGGGCTGAAGGACAATGGCGGGGTCTATCTGGTGCCGGGCTTCACGGGTCTGGGCGCGCCCTGGTGGGAGCCCGATGCGCGCGGCGCCGTCATCGGCCTGACCCGGGATTCAAAGCCGGCCCATTTCGTCCGGGCGGGGCTGGAGGCCCTGGCCTATCAGACGCGCGACCTTCTCGACGCCCTCGCCGACGACGGCGCGCCCCGGCTGGAGCGGCTCAAGGTCGATGGCGGGGTCACGGCCAACGCCTTCGCCATGCAGTTCGTCGCCGACATCTGCGAGGTCACGGTCGAACGCCCCGCTTTCCAGGAGATGACGGCCCTCGGCGCGGCCAAGCTGGCGGCGCTGGGCGTCGGCCTGATCGCGGATCTTGAGGTGCACACCACCGAGGCGCCCGCCGTCTGGACCCCGCGCATGGAGGCCGCAGAACGCGAACGTCTGCTCAAGGGCTGGCGCAAGGCCGTCAAGGCCGCCATCATCGCCGCGAACTGAACGACAGAGCGTCTTCAAGACGCCGACCGAGGAAGATCCATGACCGACGCCGACACCAATCTTGACGCCCAGGCTGCCTTTTCCGGCACGCGCGAGGTCGATCCCCGCTACGCCCTCGACGAAGGCAGGCTCGGCGAATGGCTGGCGGCGAATGTGGAAGGCTATGCGGGGCCGCTGACCGTCCGGCAGTTCAAGGGCGGCCAGTCCAATCCGACCTATGAGCTGGTCACGCCCGGCCGGTCCTATGTCCTGCGCAGAAAGCCACCCGGAACCCTGCTGCCCTCCGCCCATGCCGTGGATCGGGAGTTCACCGTCATCTCGGCACTGTGGAAGCAGAACTATCCGGTCGCCCGACCTTATGCTCTGTGTACGGATGATACGGTCATCGGCTCGATGTTCTATGTCATGGACAAGGTCGAGGGCCGGGTTCTGTGGGACCTGAAGCTGCCGGGCATGGAGCCCGCCGAGCGCCGCGCCATCTATGAGGCCCAGACGGATGCGCTCGCCGCCCTGCACGCCTTCGACCCCGCCGCTATCGGTCTCGGCGATTACGGCAAGCCGGGCAACTATTTCGAGCGCCAGGTCGGGCGCTGGACCAAACAGTACCGGGCTTCGGAGATCGATCTGATCCCGGCCATGGACCGGCTGATCGACTATCTGCCCGCCACCCTGCCGCCCGAGGGGCCGGCGCGGATCGTCCATGGAGACTTCCGCCTCGACAATTTGATCATGGCGCCTGTGGCCTCCGAGGTCCGGGCCGTGCTGGACTGGGAGCTGTCGACGCTCGGCGATCCGATGGCGGACTTTTCCTATATGCTGATCGGGTGGGTGCTGCCGGCCAGCCAGCGGAACGGTATCAACGGCGTCGACCTGAAGGCGCTGGGCATCCCGACGATCGAGGAGACGGTCGCCCGCTATGCGGAGAAGACCGGCGCCGGGATCCCGGCCAATCTCGACTGGCTGATGGCCTATAATCTGTTCCGGCTGGGCGCCATCTGTCAGGGCATCGCCGGCCGGGTGCGCGACGGCACCGCCTCCAGCGCCCACGCCCGCACCATGGCCGCCCAGGTTGGCCCCCTGTCCGACGCCGCCTGGAGCTTCGCGAAGAAGGCCGGGGCCTGAACTTTCCCCGGTCAGGGACGATCAGGCTCGGCGCGGCCTATCCGTTCGGAACGGGCGCGAAGCCCCACGCGAACGGGCCTCGGTCCGACAGGACTCCAAAAAGCCATCCAGTTCGCCCCCAGCCAAACCAGCCCTATTGGGTGGCGGCGGTCAGGATGCGGCGGTCACCCTTGGCCTGGACCATGACCGCGACGGCTTCGTCGGGATCGCGCTGGGCCGGCAGAGGATAGAGAACGGGACGCCCGTTCCAGTCTCCCAGTTTTCGCAGTTCGCGCACCACATTGACGTGGCGCACCGCCCGGCCGCGATTGTCGCCGCCGCTGACGGTCACGGTCTGGGCGCCGGGCCTGTAGATCACGGCCCAGACCTCGGCCCCGCCGACCGGGGCCCGGCCCGAGCCGACGCCGACACGGTCGCCGCTCTCGCGGAACTCGACCTGGGGCGGGAAGATGCGACGCGTCGCCTCCTCGTCCACTGCCGCCTGGACGGCGGGAGCCTCGGCGCCCGAGACCTGACGGCGGCCATCGATGATGACCTGGGGCGTATAGACGCCGCGCAGCCGCATCGCCGTCTGATAGGCGCGCTGGCGCTGGGCGAACTCCGGCTTGGCGAAGGTGTCGGGCCAGCCCATGTAGTCCCAGTAGCCCACGGCATAGGTCAGGGCGATGACGCCCGGCTCGTCGGCGATGGTCTCGACCACCTGATTGGCGTCGGGACAGCCCGGGCAACCCTGGGCGGTGAACAGTTCGAGCACGACCGGCTCTGACGGCGGTCGGCGATGGGTCGGGGCATGATTGCGCGACGGCGCCGGCTGGGCCCAGGATCCGAGCGCCGTCCCCATGGTCGCGGTCCCGGCGATCGCCACCGCCGCCCCGATCATCCATCCCCTGAACGTCTTGGCCCTGAGTTTCATGGCGCGAACCGTAGCGGGCTGAGACGGGGATCGCCCCTCATATCTGCGTGAGGCGCGGGTGATGCGATCACGGTCTCGGTACGAGCCGCCACATCCGCAACGGATGCCGGACCGTCCCGGCCTCGACGCCCGCGGCCTGACCCCGGCCCATGTAGAAGTCGGCGCGCACCGGCCCGCGAATGGCAGACCCCGTGTCCAGCGCCATGACCAGTCCACGATAGGAGGCGTGGGCGCCGTTCAGGTTTCCTGCGTCGGCGTCGATCCAGACGAGGTCGCCATAGGTCCAGCTGGCCGGATCGACCGCGATCGACCGGCGTGCGGGCAGGGGCACGCCGGCCGCCCCCGCCGGATTGCCGCCGTCGTCGGGCTGGAGGTCGAAGAAGATGTAGCGCGGGTTCAGGGCCGTGATCGCCCGCGCCTCACGGCCCCGGTGCGCGGCCAGCCAGGCGCGGATCGCCTCGCCCGAGGTGCCGTTCCTCGGCAGCAGGCCCTGCTGCTCCATCGGCCGGGCGATGCCGACGAAGGGGCGGCCGTTGTCGGCGGCATAGGCGGCGCGGCCGGTTGTTCCGTCCTCGAAGGTCAGATAGCCGGAGCCCTGGATCTGCAGGAAGAACAGGTCCTCGGCCCGCATCCAGGCCAGGACCGGGGCCGAGGGCGACCCCGCGGCCGCCGCGGCCTCGATGGCGGCGCGGTCGGCATAGGGGCCGGTCGAACCGTCCGGGCGGCGCTGGACCACCCCGCCGGAACCCCGCTCCAGATCGAGCGGCCTGGCCAGCACCGGCATGTCGAACTCGGAGGTCTGGCGGTGGCTGGCCGAATATTCGGGCGCGAAATAGCTGGTCAACAGGCCGTCGCGGCCATCAGCGGTGCGGGCCTGAACCACCCGGAATCCGGTCTCGAAGAAGGCGCGCGTCAGGGCCGGGGTCACCGGTCGAGAGGTGCGCTGCAGATCCATCGCCCGGGCGCACTGGCGGGCGCCCGCCGGATCGCGGGCCACGCCGCAGGTCTTGAGGTAGGCGTCGAAGGCGGCGACGAAATCCTCAGTGTCCCAACCGGCCAGATGCGCCGGACTGTCGGCGCCCACGGGCCCGGACGAGGGCGGGACGGGCGCCGGCGCGGTGGGAACGGACGGAGAGACCACCGGCGGCCGGTTCGGCACGACGGGCTGTGTCGAGGCGCAGGCGGCGAGAAGGGCGGCAGCCGCAAGGCCGAGGCCGGTCGCGGCCGACCGCCAGCCCTTCACGCTCACAGACCGCATCAGGCGGTGGCCGGCTCGACCCGGGCCAGAACCCAGTTGGGATCGGCGGCGCCCAGGGTGCGCTCGAACGTCCAGTGTTCGGCCGTGCGGCGTTCCTCGATACGGGGTTCGCCGGGCGCGCCCGGGGTGGCCTCGCCTTCCGGCGGAATGATCTTGCTGCGCAGCTCGGACAGGAAGCGGACCTTGGCGATGGCCTTGTCGCCCTCGGCGGTGGCGCTTTCCAGATCGGCGCGCGGGGCGTGCAGGAACTCGACCTGTTCGGTTTCACCCCGGGTCTCGCGCGCGGCGATGCCGTGCTCGAAGGATTCCATCACGGCCGGGGCCAGCAGGGGCCTCAGCGCGGCCCGGTCGCCCGAGGCATAGCCGCGCACGATGGTCTCATAGGCCTGACGCGAACCGTCGAGGAATTTCTGCGGGTCGAACTGCGGATCGCGGGCGCGCAGCCCCGATATGGCCGCCAGGGTCTGGGCGTCCAGGGCCGGGCGGGCCGGAGCGGTTTCGGCGGCGGGCAGGACGGGGGCGCGCGCATCATCCTGCGGCTGACGGCCGACCCGCTTGCCCAGCACATTATAGAGCTGGAACAGGACGAAGACGGCGATGCCCGCGAAGAGCAAGATCTGGAACTGGACCGGCAAGACTCTATCCTGAATGACGTCGGGCCCGACCAACCCAAATCAGGCCGGATCGGAACGCGCGACGGACGATTAGGGTCTCATATAGGGCGGCGCAAGGCGAGACGCATCCGCCGACATGCCCTGACAGGCGCGCGCCGTTGCCGCACGCCCGTCCGCCGTGGTAGTCGCCGCCCCCTCACCCGGTCGCGTGCGACGCGCCGGTCCACTCCATTCACGGCCCCTTCGCCCATGACCGACGTTTCGACCACCGCCGCCGAGGCTCCGCAAACCCAGGACGGCGCCCCGCCCAACGGCGGCTTCCGCATCCTGGCCCAGTACGTCCGCGACCTGTCGTTCGAGAACCCCAAGGCGCCCGACAGCCTGCGTATCGAGGGCAAGCCGGGCATCGACATGGGCGTCGAGCTGAACGCCCAGGGTCGTCCCGACGGCCTGTTCGAAGTCGACATGAAGCTGTCGGTCAAGGCCTCGACCGACGCCATGACCGTGTTCAACGTCGAACTGCTGTACGGCGGCCTGTTCCAGCTGAACAATGTCGCCCCGGCCGACATCGAGCCCCTGCTGCTGATCGAATGCCCGCGCTACCTGTTCCCGTTCGCGCGCGAGATCATCGCCCGCGCCACGGCCGACGGCGGCTTCTACCCGCCCTTCATGATGGACCCGATCGACTTCGTGGCCATCTATATGGCTCGCCAGCAGCAGATGGCCGCCAACGCCGACGCCGGAACCGGCCAGGCCTGAGTCACTGAAACCAGACGACCGGAAAGGCGTCCGTCAGCCGGCGGACGCCTTTTCCATGTCTGCTTCGACGGTGATCCCATAGCCCTGCCACAGGGAGCGGTCCTTCAGGGTGGCGGTCAGGAAGGCCAGATGGGCCTCATGCTCGGCCGGGGTCGAGCGCGGGGCCAGGGAACGCGGCCGGGCGCCGTGGCCGCCCGCGGCGGCGAAGGCGGCCGCCTGTTCGGCGCCCTTGCGGCTGGTCAGGTCCAGCACTCGCTCCTTGCCGCCGCGCAGCTCCAGATAGACCTCGGCCAGCAGGCGGGCGTCGATCAGGGCGCCGTGGAACGAACGGTCGGCCAGCGAGACCTTGTAGCGTTTGCACAGGGCGTCCAGCGAGTTGGGCATCCCCGGCCAGCGTTTCTGGGCCAGCTGAAGCGTATCGATCCACCGGTCGGCGGGCAGCAGGGGCGAGCCGCAGCGGCCGTACTCATGGTCGATGAAGTTGCGGTCGAACTGGGCGTTGTGGGCGATGACCGGGGCGTCGCCGATGAATTCGATAAGGTCGGCGACGATCTCGGCGAATTTCGGCGCGTCCTTGACCTTCTCATCGGTGATGCCGTGCACCCGGATGGCGTCCTCGGGGATCAGCCGCTCGGGATTGCAGTAGCGGTGGAAGGTCCGGCCCGTCGGCAGAAGGTCCATGATCTCGATACAGCCGACCTCGATCAGCCGGTCGCCCGTGCGCGGGTCGAAGCCGGTGGTTTCAGTATCGAGAACGATTTCGCGGGCCATGGCCTCTTAATGGGGTTGTTCGGCCCCCGGCGAAAGACGGACAAAGGTCAGGACCGGGGAGAAACCCAGTCTGGATCGAGCACTGCCGCCACGATCGCCTTCACCTGATCGCGCGCCGCCTCCAGCCCGCGGTCGGTCTCGACGATGAAGTCGGCCAGTTTGCGCTTTTCGGCGTCGGGGACCTGACGCTCCAGAATGGCCTCGAAGCGTTCGCGGGTCATGCCGGGTCGGGACAGGACCCGTTCGGCCTGAACCTCCGGGCTCGCGGTGACCACGACCACCGCATGGAAGGATTTCTGTCCGCTGCCCTCGAACAGCAGGGGGATGTCCAGCACCGCCAGCTTGACCCCACGCTCCGCCGCCTCGGCCAGCTCGCCCGCCCGGCCGGCGGCGACCAGGGGATGGACGATGGCCTCCAGACGTTTGAAAGCCGCATCGTCGCGGCCCAGAGCCTCGGCCAGCCGGGTCCGGTCGACGGCGCCGTCGATGACCACGCCCGGAAAGGCCTCGCCGACCGGTTCGACCGCCCCCCCGCCAGGCGAATAGAGCCGGTGCACGGCCTCGTCGGCGTTCCAGACCACCGCGCCCTCGTCGGCGAACATCTGCGCCGTCGTCGACTTGCCCATGCCGATGGAGCCGGTCAGGCCCAGCAGGATCACTTTTGCGCCTCGATCGCCGCCAGCAGCAGGGGGCGCAGCGGCAGGGCAGGGGGTTCGACGCCGAAGATGGCCCTGAACGACGGTCCGGCCTGACCGATCAGCATCCCCAGACCGTCGACGGTCCGCAGGCCCCGGGCCCGCGCGGCCAGAAGAAATTCGGTGTCCACGGGGCGATAGGTCATGTCCATCACCGCCGTCTCGGGCGCCAGCCGGGCCAGATCCAGCGCCGGCTTGATGCTGAGCGCATTGATGACCAGAACAGCGCCGTCAAAGGCCTCGTCCTCATCCACAACCGTCACTGACGACCCCAGATCGGCGGCCAGGGCCTCGGCCCGGTCGCGTGACCGATTGAGGATCCGAACCTGCGCCCCCTCGCCGATCAGGGTCCCCGCCGCGGCCCGGGCCGCGCCTCCGGCGCCGAGGATGACCACCGGCCGGTCCTTGACCGTCAGGCCCGGGGCCTGATCGGAGATCGCCCACATCATGCCGAAGCCGTCGGTGCTGTCGCAGGCGACCTGGCCGTCACGGAAGACCAGAACATTGGCCGAGCCCGAACCCTTCGCCGCCCCGCTGGCGCTGTCCGCCAGGGCGAAGGCCTGTTCCTTGAAGGGGGCGGTGACATTGATCCCCATCAACAGGCCCGCGCGGCCGGCCGCGACCAAAGCCGCGAACCCGGCCTCGTCGGCGGGGGCGAATGGCACATAGGCGGCGTCCATGCCGGCGGCGGCGATCCAGGCGTTGTGGATGACCGGGCTCAGCGAATGGCCGATGGGATTGCCGGCGATGCCGCCGACCTTCGCGGCGCCCGAAATGGTCTGCCCAGAAACGGAAGAACTCACGAGGCGATCACTCCCGCGCGGCGCAGTTCGGCGAGGACCGGCCACAGCGGCAGGCCCAGCACGGTGAAATAGTCGCCCTCCACCGCCTCGAACAGCTGGGACCCCAGCCCCTCCAGCCGGTAGGAGCCGACGCAGGCCAGAAGCTCATCGCCCTCGGCGGCCAGATAGGCGTCGAGGAAGGCGTTGGAGAAGTCGCGCATCTTCATCTGGACCGTATCCACGCCCGACCAGACCACCTGACCCTTTGTCGCGATGGCCGCGCCCGAATGCAGCTGGTGCGATTTCCCACGCATGGATTTCAGCCGGGCCTTCGCCTCGTCCAGCGACTTCGCCTTGGAAACCAGCCCACCGTCGAAGGCCAGGGTCTGGTCGGCGCCCAGGACCCAGACGTCCGGATCCCGGCGCGACACGGCCAGGGCCTTGGCGCAGGCCAATTCGATAGCCAGTGCGTCGGCGCTCGCGTCCTTCATGGCGACCTTGATCGCTTCCTCGTCGACGCCCGCGTCCTCCAGACCGAAGGTCACGCCGGCATCCGTCAGCATGGCCCGGCGCGCGGCGCTGCGGGACGCGAGGATCAGGCGCTCGCGCTCAAGTAGCCCGGAGGGCGATAGCGCATCAGGAATGCTCATCACCATGCCGCTCCGATCCGGCGCGTGCGCTTCTCGCTCAACAGGTTGACGATGGCCGCGGCCGTCTCCTCGACCGAGCGGCGGGTCACGTCGATGGTCGGCCAGCCGCGGCGTTCGAAGGCCCGGCGCGCCTTGACCGTCTCCTCGCGCACCAGATCGTGGTCGACATAGGCGGAGGTATGGTCGGCGTTCAGCCCGTCCAGCCGGTTGCGACGAATCTGGACCAGCCGGTCGGGCGAGACGGTCAGGCCGATGACCAGCGGGTTCTTCAGCCCGACCAGACGCTCCCCGTCTTCCTGACCCGGCACCAGGGGCACATTGGCCGCGCGGATGCCGCGGTGGGCCAGATAGATGCAGGTCGGGGTCTTGGAGGTGCGCGAAACCCCGCAGAGGACGACATCGGCGCCCTCCAGCTGCTCGGCCGTGCCCTGACCGTCGTCATGGGCCATGGCATAGTCCAGGGCGCTGATCCGGTTGAAATATTCGTGGTCCAGGGCGTGCTGGGCGCCGACGCGCGTCGACAGCGCCGCGCCCAGATAGCGCGACAGGGCCCCGACCAGCGGGTCCAGCGCCCCGATCTGGGGCATGTCGGCGAGGCGGCAGCCTTCCTCCAGCTGGGCGCGCAGATCGCGGTCGACCAGGGTGTGCAGCACGACCCCCGGCGCCATGGTGATCTCCTCCAGCACCCGCTCCATCTGCTTCTCGGAGCGGACCAGGGCGTAGATGTGCTCGATTGGGATGACCCCCTCGAACCGGGCCGTGACCGCCTTGGCCATGGCGTTCAGGGTTTCGCCGGTCGAGTCCGAGACCAGATGGACGTGGAAATAGGTCGCCAGCCGCACGGGACCGGCCGGCTTTCCGACGGGAGAGTTGGGCGTCATGCGGTGGGACTCATCAACGGATTCCTGTGGAAACCCCGGTTGGCTTTCTGGGCGCCGAAATCCCCGGACGGGGCGCCGATCTCTATAGCCGCGCCCGTCGGCGGGGGCGAGCGGGGACAGCGGGGAGGATTCATCTCTCCGGACCCAGAGATTTCCAACGCCCGTCCGGTCTCCACCGCGCTGCAGTGGATAAGGTTAACAAGACGTAAACGGCGCCCGTCAGTCATGCCCAGGCGCAGCGCGGCTCAAAGCCCCGCGCGTTAAGGGTTCGTTAAGACTTATCCCCGGTTTCGACAGCCCTTTCCGGGGGTCCGGATCCATCCCGGACCGCCCGTGGACGTTCGTTTTCCGTTCACGGCGCCGCCTGAAAACCATCCCCGTCGTCCCCGCCCCCTGCTGCCTTCCTCCAATCTTTTAAATTCTTGATCAGAGAAGGGGGAGGGACTGTGACCCCTTGGACAAACCGCGCTCTTGAGCGAAGGCCGGGCTCCCCGTAGGACCAAGGTCATGACAACGCCTTCGGTCCAGCCTCTCCTCCTTCAGGTCCTTTCGGGTCAGAAGACCAGCCGCCCTCCCGTCTGGTTCATGCGGCAGGCCGGGCGGTATCTGCCGGAATACCGGGCCCTGCGGTCCGAGGCTTCGGACTTCATCGCCTTCTGTCTGAACCCCGAGATGGCGGCCGAGGCGACCTTGCAGCCGATGAAGCGGTTCGGCTTCGATGCGGCCATCGTCTTCGCCGATATCCTGCTGATCCCGCGGGCCCTGGGTCAGGACGTCTGGTTCGAGACCGGCGAAGGACCCCAGCTCGGCGAGATGCCGCCGGTGGGCCGGATGGCTGAACTGGCCGAGGGGGCCGGCGAGCACCTCGCATCCATCGGCCAGACCCTGTCCCTCGTCCGCGAAGGTCTGAAACCGAAAGAAGGGGAGCAGGAGCGCGCCCTGATCGGCTTCGCCGGCGCCCCCTGGACCGTCGCCACCTATATGCTGGACGGTCATCACAACACGATCGGCAAGGGCGAGCGAGCGACGGCGCGCAAATACGCCTATGAAGACCCCGAAACGGTCGACGCCCTGCTGGACGTTCTGGTCGAGGCTACGGCCCGTTATTTCGTCATGCAGGCCAATGCCGGCGCCCAGGTGCTCAAGATCTTCGAGAGCTGGGCCGAAGGGCTGCCCGACGACCTGTTCGAACGGCTGGTCCTCAAACCGCATCAGAAGCTGGTCGCCCGAACGCGGGAGCTGGGGGTGACGGTTCCTCTGATCGGCTTCCCGCGCGGCTCGGCCATCCACGCCGAACGCTATGCGGCCGAGGTCGATGTCCAGGCCGTGGCCCTCGACACCGCCTGTCCCCTCGCGGTCGGCCAACGGGTCCAGAAGATCAAGCCGATCCAGGGCGCGCTCGATCCCCTGCTGCTGCGCGCCGGCGGGAAGGCGCTGGACGCCCGCGTCGATCAGCTGATGGAGGCGTGGAATGACGGTCCGTGGATCTTCAACCTCGGCCACGGCATCCTGCCCGACGTGCCGATTGCCCATGTCGAACAGGTCCTGGAACGGATCGGGGCCCAGTAATGGCTTCCGCATCTTTGGCCGAGGCAGGGCAGGGCGGTCGCCGGATCGCGGTGGTGCTGTTCAATCTGGGCGGGCCGGACGACGCCGCCTCGGTGAAGCCCTTCCTGTTCAACCTGTTCAACGACCCGGCCATCATCGGCCTGCCCGGCTTTCTGCGAACCCGGCTGGCGAAGCTGATCTCCTCGCGGCGGGAAACTTCGGCCCAGGCCAACTATGCGATGATGGACGCGGGCGGCGGTTCGCCCCTGCTGTCCGAGACCCGCCGACAGGCCTCTGCTCTGGAAGCGGTTCTGGCCTCGGCCCTGCCCGGCGACGAGGTCCAGACCTTCATCGCCATGCGCTACTGGCATCCGCTGACGGAAGAGACCGCCGTCGACGTCGCCGCCTTCGGCCCGGACGAGGTGGTGCTGCTGCCCCTCTATCCCCAGTTCTCCACGACCACGACCCAGTCCTCGCTCAAGGCCTGGCGCGAAGCCTATGCCGGATCCGGGCGGTCGCGGGCCATCTGCTGTTATCCGCAAGGCGGCGGCTGGATCGAGACTCAGGCCGAAGAGATCCGGTCGATCCTGGCCGAGACTAGAGACCGTCCGATCCGTATCCTGTTTTCCGCCCACGGCATCCCCGAGAAGCTGGTGGCGAAAGGTGATCCCTATCAGGAGCAGATCGAAACGACCGTCGCCGCCATCGTCGCCCGGCTTGGCGAGGTCGATCACCGCATCTGCTACCAGAGCCGGGTCGGGCCGATGAAATGGCTAGGCCCCTCAACGCCCGAGGCCATCGCGGAGGCCGGCCGCGACGGGGTCGGGGCCGTGGTCGTCCCTGTCGCCTTCGTCTCCGAACACATCGAGACCCTGGTCGAGCTCGACATCGAATATCGCCATCTGGCCGAGCGGACGGGCGTCGCGCCCTATATCCGCACCCCCACGGTCAGCCTGTCTGAACCCTTCATCGCCATGCTGTCCGACGCGGTGGTCGCATCGCTGGGCCGCACCGGCGTCGCCCCCTATGGTCCGGGCTGCCGGGCGAGTTGGAAAGCCTGTCCGTTTCAGCATCAGGAGAGAGCCGCATGAACCAATACGATCTTGCCCGCGGCCTCCACATCCTGGCGGTGATCGCCTGGATGGCCGGTCTGCTTTTCCTCCCGCGCCTGTTCGCCTATGACGCCGAACAGAACGCCAAGCTCGAACCGCTGAAGTCCGAGATGCAGACCCTGCTGCGGACCTGGCAGGGGCGGTTGATGAAGATCATCATCAATCCGGCCTCGATCCTCGTCTTCATCTTCGGCGCCTGGCTGGTCCATCTCGACATCCAGATGCGCGGCGCGGCGTTCCTCGCCCAGCCGTGGATGATCACCAAGCTGGTCGGGGTCGTCCTGCTCTACGGCTGGCACGGCTATCTCTCCGCCGAGCGCAAGCGCATCGCCGCCGGAACCTCGGTCCGCACCTCGAAATTCTGGCGCATGACCAATGAGATCCCCTTCGTTCTGGCCATCATCATGGTGTTGTCGGTGACGACGGAGTGGAGCTTTTCGTAGGGCGCTACCGCTCGGCTCGCGGAGCCTCGCGGCTTGAGCACCGCTTGACCTTGTGGGGCGTTTCGTGGTTTCGCTGCCGGTGAACCGCGAGGCGCGATCCGCCCACGGTCCCCCTCTCTGCGCGACGCCGGCTGGTTCGACCCGCCGGAGCCCGTCGCAACTCCCTTCGGCCGCAAGGCCAGACTTTTTCCAACGCCTCTTCGTCCCGCGCCTTTATGGCGTCCGGGCGCGAGGCCGGGTGCTATCCTGACATGACCGACGTTCGCGACACCGACCCTACCACCCCCGAAGCCGAAGCGCTCGAAGGGCTGAGCTCCGAAAACGGGGCCTCCGAAAACACCGCGGAAGAAATCGCCGCCGCCCAGAGCGCCATCGAGGCCGCCGAGGCGGAAGACGAGGAGGAGGGCGAAGCCGTCGTCCCTTCCGGCCGCATCACCCTGCAGGAACTGAACGACAAGACGCCGGCCGAACTGGTCGCCTTCGCCGAACAGCTCGAGATCGAGAACGCCGGCAACCTGCGCAAACAGGATCTGCTGTTCGCCATCCTCAAGGCCCTGGCCGATGAAGAGGTCGAGATCATCGCCGACGGCGTGCTCGAAATCCTCTCCGACGGCTTCGGCTTCCTGCGCAGCCCGGGCGCCAACTATCTTCCGGGTCCGGACGATATCTATGTCTCGCCCTCGCAGATTCGCCGCTTCGGCCTGCGCAACGGCGACACCGTTCACGGCGCCGTCCGCGGCCCGCGCGAGGGCGAGCGTTACTTCGCCCTGCTCAAGGTCGACACGATCAATTTCGAGGATCCGGAAACGGTCTCGACCAAGGTCCTGTTCGACAACCTGACCCCGCTCTATCCCGACGAGCGGTTGCACATGGAAATCCAGGATCCGACCCTGAAGGACCGTTCGGGCCGGGTCATCGACATCGTCGCCCCGCTCGGCAAGGGCCAGCGCTGCCTGATCGTCGCCCCGCCGCGCGTCGGCAAGACGGTGATGCTGCAGAACATCGCGAAGTCGATCGAGAAGAACCACCCCGAGGTCTTCCTCATCGTCCTGCTGATCGACGAACGTCCGGAAGAAGTCACCGACATGCAGCGCACCGTGAAGGGGGAGGTCGTGGCCTCGACCTTCGACGAGCCGGCCAGCCGCCACGTCGCCGTCGCCGAGATGGTGATCGAAAAGGCCAAGCGCCTGGTTGAACACAAGCGCGATGTCGTCATCCTGCTCGACTCGGTCACCCGTCTGGGCCGCGCCTATAACGCCACCGTTCCTTCGTCGGGCAAGGTCCTGACCGGTGGCGTCGACGCCAACGCCCTGCAACGGCCCAAGCGCTTCTTCGGCGCGGCGCGCAATGTGGAGCAGGGCGGCTCCCTGACCATCATCGCCACGGCCCTGATCGACACGGGCTCGCGCATGGACGAAGTGATCTTCGAAGAGTTCAAGGGCACCGGTAACTCGGAAATCGTCCTGGATCGCAAGGTCGCCGACAAGCGCATCTTCCCGGCCATCGACGTGCTCAAGTCGGGCACCCGCAAGGAAGAGCTGATCACGCCGAAGGAACAGCTGACCAAGACCTATGTCCTGCGTCGCATCCTGAACCCCATGGGTCCGCAGGACGCCATCGAGTTCCTGCTCGACAAGCTGCGTCAGTCCAAGAACAACGGCGACTTCTTCCAGTCGATGAACACCTGATCGACGAGCGCCATTGGGCGAGCGATGGTATGGCCGGGTAATACGTAGTTTCACGTGAAACATCGGGTCCCGGAAATGGAGCAAGGCGATGAAGGTCACCATCAACATCGAGTGCGAACCCGCCGAAGCCCGCGCCTTTCTCGGCCTTCCAGACGTCACCTCGCTCAACGATCATCTGGTCGAAGAGATGAAAAAGCGGATGGACGCCAACGTCTCGGCCATGCAGCCGGAAGAGCTGATGAAGTCCTGGACCAGTTTCGGCCTGACCGCCCAGGACCAGTTCCGCCGCCTGATGGACGCCGCGACGACAACTTCCAAATAATGTCTCCTCCCCACGCAATGGGGAGGGGCCGCGAAGCGGTGGAGGGGCGCCGTCTCTAAGAACCCCCTCCGTCTCGCCGCTCCGCTCCGAGCCACCTCCCATCGCGGAGCGATGGGGAGGAGAGTTCTCCCATGAACCACACCATCTTCGCTCTCGCCACCCCGCCGGGCCGAGGCGCCATCGCCATTCTTCGCCTGTCGGGCCCTGAGACCGACGCCAGCCTGACCGGCCTCGGCGCGGGCGGGCTGAAGCCGCGTCTGGCTTCGCTGCGCACCCTGACCCACGGCGATGCAGTCATCGACCAGGCGCTGGTCCTCCGCTTCCCCGGGCCGAACTCCTATACGGGCGAGGACTGCGCCGAACTGCATCTTCATGGTGGCCGGGGCGTCGTCGAGGCGGCGTCCAGCGCCCTGATCGCGCTTGGCCTCCGCCCAGCCGAGCCGGGCGAGTTCACGCGTCGCGCCTTCGAGAACGGCCGGATGGATCTGGCCCAAGCCGAGGCGGTCGCCGATCTGATCGACGCCGAGACGACGGCCCAAGCGGGGCAGGCATTGGGTCAGCTCGACGGCGCCCTGTCCCAGACCTATGCAGGTTTCCGCCGCGACCTGCTCAAGGCCCTGGCTCTCGTTGAGGCGGAGATCGACTTCCCGGACGAGGATGTGCCCGACAATCTGGCGCGCACCGCCGGGCCGGTGCTCGACGTTCTGGCTGCCGATCTGCGTGCGGCCTTGTCTGACGCGGACCGGGGGAGGCGCGTTCGCGAGGGTTATCGCATCGTCCTGATCGGCGAGACCAATGCCGGCAAGTCGTCACTGTTCAACGCTCTGGTAGAACGGGAAGCGGCGATCGTCACCCCCATCGCCGGCACGACGCGCGATGTCCTCGACGCCGAACTGGTCATCGGCGGCTATGCGGTCACCCTGTCCGACACGGCGGGCCTGCGCGAGAGCGATGATCCGGTCGAGGCCGAGGGGGTCCGCCGAGCCCGGGCTCGCGCCGCCGAGGCCGATCTGCGTCTGTGGGTCCGCGCCCCCGGCGATCCCGACGGCGTCGCGGCGGAATTTGCGAAGTCCGAGGATCTGGTCGTCCTGACCAAAGCCGATCTGGGCGCCGCTTCTGTGGAAGCCGATCAGGTCCTGACCGTCAGCACGGCAAGCGGGGAGGGCCTGTCCGCGCTGCACGACTGGATCGCCGCCCGTCTGGCCCGGGATCTTTCGGGCGCCGACTTCCCGGCGGTTACACGTGAAAGACACCGCCGCCGCCTCACCGAGGCCCTGTCCGCCGTCGAGGCCGGGCGCGCCGCTCTCCATCGAGCCCCCGAGATGGCGGGCGACGATCTGCGTCGCGCCGCCGAAGCCCTGGCCCGGGTCACCGGCGCCATCGGCGTCGAGGACGTTCTCGGCGAGGTGTTTTCGACCTTCTGTATCGGAAAGTGAGGGCGCCGCGTTTCACGTGAAACGCCGCCCTCGGTAGATTTTCGAGCCCATTTCCACTATGTCCCGCGCCATGCCCAATCCCAACAATTTCGACGTCATCGTCATCGGCGGCGGCCACGCCGGCTGTGAGGCCGCGGCGGCCTCGGCGCGCGCCGGCGCCCGCACCCTCCTGCTCACCCAGAAGCTGGAGACGGTGGGAGAGATGTCCTGCAACCCGGCCATCGGCGGTCTGGGCAAGGGCCATCTGGTGCGCGAGATCGACGCGCTGGACGGCGTCATGGGCCGGCTGGGCGATGTCTCCGGCATCCAGTTCCGCCTGCTGAACCGCTCCAAGGGGGCCGCCGTCCAAGGGCCGCGCAGCCAGATCGACCGCCGTCTGTATCGCGAAGCCATGCAGGCCGAGCTGGCCCGAACTCCAAACCTGACCCTGATGGCCGGCACCGCCGAGGGCCTGATCATGGACGGCGACCGCGTCGTCGGCGTCACCACCCTCGGCGGCGAACAGATCCGCGCCGCCGCCGTCGTCCTGACCACGGGCACCTTCCTCAACGGCGTCATCCATCGCGGTGACGAGCGTATTCCGGCGGGACGTCACGGCGAGGACCCCTCGACCGGAATGGCTGCCGACCTCTATGGGGCTGGCCTGCAGATGGGTCGCCTCAAGACCGGCACCCCCGCCCGCCTCGACGGCCGCACCATCGGCTGGGACTGGCTGGAGATGCAGGCCGCCGATGACGAGCCCGTGCCCTTCAGCTTCCTGACCGACCGGATCGAGGTGCCCCAGATCGCCTGCGGCATCACCTCGACCAATGAAGAGACACACCGGATCATCGCCGCCAACCTCGGCGAGAGCGCCGTCTATGGCGGCCATCTGACCGGCCGCGGGCCGCGCTACTGCCCCTCGATCGAGGACAAGGTGGTCCGGTTCGCCGACAAGACCTCGCACCAGGTCTTCCTCGAGCCCGAGGGTCTGGACGACCCGACCGTCTATCCGAACGGGATTTCGACCTCGGTCTCGCCGGAGACCCAGCTGGCCTTCCTGCGCACCATGCCGGGGCTGGAGACGGTCGAGGTCTTCCGCTTCGGCTACGCCATCGAATACGACTACGTCGACCCGCGCGAACTGACCCCGGCGCTGGAGGTCAAGCGGCGGCCCGGCCTCTATCTGGCCGGTCAGATCAACGGCACCACGGGCTACGAGGAGGCGGGGGCGCAAGGCCTCATCGCCGGCCTGAACGCCGCCCGCGCCGCCGCCGGTTCGGATCCCATCATCCTCGGCCGCGACCAGGCCTATATCGGGGTGATGATCGACGACCTGGTGACCCGGGGAGTCACCGAGCCCTATCGGATGTTCACCAGCCGGGCCGAATATCGTCTGACCCTGCGCGCCGACAACGCCGACCAGCGGCTGACCCCGATCGGGATCGCGGCGGGCGTTGTTTCACGTGAAAGAGCGAGCGCCTTCGGGGCCAAGGCCGCCGCCCTGGGCGAGGCCATGACCCTCGCCCGCGAGACCCGATACACCCCGAAGGAGGCGCAAGCCCTCGGCATCGCCGTCAACTCCGACGGTCAGCGACGGTCGATGCGCGATCTGCTGGCCTATCCCGGCGTCGACCTGACCGCCTTCGAGGCCCAGCATCCGGCCATCGCCAGCTGGTCTGCCGCCGTCCGGGAACAGGTCCAGATCGACGCGGGCTATGCCGGCTATCTCGACCGTCAGGCCGCCGACGCAGAGGCCCTGCGCCGTGAGGAACAGCTGAAGCTGCCGCGCAATCTCGACTATGGCGCCATCGGCGGTCTCTCGAACGAGGTGCGCGAGAAGCTGTCTCTCATCCAGCCGCAAACTCTGGGGCAGGCGGGCCGGATCGAAGGCATGACGCCCGGAGCCCTGACCGCGCTGCTGTCCCACGTCCGCAAGGGCGCGCGGACCGAAGCCGCCGCCTGACATGACGCCTTCCGAATTCCAGACCCTGACCGGCGCCGCGCCGGAGCGCATGGCCGACCTCGCCGTCTTCCTCGAGCGGCTGACCGAGGCCAATGAAGTCATGAACCTCGTCGGGCCGGACTCCATCCCCGACTTCTGGAACCGTCACGCCTGGGACTCGGCCCAGTTGCTGAATTTGGCGCCCGAGGCCAGGACTTGGGCCGACCTTGGGGCCGGAGCCGGTTTCCCGGGTGTGGTCCTCGCCATCTTGTTGAAGGGTCGGCCCGGGGCGCATGTTTGGCTGATCGACTCCCTGCAGAAACGCTGCCGGTTCCTGCAGACGATCGTCGACGAACTGGCCCTGCCGGCGACCGTCATCTGGGGGCGCGCCGAGGAGCAGTCGGTCACGGTGGACGTCGTTACCGCCCGCGCCGTTGCCTCGATGGAGAAGCTTCTGGGTTATGCACAGCCCTACCTCTCTCGCGGTGCACAAGCTGTGTTTCTCAAGGGAGAGAAGGCCGAGGCGGAGTTGCGGGAAGCGGCCAAGGTCTGGCATCTGGAGGCTGACCTCTCCGTCTCCCGCAGCGATCCCCGCGGTCGTATCGTCACCGTCAGGACCCTTCGCCGTGGCCCCCAAAAGCGTAAACATGCCTGAGTCCGAAAAGAAGACCCGCGTCCTCGCCGTCTCCAACCAGAAGGGCGGGGTCGGCAAGACGACGACCGCGATCAATCTGGGCACGGCCCTGGCCGCAATCGGCGAAAAGGTTCTGATCGTAGACATGGACCCTCAGGGCAATGCCTCCACGGGGCTGGGTGTTCCACGTGAAACGCGCCGGATCACCATCTATGACGTTGTCGTCGACGGCCGCTCGATCCACGACGCGGCAGTACCGACGGCCGTACCGGGTCTGCATATCATCCCTGCCGACGCCGACATGTCGGGCGTGGAAATCGAGTTGAGCCAGGCGGACCGCCGTTCCTATCGTCTGCGCGATGCGCTGGAGGCGCAGGCCAACGGTCGTACCGGGTATGACCCGGAGCCCTATGACTACGTCCTGATTGATTGTCCGCCTTCGCTGAACCTGTTGACGCTGAACGCCATGGCGGCGGCCGACGGCGTGCTGGTGCCGTTGCAGTGTGAATTCTTCGCTCTGGAGGGGCTGACACAGTTGATGAAAACCATCGACATGGTCCGTCAATCATTGAATCCGGCGCTGGAAATCCAGGGCTTGGTCCTGACCATGTACGATCGCCGCAACGCCCTGTCCGGCCAGGTCGCCGCCGATGTGCGCGGCCATTTCGGCGACAAGGTTTATGACGCGGTCATCCCGCGGAACGTCCGGGTGTCGGAGGCGCCGTCCTTCGGCAAGCCGGTGCTGATCTACGATCTGAAATGCACCGGCAGCCAGGCCTATCTCCGCCTCGCCAAGGAGGTGGTCGGCCGCGAACGCCGCCGCCGCGCCGAACCGGCCGCCGCCTGAAAACAATAGAAAAAACGGAACAAAGACTTGTCTGAACGTCAAAGAGGATTGGGCCGCGGCCTGTCGGCCCTGCTGGGCGAAAACGCCGCGGAAGCCGTGCCTGTTTCGGGCGCGCAAGCGGCCGGCATCCAGACGGCCCCTATCGAAAGCCTCAAGCCCAACCCGGATCAGCCGCGCAAGATCTTCACCCAGGAAGACCTCGACGAACTGACCGCCTCGATCCGCGACAAGGGCATCCTCCAGCCCATCCTCGTCCGCACCCAGTCGGGTCAGGATGGCATGTGGCAGATCATCGCCGGCGAACGGCGCTGGCGCGCCGCCCAGGCCGCCCGCCTGACCGAAGTGCCGATCGTCGTGCGCGAAATGGACGACGTCGAGGTGTTCGAGGTCGCAATCATTGAAAACGTCCAGCGCGCCGATCTGAACCCGCTGGAAGAGGCCGACGCCTACCGGATGCTGATGGAGCGCTTCGGCCGGACCCAGGACACGGTCGCCGGCGTCGTCGGCAAGAGCCGCAGCCATGTCGCCAACACCCTGCGCCTGCTGCAACTGCCGGAAGAAGTCCTCTGGTATGTCCGTCATGGCAAGCTGACCGCCGGTCACGCCCGCGCCCTGATCACCGCCCCCAACCCCGGCGAGCTGGCCGAACAGGTCTTCAAGGAAGGCATGAACGTCCGTCAGGCCGAGGCCCTGGCCCGCCGCGCGGCCGAGGGCCCGAAGCCTGCGTCGTCGAGGCCCGCCGCGACCTCGGGCGAAGGCTCGGCCGACGTTCAGGCGCTGGAGCAGGATCTGGCCGACGCCCTGGGCCTGAAGGTCCAGCTGGCCGACAAGGGCGGCAAGGGCGAAATCACCATCCGCTACGGCTCGCTGGAGCAGCTGGACGACCTCTGCCGCCGCCTGATGCGCGGCTGACCGCAGTCTGTGCTAGGGTATCCGCATGACCGACAAGCCTGAGACCGCCGCCGAAGCCCTGAAACGCGTCCTCGCCGCCAAGAAGGCGAACGCCACCGGGGCTGGCGGCCCGGCCTTCAAGCCCGGCCAGCATCCGGAGAAGGCCGCCGGCGCCAAGAGCGCGGCCATGGCCAAGCCCGCCTTCCGCAAGGCCTCGAAGCGGGGCTAAGCCGCGTCTCCTCGCCACGCAGGGGGAGGGGGACCGCGAAGCGGTGGAGGAGCTCTGCAGTCCCCGCCGTCGGGGGATCAAGAGCCCCTCCGTCTCCTCGCGAAGCGCTCGGAGCCGCCTCCCCATCGCTACGCGACGGGGCAGAGACGCTAGACCGCTTCGCCGCGCAGCAGCCTCGGCAGATCGCCCGTGGCGCCGCCGGCCTCGCGCATGAAGGCGCGGCGCAGGGGGCCGATGCGGTTGACGGCCGCCATGCCGAGATCCCGCGCCAGCCGCACGGGCGGCAGATCGTTGGAAAACAGGCGCACGAAGCCGTCGAAACCGGCCGCGAGGGCCGCATTGTCGAACCGGCGCCAGCGGGCGTAACGGTCCAGCACCATCTCGGAGCCGAAATCCTCGCCCAGCCGCACGGCCTCGATCAGCACCTCGGCCAGGGCGGCGGCGTCCTTCAGCCCCATGTTCAGCCCCTGGCCCGCGACAGGATGCACCCCGTGGGCCGCGTCGCCGAGCAGGGCGGTGCGCGGCGCGGTCAGTTTCTCGGCCAGCTCCAGCGACAGCGGATAGACGAAGCGAGGGTCCTCAGGGACGGCGCCGTCGAGGAACTCTCCGAAGCGGCGCATCAGATGGGCGTTGAAGGCCTCGTCCGACGCCGTCTTCAGCGCCTCGGCGCGGCGGGTGGTTTCGGTCCAGACCAGACTGGCGCGCTGGTCGGTCAGGGGCAGGATGGCGAAGGGGCCGCCGGGCAGGAAATATTCGTGGGCCACCCCGCCGTGGGGCCGGCCCAGACGCACCGTGGCCACCACCCCGCTCTGGCCATAGCCCCAGCCGACCGTGCCGATACCGGCGGCGCGGCGCACGACCGAGGCCCGCCCCTCGGCGCCGACGACCAGCGAGCCCTTCAATACGTCGCCGTCGCTCAGGGTCACGGTCGCGCCGAAGCCGTCGGTCTCCACCGAGGTCACCGAAACGGGCGCCCGCACCTCGATCCCGGCGGCGGTCACCGCCTCGGCGAGGGCCGTGCGGATGCGGCGGTTCTCGACCATATAGCCCAGCGGCTCGTCGCCGTTCTGGTCGCCGATCTCGGCGGCGTCGAAGCGGAGGTAGGCGGGAAGGGGGCGGTGGGCGGCCGCGCCGGGCCTTTGGCCGTCGGTCACCAGAATATGGTCCATCCGGCAGGCGTGGGGTCGTAAGACCTCACCGACGCCGAGTGCGCCGAACATGCGGAAGGTCGCATAGGCCACGGCGGTCGAGCGGCCGTCGAAGGTCGGGGCCAGCTGGGCCGAAAACGGCTGGGGATCGACCAGCACCACCTTCAGCCCCCCTTGCGCCGCCGCCAAGGCGAAGGTCGCCCCGGCCATGCCGGCGCCGGCGATGATGACATCATGGGTGAAAGGCGTGCTCATGCCCCGCTTGTCGCGCTCCGAGCGTCCTGCGTCCAGAGGTCAGAAGGTCCACAGGCGAACCCCTGCAAGCGTGGCTTGGTAAATGCCCCCTTAACCACCCTCGGGCGACAACGGCGAAGAGACCGTTTCGTCCGGAGTTCGCCTGCCCATGTCCGCCGTCCTGATCCTCGGCAATCGCGCCTGGTCCAGCGCCCGCATCCTGTGGGACGCGCCCTTCGTGGTGCGGTTCCGGGGCGTGTTGCAGGCCCTGCTCGCGGCCCTGCTTCTGGTCGCCCTGATCTCGTGGAATCCGGCCGATCCGAGCCTGAACGCCGCATCCTCGACGAGCGCGACCAACTGGCTGGGCGGCAATGGCGCCCTGTTCGCCGATCTGGCCATGCAGTCTGTGGGTCTGGCCGCCTGGCCGATGACGGTGCTGTTGATCGCCTTCGGCCTGGCCACGGCCATCGGCGAGGCGATCCAGCAACGGCTCAAGCCGACGCCGCTGAAGGCCCTGTCGGCCTCGGCGGGGGTGCTTCTGCTGTCCGCCGCGCTTTCGGCCCTGGCCGCGCCCGCCGCCTGGCCTCTGGCGACGGGAATGGGCGGTCTGTGGGGCGACGCCTTCACCGGCCTGACCGCCGCCGGCCTGCATGCGCTCAGGATCCCGGGCGCCCGCGCCATAGTGGGCCTGCTGTTCGCGGGTCTGGGTCTTTGGGCCTGCGCCTATGCCGTGGGCGTGCGCCTGACCGATTTCTCCGAAGCCCTGCATTGGGGCTCCACCCTGCGCCGCCAGCCCGATCCTCAACCCGTCCCCGCGCCGCGCAAGCCGCGCGCCGTTCGGCCCAAGCCGATGACCGAGGCCGCCGCCATCCAGTCCGAGCGCCAGTCCGAACGGATGGCCACGGCCTCTCCGGAAGTCTCGACCCGGGCGTCGATGGCCCCGGAGCCGGCTCCCGACGCCGCTTATTCTCCCGATGAAGCCGACGCCGCCTATGCCGACGACGGCCCGCCGTGGGAAGAGGCCGCGCCGATGGCCCCGACCTCGCTCGCCGCCGCCGTCGAGCCGCGCGTCGCCGCCCCCAAGACGCCCAAGCCCGCGAAAAACAACGCTGACCCGGATCAGGGCGCCTTCGTCTTCGACCGGCCGGAAGGCGACTTCGATCTGCCGCCGCTCGGCATGCTGGCCAAGCCCCAGGCCCGCGTCGGCATGATCGACGAGGATTCCCTCAAGCAGAACGCCAAGATGCTGGAAGGCGTCCTAGCCGAGTTCGGGGTCAAGGGCGTCATCGACCAGATCCGCCCGGGTCCCGTCGTCACCCTGTACGAACTGGTGCCCGCCGCCGGGGTCAAGCACGGCCGGGTCGTCGCCCTGTCGGACGACATCGCCCGCTCCATGTCGGCCCGCGCCTGCCGCATCTCGGTCGTTCAGGGCCGTAACGCCATCGGCATCGAACTACCCAACGCCAAGCGCGAGACCGTCTATCTGCGCGACCTGCTGGCCTCGGGCGAATACGCCAAGCCGTCGCACATCCTGCCTCTGGCGCTGGGCGAAAGCATCGGCGGCGAGCCCTATGTCGCCGATCTGGCGCGCATGCCCCACCTTCTGATCGCGGGCACCACCGGCTCCGGCAAGTCGGTCGGGGTCAACGCCATGATCCTGTCGATCCTCTATCGCCTGTCGCCGGCCGAATGCCGCTTCATCATGATCGACCCCAAGATGCTGGAACTGTCGGTCTATGACGGCATCCCGCACCTGCTGGCGCCCGTCGTCACCGATCCGAAGAAGGCCGTTGTCGCCCTCAAATGGACGGTGCGCGAGATGGAGGACCGCTATCGCCGCATGTCCAAGCTCGGCGTCCGCAACGTCGCCAGCTACAACGAACGCGCGGTCGAGGCCCAGAAGAAGGGCGAGCATTTCGAGCGCACGGTCCAGACCGGCTTCGACGAACAGGGCCGCCCGATCTACGAGAGCGAGAAGATCCGCCCCGAGCCCATGCCCTATCTGGTCGTGGTCATGGACGAGATGGCCGACCTGATGCTGGTCGCCGGCAAGGACGTCGAGGGCGCTGTCCAGCGTCTGGCCCAGATGGCCCGCGCCGCCGGCATCCACCTGATCATGGCGACGCAGCGCCCGTCGGTCGACGTCATCACCGGCACCATCAAGGCGAACTTCCCTACGAGGATTTCCTTCCAGGTCACGTCCAAGATCGACAGCCGCACCATCCTGGGCGAACAGGGCGGCGAGCAGCTGCTGGGGCAGGGCGACATGCTCTATATGGCCGGCGGCGGCCGCATCACCCGTCTGCACGGTCCGTTCGTGACCGACGGCGAGGTCGAGGCGGTCTGCGCCCACCTGCGCGCCCAGGCCGAGCCCGACTATCTGGATCTGATCACCGACGATCCGGACGGCGACGGCGACAACGCCATGGGCGGCGATGAGGGCGGCTCCTCGGGCGACGACCTCTATGACCGCGCCGTCGCCGTGGTCACCCGCGACCGCAAGGCCTCGACCTCCTATGTCCAGCGCCGCCTGCAGATCGGCTACAACCGCGCCGCCTCCCTGATCGAGCGGATGGAGCAGGAAGGCGTGGTCAGCCCCGCCAACCACTCCGGCAAACGCGACGTCCTCGCCGGCCCGCCGCCGATGGGGTGACCGCAACCGCGGTTCAGATCGAATATATCCCCGCCACCCTCGAGCTTGTCCCGAGGGCCCATGGCGGATGCGAACGCGGACCTCAACCGCATTGTCGATGCGGCAGGATCATCGCCGTCTGGATTGCTAAACGCTGGGTCCTCGGGACAAGCCCGAGGATGACGGATTTGGGTTCAGGGTTCAGGCCTCAGACCCACCCGACATCACAGACACGAAAAAAGGCCGGTGGATCGCTCCACCGGCCTTTCTCATTTCAAACCGCTGAGGCCGATTACTCGGCCGCGATGGTTTCGGCTTCGGGGGTGGCGCCGCCGCCCGCGAGGTTGCGCAGGACGTAGGGCATGACGCCGCCGGCGCGGAAGTAGTCCAGCTCGGTCTGGTTATCGATGCGGCAGCGGACCGGGAAGCGGGCCATCTTGCCGTCCGACGGGCGGAACAGCTCGACCCACAGATCCTGACGGGGCTTCAGCTTGCCGATGTTGACGTCCGACAGGCCGCGGACGGTGACGATTTCCTCGCCCGTCAGACCCAGCTTCTGCCAGCCGTCGGCCTTGAACTGCAGCGGCACCACGCCCATCCCGACCAGGTTGGAGCGGTGGATACGCTCGTAGCTTTCGGCGATGACCGCGCGGACGCCCAGCAGCTTCGTACCCTTCGCGGCCCAGTCACGCGACGAGCCGGTGCCGTATTCCTTGCCGGCGAAGACGACCAGCGGACGGCCTTCCGACTGGTAGCGCATGGCCGCGTCATAGATCGACATGGTGTCGCCCGACGGGAAGTGCTTGGTCACGCCGCCTTCGATGTCCGGGGTGATCTTGTTGCGGATGCGGATGTTGGCGAAGGTGCCGCGCATCATGACCTGGTGGTTGCCGCGGCGGGCGCCGTAGCCGTTGAAGTCCAGCGGGTCGACGCCGTGGTTGATCAGGAAGGCGCCGGCGGGCGACGAGGACTTGATCGAACCGGCCGGGGAGATGTGGTCGGTGGTAATCGAGTCGCCGAAGATGGCCAGGACGCGGCCCTCGACGATGTCGGTGACCGGAGCCGGGTCCATCGACAGGCCCTCGAAGTAGGGCGGGTTCTGGACGTAGGTCGACTCGGCGTCCCAGTCATAGGTCTGGCCGCCTTCGATCTTGATCGCCTGCCAGTGCTTGTCGCCCTTGAAGACGTCCTTGTAGCGCTTGGCGAACATGGCCGGGGTGACCGACTTGCGCTGGATGTCGGCGACTTCCTGCGACGTCGGCCAGATGTCCTTCAGGAAGACGTCCTTGCCCTTCTTGTCTTGACCGATCGGGTCCTTGGTGATGTCGATGCGCATGGAGCCGGCGATGGCGTAGGCCACGACCAGCGGCGGCGAGGCCAGGTAGTTGGCCTGGACGTCGGGGTTCACGCGGCCCTCGAAGTTGCGGTTGCCCGACAGGACCGAGGTGGCGACGATGGCGTTGTCGTTGATCGACTTCGAGATCGACGGGGCCAGCGGGCCCGAGTTGCCGATGCAGGTGGTGCAGCCGTAGCCGACCAGGTTGAAGCCCAGCGCGTCCAAATCCTTGGAAAGGCCGGCGTCGTTCAGATAGTCGGTGACGACCTGCGAACCGGGAGCCAGCGAGGTCTTGACCCAGGGCTTGGCCTTGAGGCCCAGCGCATTGGCCTTGCGCGCCACCAGACCGGCGGCGATCAGGACCGACGGGTTGGAGGTGTTGGTGCACGAGGTGATGGCCGCGATGACGACGTCGCCGTCGCCGACGGTGAACTTTTCACCTTCGACGTCATAGCGCGGGGCGTCCGACGGACGGCCGAAGGTGCCGGTCAGGTGGCCTTCGAACTCGGGGGCGGCTGTGGTCAGTTCGACGCGGTCCTGCGGACGCTTCGGACCGGCCAGCGACGGGACGACCGAGGCGAGGTCCAGCTCGAGGGTGTCGGTGAAGATCGGATCTTCCGAGTTCTCGTCGATCCACAGGCCTTGCGCCTTCGCATAGGCTTCGACGAGCGCGACGCGCGCCTTGTCACGACCGGTGGCGGTCAGGAAGTCGATGGTGGCTTGCGAAACGGGGAAGAAGCCGCAGGTGGCGCCATATTCCGGGGCCATGTTGGCGATGGTCGCCTGGTCTTCCAGGGTCAGGCCGGTCAGGGCGTCGCCGAAGAATTCGACGAACTTGCCGACCACGCCCTTCTTACGCAGCATCTGGGTGACGGTCAGGACCAGATCGGTCGCGGTCGCGCCTTCCGGCAGACGGCCGGTAAGTTTGAAGCCGATGACTTCCGGGATCAGCATCGGGATCGGCTGGCCCAGCATGGCGGCTTCAGCCTCAATGCCGCCGACGCCCCAGCCCAGAACGGCCAGGCCGTTGATCATGGTGGTGTGGCTGTCGGTGCCGACGACGGTGTCGGGATAGGCGACGGTCTTCTTGCCCTCTTCCAGCGTCCAGACGGTCTGGGCGAGGTTTTCGAGGTTCACCTGGTGGCAGATGCCGGTGCCGGGCGGAACGACGCGGAAATTGGCGAAGGCGGACGAACCCCAGCGGAGGAAGTTGTAGCGCTCGATGTTGCGCTCATACTCGCGCTCGACGTTCTGGCCGAAGGCTTTCGAGGTGCCGAAATTGTCGACCATGACCGAGTGGTCGATGACCAGATCGACGGGGTTCAGCGGGTTGATCTTGGAGGCGTCGGCGCCCAGTGCGGTCATGGCGTCGCGCATTGCGGCCAGGTCGACGACGGCGGGAACGCCGGTGAAGTCCTGCATCAGGACGCGGGCCGGGCGGAAGGCGATCTCGTGCTCGACCGAGCCCTTGTTCTCGATCCAGGCGGCGACGGCTTTCAGGTCGTCCTCGGTGACCGAGACGCCATCCTCGTTGCGCAGCAGGTTCTCGAGAAGCACCTTCATCGAGCGCGGCAGACGGGAAATCCCGGCCAGACCAGCTTCCTCGGCGGCGGGAAGGCTGTAATAGGCGTATTTCTTGCGCCCGACGGTAAGGTCCTGACGGGTCTTGAGGCTGTCATTCGACGGCATGGAGAGTCTTCCTCTGGTGTACGCCGCCCGACAATCCGGTTGCGCCTCCGCGCGACAGACGCCGGGTCACACAGGTCCCCGACGCGCGCGGCGAAAGCCTGCTGCGGCACGGGGGGCTATAGCTCCGCAGATGTATACAGTCCATGTATCCACGTCCTGCGTGGGGACATTGATAACGGGTCGCAAAAAGTGATCCATTCCCTGAGCTTGAGCCGCCTTTCGATCGTCCGTGGGGAGCGGGTCCTGTTCCGTGAACTGGACTTCGAACTTCAGGCCGGTGAGGTCTGCGCCCTCGTCGGGGCCAATGGGGCGGGCAAGACCTCCCTGCTGCGCGCCGTCGCCGGGCTGATCCGGCAGGACGCCGGCGAAATCATCTTCCACGACGGCGACCGCAACCGGCTCGATCCGCGCGAGGCGAGAGGGCGCGAGGTCCATCTGCTGGGCCATCTGGACGGGCTCAAGGGGGCGCGCACGGCGCGGGACGAACTGGCCTTCCAGTGCGACTGGCTGGGCCACACTCAGGACGGCGTCGATGAGGCGGTCGAGACCTTCGGCCTCAAACCCCTGCTGGATCTTGAGGTGCGCAAGCTGTCGGCGGGACAACGCCGTCGGCTGGCGCTCGGTCGTCTGGTCGGATCGCCGCGCGCCCTGTGGCTGCTGGACGAGCCCATGGGGCCGCTGGACGCCCGCTGGCGCGCCGTCTTCGCCGAGGCGATGCAGCGCCATCTGCGGTCCGACGGCCTGATCCTCGCCGCCGTCCACGACGCCCTGCCCATGCCCGTGCGGACGCTCGATCTGGGAGGGCTGGCGTGAGCGGCAAACCCAGACTGCCGAAATGGAACGACCCGAAGCCGGAGCGGCCCGAGCCCGGCCCGGCCGAGCCGCGTGCGCCCGGTCTGCGCGGAGCCACCCGGGTCCTGTTCGAGCGGGAGCTGTCCTTGGCCTGGGGCGGCGGCGGCGGGCCACTGCTGGCCTGCGCCTTCTTCGCCTGTCTGACGGCCATCCTGCCGCTGGCGGCGGGCGGCGAGCTCAAGACCCTCGCACCGGTCGCGGCGGGTGTCGCCTGGCTGGCGCTGGCCCTGTCGTCCCTGCTGTCGCTGGAACGGTTGTTCGAACGCGATCTGGAAGACGGGGCGCTCGATCTTCTGGCCACCGGCCACCTGCCGCTGGAATCCGTCTTCGTGATCAAGGCGCTAAGCCAGTGGATCGCCACCGGCCTGCCCTTGGCCCTTACCGCGCCCGTGGCGGCGCTGGCGCTCGGCCAGCCCTTGCATCTCGCGCCCCTGACGGCGCTCGCGGCGGCTCTGGGCGGACTGGGTTTCGCCTTCACCGGGGCGCTGGGTGCGGCCCTGGCGCTGGGGGCGAAGCGCGGCGGCCTGCTGATCGCCGTCGTCGTCCTGCCCCTGTTCATTCCGCCGGTAGTGTTCGGTTCGGGCGCCCTGGCCCGGGCGGTTCAGGGCCTGCCGCCCGGCCCGGCGCTCGCCCTTCTGGCCGCCTACGCCCTGTTCGCCGCCGTCATCGCGCCGTTCGCGGGCGCGGCGGCGATCCGGAACGCGCAGGGCTAGGTGATCAGTGATAATCTGAAACCCGAGTTGGCTTGCCGTCCCGCCCGGCAGGCGTAAAGCGGATCCCATGACCGACATCTTCCAACCCGAAACCCCGCTTCAGGCTCCCGACCAGCAACCGGTCGTGCGCGTCATCGCCATGCCGGCCGACACCAATCCAGAGGGCGACATCTTCGGCGGCTGGCTTCTGGCCCAGATGGACCTCGCCGGCTCGACCCCGGCCTTCGACCTGGCGCGCGGCCGCTGCGCCACCATCGCGGTCGACGGCATGGTCTTCCACCAGCCGGTCTCGGTCGGCGACGAAATCTCGATCTATGCGAAGGTCCTGCGCCTCGGCCGCACCTCGATCCGCGTCCATGTCGAGGCCTGGAAGCGTCCGCGCGCCTCCCACACTGTCATCCGCGTGACCGAAGGCGTCTTCACCTATGTGGCTATCGATGAAAACCGGAAGCCGCGCGCCATTCCGGAACAGGGCCCTGAAGCGGTCTAAAGCCCCACCGCAAAGGTCGGAAATCTTGACCAGACGGGCCTTCGCGCCTACCTGAGCCCCATGGCCGTCAGACGTATCCTCACCATCGACAACCCCGCCGACCTGGCGGTGCTCAAGCACATCTCGAAACCTGTCGAGGCTGTGGACGACGGCGTGCGCGCCCTCATGGACGACATGCTGGAGACCATGTACGCGGCCCCGGGCATTGGTTTGGCCGCGGCCCAGATCGGCGATCTGCGTCGCGTCGTGGTCATGGACCTGCAGGACGGCGAGCCCACCACGGACGCCGAGGTGGTCGATGAGGCCGGCGAGGACGCCGAGCCCAACCGCGGCGCCAACCCCCGCTTCTTCGCCAATCCGGAAATCCTCTGGGCTTCGGACGAACTGTTCCAGTACGAGGAGGGCTGCCTGTCCCTGCCGGAATATTTCGACACGGTCTCGCGCCCGGCCCGCATCCGCATCGGTTATCTGAACCGCGACAACCAGCGCATCGAGGAAGAAATCGACGGCCTTTACGCCGTCTGTTTCCAGCACGAACTGGATCACCTCGAGGGCGTTCTGTTCATCGACCACCTGTCGCGTCTCAAGCGCGACCGGGCGGTGACCAAGGTCAGGAAATACATGCGCTCGCGGGCGCTGGAGGACGCGTGATGGCCCGCCGATCGACCGTTATCGACACCCACGGCCGTCGTCGCCTGACCCGTAGCGAGAAGATCGGCATCGGCAGCCTGGCCACCATCATCGGCGTCGCCGCCGTGGGCCTGATCGCCGGGGTCCTGCTGGACCGCCTGCTCGACTTCGACGACGCCCTGGACGCCGGCGGCGAATGGGACGAGGGCGGCGGGGTCGCTTCGCGCTGGGACTAAAGTCCCAGCTTTCTTTTTGGGCGCTATGTTCGCGACGCGGTCGCTCACGACTTGAGCGCGGTTGACCTGATCCTTCCGTCCGGACGCGTGCCGGGCTAGGGGACCCCGTCTTTCAACGATCCGAGGGCATCTCATGCGCCTTGCCTTCATGGGCACCCCCGAATTCGCCGTGCCGTCGCTGGCAGAGCTGATCGCCTCGGGCCATGAGATCGTCGCCGTCTATTCCCAGCCGCCGCGCCCCAAGGGCCGGGGTCAGAAGCTGACGCCGTCGCCGGTCCACGCCTTCGCCGAGGCCATGGGCCTGCCGGTGTTCACACCTGAATCGATGAAGTCGGCCGAGGCCATCGAAATCTTCCAGAGCCTGGATCTCGATGCCGCCTGCGTCGTCGCCTACGGCCAGATCCTCAAGCCGGCCGTGCTGGAGGCGCCGCGTCTCGGCTGTTTCAACCTGCACGGCTCCCTGCTGCCCCGCTGGCGCGGCGCCGCTCCGATCCAGCGCGCCATCATGGCCGGCGACCGGGAGACGGGCGTCCAGATCATGCGCATGTCCGAAGGCCTCGACGAGGGCGCGATCCTGCTGTCGGAAATCCTGCCGATCCAGCCGGATGACACGGCCGCCAGCCTCTCCGAACGCATGTCCACGACGGGCGCCACCCTCTGGACCCGGGCTCTGGCCGCCATCGAGCGCGGCGGGGTGACGGAGACGCCCCAGGCCGGGGAACCCACCTACGCCCGCAAGATCACGCCGGCCGAGGCCCGCATCGACTGGACCCGCCCGGCCGCCGAGGTCGACTGCCACATTCGCGGCCTGTCGCCCTTTCCCGGCGCCTGGTTCGCCGCGCCTGACGGTACGCGCGTGAAGGCCCTGATGTCGCGCACCAGCCTGAAAGGGACCGGCGCCCCCGGTGAAATCCTCGATGACGAGCTGCTGATCGCCTGCGGGCTTTCCGGTGAAGAGGGGGGCGCCGTCCGCCTGACCCGTGTCCAGCGCGAGGGCAAGGCGGTTCAGGCCGCGGAAGAGCTGCTCAAGGGCTTCCCCCTGCCCGCCGGGACGTTGCTGGGCTGATGCCCCGCTACCGCCTGACCATCGAATACGACGGCTCGAGCTACGCCGGGTTCCAGGCCCAGGCGGGGCTGCCGACCGTGCAGGGCGCGATCGAGACGGCGGTTAAGGGCTTCTCGGGTCAGGACGTCCGCATCGCCGCCGCCGGCCGCACCGATTCCGGCGTCCACGCCACCGGTCAGGTCGTCCACGTCGATCTGGACAAGGACTGGCCCGCCGCGACCGTCATGAATGCGCTGAACGCCCATCTGGTGAAGGAGGCGGTCGCCGTCCTCGATTCACAGGCCGTGAGCGACGACTGGCACGCCCGCTTCTCGGCGACGGGCCGGCGCTACCTCTACCGCATCCTCAACCGCCCCGGCCGCCCGGCGCTGGAGCGGGGCAAGGTCTGGCACATGAAGAAGGCGCTGGATGCCGGGGCCATGCATGAGGCGGCCCAGGTTCTGGTAGGCCATCACGACTTCACCACCTTCCGCGACCTGGCCTGCCAGTCGAAGTCGCCGGAGAAGACGCTCGACGTCGCCCGCGTCACCCGCGTCGGCGAGGAGGTTCATCTGGTCTTCGAGGCCCGGTCCTTCCTGCACCGTCAGGTCCGCTCCATGACCGGCACCCTGGTCGAGGTCGGCCTCGCCCGCTGGACGGCGCAGGATGTCGCCGACGCCCTGGCCGCCCGCGACCGCACCGCCTGCGGACCCGTGGCGCCGTCGGACGGGCTCTATCTGACCGGCGTAGCTTACGACTGAGCCCCGAAACACAAAAAGGCCCGCCGGTCAGGGCGGGCCTTCAGCAACCTTGGCGTTGACCGCCTTAGTGTTTGGCGGTCTCGGCGCCTTGGGTAACGGCCGAGCCGGCGGCCGAGACGTCGCGGCCGGCGCCGGAAATGGTGTTGCAGGCCGAAACGGCCAGGGCGGCGGCGACGATGCTGAGGGCGATGATCTTGCGCATGGGTTTTCTCCGAGGGGGAATTGTTGAACCTTCGCCGTAACGCCAAGCGTGACCATAGGGTTGCACGGTCAATTCAGGCTTTGGTCTGCTAATCCGTGGTGATGACCCCAGCCTCCACCACCGTCGCCAATACCGCCCGCCGTCTCGTCGATGTCCTCGTCATGAACGGGGTGGAGCGGATCTTCTGTGTCCCCGGCGAGAGCTATCTGGCCGTTCTCGACGCCCTGGCCGACGTGACCGACCAGATCCAGGTCATCACCTGTCGGCACGAGGCGGGCGCCGCCAATATGGCCGAGGCCTATGGCAAGCTGACCGGCAAGCCGGGCATCTGCATGGTCACGCGCGGCCCCGGCGCGACCCACGCCTCCATCGGGGTGCATACGGCCCATCAGGATTCGACCCCGATGATCCTGTTCGTCGGCCAGATCGCCGTCTCGGACCGGGGCCGCGGCGCCTTCCAGGAGGTCGACTATCGCGAGGTCTTCGGCGGATTGGCCAAATGGGCGACCGAGCTGGAGACCTCGACCCGCACCGTCGAGGTGGTCGAGCGCGCCTTCGCCACCGCCCTGCAGGGCCGGATGGGCCCGGTGGTCATCGCCCTGCCCGAGGATGTGCTGGAGGCCGACGGCGGCCCGGCTCCGGTGCGGCCCGTCGCCCCCGCCCGCTCGGCGCTGGATCCCGCCTTCGTCGCCGAGGTCGGCTCGCATCTGGCAAAAGCCGAGCGGCCCCTGCTGGTGCTCGGCGGCTCCGGGTGGACGCAGGAAGCGACCACCGCCATCGGCGACTGGGCCGAGCGCATCGGCCTGCCGCTGGCCCTGTCGTTCCGACGCAAGGACCTGATCTCCAACGCCCGGCCCAACTATGTCGGCGACCTCGGTCTCGGCCCCAATCCGGTGCTGCTGCAGCGGGTCCGCGACGCCGACCTGATCATCACCATCGGCGCCCGGCTCGGCGAGAACCCGACCCAGGGCTACACCCTGCTCGACCGGGCCCGCACGCCCGAGACCCTGATCCACATCCACCCGGGGCCCGAGGAGCTGGGCCGCGTCTGGCCGCCGCTGATGAGCGCCTGCGCCGACGTGTCGCTGGCGGCCATGGCCCTCGCGGAAATCGAGCCGGGCCGCACCTGGCACGAACAGGCCGAGGCCGGCCATGCCGCCTATGAGGCCTTCACCACCCCTGTCGCGGTCACCGGCCGGGCCAATATGAGCGAGTGCATGGCCCATCTGCGCTCGGTCCTGCCCGCCGACGCCGTCCTGACCAACGGCGCGGGTAACTACGCCGCCTGGCTGCACCGCTTCCACAAGCATACGGCGATGCACACCCAGCTGGGCCCGACCTCGGGGGCCATGGGGTACGGCTATCCGGCGGCGGTGGCGGCCAAGAGCCTGTATCCCGACCGCGACGTCGTCTGCATCGCCGGCGACGGCGAATATCTGATGACCGGTCAGGAGCTGGCCACGGCAGTCCAGTACGGGATCAACACCGTCACCGTCATCGTCGACAACGGGACCTACGGCACCATCCGCATGCATCAGGAACGGGACTATCCGCGCCGGGTCATCGCCACCGACCTGAAGAACCCCGACTTCGTCCAGTACGCCCGGGCCTTCGGCGCCTTCGGCGTCCGCTGCGAGACCACCGAGGACTTTCCCGCCGCCTTCGCCGCCGCCCGTAAAGCGGTCTCAGGACCGGACGGCGTCCCCGCCATCGTTCACCTGATCACCTCGGCCGAGGACATCGCCCCTGGCCGCACCATCACCGCCCTCAGAGGCGGGTAACCCCGGGAGACGCGTGATGCGTAGATTTGCAGTTCTGTCGACGGCCGTCGTCGCGACCCTGTCCGCCTGCGCCACCGACCCCGCCGGGCCCGGCGGCCCTCCGTCTTCCGCGGACAACGGCAACGACTGCGCCGTGATCGCGGCGGTCGCCAGGGAGCATTACGGCTTCAACACCACCGACCGCCTGCCGCCGCCGCTGTGGCTCAAAGACGGTGACAGGACCTGGAACCCCCGCTGCGACTGGAGCCGCTACGGCGTCGGCTTCCCCCGGACCTACGATCCCGCAACCCGTTCGGAGCCGGGCAAGCCCGTCCAGTGGGTCTCGTTCGACAGACCCGTCTATGACGGCCGCGGCGCCACGGTTCAGAGCGGTATCATGCACGGACCGCTGGCCGGAATGGGCGTCGAATGCCGCGTGATTTCGGGCTTCGCCGGATGGACGGTCGGCAATTGCAAGAACACCTGGATCTCCTAGGTCCGAGCCCGGACCCCGCAGGGGTTCGATCGCTGACCCGAGCGCCGGGTCACGGATCATTGTTCTCGACTCGCAAGAGCGGCCCAACATAAGGTCGGGGGATCGATCCGGGGACCCCATGACCACCAAGACGGAAGCCGCCCAGCCCGTGGTTCTGGCCATCGCCGACATGGTGACGGGCGCGTTTGAGAAGACCACGACCTGGATCGCCATCGTCCTGTTCGTCAGCGCTGTGGTCTATCTGTTCCGGGACGTGTTCCGGAGCTACCGTCTTCTCAGGGTGGTCAGGGAGGGCCGGCTTCAGTCCGGGGGACGCCTCGCCGCCGTCGGGACGATCCTCGGGATCGCCTTTCAGGACTGGACTTTTCTTGCCATCAAGGAACGCAAGATCTTCCGTCGCGTCCGGATGCGCGCCGAGCACGAGATGTTCCCGCCGACGCCCCAGATCGACCTCGCCCGCTTTCAGTCGCCGACATCGCGAAAGCTTCGTCGGATTCCGGGCGACGAGACCGGGGCCCAGAGGGTCGAGCTGTACCAGGCCGCTCTTGCGAAATGGAAACGCCATCTGCCGAAGATCTACAAGGGCGACCCCACCATCAAGGTCGCCAACGCCGCCGAGGTGAACGCCCACTTCGCCGAGATGGACCGCTATTTCGACGTTCTCGCCGATATGGGCGTGGACGAGGAGGGCAAGTATTTCATCTGCCCGATCGAGATCGAAAGCGGCTTCATCACGCCCCTGCACCTGCTCACGGGGCTGCTGATCGAGTTCAATCAGAAATGGGGCAATGTTCTCAGCGCCTTCAATCGCGACGCCAGCAAGGTCACGGGGCCGCTGGGCGAGTCCGGCGGTGACATCCGGGAAATCCAGATGTTCATCTACACCTGCTGGCTGCTGTGGGGGCCGAGCATTCCGGTCTGTGGATGCGCCCGCTCCGACGCCCGGTTCCGATCCGTCCAGTACGGCTTCGGCGACGAGAACAATTCGCTGGAGATCGTCGGCGCCGCATCCCGCATCGATCCGCTGATGAAGCATCTTCTGGATACGACGCGCAATCACATCGCCTCGGCCACGGAGCCGGGCAAGCGCGATGTGATAAGGATGCCCATGGCGCTGCCGGTCACGGTGCGCGGTCGGCTGCGGCTCAGCGACACCATCGGTCTGGACCGGCGCGACACCAATGCCCTGCCGGGCACGGCCCTGACCAGCTGGAAGGGCGGAGCCGATCGGCGGCCCGTCCTCTACATCTCCACGATCAAACAGGGCGCCGAGGGCGCGGCTTCGCCCTATGAATCGGTCAACGTCGGCGAGATCAGCCTCGAGGAAGGCGCCGTCCGCTCGAAATACTATTCGGCCTATCTCTGGATCGCCTTCGTGATGATGGAGGAGAAGGACGGCCGCTTCACGCCGCTCAGCCAGACCCGGAACGAGGCGCGACCGTGGACGGATCTGGTGCCCTTCTTCGAGCACGGAAATCTGGCCGATGCGGAGAGCCTCGCCTACGGAAAGGCCCAGCTGGCCGCCAAGGTGGCCGAGGCCCTGGTCAGCGCCGTCGAGAACCTTCCGAAGGAAACCACCACCCGTCTGGTGTTCGCCTGCGCGATCGACGACCCCGGCTGCAACACCGCCGCCGAATCCCTGTTCGCGGGATGGCAGGGCGGGGAGCGGGTGCGCGACCTTGTTCGCGCCCGGGTCCGGGAACGGGCGGGGCAGGGGGATCCGGACTATGTGAGGCTGCAGACGTCAGGCGTCGTCATCTTCGAACCCGACGGCGCGGCCTGGCGGGCGGCGCATGACTACTCCGCTTGCGCCCTGCCGGATCACGTGGCCCTGCACTACAAGACCATGGACGACGAGGCCGTGACGGCCTGACGCCGCTTCGGCGGATCAGGCCGTCAGCGTCCCCCGGAACCGTCGCCCGATCCCGTCTCCGGCCCCGACCCGCGACCGGATCGCCTCCGGCCTTTCCGGGCTCGCCAGCACCGGCCCCAGGTCGATCAGGCGGACGGCGCCGTCCTTCCAGGCCAGGGCGTCCAGTTCGGCCAGCTGCCGGGCCGCCGTCTCATTCCGCTCCAGCGGCTGGCCCTTCAGCACCGAAATGCCGAAGAACCGGGCCAGATGGTCGCGCACCAGCCGGGCCGGCAGGGCGCGGGCCTCCCCGGCGCCGAGCACCGACAGGATCAGGGTGTCGACCGGCGGATGGTCGGGCGACAGCGGCGGCTGGACATAGTCCATATCGACCATCAGGGCCCCGGCCCGGCTCCAGACGCGTAAGCGATCGAACTGATCCATGCCGGTGAAGCGTGTGTCCCGCTCATAAGCGTCGTCGTCCATGGCGATGGGGTCGTTCTGCTCGATGAAGACCAGAGGCCGGGCGCCTGTCCCCTCCGGGAGGGCTTGCGGGAACATCCCCGCCACATGATCGGAAATCGCATGAACCAGGGCGCGGAACCGGCCTTTTCCGCGCTGGGCGCCGTCGACATAGACATAGTTGAGGTTGGCCGTGATCACCGGAACCCCGTTCAGCGCGCCGTTCGGCATGGCGATCAGATTGGCCCCGCCGACCAGGCCGCCGTCGTCCGGATCGCGCGCGGTCAGGCAGATTTCGCGGAACAGGCCGTAGCGCGCCTCCAGCGCCTGCCGCGCCGCGCCGTGGTTCAGGTCCAGACAGGCCCGAAACCCGTCCTCGTCCTCCATCTCCTCGGGCAGGACGAAGGCCTTCTCGTATCCGGCGAAGAAATCCGCGAAGACCGGGCTGTCGGCCGTGTCGGTGGTCTCCAGGATCAGGGGCGCGTTCGGGGTCGAGCTCATGGGCCGTCGCCCTATACGAATTCCGCAGCTCTGGCGAATGACCCCTCGGGTTATTTACCCGGACTAAAATAAAGCCTATTCTACCCGGATCAAATGGAATTCGCGAGCCCGACCATGATCCCAGTCCCACCTTCGACCGTCCCGTCTTTGGCCGCCCGCAAGGCCCTGATCGCCGACTATAAGGACACCCCGACCGTCGCCGGGGTCTATGCCGTCATCTGTGCGGCGACAGGTCAGGCCTGGGTGGGTCAGACGCGCCATATCGACACCCGCTGGAACGGACTCAGCTTCACCCTGAAGACCGGCTCGGGTCGCGATCCCTCGCTGCAGGCGGCCTGGAACGCCCATACGCCCGACGACTTCCGCTTCGAACAGCTGGACCGGCTGCCGACCGATCTGTCGGACCTGCGGCTCAAGGACGAGCTGAAGGAACGAGCGGCCCGCTGGACCGCGCGGCTGCAGGCGGAGACCCTTTTGCCGGGTTGAGGGCTTCGACCGCGCGTTTGTGCCGGGATTTTTCCGCGTCTTTTCAGTCTGAAGACGGAAAGTCGGCGACTTCGGCATGGCGCCGTTTGCAACGGGACTATATTGGGCGCGCGGCTCGCTCCCTTTCCTGTCTTCGCGACCGTTTGGCAGGATTTGGCAGTCTGTCAGTGTGTTTTTCGGTGGCGCCCTGCCACTTCAACCGGATCGACCCGACCCTCAATGCCCTTCACCGCCACCGTCCTGACCATGTTCCCCGAGGCCTTTCCGGGCGCGCTCGGCGTGTCCCTGATCGGCACGGCCTGGCGCGAGAAGGGGCTGTGGAGTCTGGAAACGCTGGACATTCGGGACTTTTCCGAAGATAAGCGCGGCTTCCTCGACGACACCCCTGCGGGTGGCGGCCCCGGACAGGTCCTCAAAGCGGACGTGGTGGCTCGAGCGCTCGACAGCGTGGCGGGCCCGCCTCGGCCGCTTTTGTACATGAGCGCACGCGGTCGGCCCCTGACCCAGGCGCGGGTGAAGGAATGGGCGAAGGCGGACGGGATCACCGTCCTCTGCGGCCGGTTCGAAGGGGTGGATCAACGGGTGCTCGACGCCCGCGGGTTCGAGGAGGTCTCCGTCGGAGACGCGGTTCTCGCCGGCGGCGAGGCGGCGGCGATGCTGGTGATCGAGGCGTGCGTAAGACTGATCCCCGGAGTGCTCGGCTCAGGCGAAAGCCTGTCGACCGAGAGTTTCGAGGACGGGCTTCTGGAGCATCCGCAGTACACGAGACCGCGGACGTTCGAGGGGCTGGATATCCCCGAGGTGCTGTTGTCGGGCGACCATCGCAAGATGGCGATCTGGCGTCAGGAACAGCGGGAACTCACTACGCAGGAGCGGCGGCCGGATCTCTGGCAGGCTCATCTTGCAAATCGACCAGCGGAATCCTCCGCCAACTCAAAGCTAAAGGGCAAAAAAGCCCGAGGAGAACAAGACTAATGGCCAACATCCTTCAGACTATCGAAGCCGAAGAAAAAGCCCGCCTGATCGCGACCCGCGCGATCCCGGACTTCCAGCCCGGCGACACCCTGCGCGTCATGGTCAAGATCAAGGAAGGCGAACGCGAACGCATCCAGGCGTTCGAAGGCGTCTGCATCGCCCGTGACGGCGGCGGCGTGAACGAGACCTTCACGGTCCGCAAGATTTCGTTCGGTGAAGGCGTGGAGCGCAAATTCCCCATCCTGTCGCCGAACATCGACGCCATCGAAGTGAAGCGCCGCGGCGTCGTCCGTCGCGCCAAGCTCTACTACCTGCGCGACCGTCGCGGTAAGTCGGCCCGTATCGCCGAGCGCCAGACGGTTCGTCCCGCCAAGGGCGCCCAGGTGCCGGTCACCGGTTCGGCCGAGAAGACCGACGAAGCCTAAGATCGGCCTCACGGCCAAAGACGAAGGCCCCGGTCGAGAGACCGGGGCCTTTTTCATTTTCTACTGCGGAAACAGGCGGTTGGACGCATCCTTTTGGCCGTCGACGCTGCGTCTGAGGCTATGGACCTCGGTGGTCTCGCGGTGGATGGCGGCGTGGGCCCGGCGGATGGTCTCGCGGGTGGTCGCCGACAGTTTCTCGTCGGCGACGGCGGCGTGGAAGCGCTTGTCCAGCGCGGCCTCGCCCCGGTCGGCGGCGTCGACCAGACCGGCCTCGTCGCGCATCAGGGCATGGCTCATGTCCATGACGGCGCGCTGGGCCTTGGCGAAGATCGAACCCGAGGTGTCGGGCTGACCGCCCAGGGCGGTGACGGTCGCGGCCATGACCCGGGCCATGTCGCGGCGCTCCTCGGCCAGGGCGCTGAACAGGCTGCCGTGGCCCGAGCTTTCGCTGTCGTCCGCGATCAGGTCCAGCCGTTCCGCGCTGTCGAGCGTGGCGGCGATCAGGCCGTTGAGGACGTGGATATCGTGACGGTTGGGCATTGGGGGTCTCCAAAACTTACCCACTGGAACGGCCCAGCCTCGCCCCGGGTTGCGGCGCGATTGCGACCGGCCGATCACCGTCGGATCAGCAAGTCATCACAGCTTCGTGCCCAAGCCTCGCTAGAGCTTCGTGCGAAGCGACCAGAGTTCCGGGAAGCAGCGCTTCTCCAGCGTCGTCATCAGATAGGCCGCGCCCTCCGTGCCGCCGGTGCCCCGACGCCGGCCGATGATCCGCTCTATGGTCACCACATGTTTGTGCCGCCAGGTCAGCAGGGCGTCGTCGAGATCGACCAGCTTCTCGGCCAGCTGATACTGGGCCCACCAGCGGTCGGTGTCGCGATAGACCTCCAGCCAGGCCGCCTCGACGCCCTCCGACGGTTCGTAGGGCCGGCTGACGTCGCGGTTCAGAACCGCCTCGGGCACCGGCAGGCCGGCGTTGGCCAGCTGGGCCAGGGCGTCGTCATACAGGCTGGGCGCCTCGATCGCGGCCTTGAGCGCCGCATGGGCCTCGGGCCGGTCTTCCTGGAAGGCGAGAAAGCGGGCGTCCTTGAGCCCCAGCATGGCCTCGAAGCGCCGGAACTGGTCGCTCTGGAAGCCCGAGCTTGAGCCCAGCACATCGCGGAAGCGCAGATAGTCGGCCGGGGTCATGGTCGCCAGGATGTCCCAGCTCTGGGTCATCACAGCCTGGATGCGGCTGACCCGCGCCAGCGACTTGTAGGCCGGGACCAGATCTCCGTTCCGCACCATCGTCTGGGCCAGCCCCACCTCGTGCAGGATCTGCTTGAGCCACAGCTCCTTGGTCTGGTGGATGATGACGAACAGCATCTCGTCGTGCTGGTCCGAGATCGGATCCTGCGCCGACAGCAGCCGGTCGAGCCCGAGGTAGCGGGCGTAGGTCATGTTGGAAGGGGCGGCTTCGGTCATGCGGTTCGATACGGCGAACAGGGGCCGGGGTCGAGGGCGGGGGGGGGCGACCCTACTTGATCCGGATCTCGAACAGCTGCGGCCAGTTCTTGCCGGTGACGAACAGCCGCTTGCCCGCCGCGTCCCAGGCGATGCCGTTCAGGACGTCGTCGTTGACGTCCTTGCGCTCGCTCTCCGGAAACAGGCCGGTCAGGTCGATCCAGGCCACGACATGGCCGTTGGTCGGATCGATGCGGGCGATGCGGTCGGTCTGCCAGATGTTGGCGTAGATATATCCGCCGCCGGGCGCATCCGCGTCGGCGACCCACTCCAGCTCGTTCAGCTGGTCCACCGGCCGGCCGTCGGCGGTGACGGTCAGTCGGCCGGTGACGGCCAAGGTCTGGGGGTCGAGGAAGCGCAGGGCGGGGGTGCCGTCGCTCATGATGATGCGGTGGTCGTCCTTGGTCAGGGCCCAGCCCTCGCCCGTATAGGAGAAGAGCCCCATCGGGCTCAGGTCCGTGGCGTTCCAGATGAAGCCCAGATGGTTGCGCCAGGTCAGGCTGATCAGCCGGTCGCCGACCTGGACGATGCCCTCGCCGAAATAGGCGGTGTCCAGCACCCGCTTTCTCAGGACCTCGCCGTCGGCCAGCCGGACGATGCGGATGTCGGACGGGAAGCGGCCGGTGCTCTCGACCAGTTCGGCCTCGGCGCCCTCGCCGCGATAGAAGAGGCCCTCGGTGAAGGCGTCGGTCGCATGCGGGAAGGTCCGCACAATCTCATATCCCAGCACCGGGACGGTCCCGGTCGTGCCCGCAGCGGGGGGCGCCTGCGCCGCTTCCGCCAAGGGGGCCGAGGCCGCCCCCATCGGGGCGGCGCAGGCGCCGAGGAGCATGAAGAGGGCCGAGAGACGGACGGGAAGACTGAGGCGCATCCTTCGCCTATACCCCGGGTCCCGCCGTTTCGCGCGCGTTCAGTTCGGCCTGATGCGCGTCAAGCGCGGCCTGCTTCTTCTTCGACGAGGCGCGCCCGGCCATGTTCAGCCCTTCGACCAGAGCCGAGAAGGCCATGGCGGCATAGATATAGCCCTTGGGCACATGGACCCCGAAGCCATCGGCGATCAGGACGGCGCCGATCATCAGCAGGAAGCCTAGGGCCAGCATGACCACGGTCGGGTTCTTGTCGATGAAGTTGGCCAGCGGGTCCGAGGCCAGCAGCATCACGGTCACGGCGACGATCACCGCCACCATCATGATCGGCACGTGATCGGTCATGCCGACGGCGGTCAGGATGGAATCGACCGAGAAGACCAGGTCCAGCAGGATGATCTGGACGATGGCGGCGCCGGCGTTGTTGATGACGACCGACTTCTTGTCGAGCACGTCGTGGCTGGGCGTCGGATCGACCGTGTGGTGGATCTCCTTGGTCGCCTTCCACAGCAGGAACAGGCCGCCGGCGATCAGGATCAGGTCGCGCCAGCTGAACATGGTGTCGAAGGACGGCTCGCCGTGGCTGTTCAGCGGACCATGGAAGCCCAGGTTGAATACCGGGGCGGTCAGGCCGACAATCCAGCCGATGGTGGCCAGCAGGCCCAGACGCATGATCAGGGCCAGGCCGATGCCCAGCCGGCGCACCTTCTGCCTCTGCTCGGGCGGCAGCTTGTTCGACAGGATGGAAATGAAGACCAGGTTGTCGATCCCCAGCACCACCTCCATCACGATGAGGGTGGTCAGGGCCAGCCAGGCGGCGGGGTCGGTCAGAAGCGGGACGATGGCGTCGAACATGGGAGTCCTTGAAAGCGTGGCCGCCTAGATAATGCAGGACTCTGTAATCCCGTCATCCCCGACCCGCGTCTGATTGTCGCTTGGCGGCTCAGGGTTGGCTCGGCGCCGGGACGTCGGAGACCAGAGCCCCCGCCCCGCCGCCCGCGATGACCGCTTCCCGCACCGCCGAATGGGAGGCGAAACTCTGGGCCTCGACATAGATGCGGCCGGCCTGGGGGTAGGCGGCGCGGAGCTTCTGCTCCAGTCGGGCGACCGTGTCCTCGACGTCAGCGGCTGAGAGGTCGTTGCGGAAATCGAGGCTGAGGCACACGAGGATTTCGTTAGGGCCGAAATGCATGGTGCGGGCGTCGTTCAGGCCCTCGACGCCCGGTTCGGCCGCGGCGATGGCGCGGATGCCCTCGCGCGTCGCCGGATCGGCGGCCTCGCCGGTAAGCAGGCTCTGGCTCTCGAAGGCGAGGAAGGCGGCGGTCACGGCCAGGATCACACCGATGACGATGGAGGCGATCCCGTCCAGCACCGGCAGGTCGAACAGCTGGCTACACACCACCCCGACCAGGGCGACGACCAGACCCGACAGCGCCGCAGTGTCCTCGAACAGCACCGTGAAGACGGTCGGATCCTTGGACCCATGGATGGACTTCAGGAAGGGCCTGTCGCCGCGCTCGGTGTTGAACGCCTTCAGGGCCACGAACCAGGACGCCCCTTCGAACACGACCGACAGACCCAGGACGACGTAGTTGACCCACGGGTTCTCGATCGGCTCGGGCGCGCGGATGCGGTCGATCCCGTGGGTGATCGAGACCACGGCCCCGACGCCGAAGATGAGCACCGACACCACGAAGGTGTAGAAATACAGTTGCAGCCCGTGGCCGAACGGGTGGGTTTCGGTCGCCGGACGGGCCGCGCGCCTCAGTCCGACCAGCAGCAGGACCTGGTTGCCCGTATCGACGGCCGAGTGGATCGCTTCCGACATCATCGCCGCCGAACCGGTGATCAGGGCCGCGATCAGCTTGGTCACGGCGATGGCCAGATTCCCGGCCAGGGCGGCGAAGACGACGTTCTTGTTGGTCGATGCGGCCATGCGGTCTTTCGGGGCGGGAGGGCGAACACGGTGAGACGGAACGCCGCAGGATCGCAACCGTGCCGCTCATCCGTCCGATCACGACTTGTTGCGAGCGGGAAAACCCCATGCTATCAGGCGCCCGGCTTCATAGGGGCGTTTCTGACGAAACGGCCCTGTGCGTGCTTTCCTTAAGCATTTCAGGCCCTTGGCCGGCGCGGACATCGCCGCCGGTCGCGACCACAAAAGCTTGACCGAACGGGTACGACACCTTGGCAGACGATTTCAGGACGACGGAAGTCGGCGAGCGCTACGCACAGGCGCTGTTTGACCTCGCCCTCGAGACGAACAAAATCGACGCCGTGCGCGCCGATCTCAAGTCGCTGAAGGCCGCCTGGACCGAGAGCGCCGACCTGCGCCGCCTCGCTACCTCGCCGGTGATTTCGGCCGAGGACCAGGTCAAGGGCCTGATCGCCATCGCGACCAGGGCGAAGTTCGAGATCACCACCCGGAATTTCCTCGGCCTGCTGGCCCAGAACGGCCGAGCCCGCGATCTGGCCGCCGTCATCGCCGGTTTCGAGGCCCTGTACGCCAAGCATGCCGGCATCGTCGCCGCCGAGGTCGTCTCGACCCAGGCCCTGACCGCGGCCCAGCTGAAGACCATCACCACGGCCCTGACGACGGCCCTGGGCAAGAACCCCGAAATCACCACCCGGGTCGATCCGTCGATCCTGGGCGGCCTGAAGGTGAAGGTCGGCTCGAAGCTGTTCGACGCCTCGTTGAAGACCAAGCTCGACCAGATGAAGTTCGCCCTCAAGCGCGCCTAAGGCGCGCGCCAACAAGAATGTAGCGGGCCTCACAGCCCGACCTGAAGACGAAGACAGAGAGATCCAAATGGACATCCGCGCCGCCGAGATTTCGGCCATCCTCAAGTCGCAGATCGCCTCCTTCGGCGTTGAAGCGGACGTGTCCGACGTCGGCCAGGTGCTGTCGGTCGGCGACGGCATCGCCCGCATCCACGGTCTGGACAACGTCCAGGCCGGCGAGATGATCGAGTTCCCCAAGGCCGGCGTGAAGGGCATGGCCCTGAACCTCGAGCGCGACAACGTCGGCGCGGTTATCTTCGGCGCCGACGCCGCCATCGCTGAAGGCGACGAAGTCCGCCGCCTCGGCGAGATCGTGGACGTTCCGGTCGGCAAGGGCCTGCTGGGCCGCGTCGTCAACCCGCTGGGCGAGCCGATCGACGGCAAGGGCCCGATCTCCTTCACCGAGCGTCGCCGCGTCGACGTCAAGGCCCCGGGCATCATCCCCCGCAAGTCGGTGCACGAGCCGATGCAGACCGGCCTGAAGGCCATCGACACCCTGATCCCCGTCGGCCGCGGCCAGCGCGAGCTGATCATCGGCGACCGTCAGGTCGGCAAGACCGCCGTCGCCATCGACACCATCCTGAACCAGAAGTCGACCAACGCCGCCGCGGCGTCGGAAGGCGAGAAGCTGTACTGCATCTACGTCGCCATCGGTCAGAAGCGTTCGACCGTCGCCCAGATCGTCAAGACGCTCGAAGAGCGCGGCGCCCTAGACTACACCATCGTCGTCGCCGCCACGGCCTCGGAACCGGCCCCGCTGCAGTTCCTGGCTCCGTTCGCCGGCACCGCCATGGGCGAGTTCTTCCGCGACAACGGCATGCACGCCCTGATCGTCTATGACGACCTGTCCAAGCAAGCCGTCGCCTACCGCCAGATGTCCTTGCTGCTGCGCCGCCCGCCGGGTCGTGAAGCCTATCCGGGCGACGTCTTCTACCTGCACTCGCGTCTGCTGGAGCGTTCGGCCAAGCTGAACGCCGACTACGGCTCGGGCTCGATGACCGCCCTGCCGCTGATCGAAACCCAGGCCAACGACGTTTCGGCCTATATCCCGACGAACGTGATCTCGATCACCGACGGCCAGATCTTCCTGGAATCCGACCTTTTCTACCAGGGCATCCGCCCGGCCGTGAACGTCGGCATCTCGGTGTCGCGCGTGGGCTCCTCGGCCCAGACCAAGGCCATGAAGAAGGTTGCGGGCTCCATCAAGGGCGAGCTGGCCCAGTATCGGGAAATGGCCGCCTTCGCCAAGTTCGGTTCGGACCTGGACGCCTCGACCCAGAAGTTGCTGGCCCGCGGCGCGCGCCTGACGGAGCTGCTGAAGCAGCCCCAGTATTCGCCGCTGACCATGGAAGAGCAGGTCGTCTCGGTCTACGCCGGTACGCGCGGCTATCTGGACGGCATCGCCGTTTCGGACATCGGTCGTTTCGAGAGCGAGCTCCTGGCCCGCATCCACTCGTCGAACGCCTCGCTGCTGGACGGCATCCGCGCCAAGAAGGACCTCACCGCCGAGCTCGAAGCCGAGCTGAAGTCGGTGCTGGAAGCCTTCGTCAAAACCTTCGCCTAAGCCTGATCACCGGAAGCTGAAAGAGTAGCGCCCGATGGCCAGCCTCAAGGAAATGCGCAATCGGATCGACAGCGTGAAGTCCACGCAGAAGATCACGAAAGCCCTGAACATGGTCGCCGCGGCCAAGCTGAAACGCGCCCAGGACCAGGCCGAAAGCGCGCGTCCCTACGCCCGCAAGATGGCTGCGGTCATCGCCAATCTGGCGGCGGGCGTCTCCGGCGACGGCGCGCCCAGGCTGCTGGCCGGCACGGGTTCGGACAAGAAGCACCTCGTGGTCGTGGCCACGGGCGACAAGGGTCTGGCGGGGGGGTTCAACTCCAACGTCATCCGCGCCGCCAAGGAGCGGATCAACTCGCTGATCGCCTCGGGCAAGGACGTCCGCATCGTCGCCGTGGGCCGCAAGGTCCGCGACGGCCTGTCGCGTCTGTACGGCGACAAGCTGATCCGCACCTTCGAAATGTCGGACCACAAGGTCATCGGCATGGGCGCGGCCGAGCCGATCGCCGCCCTGATCGCGGAGGAGTTCGAGGCCGGCAACGCCGACGTCGTGACCCTGTTCTACAGCCGCTTCCAGTCGGCCATCTCGCAGGTCCCGACGCCCAAGCAATTGATCCCGGCGGTCGTAGACGGCGATGCGGCTCCGATCAACCTGAACGGCGCCGTTTACGAGTACGAGCCCTCGGAAGAGGAAATCCTCGACGTCGTCCTGCCGCGCAATATCACGACGCAGGTCCTGGCGGCGCTGTACGAGAACCAGGCCAGCTTCTTCGGCGCCCAGATGGCCGCCATGGACAACGCCACGCGCAATGCGGGCGACCTCATCAACTCGCTGACGCTGCAGTACAACCGCAAGCGTCAGGCCCAAATCACCACCGAACTGATCGAGATCATCGCCGGCGCGGAAGCGCTCTGATCCTCCGATCCTGACAGAACATACGAAACGGACGCACCCGATGACCGACACCGTCAAGAAACCCGCCGCCCGCAAGCCTGCGGCTCCCAAGGCCCCGAAGGCCGCCGCCGCCACGGGTAACGCCGTCGTCACCGCAGGCACGGGCGTGGGCAAGATCGCCCAGGTCATCGGCGCCGTCGTCGACGTCGAGTTCGAAGGCCAGCTGCCGGCGATCCTGAACGCCCTGCACACCCAGAACGTCGACCAGAAGACGGGCGAGCCCTTCACCCTGGTTCTCGAGGTCGCCCAGCACCTCGGCGAGAACATGGTCCGCACCATCGCCATGGACACCTCGGAAGGCCTGACGCGCGGCCAGCCGGTGACCGACACGGGCACCTCGATCCTGGCGCCGGTCGGCCCGGGCACCCTCGGCCGCATCATGAACGTCGTCGGCGCGCCGATCGACGAACAGGGCCCGATCAACACCACCATGTACCGCCCGATCCACCGCGAGGCGCCTTCGTTCGAAGAGCAGTCGACCTCGTCGGAAATCCTGGTCACGGGCATCAAGGTCATCGACCTGATGTGCCCCTACACCAAGGGCGGCAAGACCGGCCTGTTCGGCGGCGCCGGCGTCGGCAAGACCGTCACCATGCAGGAACTGATCAACAACATCGCAAAGGCCTACGGCGGCTATTCGGTGCTGGCCGGCGTGGGTGAGCGCACCCGCGAAGGCAACGACCTGTATCACGAGATGATCGAGTCCAACGTGAACGTGGACCCGACCAAGAACAACGGCTCGACCGAAGGCTCGAAATGCGCCCTCGTTTACGGCCAGATGAACGAGCCTCCCGGCGCCCGCGCCCGCGTCGCCCTGACCGGTCTGGCCCAGGCCGAGTACTTCCGCGACGAGGAAGGCAAGGACGTTCTGCTGTTCGTCGACAACATCTTCCGCTTCACGCAAGCCGGTTCGGAAATGTCCGCCCTGCTGGGCCGTATCCCGTCGGCGGTGGGCTATCAGCCGACCCTGGCCACGGAAATGGGCAACCTGCAGGAGCGCATCACCTCCACGAAGAAGGGCTCGATCACCTCGATCCAGGCCATCTACGTTCCCGCCGACGACCTGACCGACCCGGCCCCGGCCGCCTCGTTCGCCCACCTTGACGCCCGCACCGTTCTGTCGCGCGACATCGCCGCCCAGGCCATCTTCCCGGCCGTCGATCCGCTGGACTCGTCCTCGCGGATCATGGACCCGCTGGTCATCGGCGAAGAGCACTACAACGTCGCCCGCTCGGTCCAGGAAGTCCTGCAGCAGTACAAGGCCCTGAAGGACATCATCGCCATCCTGGGCATGGACGAGCTGTCGGAAGACGACAAGCTGGTCGTGTCGCGCGCCCGCAAGATCTCGCGCTTCCTGTCGCAGCCCTTCTTCGTCGCCGAACAGTTCACCGGCGCCGACGGCAAGTTCGTCTCGCTCGAAGACACGATCCGCTCGTTCAAGGGCATCGTCGCCGGCGAATACGACCACCTGCCGGAAGCCGCCTTCTACATGGTCGGCCCGATCGAGGAAGCCGTCGAGAAGGCCGCCAAGCTCGCCGCCGAGGCCGCCTGAGTCATGGCGGGCAAGCTGCAGTTCTCGCTGGTCGCACCTGAGCGCGAGGTCTTTTCGGGCCACGTGGATCAGGTCGACGCGCCGGGCGTCGAAGGCGACTTCGGCGTCCTGCCCGACCACGCCCCCTTCATGACGGCCCTGCGCGAAGGTCCGGTCACGGTCTTCGACGGCAATACGAAGCGCGTCTTCACCGTCCATGGCGGCTTCGCCGACGTGACCCCCGCCGGCCTGACCATCCTGGCCGAGCAGGCGACGGAAGTCGTCGCGGGTTAAGACCTGACAGAGCCGCGACAAGCGCTTTGATCCATCTGCAAACAGCCGGCGCGCAAGCGCCGGCTGTTTTGCATTTCGGACTGGCGACCCGGTCGCCAAGGGCTGTCGTCAAATCGACCAATCCCGACGGGCCGAAATCGCCAATCTCGCCAGTCTGGCCAAGGCGGGTTGAACGGGCGATGCGGGCGGCTAGACTGGCCTCATGGGGCCACGTCCCCGCCGCCGGGCGACCGGCGTGAAGTCCGGGACGGCCCGGCCCACACGGAGGGCTTCAAGGCCATGACCCTGATCGATATCGCCGGCGTATTCGGCGTCCTGCTCATTCTCATCGCCTACGCGGGCGCCACGGCCGGAAAGCTGGATCCGAAGCAATGGCCGGCGCTGGTGCTCAACCTGGCGGGCGCCCTGCTGATCCTCTGGTCCCTGTCGGTGGACTTCAACCTGTCGGCGGCCCTGATGGAGGGCGCGTGGGCCCTGGTCGCCGTGGCGGGTCTGGTGCGGCTGGCGCTGGGCAAGCTGCGCCGCTAACCTCAGCCTCCGAGGAGGCTCCGATGCTCGAACTGCGCCCGAACTGTGAATGCTGTGACCGGGACCTGCCGCCCGCGAGCGCCGAGGCGCGCATCTGCACATTCGAATGCACCTTCTGCGCCGACTGTGCGGAGGGGGCGCTGAAGGGGGTCTGCCCCAACTGCGGGGGTGGTTTCGCGCCGCGCCCGATACGGCCCGCCGCCAAACTGGTCCGATATCCCGCCTCGACCGTGCGGGTGCTCAAGCCCGAAGGCTGCGGCGCGACCTAGCCTGCGAACTTCCCGAAGGCCGCCACCACCTGCTCATAGGCGGCGCGCTTGAACGGCACGATCAGGTCGCAGGCTTCCGAGAGGTCGCCCCAGCGCCAGGCGTCGAACTCGACCTCCTCATGCTGGTTCAGGTCGATCTCGGCCTCGTCGCCGGTGAAGCGGAAGGCGAACCAGGTCTGGCGCTGGCCGTTCCAGGGTTTGCGCTTCTCGCGCAGGTGCTGGGCCATCAGCTCGGCCGGGAAGTCGTAGAGGATTTCGTCGTCGGTGCGGCCGAGAAGCTCCACAGAGGTGACCCCGGTCTCTTCCTGCAGCTCGCGCAGGGCGGCCTCGGCGACGTCCTCACCCTTGTCCACGCCCCCTTGCGGGAACTGCCAGTTGTACGGCCCCTCGGTGGCGTGCCGGCGCCCGTACCAGACCTTGCCCTCCGCATTGAACAGCACGACGCCGACATTGGGGCGGTAGAGGGAGAGGTCGGGCAGGGTCATGGGTGAGGAGTGCTAGTGAGCGAGAAGTGAGTGCGAGGCGGCGAGCGCGCTTGCGATCCTGCTCACCCCTTGCTCACTAGCACTCCTCACCTGGTGCAGCTACCGCCCCGGCCGTTGCGTCATCGCCGAGGCCGGGGCCAGCTGCAGCCCCCGCGCATCCAGACCGGCGGTCCAGCGGGCGGCGGCCTCGACGGTGACCGGATAGCTGAAACCGGTCCCCAGAGCCGCGCCGGTGGCCTTGGCGCGGGCTTCGAGCGCGTTCAGGCGGCCGACGATGAAGGCCGGGGTCTGGGTCTCGTCAATGATGGAATCCGCGCTGGCGCGGGCCCAGGCGCCCGGCTTGCGGCGGGCCGAGCCGTCGTCGATGAAGGCGACGCCATGCTGGCGCAGCACGCTGAGGAAGGCGGCCATGCCGTTGTCCGAGGTCACGAACTTGTCGCCCAGATAGTTGGTCACCGCGAAATAGCCGGTGGCGCGGCCGAGCAGCCAGTTCATCCGGGCGGTGATGTCGTCGGGCGTGGCGGAGGACAGCAGGGTCTGGGGACCCGGATCGTTGTCCGGATAGCCCGAGGGCTCCATCGGGATCTCGATCATCACCTCATGGCCCTGGGCGCGGGCCAGATCGATCCAGCCCTGCAGGCCGTCGGCATAGGGGACGAAGCTCAGGGTCACCTCGGCCGGCAGACGTTCGATGGCGGCGCGGGTGGTGACGGCGTTGAGGCCGAGGCCGCCGACGATCAGGGAGACGCGCGGCTTGCCGTTCGGGCGGAAGGGACGGGCATAGGCCTGGGCCGGGACGCGGCCGTCGGCGGCGATGGTCGGCAGGGGGCCGTTCGGACCCGGCTGGCTCAGGCCCGCGATCGGGGCCGAGACCAGGGGCTGGGCCGGGCGTTTGGGCGCGGTGAAGGCGCCGCCGCCCGCGACCGTCGCGCCGTCGGGCAGGGTGATCAGGGCGTCGCCCCCGGCGGCTCCGGAGAGGGCCGGGTCGGCATTGGGATCGCCCAGGGTCTGCCAGGCGGCCCAGTCGCCGCCCATGCCGAAGGCCTCCATGCCGGTTGGCGCCTCAGGGGCTGCGGGGGCGTGGGTTTCGCGATGCAGGGCGGCGCGCGCCGAGGGGGTTCCGGCCGTGGGGTCGCCCAGCACCGTCAGGAACAGGGCCACGGTTCCAAGCAGCAACAGGCCGGCGGCCCCGACGGCGACCGGCGGCCGCTTCAGGGCGTCGACGACCGGGGCCAGGCTCAGGCGCGGAAGCTTGCTCTGCGGAGCGGCTCCGGCGGCGGCGGCGAGGGCGGATTCTCTCTTGGCGAACATAAGGCGACAGGACGCTGGGTCAGGGACCGCGACGGGCGGTCCTTCTCAGACGTCACTCTGCCGTGCGGCGGTTAAGAAACCCTAACGCGCCATTCACCATCCTCCTCCCCACGACGTGGGGAGGTGTCTCGAAGCATAGCGAAGAGACGGAGGGGCTCTGTCAGCCCACGCTCAACCCTTTACCGGCGGCGCTGTTGCGGCGTCGGGGTCGCTTCCGGAGCGGGCTCGGGCTTCGTCTCCGGAGCCGTGGCCGGAGCGTCGTCATTGGCCGCCGTTTCCGCCGCCTTTTCCGTGCCGTCATCGACCACGATCCCGGCCGGGGCCGCCGCCAGTTTCGAGAGGTCGCCGCCGGCGCGCAGCACGTCCAGCGCCCGTTCCAGCTGATAGTCCTTGGCCTTGTCGAAGTCCGGGCCCGGGGCCTCGTGCGGCGTGTGGGCGCCCTTGCGTTCGGCGCCGATGGAGGCGTCCAGGGCGGTGGCGTAGGCGGCCTCGGAATAGATGAAGCTGGAGCGCGATACGATCCGGCCCTCAGCCTCCGAACGGGCGACCTCCAGATCCGGCTCGATGCCGATCTTCTGGATCGAGCGGCCGGACGGGGTGTAGTAGCGCGCCGTGGTGATCGACAGGGCGCCGTCCTTGCCCTGGTTCAGCGGGATGACGGTCTGGACCGAACCCTTGCCGAAGCTGGTGAGGCCGACCATCGTCGCCCGTTCCTGATCCTTCAGGGCGCCGGCCACGATCTCGGACGCCGAGGCCGAGCCGTAGTTGATCAACACCACCAGCGGCAGGCCGTTGGTCAGGTCGCCGGGCTTGGCGGCGTAGCGGTCGATCTGGTCGGGCTTGCGGCCGCGCTGGCTGACGATCTCGCCGCGCTCGAGGAAGGTGTCGGACACGTCGATGGCCGCGGTCAGAAGCCCGCCGCCGTTGTTGCGCAGGTCGAGGACGAAGCCCTTGATGCCCGGCTTCTCGGTCTTCAGCCGGGTGATGACCTGGGTCAGCTCGCGGCCGGTGTTCTCGTTGAAGGTCGAGATGCGGATATAGCCGAAGTCGCCTTCCAGACGGCCGGTGACGCTCTCGACCTTGATCACCTCGCGCACCAGGGTGACCTCGCGGGCCTCCTCGCCGTCGCGCAGGACGGTGACCTTGACCGAGGTGCCCATGGCGCCGCGCAGTTTGTTGGACACTTCCGAGACGCTCAGGCCCGCGGCGTTCTGGCCGTCGATGGCCGAGATGACGTCCCCGGCCTGGATGCCGGCGCGGCTGGCCGGAGAATTGTCCATCGGCGAGATGACCTTCACCAGACCGCCCTCGGCCGTGATGGTCAGGCCGACGCCCGAATATTCGCCCGAGGTGCGCTCCTGCAGGTCCTCATAGCCGTCGGGGGCCAGATAGTTGGAATGCGGATCCAGGGCCGACATCATGCCCGCCAGCGCCGCCTCGATCAGCTTCTTGTTGTCGACCGGGACCACATAGGCCTGCTCGACCACGGCCAGGACGTCCCCGAACAGCTGCAGCATCCGGAAGGTCTCGTTCCGGGGCGTCTGGGTGGCGACAGTCATGCCGCTCAGGCCCAGGGCCAGCACGGCGCCGCCGGCGAGGAGCAGTTTACGCATTCGGTCTCTTTCGCGGTCGTCAGAGGTCTTCGAAGCCGAAGCCTTCAGGCGTCCGGTATCAGGGTCAGGAACGCCGAAGTCACGACGAATTCGTGGCGCCGACGCTTGCCCCGGATAAAATCAGCGTCGGGGGCGGATGGAAAGCGGTTTCGCGTTCGCCGAACCGGTCATCGCAGCTCCTCGCCTGAGCCCCTCACCTCAACCACGGCGCGGGGTCGACGGGGCGTTCGTCGCGGCGCAGTTCGAAATAGACCTCGCCGTCGTCGGCCGAGCGACCCAGGGCCTGACCATCCGCCACCCGGCCGCCGGCCTCGACCGATACGCTGTCCAGACCGGCGATGACCGCACGCCAGCCGGGGCCGAGGTCGAGGATGACCACCTGGCCCCAGCCGCTCAACGGCCCGGCGTAGTCGACGACGGCATTGGCTGGGGCGGTGATGGTCCGCGCGCCCGTGCGCCAGCGCCAGCCCGAGGAGCCCCGGCCGAAGACGGCGTCGGGCTGGCCCGGGGCGGGCGGGCTCAGGCGCGAACGGCCGCCGGGCAGGCGGGTGACCACGGTCTCGGCGTCGGCCTCGGCGGCGGAGAGGGGCTGTATTTCGCCGCCCAGACTGCGGATCCGGGCCTCCAGCACCCTGGCGGCGCGTTCCGAGCGTTCGGCGTCGGCCTTGAGCACGGCGACGAGTGCGGCCTTGCGGGCCGACAGGTTCTCGATCTCGCCGCGCCGATCGCCCTGGGCGCTCTCGGTGGTCATCAGCTGTTCGCTGGACAGAACGGCGAGGCGGCGGATGCGGGCGATCTCGGTCTGCTGATCGACCAGGGCCCGGGTGCGGCGCTGCAACTCGGGCGTCATGGCCCGCATCAGGATGGCGGCGCGCACCGTGTCGACGGCCTTGTCGGACGGGATCAGCAGGGGCGGCGGCGGATCACGGCTCATCATCTGCAAGGCCGAGAGCAGGCGCGCCTGCTGGCCCCGGTCCTTGGCCAGGGCGATCAGAAGCACGGATTCCCTCCGGCTCAGCTCGTTCAGTCGGGCGCGCTGGGCGGCCATCTGGATGTCGTCGTGGCTCTCGGCCTGACGCAGGGCGGCCAGCTGGCGGTCCAGATCGATGATCTCGGCCGCGGCCTCGGCGGCGTCGGCCCTCAGCCGGCGGGCCCGGACCTGCTCGTCGCGATATTCGGACTGGAGCCCGGAGAGCTCGCTGCTCTCTTGCCGCGCGCGCAGGCTCGCCGCGGGCGTCGCCGCCAGCGCGAAGGCGCAGCCGAGAAGGAGGAGGCGTTTCAAGGGATCAGATCGGGACCGGTTCAGTCCCGATGATAGGGTGATCCGGCCAGGATCGTCACGGCCCGATAGAGCTGTTCGGCCAGCATGGCGCGGGCCAGGGCATGAGGCCAGGTCTGGGGCCCGAAGGCCAGGGTCGAACCGGCGGCGTCGAGCACAGACTTGTCCAGCCCGTCCGCCCCGCCGATGACGAAGACGACCTTGCGCTCGCCCCGGTCGCGCAGGGTCGCGATATGATCGGCGAAGGCGCGGCTCGAGTACGTCTTGCCGCGCTCGTCGCAGGCGATCAGGTGCGCGCCTTCCGCCGCGGCAAGCAGCAGTTCGGCCTCGGGCGCCTTGCCGGTCTTCTTCGCGTCGAGATCGACCAGCTCCAGAGGGCCGAGACCCAGCGCCCGGCCCGCGAGGGTGGCGCGCCGGGCATAGTCGTCCGCGAGCGCGGCCTCAGGCCCGCGCCCCGGTTTGCCGATCGCTATGACTGAAAGTTTCACCCCGAACTCCGCTCGTCCCCGCGAAGGCGGGGACCCAGTCATTTTATGAGGCAATGCCTGTGGGATGAGGGTCTGTCGCCAGCCATCCTGATCCGATCGCCCAAAGCACTGGATCCCCGCCTGCGCGGGGACGAGCGGAAAAGATCAGGCCGAGGCCTGGGTGCGGTGGGCGCTGTCGACGGCCCAGATCTTCTCGATGTTGTAGAACATCCGCACTTCCGGCCGGAACAGGTGGATGATCACGTCGCCGGAATCGATCAGGACCCAATCGCAGTGCGGCAGGCCCTCGACCTTGGCCTTGCCCAGACCGTGGTCCTTCAGCGTGCGCAGCAGGTGGTCAGCAAGCGCGCCGACGTGGCGGTGCGACCGGCCCGAGGCCACGATCATGGTGTCGGCCATGGGCGACTTGCCCTTGAGGTCGATCAGGACGATGTCCAGCGCCTTGTCGTCATCCAGCTTGGCGAGGATGGCGGTCTCCAGCGGCGTCGAACCGACGGGCAGAGCCGCGCGCGGACCGTCAAACCCCGTAGACTCGTCGCCGTCTTCGGAATGGATGGGCTCGAATTCGTCCATCTCATGGGCCGTGTTGGAAACGGCGTCGTCTTGCGTATCGTACGCGGGCGAGGGGGTCAGCGGAGGGCTCCAGGGCGGTGACTAAAGAGGGTCTCTAGCACAGATGGCCCCCAAGGTCACCCGACTCAAGCGGAGCCGCCGAATCAGGTTCGACGCGGGCTTTCGCGCGCAGGGCGGTCGACGAACTGAGGTTCAGCGGCGCGGTCAGATAGGTCCAGGCGGGGGCCGCCATATCGGGCAGGCGGCGGGCCTCGGTCTCGGACACCCGATCGCTCGCGAAACGCCGCGCGGCCGGCGCAGAGCGGCTTTCCAGCAGCGAGCCCGGCCGGGCGATCACCGCCACCGGCATCATCCGCATGATGTCGGTCCAGCCCCTCCAGCGATGGAAGCTGGCCAGGTTGTCGGACCCCATCAGCCAGACGAAATGCACGCCCGGATGGCGCGCCTTCAGGGCCCTGAGGGTATCGACCGTCCAGGCCGTGCCGATGCGGGTCTCGAAGTCGGAGACGATCATGCCGGGCCCCTTGGCCAAGGCGCGGGCAGAGGCCATCCGGCCCTCCAGCGGCGCCGTCTCCTGACGGCCTTTCAGCGGATTCTGCGGCGAGACCAGCCAGATGACCCGCTCCAGCCCCAGCCGGCTCATGGCCGTCTCGGCGACATGGGCGTGACCGTCGTGGGCCGGGTTGAACGAGCCGCCGAACAGCCCGACCCGCATCCCTCGCGTCAGGGCCAGCCCATCCCTCAGCGCCCCGTGACGGGGCCCGGAGATCCGGGGCGCGGGACCGGCGTGGAAGAAGGACAAGGCGGGGAGGGCTCTGACAGGCTTATGCTCAAGGCTGCGCTATCACGCCGTCACGCCTCTGTCGCGCAGGAATCACCCGCCGGTTTGCTTGAACGTCTTGCCCACCTCGCCAGCGTCGGGACCATCGGGTCCGGCCGACTTCGTCTCGCGGCGGCCGGTTTCCCGGACCTTCGCCTCCGACGTAGAGGCGTCGGGCTTGCCTCCGGGCGCGGCGCCGTTCGCCTTGCGGCCGTCGCTCTGTTTGTCATCCATGGATTGTCTCTCCTTTGTCGTCAGGGAGCGAGCTCAAGGCCGTGGGGTTCCGGCGCAATGAACCCGCCTCCCCGCCGATCGTTCACCAGGGGCAGTCGCCGGAGAGACCGATGAGCCAATTCAACGCCGAATGGACGGTCGGCCCGCATGGGGCGATCGAGACGGTCGATGAAGGCCTGATCAGTGTCGCCGGCGAGATCGTCATGCCCCTCGGCCGCTTTCCCCGGCGGATGACGGCGGTGCGCCTCAAGGACGGCGGGGTGGTGATCTGGAGCGCCATCGCCCTCGACGACGCCGGCATGGCCGAGCTGGAGGCTTTCGGGGCGCCGCGCTTCCTCATCGTGCCCAATGCCGGTCACCGGCTGGACGCCCGGCTGTTCAAGGACCGCTATCCGGGCCTGACGGTGGTCGCACCCGAGGGCTCGCATGAGGCGGTAGAGGCGGCAGTGCCGGTCGACGCGACCGAGGACGTCTTCGGCGATCCGGGCGTCCGCTTCGTCACGGTCGCGGGCACGGCGGCGGCCGAGAGCGCCCTGATCGTCACGCGATCAGGCGGGACGACCCTGATCACCAACGACATCATCGGCCATGTGACCCACCCGCACGGTCTGGGCGCCAATGTCATGACGCGGCTGTTCGACTACGGGGTGCACGAACCGAGCATTCCCCGAACCATCCGCCGCTTCATCAAGGACAAGGCGGCGCTGGCGGCCCAGATGCGCGACTGGGCGGCCCTGCCGGACCTGAAGCGGATCATCGTCTCTCACGTCGATCCTATCACTGACGCTCCGGCCGAACACCTCAGGCGGCTGGCCGACGAACTCGACGACTAGGGCCGCCAGGCCTCGGTCAGCTGGACGCGTTCGTCGCCCTCGTCGTCGATCTCGCCGCGGTTCTTGCGGACCTCGGCCCAGGCGGCGCGCAGCAGTTCGGGCACGCCCTCGCCGGACACGCCCGAGACCAGCATGGGACGGCGGCCGGCGACGGCCTCCAGCTCGGCGGCCTTTTCCTCGCGCGCTTCCGGGGTCAGGGCGTCGATCTTGTTGAGCGCCAGAATCTCGGCCTTGTCGCCCAGACCCTCGCCATAGGCATCCAGCTCGCCACGAATGATCCGGTACGCCTCCACGACATTGTCCTGGGTGCCGTCGATCAGATGGATCAGGGAGGCCGAACGTTCGACGTGGCCAAGGAAGCGGGTGCCGAGCCCGGCGCCGTCACTGGCGCCCTCGATCAGGCCGGGGATGTCGGCGATGACGAAACGCTCGCCCGGCGACAGATCCACCATGCCGAGGTTGGGGGCCAGGGTCGTGAACGGATAGTCGGCGATCTTGGGCCGGGCGGCCGAGGCCGCGGCGAGGAAGGTCGACTTGCCGGCGTTGGGCAGGCCCGCCAGACCGATGTCGGCGATCAGTTTCAGCCGTAGCCAGATCCACATCTCCTGGCCTTCCTGGCCGGGGTTGGCGAAGCGCGGCGCCTGGTTCTGCGGGCCCTTGAAGCGGACATTGCCCCAGCCGCCGTTGCCGCCGCGCAGCAGGCATTCGATCTGGCCGACCTCGGTCATGTCCAGAACGACCGTCTCCTTGTCCTCACCCAGCACCTGGGTGCCGACCGGGACCTTGAGCACGACATCCTCGCCCTTGCCGCCGTGCATCTGTCGGCCCTGGCCGTGATGGCCGGTGCCGGCCTTGAAATGCTGTTTGTAGCGATAGTCGATCAGGGTGTTCAGACCCTCGACCGCCTCGATCCAGACATTGCCGCCGTTGCCGCCGTCGCCGCCGTCAGGGCCGCCGTTCGGGATGAATTTCTCGCGTCGGAAGGAGACGGAACCGCCACCGCCGTTGCCGGAACGAATATAGATCTTGGCCTGGTCGAGAAATTTCATGGAAGACTTTGTTGGGGCGCTAACGCGCGTCTCGCGGAGACGCGCTGCTTGAGCGCGAGCCCTATAGAGCAAGAGAGCGGCGAATTACAGGCGGACGATGATTCCGCCGGATCCGGATGAGTTCGTGCCGCAACTCTCGTGTTCCTGCGAAGGCATTCGCATCGCGCTCAAGCAGTGAGCCGCCGCGCAGCGAACGATAGCGACCTCAGGAATCTGGATGTGAAAAAGCCCGCTGCGGGGGATACATCGCAGCGGGCTTTCACGCTCTCTGTGGAGCGGACGTTTCCTCCCCGAAACGCCTCCGACCGGCAGCTGTGCTTCCGCGTTGCGCCGTTCGAGTGAGGTCAAATGACCCGGATGCCCGGGTGTCGTCAATGAACCGTCACGCAAAAACCGAAACTTTTATGAGTGATCGTCGATAAGTCATCCGTGAAGCCGGATTTTATCGAAGCTTATTCGATAATGCCGCGAATGGTTTGCACAAGGTCGCTGCGGGCGACGGTGACCTGACCGGGTCGGGCCGCCTTCCAGGCCTCGTTATCGGCCACGCCGGCGGCCAAGGCGCGTCCGGCGTCGAGGTCCTTGATGGTTACCTGACCGGCGGCGATCTCGTCCCCGCCCAGCATGACGGCGGCGGGGGCGCCCCGGCGGTCGGCGTATTTCATCTGGGCCTTCATACCGGCCCGACCGAGGTAGAGTTCGGCGGGTATGCCCGCGTTCCTCAGCTCGGAGACGGCGTCGAGATAGGACTGCATGTCGTCCTGCGAGAAGACGATGACCACGACCGGCCCGCGCACCGAGGCGTCGGCCCGTCCGGCCGCCCGAAGCGCCGAGGCCAGACGCGACACCCCGAAGGAGAAGCCCGTCGCCGGGGTCGACTGGCCGGTGAAACGGGCGACGAGATCGTCATACCGGCCGCCGCCGCCGATCGAGCCGAAGCGCATCGGCCGGCCCTTGTCGTCTTTCGTCTCCAGCAACAGTTCGGCCTCGAAAACGGCGCCGGTGTAATATTCCAGACCGCGCACGATGGTGGGATCGAACTTCACCGAGGCCTGATCCACGCCCATGGCCTTCAGCGCGGCGTCGATGCCGGCCAATTCCTCAAGGGCGGCTTCACCCGCCGCGCCCAGACCGCCCGCCCGCGCGACGGCCTCCAGCGTCTCCGCGCGCGACAGGGCCGCGTCGCCTGCGGAAGCGAGGAAGGCCTCGATGGTGGCGGCGACGCCCAGCGGCAGTTTCGCCCCCTTGGTATAGTCGCCGCTCTCGTCCAGCCGGCCTTCGCCGAGCAGGGCCGACACGCCTTCCCAGCCCAGACGGTCGAACTTGTCGACGGCGCGCAGGGCGGTCAGGCGCTGGGCCGGATCGGTCACCCCGCCGGCGTCGAACAGGCCGTCGAACAGTTTGCGGTTGGAGACGCGGATCACCGCCTGACCCTCGGCCAGACCCGCCGCCCTCAGGCCCGCAGAGGCCATGGCGATGATCTCCGCGTCGGCCTCGGGCCGGTCCGAGCCCACGGTGTCGGCGTCGCACTGCCAGAACTCGCGGAAGCGCCCCGGTCCGGGCTTCTCGTTGCGCCAGACCGGCCCGAAGGCGTAGCGGCGGAAGGGTTTGGGCAGGGTCTCCCAGTTCTGGGCCGCGAACCGGGCCAGCGGCGCGGTCAGGTCGTAGCGCAGGGCCATCCACTGGTCGTCGTCGTCCTGAAGCGCCAGAACGCCCTCGTTCGGACGGTCGGTGTCGGGCAGGAATTTGCCGAGCGCGTCGACATATTCGAAGGCCGGAGTCTCCAGCGGCTCGAAGCCCCAGCGCTCATAGACCTCGGACACCTTCGCCACGATGCGGCGCTCGGCGATCAGATCGCGGCCGCGCTTGTCGCCAAAGCCGCGCGGACTGCGGGCCTCGGGGCGGACGAGTGCGGTATCGGGGGTGGTCTCAGGCGTATCGGTCATGCCGGGCTTTTAGAGGGGATAGACCCGAGAGTGCTAGTGAGGAGTGCTAGTGAGCGAGCAGTGAGCGCCGGCCATCTGCGAAACTTTCGTGGCGCCGCTCACCTCTTGCTCACTAACGCTTCTTGCTCACCCCCGCTTCAGCAGCGGCACGAACCGCCCATAGGTCAGGCAGCGCCACACCCACTCCAGCGGCCCCATCTCGAACACCGACAGCCACAGCGGCGACCAGATCAGCTGCAGCAGCCAGACCGCCCCGACTATGCCCCACAGCGGCGCCGGCTCGACCTTGCCGTACAGCAGCGGCCCCCAGGGCATGTAGAACAGGGAGGTCATGATCAGGGTCTGGGTCAGATAGTTGGTGAAAGCCATCTTCCCGACCGGCGCCAGCCGCCGCGTCAGCCAGCCCAGACCGTACCGCGTCATCAGCACCAGCAGCCCGACATAGGCCAGGGTGCAGAAGGGGGCCAGGGCGTCGCCGATCGAGCGGGGGATGTAGATCTCCGCCGGGGCGTGGCCGGGCAGGAGATCCAGCCAGTTGTACCAGCCGAAGGGCACGGTGATGGCGATCCCGACCACCACCATCAGCCCATAGACCCAGGCCGACGACCGCCCCGCCAGATAGCCGGTCTTGAACAGGCCCAGGCCGATCATCATCAGCCCCACGGTGGGGAAGACGAAGAGGACGGCGCTCATCCCCTGGACGATCCCCCACATCTTCAGGTTCTCGAACATGGCGCCGGCCCAGCCCGAGCGGACGGCCTCGACCGTCTTCAGGGTGGCGGCGGCCTGTTTGGCCACCTCGGCCGCGCCCTTGGCGGCGTCATAGGGCTGAAGCGAGGAAAAGACGTTGCCGCCCAGTTCCAGCAGGGTGAAGGCGGTGACGATGCCGATCCCCGTCCACAGAAGCCGCTTCGGCGACCAGGACCGGCACAGCATCATGAAGACGCCCGACCAGGCATAGAGCAGCAGGATGTCGCCGAACCACAGGGCCAGGCCGTGCAGCAGGCCGAAGATCGCCAGCACCAGCAGGCGTCGTCTCAGGATCGCGCCCCGGGCCTTGTCGCTCCGCTCGCCGCCGACGAGGAAGATCGACACCCCGAACAGCATGGAGAACAGGGTCCGGCATTTGTTGTGCAGCAGAACCTCGACGGCCCAGACGGCCCAGCTGTTGGCCGTGTCCAGTGCGTAGGGGGCGGCCATGGAGCCGGCGTCCATCATCGCGGGCCAGGCGAAGGCCATGGCGTTGACGGCGAGAATGCCCAGCACCGCGAAGCCGCGCAGGACATCGAGCGTCTCGATCCGGTCGGCGCGGCTGACCGGCCCCGGCTTGAGCGCGGGTTGAGGTTCAACCGCGATGGCCACGGCGGCTTCTGTCATGTCGATGTCCCCCGCCCGAACCGGGCGCCGGGAAGGTGCCGAACGATGATCCGCGAGGCAATACGCCGGAGGCGCAAACCGCGGCGACTGTGACCTAGGGGTTGTCGTCGCGCATCAGGCCCAGGCGGTCGCGAACCTTGTCGGGCGCGGGCTGGAAGGCCAGGAAGGCGGCGCACAGGCCGGCCCACAGGGCGTAGCTGACACCCACCAGGATCGACACCGGAAGGCCGCCGACGCCGTAGATCAGCAGGATGGTCTCGGTCGAGCCGAGCGCCTGCATGACGCTGCCCGACGAGATCGCGCCGATCAGGATCTGGATCAGGGCGAAGATCACGGCCAGGGCCGCGCCCAGAAGGCCGCCGTACAGCATGAAGCGCCAGATCACGCCCAGACGCGAGGCCGGTCGGCCGGTGCGGTCGCGCTCGCGGCCCAGCAGCCAAAGGCCCGTCGGGGCGGCGATGAGGCCGATGAACAGGACCAGCAGCCGCCAGTCCATCTCGCGCCCCGGGATCCAGTGCGGCCCGCTGGGCGGCCAGATGAAGAAGGTGGCGATCAGGGGCGGCCAGCAGACGGCGGCGATACTGGCCAGCACCTGCGCCCCCGGGGTGCGCCGCCACATGACCCGGGTCTGGCCGGGCAGGTCTTCGGGCTTTTCGAAGGTCGGGATCATCGCGTCGCCCTACCGTGTCGGAACGGGGCTGGGGCCGGAATAGTCGTAGAAGCCGCGGCCCGACTTGCGTCCCAGCCAGCCGGCCTCGACATATTTCACCAGCAGGGGGCAGGGGCGGTATTTGCTGTCGGCCAGACCGTCGTAGAGCACGTTCATGATGGCCAGGACCACGTCCAGCCCCATGAAGTCGGCCAGCTCCAGCGGACCCATCGGGTGGTTGGCGCCCAGTTTGAGCGCCTTGTCGATCGAGGCCACGTCGCCGACGCCCTCATAGAGGGTGAAGATCGCCTCGTTCATCATCGGCACCAGAATACGGTTGACGATGAAGGCCGGGAAGTCCTCGGCGTTGGTGGTGGTCTTGCCCAGGCTCTCGGCGAAGGCGACAGCGGTGTCATAGGTGTCCGCAGAGGTGGCGATGCCGCGGATGATCTCGACCAGGCCCATGACCGGGGCCGGCTTCATGAAATGCAGGCCGATGAAGCGGTCGGCCCGATCCGTCGCCGAGGCCAGGCGGGTGATCGAGATGGAAGAGGTGTTGGAGGCCAGCAGGGTATGGGCCGCCAGATGCGGGACCAGTTCGGCGTAGAGGGCCTTCTTGACCGCCTCGTCCTCGACCGCGACCTCGATGACCAGATCGGCCGATCCGGCCTCGGCCAGGCTGTCGGTGGTCTGGATGCGGGCCAGGGCGGCGTCGGCGTCGGCCTGGGTCACCGTGCCCTTGCCCACCTGGCGGGCCAGGTTGGCGGCGATCTCGCCCACGGCTACCGGCAGGCGCGCCGCGGCGATGTCGTAGAGCCGCACGGAATAGCCGCCCAGAGCCACGGCGTGGGAAATCCCGACGCCCATCTGTCCGGCGCCGATAACGGCGACTGTTCCGATCGTGGTCATTTAGTCGTGGTGTTCAGCGGCCCTTGGCCAGTCGGCGGCACCTTAAGAGGGTCGCCGGACGGTGCAAGGCTGGAATCGTGCAATGCAGCAACAGAGCCGAAGCCGGGGCGGCGCCTGAGACACGGTTTCGCGTCGTGGACGAGCCCCAACCCCTTTCTAGCCCAGCAGGCCGATCAGGATCGGCGCGGCCATCCGGTCGAACAGGATGCGGGCGAAATTGAGCAGCAGCAGCACCACGATCGGCGAGATGTCGATCCCGCCCAGCGACGGGATGACCCGGCGGAAAGGCTCCAGCAGGGGCCGGGTCACGGCGTCGAGGAAGCCGGCCACCTGGTTCACGAACCGGTTGCGGTGGTTGATCACATCGAAGGCGAACAGCCAGCTCAGGATGGCCGAGGCGACGATGAACAGGATCATCAGGCCGATGACGGTGTCGACCAGCCAGACGATGGCGTAACCCATGGAAGCGCTCCGAGCGATGAGACGGGCCCGCAAACAGGCCGAGCGCCGCTTCTAGCCGAGGTCGCGCGGAGCCACAAACGCCGATACGTCGCACGGGTCGGGCGCGGGCGGTCGCCATGGGACGGGCAGGCTGTTGACACCACACCCCCGCCCCCCGTATGTCCCGCCCTCGCCTGCACCCTGAGAAGGGGGCCGTAGCTCAGTTGGTAGAGCGCGTCGTTCGCAATGACGAGGTCAGGGGTTCGACTCCCCTCGGCTCCACCAAATCCTTGCTCAACAAGGGTTTGGACGGAAACAGGCGATCAATCTGACACCACGCTGCTACACACGGCTCCCAAGAGACCGTCGAAAAAGCGTTCGCCTACAGTCAGTTCACCGTCCCGACGCTGTGGCACCACCTCGTCGCACACACCGTCCAAACGGCCCCTTCAACCGTCTGCTCGGTCACCTGATGCTCGGCGTCGGCAATCGTCTGGCCTGATAGTCCGTGGATCGACCTACTACCTTCGACTTCGGGTTCCGCGTTCATTGGCTGGCATCCTCGGCAAGACGGAGGTGATGAGGTCTCTCGGCACCGGCTATCGGGCTGATGCTGTCCGCAAAGCTCGGATCGTCGCAGCAGAGTTCGAGCAACAATGGCGAGACATCGAAGCCCACGGCACTCTGCCGGTTATCCCGACTCCCCACGAGCGTCCAAAGATCGCGCCGACGCATCCGGCACCGCCAGCGGACAAAACGCTTCGCCAAGCCTTCGAACTGTTCCGATCCGATCCTGCAAAGCAGCGCACTCGCAAGACGGACCTTCATTATCTGAATCTCATCGAGTTGACGGTCGGCCTATGGGGCGAGAACCGCACGATCCGGTCCATCGACCGTGAAGCGTCACGCGAGCTTCTCGACGTGCTGCTTTGGTTGCCGTCGAACGCCGAGAAGAAGTTCCCCAAGCTGTCACCGCTGGCGGCTGCAAGGATGTCCAAAGAGAAGGGCCTGACCGGGCGTCTCTCGCCAGCCTCGGTCAACGGCTACATGTGCAAGTTCAGGGCGGTTATGAACTTCTGCCAGAATGAGGGCTGGATCGAGCGGAACCCAGCCAAGGGGCTTCAGGTCATCGACCGGGTGAGACGGCGGGATAAACGCCTACCATTTTCCGCCGAGCAGCTACGCCTGATCTTCGACGCGCCGATCTACCGAGGCTGCGTTGACGATTGGGCCGGATACGCCACGCCCGGCTACGCGCACCCGCGTCGTGGGCGGTTCTGGGTGCCGCTGATCGCCCTATTCTCGGGCATGAGAATGAACGAGATATGCCAGCTACACGTCGCGGACATCCACCGGCTCGATGGCGTGGACTGCTTCTTTGTGACGGAAGGACCGTCTGACGCCGACAACGGCAAACGCTTGAAGACAGAAGCCAGCGAACGGTTCATCCCCGTCCACCCCCAACTGGCCGAGATCGGGTTCCTGTCCTTCGTGGAGCAAAGGCGAACGGCTGGCGCCGTCCGCCTATTTTCCGAACTCCAGAAGTCCAGCACCGGCTACTACAGCGACCCGTTCAGCAAGTGGTTCAGACGCTTCCTTGAGCGCGCTGGGGCGGCTCGCGAAAAGACCTGCTTCCACTCGTTCCGACATTGCTATCGGGACGCTCTACGCGAGGCCCGCATTGAGCATGAGGTTGCCCTCGCACTGGGTGGCTGGTCTTCGGGCAACAGCAGTGAGGGGGGTGAAACCGCCGCAGCGTATGGCCGAGGCTACCGCGCGCAGACGCTCTACGACGCGATGGGCCGGATCGCCTATCCTGATCTGGACCTATCGCACCTCAAGCCGGAACGGACGGGTTAGATCAGAACCTCGACCTCGCTTGCCGTGATCAGGTTCTGCTGCCCAGTGACCTGTCCCTTCATCCGAAGACTCACGCCGCCTCCCGATGCCAGTCGCGCCTTCACAGCTTCCGCATCTGCGACGAAGAACTGATTGAGCTTGTTGTTGTGTTTCTCGTGGACGGCCCGATCCGCCATTACAAACATCCCGTGCCGCATAACCGGTTCGTAGACCTCCGTCGTCCCGTCCGGGTTGGTTCGAGTCCGCCGAAACTGGATCGTCATAACACCTTCTTGTAAAAAACACGCCAATATATGCTTGTTAAACAATGTCAGAAATGGCTTGGCTTTACAAGATCGGCACCCGCGCGCTGTTCAGCGCGCTGGAGGTCGAAGGTAGTAGGTCGATCCACGGACTATCAGGCCAGACGATTGCCGACGCCGAGCATCAGGTGACCGAGCAGACGGTTGAAGGGGCCGTTTGGACGGTGTGTGCGACGAGGTGGTGCCACAGCGTCGGGACGGTGAACTGACTGTAGGCGAACGCTTTTTCGACGGTCTCTTGGGAGCCGTGTGTAGCAGCGTGGTGTCAGATTGATCGCCTGTTTCCGTCCAAACCCTTGTTGAGCAAGGATTTGGTGGAGCCGAGGGGACACCAGAAGGATCGGTTTCGTCGGTCATAGGATGCTCTGGGACTCGGGGGCTTAGAGCGGGTCAGCAGAGGCCGATGTGGAGGCGTGGTCAACGGCTGGGACGGTTGCCTTCGACCGTTGCTGACGTCGGGCACGGGCGGCCACAGCGTCAGCAAGCCGTAGTCGATTGAACGCGATGGACGGTCAGTCTTGGCCGGCCGTGGTGGCGTGGCGCGCGGGTCCGTCCCTTAAGGCCCTCTGGAGCCTTCCCAGACGGTGCTCGCCATTCTTGGCCATGATCCTGGTCACGCGGCTTCAGAACGGCTCCAGGGCCGTCTCTAACCGCCCTACGGGGTCTTTTCGCTGGTCATGTCGTGGATCAGCTTCATGATCTCGGCTTCCTCATCGGCCGACAGGGTGATCCAAGATTTCTCGACCATGATGACGTCAGGGTCGCCACTCTTGATCTTCTCCACGGCTTGGCGTGCATCAGTCTCTCCAGGCACTTGGAACATCACTGCGCGGACATCATCGAGTTCATCGTCGATGATCTTCCGCCGAGCTTGGGCGAAGCGTTGGAAGGCGTCGTCGCGCTTCCCAAACGCTTTCCAGTCCTCTCTGGACGGGCCTGATAGGCGAACCACGAACACGCTGCTCTCCTCCTAAGCACCAGCCTCTACGAACGCCCTGTAGACGCTTGCTCGACTGATCCCGACGCTCTGTGCGATCTGGGCGACGGTCTGGCCTTCAGCCTTCAGACGCAAGACCTCGGGCGTCTTGGCGCGGGCAGTCGGAGCGCGTCCTCGATAGCGTCCCTCAGCCTTGGCCTTGGCGATCCCGGCACGCTGTCTCTCCAGCATGATCTCGCGTTCCCACTGGCTCACCGCGCCCAGCACTTGGAGGATGAGCACCCCGGTCGCGGTCGAGGTATCGACGCCCATGCTCATGATCCGAAGCGTTACGTTGCGGGCCTTCAGGTCTTCGACGATCCGCAGGAGGTCGGTGACGCTTCTGGCCAGACGGTCGGGCTTGGTCACGATGAAGGTGTCGCCGTCTCTCACCCAATCGAGGGCGGCGCGGAGTTGTGGACGCTGAGCATCAACGCTGCTCACATGCTCCTGAAAGACCTTGGTGGCGCCGGCGGTTTGGAGTTCGGCGACCTGTGCCTCCAGGCCGGCTCGTTGCTCGGCCGACGACGTTCTTGCGTATCCAACCAAGGCACCCGTCATCGACCCTCCTCACACGGTTCTCAGACAGTGTGACACAGGTCTCTCAAAAGGCGATCAGAATGCTTGTGAGACACTGCAACCAGGCTCTCGGGGAGTCTCACGAGGGCGTGGGCTATTGAGGGGAGGGGGGGGTGGCTAACCAGAACGCGCTACTTCGCCATGCGATAGTTTCGGAGGGTCTCACCCCGGAGTTCGACATCCTGCGCTTCGATCAACTTGAAGCCGTTGCGCTCAAAGAATGGGCGAGCAGTGATGCTCGCTTCCGTGAACAGGCGGCCAATGCCCCTCTTCGTCGCTTGAGCATGAATGTGATCCAACAGAGCGCGCGCGACTCCTCGGCCTTGGTAGTCGGCATGAACGAACAGCATGTCGATGTGACCGTCTGGCTCCAGATCACTGAAGCCCACAATTTCTCCGGCGACCTCCGCAACGAAGGTCGGTCGGCCTCCCAATCGGTTCGCCCACTGCTCGCGATTCACCGCAAGCGGCGCCCATGCCTCAATTTGGGCCGGGCTGTAGTCGCGGCTGGCTACCTGCCTGACCGATCCAGTAAACAGGTCGATCAGCGCGTCGAGATCGGCCTCACTGTAGGCCCGGATGTGAACTGCTGCGCTCATGTGGGAGCCACTGCCACAAGCGATCTTCCCCGACCACCCAAAGCTGCCTTGGACGCAATAGCCGGGGCAGTTCGTCTTCCAGATCGGCGATGGCGTCATACTGGAAAGCGAGACGCAGGTAATGGTGGCGGTGCTCCACGACTGAGGTCGCTGCCGCGCTTTCGCGAGCCTTCATCGCCCGCAATCGGTTGTAGCTGATCGCTGCTCCCATGGGGCGGGAACGCTACGCGGGCCAGTCGGCTCCTTAACCAATCTTGGGCTGAATACTCCTGAACTCTACGGCGGGACGCGCCATATATGACGGAACTTTAACAGAAAACCGGGCAACGTCCCTTTAAGAGCAGGGTTAGCCACCCGGCAGAAATTAGTCCGAGACCGGAATGTCAGAAAGCGTCTGTGTCTTCGTCGTCGATGACGAAGCCCTTGTTCTCCTCACTATCGAGCATGCGATGGAAGATGGAGGCTTTGACCACAAAACAGTCCTCTCAGCCGAAGACGCTCTGACCCTGCTCGAAAAGGAAGGTGAGACCTGTCGGGCCTTGGTCACCGACGTTAACCTCGGCGGCAAGCTCACCGGCTGGGACGTGGCTCGTAGCGCGCGGGAGCAACTCCCGACCTTGCCGGTCGTCTATGTCACAGGTGACAGCGCGCACGAATGGGCCGCGCATGGTGTGCCGAACAGCGTTCTGATCTCCAAACCATTCGTCGCAGCGCAGATCGTCAACGCTGTGGCGGGACTTCTGAACACCGAGCCGTCCCTCTCTGCGGCGAGTTAGGACGAGACAAGCACTCAGACTATGGAAGTTACCCGCTTTTCAGTGCGACCACATCGTCCAGCGGCATAACGAACATCTGGCTGTAGCCTTGGTGGCCGTCGCTTGTGGTGAACACCACGAACTCCTCACCCGCCTGTTCGGCCGCTTCGCGCACGATGTCGCTGAACTCGTTGATGTGGTCCGGTTTGCCGATCAGCGTGAATCCATCCCGCTCGACTTTGACGTCGTAGGCGGGGGCGCCGCGCTTCAGCTTGTCGAGCAGCCGTCCCATGGCTGAAATGGAACACCAGCATACCTGACCGTCAAGCTCAGCGGTATCTGGATGTTCATGGGTCACGCCCCGTGCTGGACATCTACGCGCGGCGGACAATCACAAACCGTTTCTGAAACCAGTCCGGGCCTGGGAGAGCATTATGACCGGCGCAAACGCCCAGCCTGTGGGTCGTAAATGAACTCGACGATACTGCCGTCGCGAATGCGCTCCACGGCCTCATCTATCGCGCTGATTGGCACCAAGAACCACTCGCGCGGCTTCACGTCATTACCGAACCGGTCAGGGATCGTGAGATCGAAAAGCGCGGGCGCGAACACTTTGTGGATGAGGGCTTCGAGCTTGCGACACTGAATGCCGTAGACTTTGTAGGTGGCGACGACCTCTACGTCTGCGAGCAGGTAGGTCGCGCTCTTGTTCGCCCCGGCAATGCGTGCGGCCACGTCTCCGCCAGTCACGCCGATCTTGTGAAAGACCTGGCGGTGTTCCGCGACGAACGGCTGGTCCGACAGGCTACGCAGAACGTAAATCGTGCCGTCTTCGATCTCGCCGTCGTCGGCCGCGCTACCGAAAACCGCGCTTGGCGCGGTGTCTTCAGCCACGCCTCCAAAGAGCGGCCCCGCATCGGGTTCAGTGATCCGACGCCCAGCGTCGTCCTTGTAGAGAGCGCGCTGCAATGAGCGGAGCAGTAGATCGCTCTCGGTGCCGTTGGAATAGATCACGCGCAGACGCGCGTCGGTCTCGCCGTTCGGTGCCTTGATAGGTTCTCCTACCGACGCGACGTAGGCGATCTGACCGCCGACGATGAAGAAATCCCCCTCGCGGATGTCGGCCTTCTGGAAGCCGGCGTCACGAACAAATCGGCGGGTGACACGCACGCCCGCATCGAGGTCTCGCTGGACCTCGGCGAACAGCGGCTCGAAGACCTCGAAGTCCTCGCAACGCTCACGTCCAGCGATGTCTTCGGCGGCCTGACGCTCTTCGCGCGACGAGACGTGCCGCAGCTTGGTGATGTCCTGATCGTTACTGCCGGCGAGTTCAGCACGCAGTGCTTCGAGGTCCATCTCCTCGGGTTCGACGGGCACCGCCTCGGAGTTCAGGAGACCGTTCTTGTCGAACGCGGCGAGCAGGGTCCGGCATTCTTCCAGACCGCGCATTCGATCCAGGCGCACGGCGTAGAGCCGCTCGAAGATGTCGCGATCTTCGCCGTGCAGAGGCGCGCGACCGTGCTCTTCGAAGAAGCGCACTATGTCCTCGAAGCCCGCGATGATGCGCTCCTCGCGTGGTGTGTGGGTCGCCGCCTCAGTCTCGGCCGGAGCGAAGTCGGCGAGTTCGGCGCGCAGGTCGTCGAGGCTCAGGTCAGCCATACTTGCCTTCCCGGTCGTAGCGCATGAAGGCGGCGGCGCCCTCGGCCAGTGTCCGCTCCCACTCATCGGCAGCGTCCATCAATGGCGAACGACCACGCTCGCGACGGAAACGAACGGCGCGCGCGGCGTAGTCCTTGGCCTCCTCGGGTGAGAGCGTCGTGCGTTTCGCCGAAATCACCGACTGGACCTGCTTGAGGGTGGCTTCGTTCATGGACTTGGCCAGGACGGCATAGGCGGTCTCGAACGGGTTGATGCGGTCGATCAGATCGATGTCGAGTTCCTTGACCTCAATAGCCAGCCGGCGGACGCCATCCAACAAAGCTGTGTTTGCCTTCGGCTCGCCGGGCGTGTCAGGCGTAGCAGCGAGTTCCTTGGCCTTCTGCGTTAGGTTCAGTGCTGCGATGGCGTGCTGGCGGATCGCCTCCTGATCCTCGGCACTCATGTCGGGATACTTGTCGCGGACGATCTTGCCCATGCGGACTTGGGTCAGTTCCTCGGGCACCGTCTCCTCGTCGAACAGACCCCGTTCGAGGGCGGTCTTATCCTGCACGAAAGCCGTGATGACCTCGTTCAAATCCTCCTGGCAGACACGAGTCGCCTCGGGGCTTTTCGGTTGAACCAGGCCGCCGATCTCGAAATGGAACTGGCCCGTCTGGTCGTTAAAGCCGACGTTGGCCTTGCCTTCCTGATAGCCGTCGTCGCCGTAGTCGAAGCCCTCGATCTTCCCGTGGTCCTTCGGCGTGAAGTTGAAGCGCGGCGCCAACACCTGCTCCATCAGAAGGCTCGCGGCTATGGCCTTCAGGGTGTCGTTGATGGCATCGACGACGGCACCTTCCGAGGCGTCTGGCTCCGCAATCAGATTGGTAAAGGATGCGCTTTCCTTGCCGGGCGCGTCGCGGGTGGCGCGGCCGATGATCTGGATGATCTCGGTCAGGCTGGAGCGGTAACCGACCGTCAGGGCATGCTCGCACCAAATCCAGTCGAAGCCTTCCTTGGCCATGCCGAGAGCCAAGATGATGTCCACATGGTCGCGGTCGTTCTTATGCGACGGGTCTTTCAAGGCGGTCAGCACTTTGGCGCGTTTCGCCTGATCGCCATCATCGACCAGATCGGCGATCTTGATGATCCGGCCGTCCTCCAGCTTCACACGATGGAATCCGGTCGTCGGGTCGGCGCCCAGCCATTCGCCGAGGCAGTGCATGATGTGCTCCACCTCCTTGATCTTGTCCGCCGTGCTCTCGCGCGAGTTCACTGATGGGATGTGGACGATGGTCTTCTTCGACGGATCAAGCACGGCTTCGATGGCGGTTAGATACCGGCCGCTGTAGAAGAAATAGCCGATGTTCAGCGACTTGAGGTGCTCGTAGCCGTTCAGTTGCTCGTAGTAGGTGTAGGTGACGGTCTCGAACCTATTCTCGTCCTCGGGCATCAGCACCGGTGCCGCGTCGCCCCGGAAATAGCTCCCTGTCATCGCCACGATGTGCGCCTTGCCGCGCCGGATGAACTCGGCAAGTTGGGCGCCCAGCCGATTGTCGGGGTTGGCCGAGACATGATGGAATTCGTCCACGGCGATCAGCCTTCCGTCGAACGCCTCGACCCCAAGCTGGTCCACGGCGAACCGGAAAGTGGCGTGGGTGCAGACAAGCACCTTGTCTTCGCTGGCCAAGAACTGGCCGACCGCCTTCACCTTCGATGGATCAACGCGCTGTTCGTCAGGGCCGGGCGCGTTGCAGAGGTTCCACTGAGGCTTCACCGTCCAGTCGGCCCAGAAGCCGAACTTCGACAGCGGCTCATCCGCGAAGCTGCCGCCGATTGACTTCTCCGGCACGACAATGATCGCCTGTTTGAGGCCCTGGTTGTGAAGCTTGTCCAGCGCGATGAACATCAGCGCGCGCGACTTGCCCGAAGCCGGCGGCGACTTGATCAGCAGATACTGTTCTCCTCGCCTGGCGTAGGCGCGCTCCTGCATCGGACGCATACCGAGTTCGTTGGCCTTGGCAGATGCGCCGGTGCGGGCCGTCGTGAAGCTGACGGCGGGAATGGGTTTGGCCGTGGTCATTTTCACGCGGCAACCTTGGTCGGGCCACCGGGCTTGGTGGTCATCTTGGAGTAAAGTTCGAACAGCTTCTCCAGCCGCTCAGTGTCATTGCGAAATCGCCGCCCGATGTAGATGCGTTCTAACAACTCGTCATTGGCCTCGTGGGCGCGGCGAAGGTCTTCGGGCATGTCGTTTGGTTCGTAGAGGTCACCGAGTGTAGCCGGGAAGTGTGCCTCGCGGGCGAGCACGATGTTCTCGGCGCAGCGGATAAGGTCAGCCTTATTCTGCTGAGTTAGGCTGGGGACCGGAAATGTATTCCAACCCATCGTATTTGAGTATGAGAAGCGCAGTTCCAAACGCGCGCAAACAGTGCCAATCCAAACCCAATGAAGACGCGATGCAATCAAAGACATCACCCAAAGTGGCTGATCGTAAATTGCGTAACATTTATGTCCAATGACCGCCCCGTCACTCGCTACGGTGACGGGCAAGTAGTCCCGATTCTCGGAAGTGATAGCGGGGATGATAATTGCTGTTTTTCCAGAGGCCGGAGAAAGCTGGACGAACCGGTGAGATATTGGGGCCTTGTCTCGCGTAGAGGGTGCCTTGCTCTCTCGCCTGAACTTCGCAACTTTATCTACTTGCGACCGCACGAAATCATTCTCAAGCACAAGGTTGAGGTCAGCATCAATCAGCCAGAGACAACACCGAGGAACTCCAGAGATCACCTCCTGCGCGCCCCAAAAATCTTTGATCAGTGACGACGGAACAGCGTGTTTACCCAGCAAGTCCTTCTTCTCGGACTGCTCAAATATGAGGTGGCCTCCGTCCTTTGCCATGTTGCCGATATACATTTGCGGCCTGTCGCCAATCGGCTTCTGCAACGGCTGAACGACTTGATCTGACCCTGCCGCCAAATAGGGACCGATCACCCCAACTTCCTTCCGTTGCCCGTCATCATATATGAATCGTGGGCCATCCTGACTTGAAAGACCGACGATAACGACAGTCACGCCAGCATTGTTGGAAGCCAGATTTGCCCACCTAAAAGAACGATGCGCGAACGATATCCGCTGGCCGGCAGAGAACACTATCGGCCAAAGAATAGGCACCTGTTCGCCCTGACATATCGAGTTAGTCGCGACAAACGCACCGCCCGCGTTCGGAACATACCTCATAAAATCACTCAGCTTCACGAACCACGCGGCAACATAGTCCAAACTCTTGTGCTTATCGGTTCGACTGCCAAGAAGTGCGAACAGGTCTGATTTTTGATCTTCTTCCTTCTTGTTTCTTCCTTTGTAGGGGGGGTTACCGCAGATGTAGGTTTCGCCTCCCTCGTTCTCGAAGTCGATCTCGGCTTGGTCGAGTGGAGTCTGGAAAAGATCATCCGAGGTGACTCTTACGCCAGTGCCTGTTGGAGGGCAGACGCTCAACCAGTCCAGGCGCAAGGCGTTGCCGCAAGTGATCCAGTTCTCCGCGCCGAGCGGCAGGAACTCGGCAATCGCCTCCTTCTGTCCACGATAGGTCACGTCAGACTGATACTCGGCGATGATGAGGGCGAGCCGTGCGATCTCAGCCGGAAAGTCGCGAAGCTCGATCCCCCGGAAGTTGGTGAGAGGAATGTCGGAACGACGATCCGGCTCTCCGCGTCGCTTGTTGATCTCGAACTCGATCTCGCGCATCGCCTTGTAGGCGATCACCAGGAAATTGCCCGACCCACACGCCGGGTCGAACACCCTAATCCGAGCCATGCGTTTGCGGAGGTTCAGTAGCTTTTGAGGGCTGTCGCCGGCCTCAACGAGCTTTTCGCGCAGATCGTCGAGGAAGAGCGGATTCAGCACCTTCAGGATGTTGGGGACGCTGGTGTAGTGCATGCCCAGCGAGCCGCGCTCATCCTCGTCGGTCACCGCCTGGATCATCGACCCGAAGATGTCCGGGTTGATCTTCCGCCAGTTCAGGCTCCCGATGTGCATCAGGTAAGAGCGCGCCACTTTGCTGAACCGGGGCGCCTCAGTGCTGCCGCTGAAAAGCTGACCGTTCACATACGGGAACTTGCTCGCATACCGCGGGAGGTCAGCCGCCTCGCGATCCGCCGGCTTGGTGTCCATGGCGCGGAAAATCTCGCCGATAACCTCGTGGGTCATGGCGGCATCGCCGGCCGACATCTGTTCGACTGTCTTGATGAACAGCCCTTCGGTCAGGAAGATGTCGGTGTCCTCGGCGAAGAAGCAGAAAATCAGCCGCGCCATGAAGTGGTTCATGTCGTGCTGACGCTCGATGGACGCCCAGTCCGGGTTTTCCTTCAGAAGCTGGACGTAGAGCTTGTTAAGACGACCCGTCGCCTTCACATCGAACGAGCTTTCGCGGATTTCCTTGACCGTGGTGATCCCAGCCAGCGGCAGGAAGAAGCCGAAGTGATCGGGGAACTCGGCGTAGGTGCAAGCGACCGTGCCGCCGCCGTTCAGGTCTTCCGCTTGGAACCACGCGCCGTCCGTCGCAACGATGAACTTGGCCTTGGCCGAGGCGGTCTTAGGGCTGTCGCGCAAGGCCTTTAGGGTGTCGTCCACGGCGCCAGGCGCGCAGGTGGCGATATGGATGTTGTTGCGCTGTAGGACGCCGCCCGGCACGTCGGACTGATTGGTCGATCCAGTCCTCAGCCGCTTGATCGTGGTTGCTGGGTTGTCGAAGGCGATCAGAAACTGAAACGGGAACTCGGCCGCGTCGAACGGTTCAAGCGCGAGGTTGGATACAGCTTCTTCAATCTCAACGGGATTCATGCGCTGGACCATACGAAGTGCGCCCCCATCGCAGCAACTCACGTCTTCCAGTCCAGGGCCGGCTTGCGTCCGATATGGTGGACAAGCGCGGAGTCCATGAGAGACTCAACGGACTTTCACCGATGATGGAGGTCCATTGGCGCCCGCTGAACCCGCGCTGCGATGCCTTGCCGTCGCAGTCAGACTCGATGCGAAGAATGAGATCGACAGCTTCGAACTCACGCATCTCCTCGATGATCTCGCCGGTTCTGGACAGTGGATGACGACGCTGGAGTGGTTATTCGTAGAGCCGCCGCAGTCGGCCGCCGGCGAGGTCACTGCCCCTGTCTCGTTGCCAGAAGAAATCGCCGTGAAGGCGATCCTGGCGGACCTAACCAACGAGCCGCACCGCATTCTCTTCGATCACGCCATGACTCCCGCTGAAATCAGGCGGTGGCGTTGGGTGGCGTTCCAGATGGACCTAAATCCCGAGGGGCGTGGTCGCTTTCCATGGGAGCGGGGCCATGGATGAAGGATTGCTTGGCTGGGCGACCGCCTCTCTCGTAAAGCTCGACGACGAGCAGCCCGGCGTCATAGCCAGAGTGCTGACCGCATCATCTGGCCGGCGCCAGGCCATCTTTGCCGCGCTCTCGGCGCAGGAGAATGGCGAGGTCGTCGGCGAGGACTCGTGCTTGCTCCCGCGCAAACTGGCCGAGGTCGTTCGCCATGGCCGCTCAAGCGACATCTTGCGTCATGCGTTTCGTGATGTGCCGCAAGGCCTCCCTGGATTGCTCCAGCGGATCGGCGACCGGCCACTCACTCACGCCCGCGCCTACCTCGACCTGCGCGAGATGCTCTTGCGCGGCGACATGCGAAGCGCAGACGCGCTGAGCCAGTCCGGCCGAATCACTGTTCGCAAGCTGGAGGTGCTGGCCGCTCTCGATGCGCGCTGGCGTCACCAACACACGCTCTCGCGCCTCGATACGCCCGCCGAGGCAACGCGCTTCAACGCCGCCGTGGAGTTCGTGCAGAGCGTTTGTTCGAGGGCTGACGACGACGCGGTAGCCGCAGCTATCGCCGCGATGGGACCATCATCTACGCTCCCCAGACTGCTGGATCGCCTCGTTCGACGCGCCGACCGTTTGCCCGAGCACCCGATCCAAGCCGGCGACGACGAGCTACGACCATTCACGACCATGCGTGACTATCTCGATGCCGCACGACGATACAGGAACTGCCTCGCCAGCAAGCTCGACCATGTGGCAGCGGGGCGCCTCGCCATCGCGGAGTTCCGGGGGGAGGCGTTGCTCGAATTTCGACCGTTAACCGCCGAGGCCGGACGCGGATGGATGCTTTGGATGGTCCACGGCCACAGGAACTCGCCGGTGGCTTGCAAGGTCTGCGAGGCGGCCGAGCAGAAGTGTGATCTGCTCGGCATCCCTCGCGTCAACGAAGGCGCCGGCGGGTCTCGGTGGCGCAGCTTCAGAAGCTTCGCGCGTCAGGTGGACTGGGATTGAGACTTATCCGACGCCCATACCGGCAGCGGAATAGGCAGCTTCCACCTGTTCCACTGCGTGCTGTAAGGCTTCTCTGTTTCCACGGCACGCGATCAAAGCAGTCCGCACATCGAGGCCGATGATCAGGAGCAGTTCAAACTCGCCACCGACGACGTGGAAGATGTGCTTTGGCTCGGACGCATAGGGGCGAATTCCAAGATATCGGACGGTCATCCAAATATCCGCTCCAAACGGGCGAAAATCGAAGCTCCCGGCTTGATCCCGCAACCTGTCCATTACGCGCAAGGCTGTGACGACGATGCCATCGTAATTCGTCAGCGGTGGGGTTTTCCATGCACTCCCCGGAAGGTCCGAGAAGTCTCCTCCAGAGATATCCACATTGCGCTCAGGAACGACGGCCTGTTGGCGAGACTCACTCATCGCCGTCTCCGTCACTCGCCGAGTTCGCGAACGCTTCACAGCCCATGTCGAGTTCGATCACGACCGTCAGATCGGCTTCGTTTTCGGCCCATGATTTCATAGTGACGATGTAGCCGACCGCATTGATCGTCCACCGACCAGGGACATATTGGATGGCGTCATCAGCTTCGACCTGAGTCCAGATTCTGTTGTCCCCAACGGCGTCGAGGAATACACATTCGTCCGGGTCGGAGTCGTCGAACAGGAGCCAGTCATCGTTCTGCTTGATGATCGGAATGAAGCGTTCTTCCCATTCTTGTTCGGTCAACATGGTCATGGTTCACCGATCCCGGCGACACGTTCCGTGATCCAGCTTTCTCTGTAGACCTTCCAGACGTCAGCGGCAGCGTGAACCCCACACCATCTGCGCCAGTCGGATTGAGCTTTCCGAATGGCCTTCTGCACATTCGGCGCGACTACCGGCCATGGCGACCACCCGAGGCCGTCAGGGTCGGTTAGAATGACGACCCAGCAGTTCTGCAATGAAGTGTCTTTCGGTGACTTGGCGCACTCATAGTCGTCCGTAGGCTCGAAAGTGACTTCCTGCCCGATGTGCTGCGACCCCCAAGCCTTTTTGGAATGGTAATAGCCATCCCCGCCGGGGTGCCGGCCGGGCTTCAGCGTGACCAGTTCAGCGTCCCCGTCCTCGAACTTGGTCCAGATGTTTGCGTCAGGCTGGTTTGCCAGTTCGTCGATCTCTTCGACCCCGTAGAACTCAGGATCGAAGCCCTCCCACCATTCATCGTTGGTCATTGGACTTCCCCTTGGATCGCTGCGGGAGTCGCCAGCCGTTTGGCGAAATGAGCGTCCAGCCGGTCGCGCTGACGCTCGAACCATGCGGCGCAGACCGCGCAATCGGCGCCCGGAACATGGAAGGTCGTGTGGCAGTCCACGCCAACGAGCGAAACGCCATTTCGTCCTTCCCATCGAAGGGTCGGCTTGAGATCGACCCACCATTGATCACCATGCGTGATGATAATTCTGGGCGAGTTCCGCGAAGGCCAGAACGCCACTGTCACTTCGTCGTCCCGTCGCGCGCTCATTCCATTGAAGGTTTTTCTGATCAGGTCGCGGACCTTTTTCCGCCGGTCGAGGTCACCGATCCCCCGTTCGATCTGAACGGCCAGCGGCCTGAAAAGCGCGTCGATCACCCCGGCCACTGCCGCGCTCAATCGACAATTTGTGATCTGCTGCTGCGTGAGGCCGTCTAAGAACTGGTGCGCGAAGGCGATCTCTTTCGTCTCAGTCGCTGAAACCACCTCGGGCGGATCGACGATGACGGCGCGACGCGACTTTCGCGTCTTATACTCAACTGTAAACACGGACTTTCTCCAGAGGCATGTTGCTCTGGAGAACATGACCGACGCCGGCCAGCGGCACATGCGGTTCTGCGGACGGGGTTGGAAGACCTACTTTTCCAACCTCATCCCAGAATAAGTCTTGCGCGCGTCTGTGATAGTCCTCTCGTGAGGTAGTTCGCGAAGCCCGATGCCCAGCCGCCGGAGTTCGTGTTCCACCGCATCTCCAAATTGCCGATTGGACAATCTCGACAACGGCGGGAGGCCGCCGGGCCATAACTTTTCGATTACGACGGGAAGGAGCTTCGTCCACACCCTGCCAGCGGCAGCGGCCTTCTCCCGATAAACCGCTTCCTCATCCAGGGCGGGCACCACTACGATGTCGAACAGCGGTTCGCTGGCAACCCGTCCGACCGACTTCATCCAATCATCAATCACGACGTGCGCGCACGCCGACGATGGCATCGATGAGCGATCAGTGAGGGGCGAGCCTCTGCGGGCCATCAACGTGACTGTGCCGCGCTGAATTTCATTCGCGAATGCCTCGGTGGCTCGCTCGAAGAGTAGCTTAGCTCTCTCACGGATGATGAACGACGTCACCTGACTGACTGCTGGCGGGATTGATAGGTTCGGGAGATCGACCCAGTTGACCCGATGGCGAACGGCACCGCCGCTAACGAGCCAGACCAAGGCCAGCCCCTTCCCGGTTCTTTGCTGGCGAACACGCAGTTGTTCGCCGGCCTTTGATAAGCCCGCAATGGAAAACACGTCACGGAGTCGCTTCGTGGGCAATGTCGATCTGAATTCGGGGATGAGATCGGAGAGGAAAGATTCGCGTCGCGAGGCCGACAAGGCTGTAGTGAAGGCGGCACTCAGGAGCGATTGAAATTCAGAGGACATGCGCTTTTAGTGGCGTGAGCGATTTGGCTTCGCCTGATCTCTGAAGTGCATTCATCAGGATTCCGTAAGCACGGTTCGTCGCGCGTCACCGCATCTGCGGCGCCACGGAAACCGTCAGCCATCTTTGAATGCGGTGTCTCCCAATATCACGAGGAGCTTTGTCCTTTTCTCCCCTGTCGCCAGGACGATGAGCATCGTCCGCGACAAGAGAGATCAGACATCACTTATCGCGAATGTCCCAACCGGCGACGATCCGCGTCTATAGCGGAAGCTGGCGGTTCCCCGAGACCAGCATGTAATCGCCCGATCCTTGCCATGCTCGCTTGTGTGCTTTGTGAGGCGGTCGAGCTTCGGGGCCTGTTGGCGATGTGGCGAGCAGCCTTTTTCATCGGTCAACGCCTTGTGCTCGGAGCAGCAGTTATGGTGGCAGAACGGTTATGGGGGAAGTTGCCCCCAAGCTAACGGCCCCTGCGGTTGGATGGACAAGGGCGCGTTCGGACGGGCGTGAAATTGATCAACACGCACACGTCCTCCTTTGTTTGAAATGCCTTTCGAGAGCCAAGCTCTCCAAGCGGCCGTCCTTCAAGCCGCGCACCCAGATCGAACTGGTCGGGCTATCAGGTCCATCTTGTTGGGCGTTCTCCCACGTTTCTCGGTCAGTCGTCCCGATAGCCGTTTTGCGGCGGGGCAACCGCGCTTGTCCCCTGAACGATATGGATGGCCAACGCCGTTGGCCTACCTTCTATTTATGCACGAATGCTGATGGCCTGACGATATCTTTCCGCACCTGGCTCGCCGGCTTCCGTTGATAAATAGGGCTACCGATCCGCGATGTTGTGGTCGGCAAAGCGACCACGGAGCCAGATGTTCGACCTCTACGAATTCATGCTGAAGAGCCGTCTAACGACGAGCCGTCGCCACTGCGCCACCTATTGGTGTCAGATGGCCCCGAACTATCTCGTGATTGGTGGCCCCTCTGATACGGCCATGATCACGGTCTTCCGCCGGCTGATTTCAGAGGGGCGATGGGCGGCGGCCTATCGAGTGGCGCACGCCCTGCTTTTCGGACAGGTGCGACGATGAGCTTACCGGTGGCTCCGTTCCAAACTGACCATCATATCGAGATGGCCATCGACCTCGATGACGCCACCGACGATGCTCGCCGCCTATTGGCCGAGTCCTGGTGTTGCGAGAACGCGGAGAAGCGTTGGTTCAGGAGCGTCGACAAGCTGAAGCAGACCGTGCGCTTCTCGTTTCAGTGTCGTCGGGACGCTGTTCATTTCTGGCTGTCGAACTAACGAACGCATCTACCACCTTGCCCTCAGCCCATTATCCGGTTCCTTGAACGCCGTGACAGATCGCCGACCCGGTGTAATCATCGACCGATGGGGACGTTTCGACCCCTGCCAGATCAACCCCGGCGGCGCAGCTTGATGGCCAGTATTGATGAGATGGCTCGGAAAATTGCGGTGCGAATCGGCTCGCTAAGCGAAGAGGAGCGCGTCCAACACAACACAAGCCAGATCAGAGAATCTGAGCGTCAACACGCTCTTTTCAAAGCCGCGTTCGATCAGGGCAAATGCTATATCTGCGACGCAGACCTGACGACGTTCGTTGAAAGAGTCCCCTGCCTCCACTGGTTCCTCCGACCTCCCGGCGTGAAGAAACGGCACTACCCTGCCGTCGCCGAGAAGTTCGGTATGATGGCGATTCAAAGCTGGGTGAGGTGGGTCGCTAACGAGGGGGGCTGGGCGAAAAACATCGCCGACACTGCCGATGAAAACCACGTTGTCCAAGTGACCGCCCGATACGGCGATTTTTCGTGGTCGATATCATGCGGCAAGTCGGACTTTGCGGGTCATTCAGGGAAGAACAGCGACTTTCCCCATTACCACTTACAGATGTGGATCAATGATCGACCGTTCATCAGCTACAATGATTTCCACTTCCGTATCCACGACGACGAACTCGCTATTTTGAAGGCGATGGATGCCTCGGGGGTGAAGTCTAAATTCGTTTTCGGAGAAAGCTTCGATGACCTCATGGCTGCTGTTGAACCCGAGTGGGTCATCAATCTACCGGTCATCGAAGGTAACCCTGACAGCGCGCCGTTCAGGATGGAGACTGTCATAGTGGCCGACGAGGGGACCGTCATGTCAGGTGAGATGATCTATGACATGATCCAACAGGCAAAGGCGGACGGCGTAACCATCGCCAGCCGCGCTTCCACAATTCCCAACGCAACGGCGAGGACCATCATTACCGAAGGCCCCGGCGTAGTGGACCCGGCCCCGCGAGAAGGTGGTCGAGGATCGAAGCGATTAGCTTGATAATGACGATAGCATCAGCAGTTGAACAACCCCCCTCCCCTCAATAGCCCACGCCCTCGTGAGACTCCCCGAGAGCCTGGTTGCAGTGTCTCACAAGCATTCTGATCGCCTTTTGAGAGACCTGTGTCACACTGTCTGAGAACCGTGTGAGGAGGGTCGATGACGGGTGCCTTGGTTGGATACGCAAGAACGTCGTCGGCCGAGCAACGAGCCGGCCTGGAGGCACAGGTCGCCGAACTCCAAACCGCCGGCGCCACCAAGGTCTTTCAGGAGCATGTGAGCAGCGTTGATGCTCAGCGTCCACAACTCCGCGCCGCCCTCGATTGGGTGAGAGACGGCGACACCTTCATCGTGACCAAGCCCGACCGTCTGGCCAGAAGCGTCACCGACCTCCTGCGGATCGTCGAAGACCTGAAGGCCCGCAACGTAACGCTTCGGATCATGAGCATGGGCGTCGATACCTCGACCGCGACCGGGGTGCTCATCCTCCAAGTGCTGGGCGCGGTGAGCCAGTGGGAACGCGAGATCATGCTGGAGAGACAGCGTGCCGGGATCGCCAAGGCCAAGGCTGAGGGACGCTATCGAGGACGCGCTCCGACTGCCCGCGCCAAGACGCCCGAGGTCTTGCGTCTGAAGGCTGAAGGCCAGACCGTCGCCCAGATCGCACAGAGCGTCGGGATCAGTCGAGCAAGCGTCTACAGGGCGTTCGTAGAGGCTGGTGCTTAGGAGGAGAGCAGCGTGTTCGTGGTTCGCCTATCAGGCCCGTCCAGAGAGGACTGGAAAGCGTTTGGGAAGCGCGACGACGCCTTCCAACGCTTCGCCCAAGCTCGGCGGAAGATCATCGACGATGAACTCGATGATGTCCGCGCAGTGATGTTCCAAGTGCCTGGAGAGACTGATGCACGCCAAGCCGTGGAGAAGATCAAGAGTGGCGACCCTGACGTCATCATGGTCGAGAAATCTTGGATCACCCTGTCGGCCGATGAGGAAGCCGAGATCATGAAGCTGATCCACGACATGACCAGCGAAAAGACCCCGTAGGGCGGTTAGAGACGGCCCTGGAGCCGTTCTGAAGCCGCGTGACCAGGATCATGGCCAAGAATGGCGAGCACCGTCTGGGAAGGCTCCAGAGGGCCTTAAGGGACGGACCCGCGCGCCACGCCACCACGGCCGGCCAAGACTGACCGTCCATCGCGTTCAATCGACTACGGCTTGCTGACGCTGTGGCCGCCCGTGCCCGACGTCAGCAACGGTCGAAGGCAACCGTCCCAGCCGTTGACCACGCCTCCACATCGGCCTCTGCTGACCCGCTCTAAGCCCCCGAGTCCCAGAGCATCCTATGACCGACGAAACCGATCCTTCTGGTGTCCCCTCGGCTCCACCAGGCGGTTTCCCTTGTCGATACGGACTGTCCGCCCCGTCGGGGGGGCAGTGGCCGGGGTTCTTCCGCCGGTTCGCGTATCCGTGATAGCGTGACGGCGCCGGCCAGATCCTGAGCCGGGAACGGGGAAATAATGACCACACGAATTCTGATGGGCGCGACCGTGTTCGCGGCCGTCCTGGCCGCGAGCGCGCCGGCTCTGGCCCAGGACGCCTCGCTGGATCCGGTGTTCGGCTCTGTGACCCTGAAAGCCGGGTTCCAGCCGGATCCGCGCAGCGTCGACATCGTCGCGGGCGGGACCGAGGACGCCTCGCATCTGGGCGGGGCCTGCGTCGGCATGGTCGGCGATGCGCCGGATTACCGGCTGAACTACACCGCCGGCGGCCTGCCGCTGAACATCTGGGTCTATGCGGACGTCGACACCACCCTGGTGGTCAATGACCCGGACGGCGAATGGGTCTGCAACGACGACGGCGCCGGCGACGGCGGCAACGTCAATCCGGGCCTGCGCTGGGCCACTCCGCCCAGCGGCGTCTACGACATCTGGATCGGCCGCTACGGCAAGGGCGACGGCGCCCAGGCCCGCCTGGTCTTTACCGAGAACCATTGACTCGTCGGACAGCAAAAAGGCCGCCCCAGCGACGGGGCGGCCTTTCCAATTCCGGTTGCTCTGGCGACGGCCCCAGGTCGGGCCGAGTCCTTACTCGGGGCGAGCGCGCTTCTTGCGGAACGAGGGGTTCAGGATCTGCTTGCGCAGACGGATCGACTTGGGCGTGACCTCGACCAGCTCGTCGTCCGAGATATAGGCGATGGCCTGTTCCAGCGACATCACGCGCGGCGGGGTCAGGCGCACGGCCTCGTCCTTGCCGGAGGCGCGAACGTTGGTCAGCTGCTTGCCCTTGATCGGGTTGACGTCGAGGTCGTCCCAGCGGGCGTTCTCGCCGATGATCATGCCTTCGTAGGTCTTCTCGCCGGCGCCGACGAACATGATGCCGCGGTCTTCCAAGTTCCACAGGGCGAAGGCTGCCGTGTCGCCGTCCGAGTTGGAGATCAGCACGCCCTTCAGACGGCCGGCGATCTCGCCCTTGTGCGGCTCATAGTGGCTGAAGACGCGGTTCAGCACGCCCGAACCCCGCGTGTCGGTCAGGAACTCGCCCTGATAGCCGATCAGCGAGCGCGAGGGAGCCTTCAGGCTGATGCGGGTCTTGCCGGCGCCCGACGGGCCCATGTCCGACAGCTCGGCCTTGCGGGCCGACAGCTTTTCGATGACCACGCCGGTGAACTCGTCGTCGACGTCGATCATGACGTCCTCGATGGGTTCCAGACGCTCGCCGTTCTCGCCGGTCTGGTAGACCACGCGCGGGCGGCTGATCGATACTTCGAAGCCTTCGCGACGCATGTTCTCGATCAGAACGCCCAGCTGCAGTTCGCCGCGGCCGGCCACTTCGTAGGCGTCGCCGCCTTCGGTGGTGGTGACGCGGATGGCGACATTGGCCTCGGCCTCCTTGAGCAGGCGGTCGCGGATGACGCGCGACTGGACCTTGTCGCCTTCGCGGCCGGCCAGGGGGCTGTCATTGACCGAGACGGTCATGGAGATGGTCGGCGGGTCGATCGGCTGGGCCGGCAGGGCTTCGGTGACTTCCATGGCGCACAGGGTGTCGGCCACGGTCGCCTTGGACATGCCGGCGATGGCGACGATGTCGCCCGCTTCCGAACCCTCGTCCAGGGCCTGGCGCTTCAGGCCGCGGAAGGCCAGGACCTTGGTGATCCGGCCGCGCTCGATTTCCTTGCCGTCGCGGTCCAGAGCGTGAATGGCCATGCCGGGAACGGCCTTGCCGCTCTCGATCCGGCCCGTCAGCAGACGGCCGAGGAAGGGGTCGCTCTCGATCAGCACGTTCAGAATCTGGAACGGCTTGTCCTTGTTCTCCTGCACCTTGGGCGGCGGCACGTGGCGCACGATCAGGTCGAACAGGGGCGCCAGGGTGTCGGACGGTTCGTTCAGGTCCAGCGTCGCCCAGCCGGCGCGACCCGAGGCGTAGATGTGCGGGAAGTCCAGCTGCTCTTCGGTCGCGCCGATGGCGGCGAACAGGTCGAAGGCCTCGTTGTGGACGCGGTCCGGATCGGCGTGGGCGCGGTCGACCTTGTTGATGCACAGGATGGGACGCAGGCCCATCTTCAGGGCCTTGGTCAGGACGAATTTCGTCTGGGGCATGACGCCCTCTTCGGCGTCGACCAGGATGACGCAGCCGTCCACCATGCCCAGGATGCGCTCGACCTCGCCGCCGAAGTCGGCGTGACCGGGGGTGTCGATGATGTTGATGCGGGTTTCGCCGGCTTCACCGTTCCAGAGCACCGAGGTGCATTTGGCCAGGATGGTGATGCCCCGTTCCTTTTCCTGGTCGTTGGAGTCCATGGCGCGTTCGGTCGTGGCCTCATTGGCTCGGAACACGCCCGACTGGGCCAGGAGTTGGTCGACCAGGGTCGTCTTGCCGTGGTCAACGTGGGCGATGATGGCGACGTTGCGAAGGTTCATATCGTGTCGTTCAATGCGAAAAGGCGGCCGACAAAACGGGGGCCGCTCTGGGATGTGCGTCTGCGGGGAGCGCGCGCCTCATACAAGGGCGCGACGGAAAAGGCCAGTAGGCTCAAATCAGGGCCGTAGAACGGCGATCGCTTCGGGTTTGTCGTCGGGCCGGGCCCGTGTCAGATCATATCCATGCCCATGCCTCCGTCTTCCGCCGGGTCAGAGCCTGTGAACGACCGCCCGGCGCGCGGCGGACCGGCCATCGTCACGACCTTGCGCGACGCGGGGCCGCTGCTGGATCGCTTCATCGCCTGGCACGTCGCGGCGGGCTTCGCGCGCCTGTATCTGGTGTTTGACGACCCGGCGGATCCCGACGCCGTCCGGGTGGCGAGCCGCCCCGGCGTGACGGTCATCGTCCATGACGGGGCCCTGCGCGAGGCCTGGACCGCCCAGTCTGTGTACGCCGGACTGGCCGATTCCATCGACACCGAGGTGATGGCGCGGCAGATTCTCAACGCCGCCGTCGTCATGGATCGGGCGCGGCGCGACGGGTGTTCCTGGCTGCTGCATATCGACATCGACGAACTGTTCTGGTCCCCCAATCAGTCGGTCGCGGACCATTTTTCGGCCCTGGAGGCCGAGCCGTTCGACGTCGTGACCTATCGCAACCTCGAAGCGGCGCCCGAGGCGGACGAGATCGATGACCCGATGGGTCAGGTCACCCTGTTCAAGGTCCCTCCGGAGCGACTGCCGACCCTGCCCCAGGCGGCCTTGCGACAGGCGTTGCAGGCCAGCCCGCGGTTCCGGACCGGGATCTTCAACCTCTATTCCAACGGCAAGTCGGCGGCGCGGCTCGACCGGCCGGGACTGGAGCCCTTCGGCGTGCATGATTTCGGCCGCCCCCAAGCCGGAACGGCGCGGGCGATCAGCGCGCGCCACTTCATCCTGCACTATGCCTGCTGCGGCTTTCAGGCCTTTCTGGCCAAGTATCGCCGACTGGGCCGGTTTCAGGACAGATGGTGGGGCCGATACGACATCGCCGCCGCCATCGGTCCGTTTCACCTTCAGGCCCGGGACGTGATCATGACCGGGGACGAGGCCGCGGCGCTGGCCTTCTATCGCGCCCGAGTGGCCATCGAAAATCCGGCCGAGGCCGAACGGCTGCTCGCCGCCGGAGTGCTGGAGCGGATCATCGGCCCGGCCAGATTGCTGCGTGGCTAGACTTCTGCGCGGCTAGAAGTCGACCGCCAGGCCCTTCTTCTCCCAGTCGCCGTAGCGGGTGGGTTCCGGGCCGGTCGGCCCGCCATGCTCCAGCGCCATTTCGGCCGCCTCGACGGCCCGCCGCTCCGCCGCCTCCTCCAGGGCCCGGCGGGCGGCCGGGGTCAGGGGACGCTCGCGCGTCGCGCCGGGGACATCCAGGTTGAAGCCGGGATCATTGGCGGGGGCGTCGGTCGAAACGTCGTCGGTCATGGGCGGCATGTAGGCGTTTCCGGACAGGAGGAGAAGATGGGCGCAATCCTTCTCCTCCCCGTCGTTCCGCGAGGTTCGGCGTCTCGACAGTCTCCGTTTTCGGCGTTTCTTCCGGGATCGGAGACACCCGACCCGCGCCGATCGCTGGACGGCGCCCTGCGACTTCGTCCACCGCTCCGCTTTGCCCCGGTCGTCCTCATGGTCTAGGCAGGAGCGGGGAAGGAAAGGTGGCGTAAAATGAAGGTCTTGATTCTGGGCGGCGACGGCTTCTGCGGCTGGCCCACGGCTTTGCACCTGTCGGGGAAGGGCTGGGATGTCGTGATCGTCGACAACCTGAGCCGCCGCAACATCGACAATGAGCTCGAGGTCCAGTCCCTGACCCCGATCCGGACCATGGGCGAGCGGATCGCCACCTGGAAGGAACTGACGGGCCGCACCATCGGCTTCGTCAATATGACGGTCGGCAAGGAGTTCGACCGGCTGGTCGCCCTGATCCGGGACGAGGCGCCCGACAGCGTCGTCCATTTCGCCGAACAGCGGGCCGCGCCCTATTCGATGAAATCGGCGCGGCACAAGCTCTACACCGTCGACAACAACATCAACGCCACCCACCATCTGCTGGCCGCCATCGTCGAAAGCGGCCGCGACGTCCATCTGGCCCATCTGGGCACCATGGGGGTCTATGGCTACGGCACCGCGGGGCTTAAGATCCCCGAGGGCTATCTGAAGGTCACGGTCGAGACCGACAACGGCCCCACCGAGCAGGAGATCCTGTTCCCGCCGAACCCGGGCTCGATCTATCACATGACCAAGACGCAGGACGCCCTGCTGTTCCAGTTCTACGCCCGCAACGACCGGCTGCGGATCACCGACCTGCATCAGGGCATCGTCTGGGGCGCCCAGACCGAGCAGACGCGGATGGACGAGCGGCTGATCAACCGCTTCGACTATGACGGCGACTACGGCACGGTGCTGAACCGCTTCCTGATGCAGGCGGCGGTCGGCTATCCGCTGACGGTGCACGGCGCCGGCGGCCAGACCCGGGCCTTCATCCATATCCAGGACACGGTGCGCTGCGTCGAACTGGCCCTGAACAACCCGCCGGCGCGCGGCGAACGGGTCAAGATCCTCAACCAGATGACCGAGAGCCGCCGGGTGCGCGACCTGGCCGCCATGGTCGCCCGGATGACCGGGGCGACCGTCGAAACGGTCGCCAATCCGCGTCAGGAGGCCGACGAGAACGAGCTGGTCGTGGCCAATGACCAGTTCCGCGATCTGGGGCTGAAGCCGATCACCTTGGCCGAGGGGCTGATGGCCGACGTCACCGAGGTGGCCCGCCGCTACGCCGACCGCGCCGACCTGGCCAAGATTCCCTGCATCTCCGCCTGGAACACGGACCGGGCTGAAGCGCTGGAAGCGGCGGCCTGCCCGACCCTGAATGATCCGAACGTCGCGCCCCTGCGGCCCCGGGCCAGAGCCTGAGTGCGGGCTGAGGTCGATTTGAGCGAACCCCAAAAGCTTCTGGTCTTCGGCGGCGGCTATCTGGGCCGAACTGCGGCGCTGGAAGCCATCCGCCGGGGCGGAACCGCCGTCGCCACCTCGCGCGATCCGGAGCGTCGGCTGGCGTTGGAAGCCGAAGGGATCGCCGCCGTCGACCCGAGCGACCGCGAGGCCCTGTCGGCGGCCCTCGCCGGAGCCACGACGGTTCTGATCACCGCTCCGCCCGACGCCCAGGGCTGTCCGGCGCTGAGGGCCCTGGCGGTCGCGGAATCGGTCTCCACGGCCTGGCCCGACTGGATCGGCTATGTCTCCTCCACCGCCGTCTACGGCGACCGCAACGGCGGCTGGGCCTTCGAGGACGACGCGCTCAACGCCTCCAGCCTCGAGGGCGGCCGCCGGGTGCGGGCCGAGGCCGACTGGCTGGACGCCGGACGTGGCATGGGTCTGACGGTGCAGATCTTCCGCCTGCCGGCGATCTATGGTCCCGGCCGTTCGGTGGTCGACCGGTTGCGCGACGGCTCGGCCCGGCTGGTCCGGAAGCCCGGCCAGGTCTTCAACCGGGTTCATGTCGAGGATGCGGTGGCGGGCCTGTTCGCCTCGATGGCCCAGCCCCGACCCGGCGCGGCCTACAATCTGGCCGACGACGAACCGACGCCGGCCGATGTAGTCATCGCCGGCGCCGCCGAACGGCTCGGTGTGCCGCGCCCGCGCGAGGTCGACTGGCACGACCCCGAGGTCTCGGACACCATGCGCCGCTTCTATCTGGACAACAAACGCATCTCCAACGCCCGCGCCAAGGCCGAGCTCGGCTGGCGGCCGCAGTATCCGACCTGGCGGGAGGGGCTAGAGGCGATAATCGCCGCTGAAGGCTAGCGCTGAAACGCGCTCAAGCAGCGAGCGACCGCGTCGCGAGCGGTAGCGCCTAAAAAGGAAGCACGTTCCGCTGGCGGCTGTAGGCCATGGTGCCGACATTGGCGCCGAGGCGCAGGCCGACGCCGGTGCGGACCGGGGCCAGGACGATGCCGTCGGCGCGCTGGTAGTTCACGCCCAGACCGCCGACCAGATAGGCCGAGCCCTCGACGCCCGGGTAGCGGCGGTAGATGGCGTCGGGCGTGTAGAGGCCATAGACGAGGGTGAAGACCCGGCTGGCGTTGCCGCCCAGGTCCCAGCCGATCGAAATCCCCTGCCAGAAGACGTCCTGGGCGGTGCCGAGGTCCTTCATATGCAGGGCGCCGCGGCCGTAGCGGACGCCGAGCGCCACGGCGCCCGCGCCTTCCTCACCGGCGATATAAGCGGTCGGGCTGTCACCCTGGTCGCGGAAGATGCGTTCGATGGCGCCGCCCATGGCCTCGGCGGCGATGCCCAGCTGGCGCGAGCCGGCGGCGACCAGTTCGTCGGCCGAATAGGCGGGGGCGTTGGCGTCCGAGGCGATGGGATAGGCGGGCTCGGTGCCCTGACGCGGGGCCGCGCCGCCGCTGGCGCAAGCTCCGAGCGCCGAGGTGGCGGCGGCGGCGAAACCGGTCTGGATCAGGTGGCGGCGATGCATGGCGAGGTCTCCGGCGGGTGAGTCGCCCGTCATGCGAGCGTTGCCGTCAACCTCGCGGGCCTTTGCGGCAGCCTTGCGGCGTCAGGGTTAACGAGAGGTTGAGACCCGGCCGCGAGCCGGGTCTCAACTCTGGCGTCAGGCGCGCAGCTGGGCGCCCAGCTTGGCGGCGGCTGCGACGACCCTGGTCGACAGGGCCTCGATCTCGGCCTCTGTCAGGGTCGCCTCGCGGGGCTGGAGCACGACTTCCAGCGCCACTGACTTGGAGCCCTCGGGGACGCCGGCGCCGCGATAGACGTCGAACACCCGGACCTCCTCGATCAGAGTCTTGTCGGCGCCCACGACGGCGCGGACCAGATCACCGGTCGCCTTGTCGTCCTTGACCACGAAGGCGAAGTCGCGGGTCAGGGGCTGGAGCACCGACAGGTCGGCGGCGCCGCGCGTCTTAGATTTCGCCTTGGGCTCGGGGACGCTTTCCAGCACGATCTCGAAGGCCAGCATCGGACCGTCGGCGTCCAGCGCCTTGAGCACGCGCGGATGCAGGGCGCCGAACTCGGCGATGACGGTCTTGGGCCCCAGCTGCAGCCGGGCTGAACGGCCGGGGTGCCACCAGTCGCGGTTCTGTCCCTGAGCGAGCTGCAGGGAGCCGACCGGCGCGCCGATCTCTTCCAGCAGGCCCATAAGGTCGCCCTTGAGGCCGAACAGGGCGTCGTCGGCGCCGTCCTTGCCGGTCCCCCCGCTGGCCCAATGGCGGGCGGGATGGGGCGCGATCAGGCCGGCGATGACGGTGCGCTGATCCTTCGGACCGTCGCCCGGATAGATCGGGCCGATCTCGAACAGGGCGGCGTCGGCATGGCCGCGCGCGGCGTTGCGGGCGGCGGCCTGGATCAGATTGGGCAGGGCCGAAGGCCGCATGCAGTCCAGTTCGGACGCGATGGGGTTCTCAAGCACCAGACGCTCATCCCCGCCGCCGAACAGGGCCGCGATTTTCTGGCTGGTGAAGGACCAGGTCACGGCCTCGGCGTAACCGAGCGCCGCCAGCGCCCGGCGGGCCAGACGGATGCGGGCCTGACGCGGGTTCAGCACGCCCCTGGACGACGGGTTCTGGTCGGGCAGGGGAACGTCGGGCAGGTGGTCGAAGCCGACGATGCGGGCGACCTCCTCGACCAGATCGGCCTTGCCCTCGACATCGCGGCGCCAGGACGGCGGAGTGACGGTCCAGGGCTCGGCCTGACCGGTCTCACCCGCCTTCACGAGGAAGCCGAGCTGACCCAGGATGGTGCCGATGCGGTCGTCCTCGAGGTCCATGCCCGACAGCCGCTTCACATAGGCGGGGTCGAAGGCGAAGGCCTCGGGGTTGGCTGGATGCTCGCCCGCGAGGACGATCTCCGACGGTTCGCCGCCGCACAGGTCGAGGATCAGCCGGGTGGCCAGCTCCAGCCCCGGAATGACCGAGGCCGGGTCCACGCCGCGCGCGAACCGGTACTGGGCGTCCGAGGAGATGGTCAGGCTGCGACCGGTCTGGGCCGTGACGATGGGATCGAACCAGGCGCTTTCGAGGAAGACGTCGGTGGTCTCGTCCGAACAGCCGGTCGACTCGCCGCCCATGACGCCGCCGAGGCCGATGGGGCGCTCGCCATTGGCGTCGGCGATGACGCAGACCGAGGCCTCGGCCGGATAGGTCTTGCCGTCCAGCGCGATCAGATGTTCGACCGCCCCCGTCTCGGCCGAATGCAGGCCGCCGCGGATCACGATCTCGTCCCCGACCAGCTTGCCGGCGTCATAGACGTGCAGCGGGCGGGCGCGGTCGTAGGCGATCAGGTTGGTGACATCGACCAGACGGTTGATCGAGCGCAGGCCGATGGCTTGCAGACGCGTCTGCAGCCAGGCAGGCGAGGGACCGTTCTTCACGCCGCGGATCAGGCGGCCGGCGAAGACCGGGCACATCTCCGGAGCCTCGATCCGCACCGAGATCGGCGAGGCGAAGGCGCCGCGCACCACGGCGATGTCATAGTGTTTGAGCTTGCCCAGACCCGTGGCGGCCAGATCGCGAGCGATGCCGGCGACGCCCAGCCAGTCGGGCCGGTTCGGCGTCACCTCGAAATCGATGACGGGTTCCAGCGCATAGACGTTCGCGGCCGGGGTTCCGACCGGGATCGACGGCGGCAGCTCGAGGATGCCGTCGCTCTCGCCCGGCAGCTCCAGCTCCCCGGCCGAGCACAGCATGCCGTTGGAGACGACGCCGCGCACCGGCTTCTCGACCAGTGTGACGCCGAGGCCGGGCACATAGGCGCCGATGGGGGCATAGATGGTGGTCAGGCCCGCGCGCGCGTTGGGGGCGCCGCAGACGATTTCCTTCATCCCGTCGACGGTCTCGACCTGGCAGACGCGCAGGCGGTCGGCGTTGGGGTGTTGCACCGCCTCGATGATGCGGGCGACGGTGAAGGCCTTGAGGGCGACGGTGGGATCCGAGACGTGTTCGACCTCCAGACCCGCCATGGTCATGGCGTCGGCGACGGCCGCGGCGTCCGCGGTCGTCTCCAGATGGTCCTTCAGCCAGCCGAGGGTGAATTTCACGAAGCGGCTCCGGACGGGGCGCCCGCGGGCAGGGTCTTGAGCTGTTCCAGGAACTCGGGCGCGCCGGCGTAGCCCACGGCGACGAATTCGCACCGTTCGAAAACGCAGTTGCTGAACGGTATGACGCCGTTGACGCGGGTCGGCCCCAGGGGCTGGAGCAGCAGATTGCGCATGTCGCCCTCGGCGTTGCCCATGCTGCAGGCGTTGAACTGGCAGCCGGCGATCGGAACGATCACCGCCGGTCCCTGAATGCGGCAGTTGGTGAAGGTCTTGCCGTCCAGGACAGCCTCGCCGCGCAGGGCCGCCTCGTGGAACAGCAGGGGAAGCCAGATGTCGAGATTGCTGTAGTGCGGGCCGGCGCCGAGGGCCGGGAAGGTCAGGGTCTGGCTCATGCGAGTGGTCCGCCCGAAGACATGCTGGCGATCAGCTGATCCAGGAAGGCCTCGGGGCCGGTGAAGGCGACGTTGTAGAATTCGCAACCCTCGAACACGCAATCCCGGATCGGCAGGGTTCCGGGCGCGCGCACGCCCAGGGGGCGGAGCAGGAGGTTTCTGATGTCGCCCTGGCTGTCGCCGAAATTGGTGCTGTCGAAACTGACTCCGCCGGCGACCAGCAGAACCACCGGTCCCTGCAAACGGCAACGGCGGAAGGTGCGGCCCTCGATGAAGCCGGGCGCGGCGCTGCCGACCACGACCGTGTAGAGGTCGAAAAGATTGATATCGACGTCTTCGAACACGGCTTGCGTCAGGCCCTGGGCGACGCGGATCGGGCGGTTGATCGGGGCGTAGGTCATTCGCCGCCCCTCATCGTCAGATCCTCGGCAAGGGAATCGAGGACCGCATCCGAACTGGTGAAGCCGACCTGTTTGAACCGGCAGCCGACGAATTTGCAGTTGGAGAAGCCGACCGCGCCTACCAGTTTGGGGCCCATGGGGCGGAACAGCAGGGAGCGGACGTCCTCGGTCACGCCCATGTGGCAGTTCTCGAAATTCGTGCCGTTCATGATCGCGATCATGCCCGGCCCTTCGATCACGCAGTCGGTGAAGGTTCGGCCCTCGATGACCGCCTGTCCGGCGTTCAGGGCGTGCACCGCGAGCAGGGGAAGCCAGATGGCCTCCTTTTCGAAGGTGGTGCGGGCCGCGAGTTCGCGACCGAAGGCTTCGGACATTACATCAGTCATGGGATCAGCTCAGGCCCGAGGCCGGGTTGGGAGAGGAGAAGGCGGAGAAGCCGTAATGGGCCAGCCAGCGGACGTCGGCCTCGAACATCGGGCGCAGGTCCGGCATGCCGTATTTCAGCATCCCCAGACGGTCGACGCCCATGCCGAAGGCGAAGCCCTGGTATTCGTCCGGATCGATGCCGCATGACCGCAGCACGTTCGGGTGGACCATGCCGCAACCGAGGATCTCCAGCCAGTCGGTCCCCTCGTTGAACTTGATCTGACCGCCCGAGCGGTCGCAGCGGATGTCCATTTCGGCCGAGGGCTCGGTGAAGGGGAAGTGGTGCGGACGAAAGCGGGCGTCGACCGTGTCCAGCTCGAAGAAGCGGGCGATGAAGGTCTGAAGCGTCGTCTTCAGGTGGCCCATATGGATGTCGCGGTCGATCACCAGACCCTCGACCTGATGGAACATCGGGGTGTGGGTGGCGTCGGAATCCTTACGGAAGGTCCGGCCGGGCGCGATGATGCGGATCGGCGGCTGCTGGGACATCATGGTCCGCACCTGCACCGGCGAGGTGTGGGTGCGCAGCACCTTGCGCTCGCCCGTTTCCGGATCGGGCTTGAGGAAGAAGGTGTCGTGCATCTCCCGCGCCGGGTGTTTGGGCGGGAAGTTCAGGGCCGTGAAATTGTGGAAGTCGTCCTCGATGTCCGGGCCTTCGGCGACGGCGAAGCCCATGGAGGCGAAGATGGCGACCATCTCGTCCATCACCTGCATGGTCGGATGGACCCCGCCCTTGCGGCGCGGGCGGGCCGGCAGGGTCAGATCGACCTTTTCCGACAGCAGGCGGGCGTCCAGCTCGGCGGCCTCCAGCTCGGCCTTGCGGTCGGCGATGGCCGAGGCGACGCGGTCGCGCAGGCCGTTGATCATCGGCCCCTGTTCGCGGCGCTCGTCGGGGCTCATCGCGCCCATGCCCTTGAGCAGGCCCGAGATGACGCCCGTCTTGCCCAGGGCGTTGACGCGCACGGCCTCCACCTCGGCGACTGTGGTCGCGCCGCCGATGGCGTTGATCAGATCGAGTTCGAGTTGGGGAAGATCGGTCATTGCCGGGAGCATCTAGCGGCTGGCGAGCCGTTCGTCACCCTCCGGCCCCGGAGCCGTGGGCTTAAGGATGTTCGGCGCCGCTTTCTCAACCGCCAGACGGCCAGAATGGACGCCGCAACGGGAGGTCGCGATGGGCTGGATTCGCACTCTGGGAAACAGGCTGGGCTATGGCGGCCGTTCGGATCGCCGTGAATTTCTGGCAGGAGCGGCCCTGACCGTGATCGCGCCCTATGCCCTGTCACTGGCGATCAAGGGTTCGGTCGCGCGGCTGTTCGCCGCCTTTCCCCGAACGGTCGCCCTCGGGCTGGCCCTGATCCTGACCTTGCTGGTCTGTGCGGCCATCATCGCCTGGTTCTGGGGCTGGAGCGCGCTGTTGACCCGCCGGGCCCGCGACGTCGGCGCGCCGGCCTGGTCGGGACTGGCCGGCCTGTTCGCGCTGTGGGCCGCGATGACCGCCGTGAAGGGGTTCGCCGATCCCGGTGTCTATGGCTGGACCAATGTACTCGCCTGTCTGGCCTTCGCTGTCGTCTGGGCGGTCTGGCCGAGCCGGGGCGGATCATGGGCGCCGGGGCGTCCGGGCGGTGCGCCGTCCGCCGAACCAGCCTGATTCCCCCGGCCTGCGCGAGCCGCAAACGAAAACGCCCGCCCCGGCGACCGGGACGGGCGTTTCAGATCGTGCAGACCGTAAGGACTAGGCCAGACCTCTTAGGCGAGGGCGGCGCGGACCTTGGCGGCGATTTCCTTGAAGCCCACGCCTTCCATGGCGATCGCGGCCAGGACCTTGCGGTCCAGCTCGATGCCGGCCTTGCCCAGGCCGTGGATGAACTGGGAGTAGGTGAAGCCTTCCTGACGGGCGGCGGCGTTGATGCGCTGGATCCACAGGGCGCGGAAGTTGCGCTTGTTCACGCGGCGGTCGCGGTAGGCGTATTGCCCGGCACGGTCGACGGCGGCCTTGGCCGTGCGGATGGTGTTCTTGCGGCGACCCGAGAAGCCCTTGGCCTGTTCGAGAACCTTCTTGTGTTTGGCGTGGGACGTAACGCCCCGTTTCACGCGAGCCATGATTTATTCCTTCAAATTCGTTGGGTTGAGATCAGTCTGTGCGCGCGCCGATCAGGCGTACGGCATGTAGGACTTGATCTTCTTGGCGTCGGCGTCGGCCATGACCGAAGTGCCGCGGTTTTGGCGGATGTACTTCGAGTTGTGGCTGATCAGGCGGTGGCGCTTGCCGGCCACGCCCGCCTTGACCTTACCGGTCGCGGTGAATTTGAAGCGCTTCTTGGCGCCCGACTTCGTCTTCAGTTTCGGCATTTTCCACTCTCAGTTTGAGTGGGCTACCGCTCTTCGAGCTACATGAGCCCGTCGTTGGGTAACCCGGTTTCGAAACCGCCAAGGCATGCCATTAGCCCGGCGGTTCGTAGGCGAAGGCGCGGCTAGTAGGGGAACCGGGCCCGAAAGGCAAGCGGAGTCTGGGCCGGCCGCTCAGTTCGACGGCGCGCCCGGCGGGTTGTTGGCCTCCAGGAAGCGAACCGTCTCGGTCAGCATCTGGGTGCGGGTCTCCTCGCGCGACATATGGTGGTCCTCGCCGCTCAGCTCGATCAACTCGACCGGCTTGCCCGCGCGGCGCAGGGCGGCGGCCATCACCCGGCTCTGTTCGATCGGCACCACCGTATCGTCGCGTCCGTGGATCAGGAGGATCGGCGCATCGGCCGTTTCCGCCAGTCGGGCCGGGGAGCGCGCGTCCAGCGACCGGTCGCCCGGCCCGTCCCCGCCCATGAAGCGGTTCCAGTAGCGGACGGTCTCATTGTCCTTGCGGACGCCCTGGGCGGCCTCCCAGGCGATCATGCGACGCAGGTCCGAGACACCGGACACGGCGACGGCGCAGCGGTAGACGCCGTGATCCAGCGTCGGCCCGGCCATGGCCGCATAGCCGCCGTAGCTGGCGCCGACGATACAGACGCGTTTGGGATCGATGACGCCTTCGCCGGCCAGATAGCGCACGCCGTCGGACAGGTCGGTCTGCATCTTGCGGCCCCACTCGCCGTAGCCGGCCTCCAGGAAGCTCAGCCCATAGCCCGTCGAACCGCGGAAATTGGCCTGGAGCACGGCATAGCCGCGCGACGCCATGGCCTGGGCTTCCCAGTCGAAGCCGCTTTCATCCTGCCACTCCGGACCCCCGTGGGCCAGAACCACCAGCGGCAGCCCCCTGGCGTCGGCCCGGCCGGGCGGCAGGGTCAGATAGCCGTGGATTTCGAGTCCGTCGGCGGCGTCATAGGTCACCAGCCGGACCGGGGCGACCATTTCGGGTGTGATGGTGGGGTAGGCGGATCCGACCGTGCTGACGCTGGCGTCGTCCAGATCGACGAGGTGATAGGCGCCGGAGTCTCCGTCGCCGCTGGTGTACACCACCGCCTGACGCAGGTCGTCGCTCCAGCTGACCAGTTCGGGCTTCTTGCCCGGGAAGCCGCTTTCCACGGCGGCCCAGAGTTCCCCCGCGCCCTGTTCCACGAAACTGTAGCGGGAGCCGTCGTCATCGCGCCGGGTGACGCCGACCAGTCTTCCGTTCACCGGGTGAAAGAGCGGGCGCTGAGGCGAGATTTCGAAGCGCAGGGAGCGCCACACGCCGGTCGCCAGATTGACGTCGAACAGACCTCTCACGCCCTGGCCCTGATGGGTAAGGTCGGGCCGGTCCGCCCAGACGATGACGCTGTCGCCGTTCATGCCCAGACCCATCAGGTCGGGCCGGTCCAGAAGGGCGGTCGTGGTGAAGGTCTCGCGGAAGTCGTCGCCCTGTTTGAGCTGCAGGCTCCAGCGGCCGGTGCGCTCGTCGTACTCGGCCTTGGCCACCGGATTGCCCTGGGTGTCCAGCACATAGTCCACGACCTTGTCCGACAGGGGGGCGAAGGCCCGTGGGCGGCCGTTGTCGGGATCGATCCGGTAGAGGTCCATGTGGTTCTGGCGGTCGAACTCATAGGCGCGGACCAGCACCAGGGGGGCGCCATTGTTCCGGACCACGCGCGGCATGCCCATCAGGGCCGGGAAGACGCTGGCGGCGCCGTTCAGCATCCGGGTGACCCGACGCCGGGCGGGATCGAAGATCTGGCCGAGATAGAATTCGGTCTTGCTGATGCCGAAGTCGGGAATGGATTCCGTCGAGGCGGTGGTGACCAGCACCTTGTCCTCGCCGACCCACTGGATGGCCTTCACCTTGGCCAGGCCGACGCCGACGGTGCCGAGGGTGGTGTTCGTCTTCAGGTCCGCGAGGGCCATGGTGCGCTGGTCGCCGACAACGGCGACGAAGGCCATCCGGTCGCCCGAGGGCGAGATCTGCACCAGCTCCAGCGACGGCAGGGCGCCGTAGGCCGAGAGGGGGGCGAGGGCTGGAGGCGTCTGGGTCTGGGCTTGGGCCGCGCCGGACGCGACAAGGGGCGCGAGAAGAAGCAGGGCGCCCACGAGCGCCGTCGTCACACTACGATACACGTCTGGCCCCCGCCGATACTGAACCTCGCTACATTTGCGCGGCGGAGCTGAAGGCTCAAGCGAATTTCGCCTTCAGGTCGTCGTGGAGCGGGCGATCCCGGCCTGACGGCGGCGGAAGGCCCGACCCGCATTGACCGCCGCCACCGCAGCCGGGACCGTCAGCAGGGCGCCGATCAGCATGGGCCAGTCATGGCCGACGCCCGAAAAGACGGCGCCGGCCACGATCGGGCCGACGATGCGGGCGCCGGAGCTGGCGGCCATGTTCAGACCCAGCATGGCGCCCTGTTGATCCGGCGGCGAGGAGCGCGAGATCAGGGCGGAGATATTGGGCATTGTGATCGCCATGCCGAAGGCGCCGACCGCCATCATCACCGGCACCGCCCAGGCGACGGGGGCCAGCACCTGTCCGACCAGACCGACCCCGAACAACAGACAGCCGCAGGCCAGGACCCGGCTCTCGCCGAAGCGGCGGGCCAGCCGACCGGTGACCAGGCTCTGGCAGATGACCGAAACCACGCCCACGGCCATGAAGCTGAGCCCCACCTCGCGCGCGCCCCAGCCGTAGCGGGCCTCGACCCACAGGCCGAAGGTCGACTCCATGCCCGAGAAGCCGGCCATATAGATGAGGGTCACCAGCAGGACGCGGGAGATGACCGGATTGGCCATGGCGTCGCGCACCCCGCCGAGGAAGGGCGGGCGCGGGGCGCCGGGATCGGCCCTGGCCAGGCTTTCCTTCAGGAACACGACCACGCCGAGACCGGCCAGCAGGCACAGGCCCGCCGCCGCGAAGATCGGCAGCTGGTAGCCGAGCCGGCCCAGGTCGGGGTGGACCATCAGCCCGCCCAGACCCGGCCCGACGATGAAGCCCATGCCGAAGGCCGCCCCGATCATCCCCATGCGCGCGGCGCGCTTCTCCGGCGGGGTGATGTCGGCGACATAGCCCTGGACCGTCGAGATATTGCCGGCGCCGAGGCCCGTGAACAGCCTGACCGCGACGGCCAGCCAGATGTTCGGCACGAAGGCCAGGGCCAGATAGCCGACGGCGTTGGCCAGGACGGTGATCAGAAGCACGGGCTTCCTGCCGATCCGGTCCGACAGCCGGCCCCAGAAGGGTTCGCCGAAGAACTGGCCGAGCGAATAGGCCGAGAACATCAGCGCCACCTGCCAGGCCTCGGCCTTCAGGCTCTGGCCGAAGAAGGGCAGCAGGGGCACGACCAGGCCGAACCCGACCAGATTGATGAACACCACGGCGAACAGGACGGCCAGGGCCGGGGCCTGACGCTTCGGCTCCTGCGACTTCGCGGAGGCGGCGGGATCGGACGGCGTATCGGTCATGGCCTGACGCTAGACTGAGCCGCCTGATCCGGAAACGGGGTTATGCGGCGACTTTTCCGATCAGGCTGCGGGCGCAATCCTTCAGGGTTTCGCGCGTCGGCCGGGGTGTGAAGCCGAGCATCCGCCGGGCCTTGTCAGCGCTGAAACTGTGGCGGCGGCCCAGCATGGGCGTCAGATTGCGCATCCGGGGAATGAAGACGGCTAGCAGCCGCACGATCGGATCGGGCATCCGCTTCGTCGGGACCCGGGCGCCGTCCCGGCCCAGACTTTCCTTCAGGACGGCGGCGACATCCTCCATCCACATCCGCTCGCCGGCGGCGATGAAGCGCTGGCCGGCGGCCTCGGGCGCGGTCATGGCCTTCAGATGCAGATCGGCGACATCCCGCACGTCGACCACGTTGAAGCCGATGTGCGGGATGCGCGGCGGCCGACCGTTCAGGAGGCCGTCGATCAGGGCGACCGAACTCAGGGCCTTGCGCGACAGGACCGGGCCGAAGACGGCGGCGGGCAGGACGGTGGTCAGACGGTCCGTGAAATCATTCTCCGCCGCCCAGTCCCAGGCGGCGCGCTCGGCCAAGGTCTTGGATCGGCGATAGTCGTCCAGATTGGGATCGGTGACGTCGCTCCAGACCGTCTCGTCGCTCGTGGTGTCGCCGCGCACCTCGCGCGGCGTGACGGCGGCGCAGGACGAAGTGACCACCACCCGCTTCACCCCGGCCCTGCGAGCAGAGGCCAGAACCCGAAGCGTGCCGTCGCGGGCGGGACCGATCAGCTCGGCGAGAGCCGCGCCGCTGAGCGGCGAGGCGACGTGCAGAACCCGATCGCAACCGGCCAGGGCGGCGTCCCAGCCCGCGTCGGCGGTCAGGTCGGCGACGGCGAACTCCAGGGCCTCGGTCGGGGCGCCGGCCGCCGCCACGGCGCGCCGGACCGCCTCTTGCTTGGCCGCGCTGCGCACGGTGGCCCGCACGCGATAGCCCGCCGACAGCAGTTTCGCCGCGCACCAGCCGCCGATGAAGCCCGAAGCCCCCGTCACCAGAACCATTTCCATCGCCATGCCGTTCACTCCCGTAAAGGTCTACAGGTGTATACATGCTTGTTGTCGCCTCGTCTACAGGTGTAGACATTGTCCATGACCGACACCGCCCGCCGCGATTCCGCCTCCACCCGCGCCGCTATCCTGGCCTCGGCGCGCAGGGCCTTCGCCCGGGCCGGCTATGACGGAGCGGGCCTGCGCGAGATTGCGGCCGGCGCCGGGGTCACGGCCATGATGGTCAACCGCTATTTCGGGTCCAAGGAGGCGCTGTTCGGCGAGGTCATGGCCACGATCATGTCCGCGCCCCGGGTTCTGGACGACGCTCTGATGGCTCGGCCCGACGCCGCTGAAATCCTCGCCCGCGCCGTGGTCGGGATGACGGGTCCGGAGGCCGAGCCGCTCGACGCCTTTCTGATCATGCTGCATTCGGCCTCGAGCCCGACGGCCGTGGCGGTGACCCGGCGCGAGATCGAGCGCAATCATCAGGCGAGCGTGGCGGGCGGGCTGGCCGGCCCCGACGCCGAGGTCCGCGCCGGCCTGATCCTGGCAATCGTCTCGGGCGTCCAGACCGTGCGTCAGGTCGTCGGGGTCTCCACCCTGGCCGAGGCCGATCCCGAGGTCCTGATCCGGTTTCTGACCGCCCTGTTCTCCAGCCTGCTCGCGCCCCGGAAGGTCTGAGATCCGGTTTCAGTGCGCCGGATTGTTGGCTTCGAGGAAGGCCACCGTCTCTTCGAGGGCCGCCAGACGGGTGCCGCCGCGGGACAGCCAGTGGTCCTCGCCCGGCATCTCGACCAGACGGGCTCCGGGTTTGCCGGCCTCGCGCATGGCGTTGATCATCATCCGGCTCTGTTCGATCGGCACGACGGTGTCGTCTCGGCCGTGGATCAGCAGGATGGGGATGGTGACCTTGTCCGCGAGCCGGGACGGGGAGCGGGCGTCGAGGGATCGGTCGCCCAGACCGTCGGCGCCCATGAAGCGGTTCCAGTAGCGGACGGAGACGGTGTCGCGGCGCCCGGCCTGCTGGGCCGTCCAGCCGACCATCCGGCGCAGGTCCGAGACTCCGGCGATCGAAACGGCGCAGCGATAGACGTCGGGATCGAGGGTCGCGCCGGCGAGGGCCGCATAGCCGCCGTAGCTGGCGCCGACGATGCAGACGCGTCTGGGATCGACGATGCCTTCGCCGGCAAGATAGCGCACCCCGTCGGACAGGTCGGTCTGCATCTTGCGGCCCCATTCGCCGTAGCCGGCCTCCACAAAGGCCTGGCCATAGCCGGTCGAGCCCCGGAAATTCGGCTGCAGCACCGCATAGCCGCGCGAGGCGATGGCCTGGGCCAGCCAATAGAACCCGCCGTCGTCATTGGCCTGGGGCCCGCCGTGCGGCAGGACCACCAGCGGCAGGCCGCGGGGGTCGCTGACCTGCGGCGGCAGGGTCAGATAGCCGTGGATCTCGAGGCCATCGGCGGCCTTGTAGGACACAGGCCGCACCTCCCCGACCTGGGCCGGGCCGATGGTGGGATAGGCTTCGCCGACGATGTCGGCGGCGCGGCGGTCGAAATCAACCAGTTGATAGACACCCGAGCTCCGGTCGCCGCCGGTCAGGACCAGCACCTGGTGCAGATTGTCGCTCCAGGAGACCAGGACGGGGGACTTGTCCGGGAAGGCCCGCAGGATCGCCGCCCAGCGCGTCGCCGCCGCCGGGTCGATGAACTCATAGGTCATGCCCTGGTCGCTCATCCGTGCTCCGCCGATCAGAAGGCCGGTGACCGGGTGGTGGATCAGGCTTTCAGGCTGGCGGGTGAAGGGAAGACGGGTCCATTCGGCGGTGTCGACATCGACCTGGAACAGGTTGGAGCCCGGATCGCGCGGATCGGCGGGCAGGTCGTCGCGCCGGGCCTCGACGATGATCGACCGTTCGGTGGTTCCCATGCCCCGCAGGGCGGGGGCGTCCAGCGGCGCCTCGACCAGCCAGCGGGTCGTATAGGTGGAGGCGCGGCCGTCCTGCAGCAGTAGGGCCCAGCGGCGGCGGTCGTCATAGAAGGATTTGGCGATCACCGTCCCGGAGGCGTCGAGGACAAAATCCTCGGTCGTGTAGAGCATCGGCGCGCTGAGCTGGCCGTAGGCGTTGGCCGGATTGACCCGCAGAAGATCGACGTGACCGGATCCGGTGACCGAGAAGGCGCGGACATAGATGCCCTCGCCCTGCGCCGAGGTGCGTATCTGCGGATCGCTGGCCAGCATGGGCGCCACGCCCCGCGTCGAGTTCAGGATCTGTTTGAAGGTGCGGGTGGGGACGTCGAAGACCAGCCCGAGGGCCCATTCCGATTTCGGGATGTTGAAGACGGGGATGGACTGGGCCACGCTGACGGTGGCCAGCAGGCGATCGTTGTTGATCCACTCCAGATTCCGGACCTTGGTGACGCCGACCGTGGAGGTGGCCAGCAACCGGCCGGTGGCGATCTCGGAGATGACCATGGAGCGTTCCTCGCCCATGACCGTGATCCGCGCCAGCCGCGTCCCGTCCGGCGACAGGGACACCATCTCCAGCGCCGGCAGGGCCCCGTAGGCGGCAAGCGGCGGCGGGGCCAGGCTGGTGCCTGTTTGGGCTCCTGTCGTTTGGGCCATCGACGGCCCGGCGGCCACAAGCCCCGTCAGGAGCACGGCGGCCCCGATTCCACTCAACTTCACGCAATCCCCCAGGCTCAGCCCGGCGCAATCATTGCGTGTCGGCCGGACGCGCGCAAGCATCCCGGCGCAAACGAAAACGCCCCGGCGCGAGGCCGGGGCGTTTCAGGATCGGACGATGCCGGGAGCCGCTACTTCGGCGCCAGGATCATGATCATCTGGCGGCCTTCCATACGCGGGGCGTATTCGACCTTTGCGATCTCGTCGAAGTCTTCCTGGACCTTGTTGAGCAGCTTCATGCCCAGTTCCGGGTGAGCCATTTCACGACCGCGGAAGCGCAGGGTCACCTTGACCTTGTCGCCCTCGTCGAAGAAGCGGTGCATGGCCTTGGCCTTCACCTCATAGTCGTGGGTGTCGATGTTGGGACGGAGCTTGATCTCTTTCAGCTCGACGACCTTCTGGCGCTTGCGGGCCTCGGCCTTCTTCTTCTGCTCCTGGAAACGGAACTTGCCGTAGTCGAGGATCTTGGCCACCGGCGGTTCGGAGGTGGACACGATCTGAACCAGGTCCATGCCCGCTTCTTCGGCGGCTTCCAGCGCGGCGGACGTCGGCATGACGCCCTGCTTCTCGCCGTTCTGATCGATGAGCAGAACGCGCGGCGCGCGGATATCTTGGTTCATGGGCGGCCCATCCTTGACGGGCGGCGTTTGCATCGGACGGCGAATGAGCGTCGTTTCCTTTTGTGGACGAAAGCAGTGTGGACGAAAGTCTTGCAGGCTCGCAGGGGTCAGCGCACGGCTCGGCGCCGCGTTCCCTGAGGCGCGCTATATGCGCCTGAAAGCCCGTTTTATCAAGGCGAGGCTGATCAGCCGTTAACGGCTCAGCTGGCGATATAGGCGTCGTGGAGCGCCACGACCGCCTCGAAGACGTGATCGACCGTCAGGTCCTCGATAGGCGAGAACTGGCCGCGCGTCTCATTGGAGGCCGCGATCCGGGTGCGCGGGCCCCAGGGGCCGTAGAGCCACCATTCGGTCGGACCGAACAGGCCGAGCGTCGGTCGTCCCAGCGCCGCCGAGACGTGCATCAGGCCGGAATCGTTGCCGACGAACAGGGCTGCGCGGTCGATGGCCGCCGCCGAGGCCAGGATGTCCCCCTTGCCGACGAAATCGATGCCGCGCGATCCTGCGGCTTCCAGCGCCGGGGTCGCGGGCGGCCGGTCGCCGGGCCCGCCGACGGGCATGAAGCGCCAGCCGTCGAAGCGGGGCTCGGCCTTCAGCTTCTCGACCAACTGGCCCCAGCGCTCGGCGGGCCAGCTTTTGCCCGGCTGGTGGGCGATCGGCGCCAGCGCAATGATCGGCCCCGGTCCCGTACCGCCGGCCAGTTGCGGGTCGATGACGGCGGCGGCTTCCGTGCGAGCCCGGTCATCGAGGAAGATCTCGGGATCGATCGGGGTGTCGGAGCCCATCAGCCGCGACACCATCTCGACCTTGCGCAGGCCGGTCTCCCACGAGCGGTTGTAGACCACGCGCCGCTTCGCCGGGATCAGCCAGCTGAGCGCCGAGCCGCGGATGTCGACGACCAGGTCCCAGCGGGTCCCCGAGACCTGTTTCCACAGATCGACCCAGTGTCCGGCCATCTTCTTCTTGTCGAGGACGATGACCCGCTCGACGCCCGGGGCGGAGCGGAAGAAGGGCGCGGGCGGGCGGCCGCAGGCGACGGTGATCGCCGCGCCGGGCAACTGGCGTTCGATCTCGCGGATCACGCCCGACGAGATGACGCAGTCGCCGATGCGGTTGGAGCTGACGAAGAGGACTTTGGGGGTGGACTGGACGGGCGGCACGCTTTGACCTTCGCTTCGTTCGTCGGCGTTCGCTATCAGGTGCGGACCGTTTGCGCGAGAGTAGGCCGCATGACCCCCATCGACCAGACTGACACCAACGACAACGACCTCCAGCATCTGGCCCGGCCGGACGGGGAGACCCTCGCCTACAAACAGATCTCCGGCGAAGGCCCTACGGTGGTCTGGATCGGCGGGTTCCGCTCGGACATGGAGGGGACCAAGGCCCTGGCGCTGGACGCCGCCGCCCGCGAGCGCGGCTGGGCCTTTTTGCGCTACGACCATTTCGCGCACGGCCAGTCGTCGGGCGACTGGCGGCAGGCGACCATCGGCCGCTGGCGCGAGGACGCCGTCGCCCTGATCGACAGCCTGAAGGGTCCGGCCATCCTCGTCGGCTCCTCGATGGGGGGCTGGGTCGCCCTGCTGGCGGCGCTGGCGCGGCCCGAGGCGGTGGCGGGTCTGGTGCTCATCAATCCGGCGCAGGACTTCACCGAGACCCTGATGTGGCCCGGTCTCGCCGATCACGAGCGTCAGGCCATCCTGCGCGACGGGGAGACGGTGGTGGTCGAGGAAGGGCTGGGTTCCTACGTCCTGACCCGCGCCATGTTCGAGGAGGCGAAGGACTGGCTGCTGCTGGGATCGCCGATCCAAATCGCGACGCCGGTCCATATCCTTCAGGGCCGTGCCGACGATGTCGTGCCATGGCGGCATTCGACCGCCTTGGTGGAGGTCCTGACCGGCGGCGACGTCCTGCTCGATCTGGTCGAAGGCGGCGACCACCGGCTGTCCGCACCGGCCGACCTGACGCGACTCATCAACGCCGTCGCGGCCCTGCGCGGCCTATGATCTGTCAGGGTCGGGCCTTCTCAAGACCCCTTTGACGGCTATGGTGACGCTCATGGACACCTTGAGCGCGCGCTGGGCGAAACTGGAGACCCACACGACGGTGGTCGGGCCGGACGACGACCGACCGCGTCCGGCGGTCCTGCTGTTCCACGGCTGCGGGGGCCTACGCGACCATCTGCCGAAATACGCCGCGGCGGCGAAGGCGGCCGGATGGCGGGCCTTCACCGTCGATTCCTACGGATCTCGCGGCTACAGCCGGGCCTTCGCCCTGGCCACGGTCTGCACGGGCCTGCTGCTACGCGGCGACGAGCGGGCGGGCGACATTCTGGCGACGATCCACGGCGTCTCGGCCCGGCCCGACGTCGACGCCTCGCGTATCGCCCTGGCCGGCTGGAGCCACGGCGGCTGGGGCATCATGGAGGCGATGAGTGCGGACCGGCGTCCGAAATCTCTCGGCCTCGCCGATCCGGGCGAGGTCTCGCTGGACGGGATCAAGGCGGCCTATCTGGCCTATCCCTATATCGGTTTCGCCGCCCTGAACCGGATGCGGCCCTGGCGACACTGTCCGAAGACGCTCGCCGTCATCGCCCGCGGTGATCACCTGACCTCGGTCCGCAACGCCGAGAAGGTGCACGAGATGGTCCGCAACTGCGGCGCGGAGGTCGAGACCTGGATCGCCGAAGGCACCCACAGTTTCGACGAACCGACTTCCGCTCCGCCGATGCGCTACCACCCCGAACTGACCGACGAGGCCATCCGCCGGTTCAGGGCTCTGCTGGAAGACGCCGCCACGGCCCCGCCGGTCGTCGCCTGATCGTCAGCCGATCTTCGCCTCGACCACGATCTCGGCCCGGACCGAATGGGCCATCTCGCAGTGTTCGTGGGCGGCGTGGTGCAGGGCGTCGAGCTCGGCCTGCGTCGGGGCGGGCCCGAAGAAGGTGGTGACGGGGCGCAGGGTCACCCGGTTCATGTAGCGATGGCCGCCCGCGTCCTTGCCCAGCATGCCCGAGGCCTCGTCGACATAGCGGTCAACCACGAAACCGTCGCCGGCGGCGAAGGCCAGGAACCATAGCATGTGGCAGCTGGACAGGGACGCGACCATGGCCTCCTCCGGGTCCACGGCGGTGATGTCCGACATCGGAACCGGCACGCTCTCGGGCGCCGAGGAGCCCTTGACCACGGCGCCGCCGTCAAAGGTCCAGACGTGGGCGCGCGAATACTTCTTGTCGATGAAGACCTGGCCGTCGCGTTTCCATTCGACGGTGGTGTGGTGTGCGCTCATGGCCTGCCTTCCCGCTCAGCTTTCCAGAATCGTATAGGTCATCGGCGCGCGAATTTCGAAGCCCAGGGTGCGATAGAAGGCGATGGTCGCGTCATGGTCGGCGAAGGCGTGCAGGAAGGCCGCCTCGCCCGTGGCGTGGATCTCGCCCACCACCACCCGGGACAGGGCCGCCGCATAACCCCGGCCGCGATGATCCGGATGGGTGCAGACCCCGCTCAGTTCGGTGAAGCCGCCGACCCGCAGCCGCCGTCCGGCCATGGCGATCAGTTCGCCGTCCTGTTTGATCCCGACGAACGGGCCGAGTTCGCGCGTCCTCGACCGGAAGGGGCCGGGCCGGGTCAGGGTCGCCAGGGCGAGCATGGCCGGGGCATCGGCTTCGGTCAGGGTCTGGAAGGCGATCTCGGGGGCGGATGAGGGGGTGAGTTCGGTCGCCGTCATCTGCACCAGGGCGATGCGGTCGCGAATGGCGATCCCTTCCGGCAGGACATCGACCATCGGCCCGTCTGCGCGCTCGACCAGGCTCGCGCCCGGATGACGCCGGGCCAGTTCGGTCAGGCGCGCCCGGCTCTCCGGCGAGCCGTCGGCGGCGGAAACGAAGACCCCGATCTCGGGATCGATCCGCACGGCGCGCGCATCGGAATCCCTCGTTGTGAAGGACGAGAGACGTGTGGTCAGGGCGTTCCAGACGGCGCGGTCGAGCGGGTGGGTCATGTTGGACGCGATGTAGTGCGGGATGGCTGCGCCGTCAGCCGTCATTGCAGCGATGGGTCCGAAAACCGCCGAGGCTCAGGCCCGCCAGAAGCCCACGATTGTCTTGACCTCATCCACTACCGGATCGGCGATGGCGGCGGCGCGTTCGGCGCCGTCCTTGAGGACGCGGTCGATCTCGGCGGTGTCGGCCATCAGGCGGCGCATCTCGGCGGTGATCGGGGCCATGGCGCTGACGGCGAGGTCGGCGAGGCGCGGCTTGAAGGCGCCGAAGCCCTGGCCGGCGAACTCGGCGGTGACCGCGTCCTTCGACTGGTCGGACAGGGCCGCATAGATGGAGATCAGGTTCCTGACCTCGGGCCGGTCGTCCAGCGCCTCGCCGACCTCGGGCATGACGCCCATGTCGGTCTTGGACTTGCGGATCTTGCCGGCGATGGCGTCGGCGTCGTCGGTCAGATTGATGCGCGACTGGTCCGACGGGTCCGACTTGGACATCTTGGCCGAGCCGTCACGCAGGCTCATGACGCGCGGCGCCGGACCCTGGGTCAGGGGTTCGGGCAGGGGGAAGAAGTCGGGCACGCCGAAGTCGTTGTTGAACTTGGCGGCGATGTCGCGGGTCAGTTCCAGATGCTGCTTCTGGTCCTCGCCGGTCGGCACCTCGGTGGCCTTGTAGAGCAGGATGTCGGCCGCCTGCAGCACCGGATAGGTGTAGAGGCCGACGCTCGAGCGTTCCTTGTGCTTGCCCGACTTCTCCTTGAACTGGGTCATCCGGTCCAGCCAGCCGAGGCGGGCGACGCAGTTGAAGACCCAGGCCAGTTCCGCATGGGCGCGCACGGCCGATTGCGGGAAGATGACCGACTTCGCCGGATCGAGGCCGGAGGCCAGATAGGCGGCGGCGATCTCGCGCGTCTGGGCGGTCAGCAGGGCCGGATCCTGCCAGACGGTGATGGCGTGCAGATCGGCGACGAACAGGAAGCAGGGCGCGCCCTGATCCTGCAGCTGGGTGAAGCGTTTCAGGGCGCCGAGATAGTTGCCCAGATGAAGCGCGCCCGAGGCCTGGATGCCCGAAAGCACCCGTCGCGGACCGGCGTAGTTGGAGGTGGGGGCGGGGGAGGCGGGCGCAGCGTCGGACATGGGCTCGCAGATGCCCTAGCAAGCGCCTGAGGGCAAGATCGCCGGTCGCCTGGAGCGAACCCTCAGATCAGAAACCGTCGGCCGGGCGCGGGGATTGCACGGGTGAGCCGGTCTCAACCGATTGTATCGTCGGAACTCTCCGGAAATCCGGGCCCCTCGACCAGGCATAGTCGGGCGCCGTGGTAGCCTATGGCCTCAACGGTCTTTGCCATGTCCGGCTCTTCGCCCGCCTCAAAGGCTCATCCGGCCGATGCGAACTCTCCGGACTCTTCGGACCCTGTTTTCGGGTCCGGAGAGTCCGCTAGTCCAGCCCGCCGCCTTGCACCGAGGCGCCCGGCTCACGACGCAGGACCGCCTTGAGTTCGGCGGGGGTGACCGCGCGGAACAGGAACAGACAGGCGCCGTAGACCACGGCTCCGGCCCCGCAGACGATCAGAACCGCGATCTCCTTGGCGAGGAACAGCTTGCTGAGCTCGGGATAGAAGATCCCCGCCGCCAGCAGGAGCGCCGCCATGACGCCGCTGGCCGCCAGCACGCGCGAGATGCGCGAGACGAAGCCGGCCGAAGGAGTCCAGGCCTTCTCGCGGATCAGTGTGCCCCACAGCAGGGCGACGTTGATCCAGGCCGAGACGCTGGTGGCGATGGCCAGACCCAGCACGCCGTCGACGCCGATGTGCGAGAACCAGAAGAACAGGCTCGCGCCCAGCACCACGGTGATCACCACCGAGGTCACCGCGAAGATCATCGGTCGCCGGGTGTCCATCCGGGCGAAGAAGGGCGGGGTCAGGACCTTGGCGAGGACGAAGGCGGGCACGCCCCAGCCGAACTGGCGCAGGGTGTCCGCGGTGCGGGCCGCGTCCTGATGGGTGAAGGCCCCGCGGGTCACCGTCGAATCGATGATGAAATAGGGGATGACGAACAGGGCGACGGCGGCCGGCAGGGTGAAGGCCATGGCCAGGTTGATGCCGTCGTCCAGGGTCTTCTGCCCGCCCTCGTGGTCGCCCTGGACGAAGGCCCTGGTCAGGCGCGGGACCAGGGCCAGGCCGATGGCGACCCCGACGAGGCCGAGCGGCAGCTGGTACAGGCGGTCGGCGTTGTAGAGCACCGAACGGGCGCCGGCGTCCGAGCCGGTCAGGACCTGGCTGACCACGGAGTTCAGCTGCAGGGCGCCGCCGGCCATGGCGCCGGGAATGGCCAGGGCCAGGGTCTTCTTCACGCTGGCGGTCAGCTTCGGCAGGGAGATCTTCAGGCGCACGCCCAGACGCCGCACGCCCCACCACAGCAGGCCCGCCTGGACGAGGCCCGAGACGGTCACCGCCGCGCTGACGGCCAGAAGCGTGTCCGGCTGACTCATCGAGGGGATGAAGGTCGGGGCCAGAAGCGGGAACAGGGTGCAGACGTTCAGCGCGACCGGCACCCCGGCCGACAGGGCGAATTTTCCGCCTGTGTTGAGCACGCCCGACAGCAGGGACGCGATGGTCATACAGGCCAGATAGGGCATGGCCAGCTGGGTCGCGGTGATCGCCACCGACATGACCCCGGCGTCGTGCTTCCAGGCCGACATCAGCAGCGGGATGATCCACGGCATGGCGATCTGCATGACGATGCAGAAGCCGGTGACCACCGCGAACATGAAGCTCAGGGCCTCCGAGGCCGTCACCGCCGCGGCCTCCTCGCCCTCGGCGGCGCGGACACCGCCGTAGATGGGCACGAAGGCCTGGGCGAAGGCGCCCTCGGCGAACAGCCGGCGGAACAGATTGGGCAGCATGATCGCCGTGGCCCAGGCGTCCATCATCGGCCCCTGGCCGAACCGGGCCGACAGGGCCAGGTCGCGGGTGAAGCCCAGGACGCGGCTCCCCAGCGTCAGGGTGGACTGGACGATCGTATTGCGAGCCAGGCTCATGCGGGAGGGTCCGAACCGCCGGAATGCGCGGGTAATTCTGCGCTTAGCGCGGTTCCGCCTGCGACGAAACGTCCTTCGCACGTCGGATCGGACGATTGAGGTCAGAGACGTCGCGGGCGCTGGCCCGGGCGGCGATGATCTGGCGGCCCTGGGGCGCGGCGGGGGCCCGTTCCAGCACCGCCTCCAGCCCGGTCTGGATTTCGTTCAGCAGCATTTCGGAGAAGATCTTCCGCCCCTTGCGGTCCACCACATAGAAGCTGTCGACCGCCCGCTCGCCGAAGCCGGCGACGTGGGCCGAGCGGATCGACAGGTCCAGATCGGTCAGGGTGCGCGACAGCTCGGCCAGAAGGCCCGGCCGGTCGGCGCCCGAGACCTCGATCACCGTCGCCGTCTCGCTGGCCCCGGCGTCGATCATGACCACGGGTCGCACGTCGAAGACGGCGCGGCGCGGGGTCGAGGCGGGCATGGCGGGCGGCTCGACCGGGGTCTCGCCCCGGGCGGCGGCCTCGAGGGCGGCGACCAGGGTCTTGAGGCGGCGCGGCTCGGCCTGGCCATAGGGGGCGTCGGCGCCGTCCTGGACCTGAAACACGTCCAGCGCCGTGCCGTCGGCGGCAGTGGCGACCCGGGCGCCTGTGACGTCGGCCCCGGCGGCGGCCAGCACCGCTGTCAGGTCGGCGAACAGCCCCGGCCGGTCGCGGGCGGCCAGCGCGATCTCGGTCGTGGATTCGATCCGGCCCGGCCCCTGACGGCATTCGGCGGCGGCGCCGGTCTCGAAGGCCCGGGCGATCAGGGCGGCGTGTTCGGCCAGGGGGTCGATCAGATCCACGTCCTCGCCCCGGAACAGGGCCTCGACCCGGGTATAGAGGGCGGTGATCAGCTGGCCCTTCCAGTTGTTCCAGACGCCAGGCCCCACGGCGCGGATGTCGGCGACGGTCAGGACCAGCAGCAGGCGCAGCCGCTCGGGATCGCCGACCAGCTCGGCGAAGTCCTTTATCGTCTGGGGATCGGAGGTGTCGCGCTTCTGGGCATAGTCGGACATGGCCAGGTGGTTGCGGACAAGCCAGACCACCAGCTCGATCCGGCGCGGGTCGACGCCCAGCCGTTCGCAGGCCCGCCGCGCCGCGATGGCGCCGTCCTCCAGCTGACCGCGCTCCCCGCCCTTGCCGACATCATGCAGCAGCATGGCCAGCATGAGCACCTCGAAGTCGGCGATCAGATGGATGGTCGAGGACGACAGCGGATGGTCGTCCTTCAGCTTGCCGCGGAAGATGTCGTTGATGATGCCGATGGCCTGCAGGCTGTGCTCGTCGACCGTGAAGGCGTGGTACATGTTGAACTGGGTCTGGCCGACGATCCGCCCCCATTCGGGGAGGAACCGGCCCAGCAGCCCGGTCTCGTTCATGATGGTCAGGACGCGATAGGGCCTCTGGCCGTGCGCCAGGATGTGCAGGAAGGCGGCCGTGGCGCGGGGATCGCGCCTGAGCTTCGGCGTCACCAGCCCCAGCGACCGGGTCACGGCGGAGAAGGCGTGGGGATGCAGGTCCAGATCGTGCTGGTCGGCGGTGACGAACAGGGTCAGCAGCTTGACCGGGTCGTCGATGAAGACCTGGGCGCTCTCGACCGACAGCCGGCCGCCGTCCTCGATGAAGCCGGGAACGCCGAGGTTGCGCTTCCGCCCCGGGATCAGCCGCGACAGGCTGAGGGTGTTCTTCTGCTGACGCGCCTCCAGCGTCGCGCTCATGGCCCGGGTCAGGGCGCCGACGTCACGGGCGACGAGGAAATAGCGGCGCATGAACCGCTCGACCGCCGGCTCGTCGCCGCGCCCGCGCCAGCCCATCCGCCGCGCCACCTCGGGCTGGAGGTCGAAGGTCAGCTTTTCCTCGGCCCGGCCGGTGATCAGGTGCAGGTGGCAGCGCACCCGCCACAGGAAGTCGAACGCCTCCTCGAAGGTGCGGCGCTCGCGGGCGGTCAGGAGATCGTTCAGGACGGCGGCGCCCAGCGGGCTTTCCGGCGCGAGGGCCCGGGCGATCCAGAACAGTGTGTTGAGGTCGCGCAGACCCCCCTTGCCGTCCTTGATATTGGGCTCGACGCGATAGCGGACATTGCCCGCCTTGGTGTGACGCGCCTGACGCTCTTCCAGCTTGGCGGCGATGAAGGGGCGGGGGTCGGCATTGGTCACCGTCCCCCGGAAGCGCCACAGGAAATCCTCGGCCAGATGTTTGTCGCCGGCCAGCCAGCGCCCTTCCAGCAGGGCGGTGCGGACGGTCATGTCGGTGCGCGACAGGGCGAGGCATTCGTCGACCGACCGGGCCGAGGATCCGACCTTCAGCCCAAGGTCCCACAGGACGTAGAGGACGAACTCGGCGACCGTCTCCGTCCGGGCGGTGGTCTTCCACGGCCTCAGGAACAGCAGGTCCAGATCGGAAAACGGCGCCAGCACCCCGCGCCCGTAGCCCCCGACAGCGATCAGGGTCAGCTTCTCGGCCTCGGTCGGATTGTGCGACGGATAGAGGGTCTCGGAGGTGAACCGCCACAGGGCGATCAGGATCTCGTCGGCGGCGGCGCTATACTGTCGGGCCACCTCGACCCCGCCGAGGCCCCCGGCCAGACGGGCGGCGATCTTCTCGCGCGCGGCGTCGTAATGGGCCTTCAGGGCGGCGGCGACGCCCAGCTGTCGCGCGAGGTCCTGGCCGAGATGAACCTGATGCGGTCGGACCCCCAGGCCTATATCGCCGTGCTGCAGGACTACCGGACCCAGTTCCGCGGCGACATCGTCGTGCGGCCCGGCCGGATCAATATCCAGACCCGCGAGGGGGTTGCGGCGGTCGACGAGGCCATCGCCTTCCTGCGCCGCCAGAAGCCGATGGCGCCGCTGTCGCCCGATCTGATCCTGGCCTTGACGGCCGGAGACCATGTCGCCGATCAGGGCCCTTCGGGCTTCATCGGCCACTATGGTTCGGACGGCTGGGATTTCGCGACCCGCGTGACCCGGCGAGGCGGCGATCCCTATGGCGGGGAGAACATCTCCTACGGCTATGACACCGCCCGCGAAGTGATCATCCAGCTGCTGGTCGACGACAATATCGCCGACCGGGGCCACCGGGTGAACCTGTTCCGCGACGGCTATGTCCGCGCCGGCGTCAGCTGCGGCCCGCATGCGGTGTTCAACCACATGTGCGTCATCGATTACGGCTATGAGCCGGTGAAGCGGCGCTAGATCAGACCTTCAGGGCCTTCAACCGGTACAAGGCTTCAAGCGCCTCGCGCGGGCTCATCGCGTCGGGATCGAGCGCTGCGACGGCCTCGTCCATGATCGACTTCATCGGCGGAGGCGGCGGTTCGGCGACTGCGAACAGGGGCAGGTCGTCCAGCTTGTCGTTGGCGGCCTTCTCGGCCTCCAGCCGGTCCAGCACCGAGCGGGCGCGGGCCACCACCCAGGGCGGCACGCCCGCCAGCTTCGCCACCTGCACCCCGTAGGAGCGATCGGCGGCGCCGGCGCCGGCCTCGTGCAGGAAGATCAGTTCCCCGTTCCACTCCTTGGCCTTCATCGACAGATTGGAGACGTGGTCGAGCCGCTCCTCCAGCCGCGCCAGCTCGTGATAGTGGGTGGCGAACAGGGTGCGCGAGCGATTGGTCTCGTGCAGGGCCTCGGCGCAGGCCCAGGCGATGGCCAGACCGTCATAGGTCGCCGTGCCGCGCCCGATCTCGTCCAGCACCACGAAGCTTGCGGGTGTCGCCTGGGTCAGGATGGCGGCCGTCTCGACCATCTCCATCATGAAGGTGGAGCGGCCGCGCGCCAGGTCGTCCCCGGCGCCGACGCGCGAGAACAGCCGGTCGACGACGCCCAGCCGCATCGCCTGCGCAGGCACGAAGGATCCGGCCTGGGCCAGGATCACCAGCAGGGCGTTCTGGCGCAGGAAGGTCGACTTACCGGCCATGTTCGGCCCGGTGACGATCGACAGACGCGGGCAGGCGCCCGCCCCCTTGATCGGGGCGCCGTCCAGACGGCAGTCGTTGGGGGTGAAGGGGTCGCCCGCCTTCCTGACCGCCGCCTCGACGACGGGGTGGCGACCGCCCTGGACCTCGAAGGTCAGGCTGGAATCAACCGTTGGCCGGACCGCCCCGACCTCTTCCGCCCATTCTGCGAGCGCCGAGGTGGCGTCCAGTTCGGCCAGGGCGTCGGCGACGGCCTGCAGCGGCTGGGCGAGGCGTTGCACGGTCTGGCGCCAGCCCTCGAAGGTCTCGCCCTCCATGGCCAGGGCCCGGAACCCGGCCTGGCTGATCTTCGCGTCCAGCTCCGACAGTTCGACGGTGGTGAACCGCACCTGGGCCGCCAGGGTCTGGCGGTGGATGTAGGGGCTCTCCGGACCTGCGCGGAACAGGGGCTCGGCATGTTTGGCCGTGGTCTCGAGGAAATAGCCGAGGACGGCGTTGTGCTTGATCTTGAACGGCACGCCCGATTCGGCGACGGCGCGGGCCTCGAGGTCGGCGACCACCCGGCGGCTGTCGTCGCGAAGGGTGCGGGCGGCGTCCAGCTCGGGCCGGAAGCCGGGACGGACGAAGCCGCCGTCGCGCGCCAGATGCGGCGGCTCGTCCATCAGGCCTTCGATGAGGTCGATCTTCAGCCGCCCCAGATCGGGCGACAGGGTCAGGCGGTCGAGACAGCCGAGCAGCCGCTGCGGCGGCGCGCTCAACGGATTTGCGGGAACCACGAACAGCCCCCCGATGCTCTCGGCGATGTCCAGTCCCGAACGGATGGCGGCCAGATCGCGCGGTCCGCCACGGCCCAGCGCCAACCGGGACACCGCGCGGGCGACGTCGGCGGAGGCGCGCAGGGCGTCCCTCAGATCGCGGCGCAGGTCGCGGCGCTCCAGCAGCCATTCGACGGCGTCCAGTCCCTCGTTGATGGCCAACGGATCGCGCAGCGGCCGGGCGACGCGCTCGGCCAGAGCCCGGGCCCCGCCCGAGGTGACGGTGCGGTCCAGACAGGCCAGCAGCGAGCCCTCGCGCTCGCCGCGCTGGGTGCGGTCGATCTCGAGCGACTGGCGCGTCGCCGGGTCGATAGCCAGGAAGCCGCTCTCGCCCGAACGGCGCGGCGGCGTCAGGGCCGGGACCTTGCCGGCCTGGGTCGTCTCCAGATAGGCGGCGACCAGACCCAGGGCCGAGACCTCGGCCTCCTCGAAGGCGCCGAAACCGTCCAGCGAGGCGACGCCGTACAGCCGCTCGACCCGGTCGCGTGCGGCGGCGGGCTCGGCGACGGCGGAGGCCAGGGCCTGAACCACCCCGCCGGAGCCGTCCAGCGCGGGACGGACGGCGTCGTCGGAGAAAAGCTTGTCCGGGACCAGCACCTCGGACGGGCGGAAGGCGGCGAGCGTCGCGGCCAGGTCTTCCAGAGCGCAGGCGACCGAATCCACCGCCCCGGCCGACAGCTCGACCACGGCGACGGCCGCGCGGCCCTTGCGGATCGCCACCGCCGCCAGACGGTTCGCGCCCCGCGCCTCCAGCAGGGAGTCCTCGGTCAGGGTGCCGGGGGTGACGACGCGCACGATGTCGCGCGCCACGATGGCCTTGGAGCCGCGCTTTTTCGCCTCGGCGGGGGTCTCGATCTGGTCGCAGATGGCGACGCGCTGTCCGGCCCGGATCAGCCGCGCCAGATAGCCGTCCATGGCGTGGACCGGCACCCCCGCCATGGGGATGTCCTCGCCCTGATGCTTGCCGCGCCTGGTCAGGGTGATGCCCAGCAGGGCCGAGGCGATCTCGGCGTCCTTGAAGAACAGCTCGTAGAAATCGCCCATCCGGAAGAAGACGATGGCGTCGGGCTGCGCCGCCTTGGCCGCCAGATACTGGCCCATGACGGGGGTCACGCCGTCAGGCGCGGGCTGCGGGGGGTGGGCGAGGGGAGCGTTCATGCGAGCGCACAGGGTGAAGGATCGCGTGCTTCGTCTCAAGCCATTCCGAGGCGGGATGGCTGACTTGTTTTGTCAGGCCGCGGCGCTGATCGGCGTGCGGGCGCTGAGGGCGGCCGGCTCGGACAGGGCGAGCGCCTCCCAGTCCAGATCGGGCTTGGGCGCGCAGGAGGCGGCCAGGATGGCGCGCAGCTCGGCCGCCGAGGCAACGCTGGCCACGACGCAAGCGGCGGGCGGCAGGTTCAACGCGAAGGCCAGGGCGGCCTGCATCGGGTCGACGCGGGCCTCGGCCAGGCTGCGGCGCACGCGCGACAGGGCCGGACCGTGCTCGGCCAGATGCGGCGGCAGGCTTTCTCGGCTGGCGAACAGCAGGCCGCGCGCAAAGACCGATGCGATGTGGACGTCGATATCCATGGCCGCGAGATCAGACAGGGTCCCTTCGGTCACCGGACGCTGGTCCAGAAGATTGCAGGGCATCTGGACGACGTCGGGCTGGTAGCGGCGCGCCAGCAGGGCCGGGCCATCCTCCATGGTCGCGCAGAAGCCGATGCGGCGATAAAGCCCGCGATCCTTGAGCGCCTTCATCCGCTCCCACAGGGCGCGGCCCTCGGCTCCAGCCAGGTCGGCGGCGTTGGACACCAGAAGCGTGTCGCCGCGCGGCAGACCCATCCGCTCCAGCGAGCGGCGGGCGCGGGCCTCGACCCGGTCCAGCCCCTCGGACAGGGGCACGGTGCGTACGGTCACACGGAACGGCGACGGGAAGGGCCAAGCCTGACCCAGCAGCCGCTCGCCGTCGCGATCGGGACGGGTGGCGACGGTGTTGATCCCGCCGTCGGCGGCGGTCTGCAGCAGGAAACGCATCGCCTCCTCGCGCGCGCCGACCGGTGCGGTCGCCACGGCGCCCACGCCCCTTTCGGGGTCGGTCACGACCGCCATGGCCAGTTTGCCGGCGGGAGTCTGTACGGGGAGAGGCTTCACCCCCGAACCCTGCACGACAAAGTTTAAGGGAGGCTGACCCGGAAGTTGCCGGAACCTTACCTGCAGACTCGCGGTCTCTCGAATTTCCTTAGCGAAATCAGTCTGCGTCCGGCTGTTTGTCCGGATGGGCCGCGATAAAGGCCGGATGGGTTTCCGCCGCCTGTTCGACCGCCAGCAGCCTGGGCCAGGGCGACAGATCGACATTGAAGCGCCGCGCCGAATAGAGCTGCGGGATCAGATAGCAGTCGACCATGGTGGGATTGGCGCCGAAGCTCCAGCCGGCCCCGTCCCTCGCGACCATCTGCTCCAGAGCGTCGAAGCCGGCGGCGATCCAGCCGCCCGCCCAGGCGTCCACCCCGGCCTGATCGGCGCCCAGACCGCGCACGGCGCCGAGCACCCTGAGATTGTTCAGCGGATGGATGTCCGAGCCGATGAGGGCGGCCATGGCCCGGACCCGGGCGCGATCGAGCAGGGCGGTCGGCAGCAGGGCGGGGTCGGGGTAGGCCTCTTCCAGCCATTCCAGAATGGCCACGCTCTGGGTCAGGACCGCGCCCTCGACCTCCAGGGCCGGGACCATTCCCTGGGGGTTGATCGCCAGATACTCCGGGGTCTTGTGCGCCCGGGTGCGCAGGTCGACGTCGCGCCGCTCGTACTCCAGACCCTTCAGATTGAGGGCGATCCGGGTCCGGTAGGCCGCGCCGGAGCGCCAGTAGGAGTGCAGGATCATGGTCACGGCCCTCAGAGCGGGGGGGCGACGGTGAAGCTCAGGGTCGTCAGGCCCTCGATGGTGGCCTCGACCGTGTCGCCCGGAACCAGCGGCCCGACGCCTTCCGGGGTGCCGGTGAAGATCAGGTCGCCGGGCTGCAGGGTCCACAGCTCCCCCGCCTTGGCGACGATCTCGTGCGGGTTCCAGATCATGTCGTCCAGCGACCCCGACTGTTTGGCCACCCCATTGACCGACAGGGCGATGGCGCCCATCGGCCGCGGCAGGTCGCCAAGGGTCAGGGGGCCGCACGGGGCCGACTGGTCGAAGCCCTTGGAGGCGTCCCACGGACGGCCCTTCTCCTTGGCCAGGGCCTGAAGGTCGCGCCGGGTCAGATCGACGCCGACCGCCCAGCCGATGGCCTGCCCACCTTCACCGATGGCCACGACCAGCTCGACCTCGTGATGCAGATTGGTGGTCTGCGACGGATAGGCCGGATCCTTGCCGTCGGTGACGAGGGCGTCCGCCGGCTTGGAGAAGAAGAAGGGCGCCGGCCGGGTCGCGTCGCCGCCCATTTCGCGCACATGGGCGGCGTAGTTCTGGCCCACGCACAGGATGCGGCGTACCGGAAAACGGCGCTCATCGCCGACGATCGGCAGGGACGGGGTCGGGGCGGGTGAGAAGAGCCAGTCGGTCATGGTGCTTTTCTTAGGACGCGGAATCCGCAGCGTCATCCGCAATCCCATGCTGCGCTGCGGCGAAACGGCCGGAACCCTCGCGAGGATATAGCGTTCAGCGGCTGGTACCTCTATTTACAGCCAAGCTGACCACCGGAGCGCGCGACATGGCCACGACCAAGGCTCGAGAAGATATCAAGAACGACCTAAAGACCCTGAAGGAAGACCTGAAGACCGGCGCCCGCGAGGAAACCGAACGTCTGAAGGAAAAAGCCGCCGAGGCCCAGCAGCGTCTGAAGGCCAAGTCCGCCGAGGCCGAGGCCCAGGTGCGCGAAAAGGCCGAGGTTCTGCGCGAACAGGCGCGCGGCTATTATGACCAGGCTCGTCTGCGCGGCCGCGAGTACTACGACGACGCCTCCGAGCGGTTCGACGAGGCCCAGCGCTACATCACCGAACGCGTCCAGGAACGTCCGGTCCAGTCGACCGCCATCGCGCTCGGCGTCGGCGTTGTGCTCGGCTTGCTGCTGGCCGGTCGTCGCCGCTGATGATCGGCAAGGGGCTGGTAAAAAAGCTGGTCGCCGGCCTCGCCGCGGCGGCCAGCGCGTTCGTAGCCGTGATCGCGCTTGGCGCGACGCTGTTCTATGCGCTGTGTCTGGTGCTGCCCGCCCTCGGCGCGGCGGCGATTACCTTCGCGGTGTTCGCCGCCGTGACGGCGCTGATCGCGGTGATCTTCCTCAACGCCGGTGGTGATCACCACCACGACGACGACGAAGATGAGCCCGAGAGCTTCGCCCAGAAGGCGGTGCATCTGCTGCGCGAGCGTCCGATCCTTGGCGCCGCCGGCGGTCTGGGCATCCTCTTTTTCCTGCTGCGCAACCCGGCCCTGGCCGCGATCGCCGCCAGCATGATCACCGAGAAGCGTATGGAGAGCCGCGGCTACGGCCGCAGACGTCGGTAGACTTCGCAGAGTCTTCGACCTCCACGGAACAGTAGGGGTTGAGACGCGTTGATTGAGGGAGCGGCGCCGGTCAGGTGGCGTCCAAGTTGATCAATCGTTTCAATCTCATCCTGAGCTGGAGGCCACTATGCTGCGCTGGGCTATCATCTTCTTCGTCGTGGCGCTCGTCGCCGCTGTTCTGGGCTTCGGCGGCATCGCCGGCATGTCCTTCGAGATCGCCAAGTTCGTCGCGATCATCGCCGTCGTCCTGTTCCTGGCTTCCCTGATCATGGGCGGTCTGCGCGGACGCGGGACGCGCATATAAATCGACGCTTCGGCGTTTGAATAAAGAAGCCGCCGTCCGAAAGGGCGGCGGCTTTTTCGTGTCTGAGATGGCGGGAGCGTCGGTGAACGACGGAGTGACGAAGGCCTAGGTCGTGGACTCATAAGCTCTGAGCCACAGGCGGGTTGAGGCCAGCAGTACGGCGGCGAGGAAGTTGCGGGCCAGTTTGTCGAAGCGTGTGGCGACGCGGCGGAAGTGCTTGAGCTTGCAGAAGTAGCGCTCCACGACGTTGCGCTGTCGATAGATGGCGGGATCGACGGAGCGCTGGACCTTGCGATCCTTCTGGGTCGGGATATGGGCGCAGCCGCCGCGAGAGCGGACCAGATCGATGACGGCCTGTGCGTCGTAACCTCTGTCGGCGACGAGCGCCTTGGCGGGCTTGAGGCCGTAGATCAGTTCCTCGACGGCGGCCTTGTCGGACGCCTGGCCGGCCGAGAGGGTGATCCTGAGCGGCAATCCGTCCTGATCGACCAGGGCGTTGATCTTGGTGCTCAGTCCCCCACGAGATCGGCCGATGGCGTGATCCGGGCCCCCTTTTTTCCACCGGCGGCGTGCTGGTGGGCCCGAATGATCGAACTGTCGATCAGGTGCATCGAACCCGGCGACGCCGCCGACAGCGCCTCGAACACCCGCACCCAGACGCCTGCTTTGGCCCACCGATTGAAGCGATTGTAGACCGTCGTGTGCGGCCCGTAGCGACCCGGCAGGTCACGCCAGGGCGAACCCGTCCTCAGAATGTAGAAGATGCCGTTGATCACCCGACGGTCGTCCACGCGGGCCACGCCGCGGGGCTTGTTCGGAAGCAACGGCTGGATCAGCCGCCACTCCGTTTCGCTCAGATCGTATCGCGCCATCGACGTCTCCTTCCGAAGACCTCGAATCCCTCAGACCTTTATGGGTTCAGAACCTAGACCGCCGCCTTTTCCTTGTCGCCCGCGACGGCCGGGTCGGGCGCGGTGTCCGGGTGGCGGGTGTCCTGACGGCGCGGCAGACGCCAGGTGCGACTGGGCGCGAAGGCTGAGCCGTCCCAGGCCATGGCCGTGACCACGATCTCGCGCTCATCCCACTCCAGTTGGTTGAAGCTCGGAGGCGTGCCGCGTTCGCGGTGCGACAGGGTCCCGCAACCGACCGCATAGGAGCACCGGTCCGTCAGGTCGATCGGCAGGGCGAAGGGGATATGGGTATGGCCGGTCATGATCAGATCGACCCCGGCCTCGGCGAAGATTTCGGCCGCCGCGTCGCCGCGCTTGACGTCGCCGGTCATCGGCGTGCCGATCATCTCGATCAACGGGTGATGGCAGGCCAGGATGCGCAGGGCCCCGACCGGCGCCTGGCGCAGGGCGGCGGCGGCCCGCCGGGTCTGGTCCAGATCGATGACGCCCTTCGACCAGTTCAGCCGCGCCTGCCAGCCCCGGGCCGTGGTCACGCCCCGCACCATCAGATTGTCGCGCTTGAACTCGCCGTCATGGGCCGGATGGCCAGTCGCCGCCTCGAAGGCGCGCCAGGGCCAGAACAGCCGGGCCATGGCGCTATAGTAGGGAACGTCATGATTGCCGACGACGACGAAGCGCGGCTCGGGCATGGCCCGGATCCAGTCGCCCGCCGCCTTGAACTCGTTCGGCAGGCCCTTCTGGGTCACGTCGCCGGTGATCAGGATCAGGTCGTTCTGCGCGGCGTGGGCGTAGTCGAGAGCGGCGGCGCAGGCGCGCCGGTGCTCGGCGCCGAAATGGACGTCGGAAAACTGGATCAGGCGGCCGGAGCTCAAGGCGGCGTACTCGTCATACGCTGTCTTCCGCCGCCGGCGGATGGGGCGCAAGGGCCTGGAAGGCCTTGGGGATGAAGGTGACCTTCGTCTCGTGCGGCAACAGGGTCGGCTCGCCGTCGATCACGGCCGGGATCTTCGACCGGGCCCAGACCTCGATCTTGCGCGCGGGCCGGGTGGTGACCGACGGGTCTTGACGCCAGTCGCTGAACAGGGCCGTCGCCGCCAGACGGAAGGCTTGGCCGGTATCGCTCGGATCCATGGCGGCGGCTTCCAGCCCGACGGGTTCGTCCAGCGCGCGCGAGATCATCGGGCTGATCAGGACCAGGGCCTCGGTCTTGGCCTTGGCGGCGCCGTCCAGCGAGAACCGCAGTCGGCCGGTGAAGGCGCGGCGCAGGGCGCGGCGGCCATAGGCCCAGGCCAGGGACAGCTTGCCCGACCGCATGGCCTCGCGCGCCGGGGCCCAGAGGGCGGGAGAGCCGAGGATGGCCGCGCAATAGAAGTCTTCGCCCTGGACGGTTCCCCCCGAAACGCATTGCGGCGCCCCCTCTTCCAGCGCCTTGCGCAGCGCCAGCTTCCAGTCGGCGGTGCCGTAGAGCGCCTTGGGCAGCATGTTCATCGTGCCGCCGGGCAGGGGGGCGACCAGCGGTCCCTTCGGTCCTGCGCGCGAGGCCACGGCCCGCGCCGTGCCGTCTCCGGCCAGGACGAACAGGACGTCGGGCCCGGAGGCCAGAGCCGTCTCGATCTGGGCGTCGATGCGATGGCCTTCCAGCGAGATCACCTCGGCCTCGCAGGGGTATTCGGCCATGATGGCCTCGACCTCGCCGACAGCGCGCGGGCCGACCGAACCCGAGGCCGGATTGACCAGCACCACGACACGCCGGATCTCGACATGGGGCGTCAGTTCGCGGACGACGGTGTCCGCCGCCTCGGCCATGTCGTGGTTCGATACGGGCGCCGCGTCAGGTCCCGTTTCAGGCCCCGTTTCAGGTCTGGTGGCGTCGCCGTGAAGGGTGATGCTGTCGGTCATCTCGCCCGAACGTCCGGCCGGGGCCGACGTTCCGGGCAAGCGTAACTATTCCACCGGAGCGTTTCGTCGCACCGAGGACGGCCCTCAGTGGGCGGGTGCGGGCTTCAGTTCCTGGGCGGTCTCGGCGGCGCCGGCCTTCAGGGCGTCGCCGGTCTTCTCGGCCTTGTCGCCGGCCTTGTCGGCGGCCACGGTCGCAGCGGCGGGCGCCTTGCCGACGGCCCTCACGGCGGTCTGGACGCCGGTGGAGATCCAGCCGTCGATCACGGCGCCGCCGGCGGCGACGGAGCGTTCCTTGATGGCCATGACGCCGGTCAGGGCGCCGAAAAGGGCCAGCAGGGTCACCAGGAAGCCGATGAACGGACCGGCGCCCGGGCCGCGCTTGCGCTTGCTGCGCGCCCAGACCGGGCTGTGGCCCGTATCGTCCGAATTCCGGACCACTTCAGGAAAACGCATGTCAGACCCCTCCAACCAACTTTTCTTGCGACCGTCGAACCCCGCGACGGTGCGGGATCAGCCTAGTCGATCGTCAACGAAGCGCATAGGGCGGGAACCTGCACCATAATCCAGCGTTCTCCCCCCCGGGGCGAACAACAGGCTCGCTCTCGAGCCATTCGGGATGAAGGATTACACCCATGAAGAAGGCACTCATCGCCATCGGCGCCGCCGGTCTTATGGCTTCGGCCTGCGCCAGCGATCCTTACGGCGGCACCAATGAAACCGCGAAGCAGGGCGCAATCGGCGCCGGCCTCGGCGCCGTCGCTGGCGCGATCATCGGCAACAATGTCGGCAGCGGCAACGCCGCCACCGGCGCCCTGATCGGCGGCCTCGCCGGCGGCGCCGTCGGCGCCATCCGCGGCTCCAACCAGGACCGCGCGAACCAGCAGCGCTACCGCGACAACGGCGGCGCCTATTACTATTGCTACGATAACCGTCAGTCCGAATGCTATTGGGAAAACGGCCAGCGCCGCAACTAGGACGGTTCGGCCGTCCGAGGGACGGCTGGGCGGGAGCAGGGGCGGCTCGCAGCGCGGGCCGCCCTTTTTCACGTCGCGATCAGGGTTTTGAACGCCGGTATTCGGTGACGGAGGGGACGAGCATGGGCAAGGGCGGGATTCTGGTCGCGGCGGTGGCTTGCGCGGGGCTGCTGGCGGGGTGCGAGACGACGCGGAACATGTTCACCGACCGGTCGCAGATCGTGGAGACGCCGTCGGCGTGCGCGGCGAAGCGGTTCGAGATCTATTTCGCGGACGGGGAGGCTCGGCTGACGGAGCCGGCGCGGCAGGCGATCGGGCTGACGGCGACCCAGCTGCAGGGCTGCAGGATCAACAGCGTCAAGGTGCTGGGCCTGGCGGACGCCAGGGGCGGGGCCCAGGCCAACCAGAGCCTGTCGGAGCGGCGGGCGACGGCGGTTGCCGAGGCCCTGGCGGCGGCCGGCTGGCCCTCGCCGGCGTTCGAGGTGGGCGCGGCGGGCGACGACGGGGCGGTCAACGCCCAGGGCGTGCGCGAGCCCTTGCGGCGGCGCACCGAGGTCCTCGTCGACGCGGCCCCCAATTAGAACTCCGACGCAGCGACGGCAGAGGTTATAGGTCGGGCCTCGACCGTCCGGACCCTCGCCGTTGCGTCTTCTGAAATTCCTTCTTCTCAGCCTGGCCCTCATTTCCGGAGCGGCGTCAGCCCCGGGCGCGTGGGCGCAAACCCCGGCCCAAAGCCCGTCCGGCGGGGCGTCAGGCGCGCAGAAGACCGAGCGGATCGAGGCCGAACTGGTCCCCATGTCGGCCTGGGCCGCGCCGGGATCGACCGCCGTGGTCGCGGTCAGACAACAGATCAAACCCGGCTGGCACACCTACTGGCGCAATCCGGGCGACTCGGGCGGGCCGACGACCCTGGACTGGACCCTGCCCGCCCATGTCACGGCCGGCGACATCGTCTGGCCCCTGCCGCAGCGCCAGCGGCTCTCAGGGCTTACCAACTATGGCTATGAGGGCGAGGTCTTCCTGCCCGTGCCGATCGAGGTCCCGGCCGAGGCCAAACCCGGAACCACCATCCCCCTGACCGTCCGCGCCGTCTTTCTGGTCTGCAGCGCCGAGATGTGCGTGCCGGATCCCCTGACCCTGAGGCTGGACCTGCCGATCAAGGCCGGCGCCGCGCCCCTGGCCGGAGCGACCGGCCGCCGCATCCAGACGGTGGTCGAGACCGCGCCCCGCCCCGCCGGGATCACCGCCCATGCGACGCTTCAGAACGGCGCCCTGACCCTGAGCCTGACCGGCGGCCCGCTGAACGGGATCGCGCCCAGACAGGCCTCCTTCTTCCCGTTCGAGGGCGACGTCATCGACCACGCCGCCGCCCAGTTCGGCCAGCGCGGCCCGAACGGCCTGACCCTGACCCTCGCCCCCGGCCGCGACCTCAAGACGGACGGCCTGACCAGCCCCGTCTCCGGCGTCCTGTCGACCGATCTGGGGAGCTGGGAGATCACCGCGACCCCCGGCCCGGCCCTGCCCGGAACCACGGGCGCGGGCGCCCTCGAACCCACCCCCGACGCCTTCGGTCAGGCCGAGGCTCCGGCGAAGACCGGCCCGCTCGACCTTCTGAAGGCCGCCGCCTTCGCCCTTCTGGGCGGGCTGATCCTCAATCTGATGCCCTGCGTCTTCCCGATTCTGGCCATGAAGGCGGCGGCCCTGACCCGCTCAGCCCATGAACCGGCCGAGGCGCGCCGCGACGGCGTCGCCTTCACGATCGGGGTGCTGGTCTCCTTCGCCGTCCTCGCCGCCGTGCTTCTGGCCCTGCGCGCCGGAGGACAGGCGGTCGGCTGGGGCTTCCAGCTCCAGTCCCCGGCGGTGGTCGCGGCTCTCGCCCTCCTGATGCTGGCCGTGGCGCTCAACCTGTCCGGCGTCTTCGAGGTCGGCCAGAGGCTTCAATCCATCGGCGGCCAATCGCCCCTGTCCCGCCTGCCCGGAGGAACCGGCGCCTTCTTCACCGGGGTTCTGGCCGTGGTGGTCGCGGCCCCCTGCACGGCGCCCTTCATGGCCTTTGCGCTGGGCGCGGCTCTGGTGATGCCGGCCCCCATGGCCATGGTCGTCTTCCTGATGCTGGGTCTGGGTCTGGCCCTGCCCTATCTGGCGATCAGCCTGTCGCCGGGCCTGCTGGCGAGATTGCCGAAGCCCGGACGCTGGATGGTGCTGCTCCAGAGGTGGCTGGCCCTGCCGATGTACGCCGCCGCCGCCTGGCTGGTCTGGGTCTTCTGGCGGCAGACGGACCTGTCTCCGGCCCTGCTGCTGCTCGCGGCCTGCGTCGCCGCCGCCGTGGGTCTGGCCGCCGTCGGGATGTTCGCCGGCCGCGCCCGTTGGGCGCGCGGCCTCGGCTGGGGCGCGATCGCCGTCGCCGTCACACTGACCGGGGTCTCGGGCCATCTGGCGGCGCGCGCGAACGCTCCCGCCGAACTCCCCGCCGACGCCTGGTCCGAGGCGAAGGTTCAGGCGGCGCTGGCCTCGGGCCGTCCGGTCCTGGTCAACTTCACCGCCGACTGGTGCGTCAGCTGCAAGATCAACGAACGCACCGCCCTGTCCTCGCCGGTCACCGCCCGGGCGCTGCGGGAGACGAACGCCCTCTACCTCGAAGGCGACTGGACGCGCCGGGATGACGCGATCACCCGGGAGCTGGAGAAGCATGGGCGGTCAGGGGTGCCGCTGTATCTGGTCTACCGGCCCGGGAAGGCCGAGCCGGAAGTGCTGCCACAGCTGCTGACGGACGGGGTGGTGGTGGAGGCGTTGAAGTGAGGGGAGAGGTTAGGGCTCGGACGCCGAGAGATCGTTCATTTAGGTTTCGCCGAATGAAGGATCTTCATGTCCTGCCCAAGTGCGCCACTGGCCGGTAGTTTTGTCTCGTGTGCGTCGGATCAGTGACGGATAGTCATCGGCGACCGAACGCATAAGGCCTGTAAAGTCGGCAAGCTCGACCTGGATTAGGCCCTTTGCTTGTTCGTAGTCCGACGTGACCATGAAGGCGTCAAAGGTCTCAGCCTCTCCTATAACCTCCACGAATACGAGGCTATGAATTAGGAGATTCACGAGCCGCCGGTTGGGCATGTCCACGGGAGTGGCGGTGCTCAAGTCAAAGAACTTGTCGAACCGATGACTGTTCACTTCCGAGTACCCAGAGCGAACCGGCGCGAAGCGCTGAACGCGCATTGGCGCGCTGAGAGTTGAGGTGGACAGCTTGGTTGCGTCGTCCAGTTTCCGCATCGCGTATGCGGCGAGAAACACCTTCTGTTCGATCAGGAACGAGCGTCGCTCGGAGCGGCTGGGTTTGGCTGCCCAGCGCTCAATTAGGTCGGCATCGCCGATAAGCCGAGATTTCCAAGGCACGCTATCGTGAATCATCGGCCATCCCGATCAACCTACCGATTTGCCATCCATACAGCGGCCGATGAGATCATCAGACAATGCCTTTAAAGCGTTCAGGTGAGCGCGGACGACATTGTTCTGCGTTGGCGTGAACGCTCAAGATACGACATTCGGGCAACGTACCGCTTAATCCGACGTTAGCGATTCCGACCGGACTCTTGTTGTGTTACGATTCGTCATAACGCAGGTCGGTTGGATCGCATGAACACCGTCAGCCTTGAGCGCGAAATTCGAGCATACGAATCCATGCTTCCCGAAATCAAAAGGGAGTACGGGTCGGTATGGGCGGTTATTTCTCACGAGAAGCTCGTGAGCACCTTTAAAGCGTTTTCTGACGCGGCTCGCTTCGTGAACGCCAATTGCCGTGATCACCAAGTCCTGATCCGCCATACCGACCAGCACAACGAAACCGCTCCGTTCGTCGAAATCAGCAACTGACCGTGGCTTTTGGTTCGTGGGTCACCGGACCCCTGATCGACATGACCTTGTTCGGTGCGAATGGGAGCGAAGAGCAAGCTCTTGTCGGGATAATCGATACCGGCGCTTCGGTCATCTGCATCGACAAGCGGATCCCGATCAGGTTGGGGCTGACGCCCACCAACCTTAAAACTATGATCGTTGCGGATGGCTCCGAAGTACAAGCCACCGTCTTTGCGGGTGAACTCTCCATTCCCGAACTCGATTTTCGGGATTGGGTCGAGCTTCATGGGATGGCCATGAAGAGCGAGACAAACCGCGTCTTGATTGGCCGATCTTTCCTGGCACCGTATCACGTCACGTACAGCGGTCCGGAAGAGCGCTTCCACTTCGCCAAAACCGTGGCCTTCCAAGAGGCCGAACAAGACGGCTGAGCCTGCGTGCTCCGGATCCGGTGTCTGGGGTTGGACCCCTCCACCGCACTGATCCCTGCGCGATCAGCCCCTCCACCGCTTCGCGGTCCCCCTCCCCACGAGGTGGGGAGGATATGCGGTCCCCCTCCCCATCGGAGATGGGGAGGAGACGTGGCGGCTACTTCGCCCGCTTCAGTGTCAGCCACACCGCCGAGACGAGGAAGTAGAAGGCGCCGAAGCCGGCGTAGCCGGCGACGGTGGCTATGGAGAGGTCGGCGGGGCCGCGGGACATGATCGTGAAGAAGACGCCGGCGAGGATGGACTGGGCGCCGGAGAGGATCATGGCCCATTGGGCGCCGGCGGTCTTCCAGCGGCGCAGGCCGGTGAGGACCGATCGTTGATTTCAAAATCCGTCATCCCCGGGCTTGTCCCGAGGACCCATCGGCCCGCGCCATCGGACGGGGAGGTTGCGGGCTGAGTCTTGGTGCGGCGCTGTCCTGCCGAACCTTGCCATGGGTCCTCGGGACGAGCCCGAGGATGACGGGGGTGGGGTGAGGTGTGTGGGGTTGGCCCCCTCCGTCTCCTCGCGAGGGCTCGGAGCCACCTCCCCCGATGGGGGAGGATTGTCGATTTTGAATCTGTCATCCTCGGGACGAGCCCGAGGATGACGGGGTGGGGTGGCGGACGTGCAACCCCCGGTCGTCTGGTTCGTTTTCTGGCCGTCGCGGGCGCGCGGTGAGGCGCCGGTATCCGGGCGAGGGACGACATGGCCATGACGGCGGTTTCGGGTCTCAAATGGGCGGCCTGTGGGTCCGCGCTTTCCCTCGTCCTGGCGCTGGGCGGGTGCGAGCGGAAGGCCGCCGACGAGGATGCGATCCATCTGGAGGGCGGATCGGCGGCGGCGCGGGCCTATGTGGCGGGGTTCACGACGAAGGATCCGGCGACCTGTTTCCGGGAGGTGGGGCTGAGACAGCCGGAGCTGAAAGGCCGCCCCGGCGGCCTGGGTCCCCGGGTCGCGCCGACGCGGGTGATCGTGATGATCGACGGGTCCGGTTCGATGGCCGGTCGGATGGGCGGCCGGACCAAGCTGGAACTGGCGCGGGAGGCGGCGCTCGGGTTTGTCGAGGGATTGCCCGCCTCGGTGCAGACCTCGCTGCTGGTCTTCGGTCAGGAGGGGAACAATCGGGCGGACGGCAAGGCGGCGTCCTGTTCGGCCATTGACGTGCTGGCGCCGATGTCGGCGGACCGGGGGCCGTTGCGCTCGGCCCTGGGGCAGGTGCGGGCGGTCGGCTGGACGCCTCTGGCCGCCGGGCTGGACCGGGCCGAGGCCCTGCTGGCGGCCTCAGCCACGCCCGGCGAGCAGGTCATCTATGTGGTGTCGGACGGGGAGGAGACCTGCGGCGGCGATCCGGTCGCGGTGGCGCGGCGGATCAACGGCGGCCGGACCCGGGCGATCGTCAATGTGATCGGCTTCAACCTGCCGTCGGGCGAGGCGGCGAAACTGGCGGCGGTGGCGCGGGCCGGGGGCGGCGGCTTCGTCAACCTGTCCAACGAAGCCGAGCTGGCGCGGGTGACGGCCGAGGTGAAGGAATCGATCCGTCAGACGGACAATGAGGTCGCGACCAGTATCACCACGACCGACAACAATGTGGCGACCAGCCTCGCCGTCACCGACGCCGACACCTGTATCTCGATCATGGCCACCGACGAGGAGACGGCGATGATCATCGACCTGACGGATCGGGAGACGGCGGGACGGCCCGTGTCGTTCAAGGAGGAGGCCAAGGCCCTGCTGAAGGCGCGCCACGATGCGATGCGGGCGCGGCTGGCGGCCTATCGGGCCCGTCTGACCGGGGCCGAGGCGGCGGCGAAGCGGGATATCGATTCGGCGGCGGAGGCGGTGCGCTGATCCTCCCCACTGCGTGGGGAAGATATGGTCAAGTCTGTTGAAAATACTGTTTTGTCGGGGTTTTCCCTGACGGCTCTTGGCGCGGCGGACGGTCAAGGTGGAGGCGTAAACCTTACCGTACCCGGGTCCAGTGATGTCCTGTCGCGTTTTTCATGCCGTGCGTGCCGAGGAGGAGAGGCCGGGTCTGCCGGATGCGGCGGTCATCGCGACCCTTCTGGAGGAGCGGGATGTGCAGCGGGCCTGTCAAGCCTGGCTCCTGGCGCTGCCGACGGTGGCCTGGGCGCAGTGGCAGAACCAGCATGAGACGGTGTTCGGGGCACGCGACGGCGACATCGTCAAATACCGGTCGGTGCGCGACAAACTCGGTCTGATGGGGGCCGACGCGGCGCCCTGTGCGGCGGGGTTCGTGAACACGGCGCGGACCGGGCCGGTGGCGGTGGACTTTCCAGCCGGGGGAGGGACGGCCGGAGAGTTCGTCGACTTCCGCGGACGGGCGATCGGGGCGGTGGGGATGGGCGGCCCGGACCGGGGCCGGGGCGGGCGCTATCTGGTGCTGGGGCCGGGGCAGGCGCCGCCGGAAGGGATCGGCTGGGACTTTCTGGTGCGGTCGCCGACCTTCAACCTGGCGCTGACTTTTCGCATCGCGCGCCCGACGCGGCCGAGCGGGAGCGGGTGACGAAGGCCTGCCGCATCTATCCGGCGCGGCAGGCGGCGGCGCCGCGGCCGACGCGGGTCGTCCGGCCGGAGGGGCGGCCGTGGAGCGGGACGCCGCCGACCGGCATGGCCTTCTGGCGGCGGCTGAACACCGTGCTGCAGGTCGAGCCCGAGGACCCGGCGCTGACGGCCCTGCTGACGCCGCTGGGTCTGGAGAAGGGGCGGCCGTTCGAGCCGGACGCCGATCAGACGCGGGCGCTGGAGGCGGGGGCGCGGCTGGGCGCGCGGATGGCGCTCGCCGAGGCGGCAGGGGGACCGGCTGGCGGCGGGAGCTCGCGACGGGGATCGGGTGCTCCCCCAAAGTCCGGCGCCGGAGGAGGGGCGGCTGACCGCCTGGCGCGACGCCCATGGCCAATGGTTCGACGGCGGGCGGGCCTGGGGGTTCAGCGTGCCGGCGATGGGGTCCTCGATGGGGCCGGCGGGGCTTCCGGCGGAGGGCTGGTCCGTGACCCTCTATGACGTGGAGACGCGGGGCTTCATCGACACCCCCTGGGACCTCGTCGGACGGGGGTCGGACGACGCACTGGCGCGGCAGGCGGACGGGTCGGTGGCGCTGATCTTCTCGCCCCAGCCGCCGGCGGATGCGCCGAGGTCGAACTGGATCCCGACGACGCCGGGGCGGGCCTGGTTCGCCGTGTTCCGGTTCAGGGGGGCGGGAGTGGAAGAGGGCTGGGCCCTGCCGGAGATCGCAGCCCTCTAGGCCGCGGCGGCTTCCGAGGCGTCGAGGCTTTCGGCGATCTCGGCGAGGGCGCCGGCCAGCTGGCGCACGTCGATGGGCTTGGGCAGGAGGCGGGTCATGCCGGCCTCGAGGCAGGCCTCGATATGGTGCGACATGGCGTTGGCGGTCAGGGCGATGATCGGGGTGGCGGCGAGCGCCTCGCGGCGTTCGATCTCGCGAATGGCGCGGGTGGCGGCGAAACCGTCCATCACCGGCATCTGGACATCCATGAGGATCAGGTCCCAGCTTTCCGAACGCCAGGCCTCGACGGCGGCCTGACCGTCGTCGACCAGCACCACATCGACGCCGAGCTGGCCCAGAAGGGTGCGCAGGACCAGCTGGTTGGTGGCGTTGTCCTCGGCGGCGAGGACGCGCAGGGCCGGCAGGGGGACGTCGTCGCCCTCGGCCGCCTTGGCGACCGCTTCGGCCTCGCCGACGAAGGGCAGGGGCAGGGTGACGGCGAAGCGGGAGCCGACGCCGGGGCGGGAGGTCACCGAGACGTCGCCGCCCATCCGCACGGCCAGCTCGCGCACGATCGACAGGCCCAGCCCCGTGCCGCCGAAGCGCCGGGTGGTCGAACTGTCGGCCTGGGCGAAGGGGGTGAAGATGCGGCCCAGGACCTCGGCGTCCATGCCGGAGCCGGTGTCTATGACCTCGATGGTCAGGACCTCGCCGGCGCGGCGAGCCTTGAGACTGACGCCGCCCTCGGCGGTGAATTTCAGGGCGTTGGAGACGAGGTTGGACAGGATCTGGCGCAGGCGGGTCGGATCGCCCTGATAGACGCCCGCGGCCGTGCCCAAGTCGACGTCGAGACGCAGTCCGCGGTCGCCCGCGGTGGCGGCGAAGGTGGAGCTGAGGCTGGTCAGCAGATGGCCGAGGTCGAAGGGCACGACCTCCAGCTCCAGCTTGCCGGCCTCGACCTTGGACAGGTCGAGAATGTCGTTGAGGATGGCCAGCAGAGCCTCGCCCGATTCCGAGATGATCTCCAGCCGGGCGCGCTGGGCCTCGGGCAGGGGATCGGCGGCCATGGCCTGGGCCATGCCGAGGATGCCGTTCATCGGGGTGCGAATCTCGTGGCTCATGACCGCGAGGAACTGGGACTTGGCCTGGCTGGCGGCCTCGGCCTGCTGGGCGAGGACACGGGATGCGGTGACGTCCCAGTTGGCGCCGATCAGACGTTCGGGGGCGCCGTCGGCGCTGCGGTGGACCCGGCCCAGAACCTTGATGATGCGGATGTCGCCGTCGAGGCGGCGGATGCGGAATTCGGTGTCGATGACGTCGGTGACGAGAGCGTTCTGGATCGCGGCTTCCAGCGGGCCGACGTCGTCCTCATGCAGATTACGGGCGAAGAAGGCGAAGTCGAGCGGGCCGGGCGGCGGGGCGACGTGGTAGAGGGCGAACATCTCCGGCGACCAGCTGAGGGCGTTGGTGCCGAGGTCCCATTCGAAGATGCCGATCTCGGCGGCCTTGGCGGCGAGGCTGGCGCGTTCGGCGAGGCGCAGACGCTCGGTCTCCTCGGCCTTGCGCGCGCTGATGTCCTGGACGTGGGAGATGAAGTAGATCGGGGCGCCGTCGTCGTCGCGGACGATGGCGACGGTCAGCTCGGCCCAGACCACGACGCCGTCCTTGCGGAGATAGCGTTTGTCCATCTGGTAGGAGGTCGAGGTTCCGGCCAGCAGGGCCTGAAGCTGGTCGAGGTCGGCCCCGAGGTCGTCGGGATGGGTCAGGGTCTGGAATGTCAGGCCGGCCAGTTCGTCGGCCTCATAGCCGAGGAAGGCGCGCAGCGAGGCATTGGCGCGCAGAAAGGCGCCGTCGAGCGCGATCAGGGCGGTGCCGATGGCCGAATGCTCCATGGCGCGCCACAGATAGCCGGGCTTGAGCGCCGGCAGCGCGGTCGGTTCGGTGGCCATGGTTCCCATGAACACCGTTGTAATCCCAAAAGGTTTTAGGACCTGTGAACCGGACCCGCCCCGGCAGCGCTTTCGCGTTGCCGAGGCGATTTTTTGTACGGTATCAGACCGAGGCGGCGACGGCGCGGATAGCGCCGTTGGCGATGGTCAATTTGGCGAAGGTCCAGCCGGAGCCGGAACCCTCGATCTCGTCGACGGAGGCGCGGACGCCCTCGACCACGGCCTTGCGCGGGCCGATCCAGGCGTCGACCGCGGCTTCGGCGGCCGCTTCCGAGGCGCCGACCGAGGCGTCGGAGGCCCGGGCCACGGCGCGGGTCAGGGCGACCTGTTCGGACATCAGGTCCTCGATCAGGCGACGCACGGCCAGACGGTCGAAATGATCGCCCGACTGGATGCCGCCGGCCGCCGCGCGCAGGCGGTCGAAGTCGAAGGCCGCGCCGACCTGGTGATAGAGGCGGGCCATGGCCGGCTCGGCCCAGCCCGCTTCCCTGGCCAGATCGCCGATGTCGGCGGTGGCGACGAGGGGACGGAGCATGGCAATGGTCTTCGCCAGATCCTCGCCCACACCCATGGCCGCGAACTTCTGCAGACGCTTGTCGAGCAGACCCTGTTCGAAGCGCGACAGGACGTCGCCGCCCTGCTGACGCAGGGCGTCGGCGGCGGGGCGGTAGGCGGCGATCAGGCTGTCGACCGTGGTCCCCACGCGGCCCGCCCGCTTGGCCAGCCAGAAGGTCTGGCGGCGCAGGACGGTGGAGATTTCCGTGTAGAGGGCGGTCTGGGTCTCGGCCGGGATCTTGAGATCCAGACCGTTGACCGCGTCCCAGGCCTCGTCGAGGCGGAAGACGCGACGCGCGGCCTCGAAGGCGATGACGAGGGCGGTGGTATCGACCTCGGCCGAGGCCTTCAGACGGTCCGGGAAGGTCGGCCCCGTCATATTGACGATCTCGTTGCAGAGGACGGTGGCGACGATCTCGCGGCGCAGCCTGTGGCTCTTCATCTCGTCCTCGTACTTCGCGAGGGCGTCGGGGAAGTAGCGGACCAGGGTCTCCTCGAAGAAGGGATCCTCGGGCGCGGAGGAGGCGACGATCTCGTCGGCCAGTTCCAGCTTGGAATAGGCCATGAGGACGGCGAGCTCGGGCCGGGTCAGGGGCGTGCCCGAGGCCTTCATCTCATTGACGCGCAGGTCGTTGGGCAGGCCCTCGACCTTGCGGTCCAGTTTGCCGCGCGCCGTCAGCGCCTGCATGAAGCGTTGCTGGGCGTCCAGGGCGCCTGCGCCTTCGGCCTGCTGCAGGGTCAGGGCCAGGGTCTGGTCGTAGTTGTGGACCAGAACCTTGAGGCCGACCTCGTCGGTCATTGAGGCCAGGAGAGCCGTGCGCTGGTCGGCCGGCAGGACGCCGTTGGTGACCGCCGACCCGACCAGGATCTTGATGTTGACCTCGTGGTCGGAGGTGTCGACGCCGGCCGAGTTGTCGATGGCGTCGGTGTTGCTGCGGCCGCCGTTGCGGCCGTATTCGATGCGGCCGGCCTGGGTGAAGCCGAGGTTGGCGCCCTCGCCCACGACCTTGACCCGCAGTTCGCCGGCGTCGATGCGGAGCGCATCGGTGCCCTTGTCGCCCACTTGCGCGTCGGTCTCGGTCGAGGCCTTCACATAGGTGCCGATGCCGCCGAGGTAGAGGAGTTCGGCGGGCGCCTTGAGGATGGCGCGCATCAGGGTGACGGGGTCGACCGTGTCCTCGGCGATCTCGAGGAGGGCCTTGATCTGGGGCGTCAGCTGGATCGACTTGGCGCCGCGCGAGAAGACGCCGCCGCCGTCCGAAATCTTCGCCTTGTCATAGTCCTGCCAGGACGAGCGCGGCAGCTGGAACAGGCGGTTGCGCTCTTCCCACGACGCAGCCGGATCGGGCGTCGGGTCGATGAAGATATCGCGGTGGTCGAAGGCGGCGACCAGTTTTGTGGCCTTGGACAGCAGCATGCCGTTGCCGAAGACGTCGCCGGACATGTCGCCCACGCCGACGGCGGTGAAGGGCTCGGACTGGATGTCCTTGCCGATCTCGCGGAAGTGGCGCTTGACCGCCTCCCAGGCGCCGCGGGCGGTGATGCCCATGGCCTTGTGGTCGTAGCCGATGGACCCACCCGAGGCGAAGGCGTCGCCCAGCCAGAAGCCGTAGTCGGCCGAGACGCCGTTGGCGATGTCGGAGAAGGTCGCCGTGCCCTTGTCGGCGGCGACGACCAGATAGGGGTCATCCCCCTCGAAGGCGACGACATGGGCCGGACGGATCACCGAGCCATCGGCGCCGATGTTGTCGGTGATGTCCAGAAGGCCCGAGAGGAAGGTCTTGTAGGCGCGGATGGCCTCGGCCTGTTGCGCGTCGCGGTCGCCGCCCGCGCGGACGATGGCGGACAGGTTCTTCGGGAAGAAGCCGCCCTTGGAGCCGACGGGGACGATGACGGCGTTCTTGACCTGCTGGGCCTTCACCAGACCCAGGACCTCGGTGCGGAAGTCGTCACGACGGTCGGACCAGCGCAGGCCGCCACGCGCGACGGGACCGAAGCGCAGGTGGACGCCCTCGATATGCGGGGCCCAGACGAAGATCTCGCGATAGGGTTTGGGCAGGGGCAGGTCGTCGAGTTCGCGCGAGGCGATCTTGATCGAGATGTGCGGTTTCGGCGCGCCGTCGACCGTCTGGTAGAAATTGGTGCGCTTGATCGCACCGACCAGCAGGGCGAGGCGGCGCAGGGCCCGGTCGTGGTCGAGGCTCTTCACGTCCTGCAGCAGGGCGGTGATCTTGTCCGAAAGTTCGGTGCAGTGACCTGCGCGCTCGTCGGCGGAACCGCCGAGCGACGGGTCGAATTTGCAGTGGAACAGGGAGACGATGGCGCGGGCCACGTCGGGGTAGAGGGTCAGGGCCTCTTCCTGAACCGCTTGCGACGGATCCAGGCCGGTCTGCTGGCGATAGCGGGCGAGGGTGCGGACCAGGGCCGCCTGACGCCAGTCGACGCCCAGCTCCATGACCAGACGGTTGAAGCCGTCGCTCTCGGTCAGGCCGGTCCAGACCGCGGTGAAGGCGGTCTCGAACGGCGCCTTGATGTCGGCGAACGACAGGGCCGCGCCGCGCGGGTCTTCCAGCAGGAATTCGTGGACGTGAATCTCGGTGTCGCCCACCGGTTTGATGGCGTGACCGAACTCTTCCAGCGTCTTCAGACCCATGTCGGCGAGCACCGGCAGGACGTCGGACAGGGGCACGGCGGCGCCGCGATGATAGAGTTTGAAGCGGAACTGCAGCTCACTGTCGCCCGTGGCGCGGAAGGCGCGGACGGCGACGGGTTCTCCGCCGTCGTGAGCGCCCGTGGCGTTCAGGCGGTCGATCTCCTGCAGGTCGGCGACGGCCTCGGCGGCGTCATAGCGGTCGCGGTAGCCGGCCCCGAAGGCCTCGGCCCATTTGGCCGAGAGGGCGCCGATCTGGGCCTCGTCGATGTCGGCGTCGCGGGCGGCGCTTTCGAAGCGGTCGATCCAGCTGCGGCCGGCCTCGGCGACGGCGGCCTCGAGCGCCACCGGGTCGGGCGTCGGGTGATCGCCGGGGGTCACGCCGATGATGTAGTGGATGCGGACCAGGGGCGCGTCCGACAGCTGGGGATACCAGGCCGACAGGCGGCCGCCCCAGGCGGCGGCGAGGATGCGGGCGATGCGCTCGCGCACGGTAGAATCGAAGCGTTCGCGCGGGATGAAGGCGAGGACCGAGATGAAACGGTCGAACGGATCCTGACGCGTGAAGGTCTTGATGCGCGGACGATCGTAGAGGTGGAGGATGCCGAGCGAGATGTTGAGCAGCTCGTCCTCGGAAATCTGGAAGAGCTCGTCGCGCGGATAGTTCTCGAGGATGTTCCTGAGGCGCTTCTCGTTGTGGCTGCCCGGGGCCTTGCCGGCGCGGGCGAGGGCGCCGGCGACCTTGGCGCGGATCAGGGGCACCTGGGAGGCGGCGCTGTCATAGGCCTCGGCCGTGAACAGGCCCACGTAGCGGGTCTCGCCCGAGGGGCGGCCGTCGGCGCCGTAACGCTTGACCCCGATATAGTCCATGTAGGCGCGGCGGTGGACGCGCGAGCGGATATTGGCCTTGGCCACGGTGACCGGGTCCGACAGGTCCATCTGGCGCTTCATCTGGGCGGTCAGGATGGCGGGCTCGGAGGTGCGGCGCAGCACGGTGCGCGACGGATCGCGCAGGACCCCGACTCCGGCCGAGACCTGACCGAGGGGCTCTTCATGGGCATAGCCGCCGTCGGCGGTGCGCGGATAGTCGTAGTCGCGGGCGCCGAGGAAGACGAAATGGTCGGCGTTGAGCCAGCGCAGGAACTCCAGCGTCTCGGCGACGACGGCGGAATCGACCGTGCCGGGGCAGGCCTCCAGATGGGCGACCGAACGCTCCATCAGCTCATGCATGGCGGCGTGGTCGGCGACGGCGGCCTGGACGTCGGCCAGGGTCTCGACGAGGGCGGCGGTCAGGGCCTCGCGGCGCTCGGCGGGCAGGGGGTCGATGACCACCACGATCATCGATTCGCGGTCGGAGCCGGCGGTGCGGGCGCCGGCGGCGTCGCGGCCGAGGGTCACGACCGGGTGGAAGAGGGCGCGGACCGAGACCCCGGCGTCGGCCAGCTCGCCCATGACGCTGTCGACGAGGAAGGGCCGGTCGTCCTGAACGATGGCGATGACGTCATAGCCGGTCGCCGAACCGTCGGCGGCGGCCAGGGGCTGGACCGAGACGCGGGCGGCCTCGCCGGACTTACGGACATCGGCAGAGGTCCAGACCCGGGCCAGAAGGGCGGCCAGATCGGCGCCGCCCAGCTCTGGCGTTTCGTCGTCGGCATAGTCCTCGTGGGCCTGCGACAGATAGGAGGACTGCAGCGGGCCCGTCCCCCCTCCGGCCTTGGCGAACCCGTCTTCGAGCGCCTCCAGGGAAATCGCCTGAGGGACGGAGCGAAGGTCGCCGGACATGGGCAGGGTCTCATTCGGCGCGGCCGGAGCCGCAAGGGGGTCAACGACACGATAGGCCGTTGAAGCTTCGGATCAATGAATGGCTGATTAGGCCCGACCGGCGCCCTCTGGAAGCCGGAAACGACATGGCCGGACCCGCTTTCGCGGACCCGGCCATGGTTATCGCCGATAAGTCTGTCCGGATCAGGTCCGGCTCAGGCTCACAGGATTCAGAAGCGGTAGCTCATGCCGATGTTAAAGGCGTGCAGACCGAATTTGGAGTTGGAGCGGATGATATCCGTGCCGGTGGTGTTGGGGGCGAGGACGAAGGGATTGGTCGCCGGGGCCGTGCCCTGGCCGACGCGGATGACATGGTCGCCGGCGTCGAGCGAGCTGTAGAGATATTCGCCGGTGAGGCTGAGGTTGGGGGCGAGCGAATATTCGACGCCGCCGCCCAGCTGGTAGCCGTCGGCGCGGTCGTCATCGAGGCGGGCGGTGAAGGTGTTGGCGCCATTGGTGGTGAAGAAGCGGTTCTCCACCTCGGCGGTGGCGGCGCCGCCGGTCGCATAGACCAGGGCCGGGCCCCAGGCATAGCCGACGCGGGCGCGGACGGCGGCGAGGTTGTTCAGGGTGCGGGTGAAGACATAGGCGGCCGGGGTGGTGGAGAAGCCGGTGACGCTGTCCTCCTGATTGCCGACGCTGTAGTCGCCGACGACGCCGACGACGAAGGAGCCCATCTGGTAGTCATAGCCGGCGCGGACGCCGCCCTGGGTTCCCGGCGCGTCCTTGTCGCAACCGCCCGCGGCGGCGTTGGAGTTGGCCGCGCCGCCGCAATAGCCGGGCGAGAAGGCGTCGGCGCCGGCGGGCGTGGCGAGGGTGACGGTGTCGCCGTAGTTTCCATCGAGGTTGCGGTCGAAGCGGAGGCGCTCGTCGCCCTGGCCGTTCTGCTGGGTGAAGCCACCGAAGACGCCGACATAGGGGCCGGTCCAGCTGTCGGGACCGGATTGGCCGAACAGCGTCTGGGCCGAGGCCGGGGCGGCGATGAGGGCGGCTGCGGAAGCGGCCGTGAGGAGGGTGATCGTGCGGGTCATGAGGGGCGTTCCTGTCCGTGTGCTGAGCGTTTGCCCCCGAGGGTCACGGGCGGCGGTCGCGGGTCCTAACGGGACAGGTACGAAGCGGGATGCGCGGCGGCCGAGGCCTGCGCCAATGCGCCGCACGTGACGCAGTGCGCTGTTTTGTCTCGGGAAATCGAAGGTTACTAGGGAACCAAAAGACAAGGCCGTCGGACGGGGGGGTCCGACGGCCTGCTTTGGGGATCGGCGCTGGAGGGGGAAGGGCGCCGTCCCGGGTCGACGCGAACCCCGGAGGGGGAGGGAGGGTCCGCGTCGTCTGAGACCCAGATAGGAAGGCGTCAACGGGGGTTCAAGGGGCGCCCGTCAGGGGGTTTCCTGCGGCGGCTTGACGCGTCGCTTGCTCGCCCGGGCCCTGGCCGCAGCTGCCTGCTTCTCTTCCTCGTCGGCATAGGGGGCTCCGTCGCCGGACAGGAGGATGGCCATCCACATCGAGCCCTTGAACTCGGCCAGGATGGCCATGGCCATGACCGCCAGAGGCGTCGACAGGAACATGCCGACGACGCCCCACATCTTGCCGAACAGGGCCAGCGACAGGAGGACGGCGACCGGGTCGATGTTCTGGTTGTCGCCCTGCATGCGCGGCTGGATCATGTTGCCGACGATGAAGAGGACGGCCTGGAGACCGATCAGCAGGACGATGGCCTGCCAGTAGGTCGGGAACTGGACGAGGGCGAACAGCGGCGGAGCGAGGCCGCCGACGGCGCCGCCCAGCACCGGGATGAAGCCGACGATGAAGATGACGAAGGTCCAGAACTCGGCGTTCTGGAGCCCGACCGCCTTCATCAGAATCCAGGCGAAGACGCAGATGATCGCACCGGTCACCGACTGGACCCAGATGTAGCCCTCGACCCCGCCGCGGACGCGCTGGAACACCTCCATGGCCTCGGAGCGCTGGAGCTTCTCGGGGAACATGGCGACCAGCTTGCGCCGGAAGCCGCCCTGCGACGCCAGCAGGAAACCGAGATAGACGAAGACGAAGAAGGCGCCCGAGGCCACGCCCTGTGCCTGGAGCGCGACGGTGGTCAGATACCCCCGGATGTCGATGCCGGCGATCAGGACCTGCAGGGTCGGCGGGTTCTGGATCCGCAGCAGGGCGGAGCCGTCACGCAAAATCTGGTCGATGCGCGGCCCGATATTGGTCGCCACGCCCGAGGCCTGGCCGAAGAATCCGGAGGCGCCGTAGATGATGATGGCGATAGAACCGGCGAAGATCAGCACCACCACGATCAGGGCCGCGATCCCGGCCCAGCGGTGCGGCAGGGGCGTCTTCTCCTCGATCGACCGCTTCACCCCGTCGATGACGATCAACAGGAAGATGGCCATGGCCAGAGGCGTCAGGATGTCCGCCAGCCAGACGAGGGCCGCGGCCGTCACGACCACGGCGATCAGGACCAGGGCGTTGCGGGCGACGACGGGGGTGGCGACGGTGATGGGCGGTTTCATGCGGTGACCTTCGGGGGGCGGGGACGGCGCGTCAATGAGGATTGGGGAGGATCGGCCCCGATGGGATGACGTTCCGCAAAGCTTGATCCGCCAACGCTTTTACGCGGTGAAAGGCTGCGCTAATCGAGTCAGAACACTGGAGACGCCTCGATGTCCGATCTGCCTGCTACCGGCCTGTTCATGGGCCAGTCCAATGACACGGGGGCCGGGGTCCCGGAGATCCTGTTGTGGCAGAGGGCCAACCGGCACGGCGTGATCGCGGGCGCCACGGGGACGGGCAAGACGGTGACGCTGCAGATCCTCGCGCAAGGGTTTTCCGAGGCCGGGGTGCCCGTCTTCTGCGCCGATGTGAAAGGCGATCTGTCGGGCATCTGTCAGCCGGGCGCGCCGAGCGAGAAGCTGATCGCCCGGGCGACGGGGATGGGGCTGACGCTGAACCCGAAGGCGGCGCCGACGGTGTTCTGGGACCTCTATGGCCAGAAAGGGCATCCGGTGCGGGCGACGGTGTCCGAGATCGGGCCGCTGCTGATGGCGCGGATGCTGGATCTGAACGATGTGCAGGAGGGGGTGCTGACCGTCGCCTTCCACGTGGCGGACAAGGAGGGGCTGCTGCTGCTGGACCTCGACGACCTGCGCTCGATGCTGACTTACGTGGCCGAGAACGCCGCCCGAATCGGGCGCGAGGTCGGCAATGTGGCCCCGGCCTCGATCGCCTCGATCCAGCGCGCCCTGCTGCAGCTGGAACAGGACGGCGGCGACGCCTTCTTCGGCGAGCCGGCCCTGCGCCTGACCGACATGATCCGCACGGGTCTGGACGGCCGGGGCCAGGTCAATGTGCTCGATTCGACCAGGCTGATGAACAGCCCGCGCCTCTATGGGGCGTTCCTGCTGTGGCTGCTGTCGGAGCTGTTCGAACAGCTGCCCGAGGTGGGCGATCCGGAGAGGCCGAAGCTGGTCTTCTTCTTCGACGAGGCGCACCTGCTGTTCAGGGATGCGCCCAAGCCCCTGCTGGAAAAGGTCGAGCAGGTGGTGCGGCTGATCCGGTCCAAGGGGGTGGGGATCTATTTCATCACCCAGAACCCGGCCGACATCCCCGACAGCGTCCTGGCCCAGCTGGGCAACCGGGTGCAGCACGCGCTGCGCGCCTATACGCCGTCCGATCAGCGCGGGCTGAAGGCGGCGTCCGAGAGCTTCCGCGTCAATCCGGCCTTCGATACGGCCGAGGCCATCCAGGCCCTGGGCACCGGCGAGGCGCTGGTTTCCGTGCTGGACGAGAAGGGGGCGCCGTCGATTACCGCCCGCACCCTGATCCGCCCGCCGGACAGCCGCCTCGGCCCCGCGACCGACGCCGAACGCGCCTCGGTCATGGCCGCCAGCCCCGTCGCCGGGGTCTATGACACCGCCATCGACCGCGAGTCGGCGGAAGAGGTGCTGGCCGCCCGCCACGCCGCCGCCGATCAGGCCGCCGATGCGGAGGAAGCCGCGAAGGCCGAGGCGAAAGCTCAGGCCCAGGCGGAGAAGGCCCAGGCCCAGGCGGACCGCGCCGCCGCACGAGCCGCGCCGCGTCAGGCCCCCGCGCCCCGCGCCGCCCCGCGCCGCTCGACGCGCGAGACGCCGATCGAGGCCATGACAAAGTCGGTGCTGAGGACGGCGGGTTCGACGATCACCCGGGAGCTGCTGCGCGGGCTGCTGGGCAGTTTGAAGCGGCGGTGATCCCACTCACCGCTCATCCCAATTCCGTAATCCCAAATTCCGTCATCCTCGGGCTTGTCCCGAGGACCCATACGTCCGCGTGCGGAATGCTGATCGGGTGTGGGCACAGGTCAGCGTTTCACCGTCCCTGTCCCGCCATGTTGAAGCATGGGTCCTCGGGACGAGCCCGAGGATGACGGGTTTAGGCGTTGAATTGCAATCATGGGTGGTTCAGCGTCCGCCGATGAAACGGGAACGGGTCTTCATCGCGACCTACATCATGACCAACGCGCCGCGCGGGACGCTGTATGTCGGTGTGACCAGCAATCTGCATGCGCGTTGTCGGCAGCATCGTGACGGGACGTTCGGAGGGTTCACGTCGGACCATGGGCTGACGCGGCTTGTCTGGTTGCAGCCGTTCGAATTCATGACCTCGGCGATCCGGTGCGAGAAGCGGATCAAACACTATGTCCGCGACTGGAAGATCAATCTGATCGAGCGGGACAATCCGCACTGGGAGGATCTGGCCGCGAACTGGGATCGTCCGCCGGTGTGGAAGCACGGGCCGACGGACGAATAAGGTTTCGCCCTCGCCACTGCCGTCCCCCCCCAATTCCGGCATCCTCGGGCTTATCCCGAGGACCCATGCGTCCACGTGTGGAATTTTGATCGTGTGTGGGGATGTGGCGGCGTTTCACCGTCCCTGTCCGGCCTTGCTGAACCGTGGGTCCTCGGGACAAGCCCGAGGATGACGGGGTTTGGATGACGGTTATCTAGAACCTCAATCCATCAACTGCTGCGCCAGATAGACATAGTGCCGGGCCCAGCGGCGGGCATTGGCGACCGGGTCGGCGTCGTTGGAGTGACCGCCGGAGGTCTCTTCGTAATAGAGGTGGTCGTAGCCCATGTCGCCGAGACGGGCGGCGAACTTCCTCGCATGGCCCGGGTGGACGCGGTCGTCGCGGGTGTTGGTGGTGATGTAGAGGCGGGGGTAGTCCGCTCCTCGGCGCAGGTTCTGGTAGCCGGAATAGCGGGCGATGAAGGCGGCGTCGGCGGGGACGCGCGGGTCGCCGTATTCGCCGATCCAGGAGGCGCCGGCGGGCAGTTCCCAATAGCGCAGCATGTCGATCAGGGGGCTTTCGATGACCGCCGCATTGAACAGCTCCGGATGCTGGGTGATCGAGACCGAGGTCAGGACCCCGCCGTTGGAGCGGCCGTAGATGCCGAGGCGGCGCGGCGAGGTGATGCGGCGCTCTTCCAGATCGCGGGCCACGGCGGCGAAGTCGTCAAAGGCCAGCTGGCGGTGGTCACGCAGGGCGGCGTCGTGCCAGGCGGGACCGAACTCGCCGCCGCCGCGGATGTTGGCGATGACGAAAGCGCCGCCGTTCTCGAGCCACAGCTTGCCCATCTCGGGCTTGTAGGCGGGCGGATAGGCGATGGAGAAGCCGCCGTAGCCGAACATGATCGTCGGCGTCGATGCGTTCATCGGGGCGTCCCTGGGACGGACCACGAAATAGGGGATCTTCGTCCCGTCGGACGAGGTGGCCTCGAACTGTTCAACGACGTCCCTGGAGGCGTCGAAGCGGGCCGGGGCCGAGCGGATGACATTGGCGGTCGACTGGTTCAGGTCGGCGATGGCCAGGGTCGGCGGGGTCAGGAAGCCTTCGAAGCTGTAGAAGATCCGGCCCGACTTGCGGTCGAACGCGCCCAGATGGACGGCGGCGTTGTCGGCGGCCGGGAGGACGGTCTGGGTCCAGGGCCGGGTGGCGTTGTTGTTGAACGAGACGACATGGCCGATGACGTTGTCATAGACGGTGGCGACGATCTTCTCGTCCATCACCGCCACCTCCTCGATCGACTGGCGCGGGGTCGGAACCAGGACGATGTCGGATTCGGTCGACATGAAGATGTTGCCGTCGGTCGGCGGGCGCAGGACGTTGAGGCTGACGGCCAGGAGCGAACCGGCGGTGCGGGTGTTGCCGCGCCGGGTCCAGTCCTGATCCGGGGTGAAGACCAGCCGGTTGTCGATCATGCCGTGGATGCTGACCTTTTCCGGCAGGCCGAGCTTGATGGTTTTGGCGCCGTCGATCAGCCAGGTTTCCTGGCGGAAGGTGTCGAGCGGGCGTGAGACGATGACGGCCTGAAGCTCGCCCGCGCCGTTGCGGAAGGCGCGCGGGCTGACGCCGTAGCCGCCGTCCGAGGCGGCGCCGCGGAAGATCTCGACGGCCTGATCCAGACCCTGACCCCGGCGCAGACCCTTGACGATGAAGGGATAGCCGCTCTCGGTCAGGGCGCCGGGGCCGAAGTCGGTGGCGACCAGAAGCGTGTCCTTGTCGAGCCATTCGATGCGGTGCTTGCCCTCGGGCAGGACGAAGCCGCCCCCCGAGACAGGATCGACGAAGGCCTTGGTCGTGGTGTCGAACTCGCGGACCACGACAGCGTCCTTGCCGCCGTCGGAGAGGGAGATCAGGCAGCGGGTCTCGTCGGGCGGCAGGCAGTCGGCGCCCTTCCAGACCCAGTCCTTGCCCTCGGCCTTCGACAGGGCGTCGATGTCGATCAGGGTCTCCCAGTCGGGCGTCGCCGAGCGGTAGGAGGCCAGGGTCGTGCGCCGCCACAGGCCCTTGGGATTGGTCGCGTCCTGCCAGAAGTTTCCGATGCCGTCGCCGAGGAACGACGGGGCCGCGATCCGGTCGGTCGCCGACAGGATGTCGAAGGCCTGCTGGCGGAAGGGCTCGTAGCGGCGGTCGCCGGTCAGGGCCTTGAGGCTCTTCTCGTTCTCGGAGGCGACGAAGGCCATGGCCTCGGTCCCGTTGACCTCCTCCAGCGCCAGATGCTCGTCGGCGGCGCGGACCCCGGCGGGGGACAGGTCGCGCGGCATGTGGGGCGGGGTCGATTGGGCGAGGGCTGTGGTGGCCGTCGTCGCGAGCAGGACCGCCGACAGGGTCAGAACGAGACTACGCATCTTTAAACTCCGTCATCCTCGGGCTTGTCCCGAGGACCCATGTTTCCGCGACCCGACCGCTGCCGGTTTCGCACCCCGGTTGCCGTCATCGACCGCGTGTGTCGACCCATAGGTCCTCGGGACGAGCCCGAGGATGACGGAATTCAGATCACTGCTGCGCCGGCTGATCCATCAGGCGACGGGTCAGATAGGTGTATTCCAGCGCGATCCGGCGGGCGGTTTCCAGCAGATTCGCTCCGGCCGCGTGGCCGCCGTCGGTGTTTTCGTAGAAGAGGACCGGATAGCCGAGCTCTTCCAGGCGGGCGGCGGCCTTGCGGGCGTGGCCCGGGTGGACGCGGTCGTCCTTGGTCGAGGTGTGGATGAAGACCTCGGGGTAGTTCATGCCCGCGCGCAGGTTCTGGTAGGGCGAATAGGCCTGGATCCAGGCGCGCTCTTCGGGGACGTCCGGATTGCCGTATTCGCCCTGCCAGGACGCGCCGGCCAGCAGCTTGTTGAAGCGCAGCATGTCGAACAGGGGGACCTGGATGACGGCGGCGTTGATCAGGTCCGGGCGCTGGGTCAGCATGGCGCCCATGAACAGGCCGCCCTGCGAGCCGCCCATGATGCCGAGCTTGGGCTGCGACGTGATGTGGCGGGCCTCGAGGTCCAGCGCCACGGCCTGGAAGTCCTCATGCGCCTTGTGGCGGTTCTCCTGCAGGGCCGCATCGTGCCATTTGGGTCCGAACTCGCCGCCGCCGCGCGTATTGGCCACGACATAGACGCCGCCGCGCTCGAGCCACAGCTTGCCGACGGTCGCCGAATAGCCGGGCAGGAGCGAGTTCTCGAAACCGCCGTAGCCGTAGAGCAGCGTCGGGTTGGAGCCGTCCATCGGGATGTCCGACTTGTGGACCACGAAATAGGGGATCATCGTCCCGTCGGCCGAGCGGGCCTCGAACTGGTCGACCTGCATGCCGGTGGCGTCGAACTTGGCCGGCAGGGATTTGACCACGGCGGCGGCGCCCGTGGCGGCGTCGGCGAGGTAGAGGCTGGACGGGTTCAGATAGCCGGCGACGGAGACGAACAGGCGGTCGTCGGTCTCGCTGGCCGAGCCGACGCCGACGGTGACGTTGCGCGGAAGGTCCATGCGGCTGTGGCTCCAGTCGGACGGGTCATAGACCTCGATCCCGCCCCGGACGTTGTCGAACAGGGCCACGACCAGTTTGTTGCGGGTGGCGGTCAGGCCCTCGATGGCCTGACGTTCGGTCGGGCGGATGACCAGCTTCGCCTGGGTCTTCGAATCGGCCAGCCAGGCGTCGAGGTTCCAGGCGATGACGTCGCCGGTCAGGAAGGTCTGGCCGGACGGGGCGGTCCAGTCCTGTTTCATCGAGACGATCAGTTGGCCCTGGACCAGGGCGTTGATGTCGGACTTGGCGGGCAGCTCCAGCTTCGTCGTGGAGCCGTCGGCGTTGAGGCGGAAGGTTTCGCTCTCATAGAAGTTGACGGCGCGGTTGATCAGGGTCGCCTTGATCACCCCGTCGGCGTCGCGGAGCGCATAGCCGGAGACCGAGACGTCCGAGGGCTGGCCGGTGAAGACGGTCTCGGCCTGATCGACGGTCTGGCCGCGCGTCAGCCGTTTGACGATCATCGGATAGTTCGAGGTGGTCAGGGTGCCCGGGCCGAAATCGCGCGAGATCAGCAGGGTGTCGGCGTCGATCCACGAGGCGCCGCCCTTGGACTCGGGCAGGGAGAAACCGTTCTCCACGAAGGTCTTCGAGACGCTGTCGAACTCGCGCACGACCACGGCGTCCTTGCCGCCGTCGGACAGGGAAACGAGGCAGAGGCGTTCGTCCGGCGGCAGGCAGGAGGCGCCCTTGTAGACCCAGTTCTTGCCTTCCGAGGCGGCGAGGGCGTCGAAGTCGAGCACCGTCTCCCATTGCGGGGTCTCGGAGCGGTAGCTGTCCAGCGTGGTCTTGCGCCAGACGCCGCGAACATGGTCGGCGTCCTGCCAGAAGTTCGTGATCGTGCCGTCGTGGTTGAAGCCCGGGGCCGGGATGCGGTCCTTCGACTGGACGATGGCCAGGGCCTGCTGGTGCAGGGGCTCGTAGCGCGGATCGCCTTGCAGGATGCCGAGGCTGCGTTCGTTGTGCGCCTTGACCCATTCCATGGCGCGGGCGCCGTCGACCTCTTCCAGCCACAGATACGGATCGGTCGCGTCCGAGGTGGCGAAGCCGCCCTCGGGGATCGGGGGATTGGCGAGAGGCGCGGATGCGGAAGCGGGAGCGGTCGTTTGGGCCATGGCGGCGGTGGTCATTCCGGTTGCGGCGAGGAGGACGGCGGCCGAGGCCAGCGAGCGCATCATATGGGAACTTCTTGAAGGTGGCGGCACCTTAGCGGTGGAGATGTGCCCGACAAGGTTACGGATTGTTCATTCTGGAAGGCGCTAACGCTCGGCTCGCCCCCGGTTACGACCTGGGGTCGGCCCGAGGATAAACTCTGCCTCGCTGCTTGAGCGCAGGCTGCGACGCTCAGTCGCCGTCGTCGGGGATGCAGAGCAGGTGACCGCAGGCCTTGCAGTGGACGGCGTCGGGGTCGTGCTTCTGCAGGCCGCATTTGTCGCAGGGGAAGCGGACCTTGTGCGGCCGCAGCAGGGCCTGTCCCAGGCGCACGAACAGGGTGATGCCGATCAGCATGACGGAGATGGACAGGATGCGCCCCCACGCGCCCGGCAGGGTGATGTCGCCGAAGCCCGTCGTGGTCAGGGTGGCGACGGTGAAATACAGGGCGTCCAGATAGCCGTTGATGCCGTCGTGACGGCCCCGGAAGGTGGTGTAGACGAAGCCGGTCACCACGAAAACGAAGGTGACCAGGGCCGACAGGGCGCGGGTGATCTCCTCGACGCGGGTATCGTCGAACCGACGTCCGATGGTGCGCCAGAACATGTCGGAGTTGAGCAGGGTCCAGAGCCTGAGGATACGCAGGAAGCCGAGGTTGACGGCCCAGGCGGGGGCCAGCAGCGACCCCAGCACGACCAGATCAACCCAGTTGATCGGTCGCCGGAACCAGTCCTTCCAGTCCGAATAGGCGGTGATCCGCGCTGCCAGGTCGAGGATCAACAGGGCGGCGATGCAGTAGTCGACCGTATAGAAGGCCCGGCCGTGGGCCTTGAGGATGGGCGCCGCGACGAAGAAGGCGATGATGGCCAGATCGACCAGGATCACCGCCAGCCGGAACCGCACCGCCGTCAGGCTGTCGCCGTGATAGAGGTAGCGCAGCCGGGCCTTGATCCGGAGGCCGTGATGCTTGTGCGAAGGGGCGGTCGGTTCGGCCATGAAGCAGCGATAACGCGCGTCGCGACAAACAGCACCTCTCCTTTCGTCATCCTCCGGCGACCTTCGCGCAAGCGGAGGGAGACCGGGGGACCCAGCGGCGCCGAAGGCGATCTGTTCAGGCGCGATGCCGAAAGGCTCCGCTCGCGGCAGGTTCGCGCTCGCGCGCGCCGCTGGGTCCCCCGGTCTGCGCCGCGAAGATGCGGCTTGCCGGAGGATGACGAAAGAAGGGGAGCGATTTGGGAACCGGCTTCACCATGCGTATATACCGGCCGAAATGACCCGTCCCTTCGTCAAGATGAACGGCGCCGGCAACGACTTCGTCGTGGTCAATGCGCTCGACCGGCCCTTTACGCCGACGACGGAACAGGTGCGCGCGCTGGGCGACCGGGACACGGGCGAGGGCTTCGACCAGCTGATCGCCATCGAGCCGTCGGAGACCGGCGACGCCTTCATGCGGGTGTGGAACAGTGACGGCTCGGCGGTCGAGACCTGCGGCAACGCCCTGCGCTGCGTCGGCTGGATGCTGATGCAGGCGTCCGGAGCGGACACGGTGACTATCGACACCCTGGGTGGACCGGCGGTCGCATCGAAGCCGAACGATGGGCTCGGCGAATTCCGGATCACCGTCGACATGGGGGCGCCGCGGCTGGACTGGCGCCAGATCCCCCTGTCGGAAGAGATGGATACGCGCGGCATCGAGCTGCAGATCGGGCCGATCGACGCGCCGGTGCTGCATACGCCCGGCGCGGTCTCGATGGGCAATCCGCACGTCGTCTTCTTCATGGATCATACGCCCGACGACGCCTTCGTGCGCGGCTCGGGATCGCTGATCGAGCACCATCCGCTGTTTCCCGAAGCGGTGAATGTCGGCTTCGCCCATGTCGAGGCGCGCGACCGGATCCGCTTTCGGGTGTGGGAGCGGGGCGCGGGCCTGACCAGGGCCTGCGGCACCGGCGCCTGCGCGGCGCTCGTCGCCACGGCGCGGCGTGGCCTGACCGACCGCAAGGCCACGGTGGTCATGGACGGCGGTGAGGTGGTCATCGACTGGGATGAGGCCACCGACCACGTCTTCATGACCGGCCCGGTCGAGGTCGAACGGACGGGCGGGCTGCCGTTCTAAATCCACCCGTCATCCTCGGGCTTGTCCCGAGGACCCAGACTTCCGCGCGCGGGATGTTGATCGCGTCTGGTGATGCTGCAGCGTCCGCCGTCTCTGTCCGGCTGTGTTGAACAATGGGTCCTCGGGACAAGCCCGAGGATGACGGATTTATATGTTTAGCTCTCGCGCTGACGTACTCTCAACCAACTGACGAAGGCGGCGAGCGCCGGGGGCGGGTGGCGGCGCGAGGGGTAGTAGAGGAAGGGGCCCTCGAACGGCGGCAGCCAGTCCTCGAACAGGGACACCAGACGACCCGCCGCGATGTCGGCCTCCGCCCAGGCCGAGAAGGTGGCGTGAAAGCCGAGGCCGTCGACGGCGGCGCGGGCGGCGAGGATGCGGTCGGTGACGGTGAAGGCGCCCTCCGGATGGATGCGGATGACCCGGTCGTCCTTCTCGAACTCCCAGACCACGACCCCGCCCGGCAGTTTCATGCGGATACAGGGCAGGGCGGCCAACGCTTCGGGACTGTCGGGCGTGCCGACCCGTTCCAGAAGTGAAGGGGCGGCGACGAGGACGAAGCGTTCGGGCGCGCCGAGGGGCACGGCGATCATGTCCTTGTCGAGACTCTCTCCATAACGGACCCCGGCGTCGAAGCCCGCCCCGATGACGTCGGTGAAACCGTCGTCGACCACCAGCTCCAGCTGCACGCCCGGATGGGCGGCGAGGAAGGGGGCGATCAGGGGGCCCAGGGCGATCTCGGCCGCGCCCGGGGCGTTGATGCGCAGACGCCCCACGGGTTCGTCGGAGGGCAGGCCGGTGGCGGCGAGCGCCAGATCCAGATCCTCGAGCGCCCCACCGACGCGGGCGATCAGGGCCTCTCCGGCCTCGGTCGGGGAGACGCTGCGGGTGGTGCGGTTCAGGAGCCGGGTCCCGAGCCCGTCCTCCAGCGCCCGGATGCGCTCCGAGAGGCTGGACGGCGACAGGCCGTGCTCGGCCGCCGCGCGCCGGAAGCCGCGATGGCGCGCCACCGAGACCAGCAGGGCCAGATCGTCGAGCGAAGGCTTCATTGTTCGAAAATCCGGATGAAGGCGGCGGCGTTGGTCGGATCATCGCACGATCAAGCGCGGCCGGGGAAGTTTCGGGCAGGTCTGCATCCAGTCGGATGTCCGGCGACGACTTGGGAGGGAAAGGCGGATGGTCCGCCGGGAGACCCACGATGATCCGTCACCGCGCCGTCCTCGCTCTCGCCGTTTCCGCCGGCCTGACCCTTGGGGCCGGATTGGCCGCGCCCGCCCGCGCCGAACCGGTTCAGGCCGCCGCCCAGGCGGTGGTCGAGACCCCGATCCCGGGCTTCCCCCATGCGGTGCTCTACAGCCTGCCGGGCGAGGAGGCCCGACCGGTGGCGGTCATTCTGGCCGGGGCCGACGGCGGCGATGAGGGCGGCAAGCGGTTCGGGCCGATTCTGGCGCGGATGGGCTATGCGACGGTCAGCCTGCCCTACTACTCCCCGAACTGGGGCGAATACGCGCCGCCGCCGCAGTACCCGGACCTGCCGGGCAGTTTCATCGACATCCGTATCGACCAGATCGGCGAGTTGCGTGAGGCGCTGAAAGCCTTTCCGACCGCCGACGTCGAACGGTTCGGCCTGTTCGCGGCCTCCAAGGGCTCGGAGTTCGCCCTGATCGCGGCCAGCCGCTATTCGTGGATCGACGCCGTGGTCGCCTATACGCCCAGCGATCTGGTCTGGGAGGGCTGGGGTCTGGAGATGGTCGAGGCCGAGGGAACGCGGTCGTCGTTTTCATTCGCGGGGCGGCCGCTGGCCTTCATGCCCTATCGCGGCTTCGTCGAGGGGCTGATGGCCGGGCCTGGCAAGGCGGACCTGAGGGCCATCCATGAGAACGGCCGCGCCGACCATCCCGAGCGGGAGGCGGCGGCGCGGATCCCGGTCGAGGACTATCCGGGCGCCCTGATGCTGATCGCGGGCGGGCGCGACGCCCAGTGGAACTCGGCGCGGCAGGCGCAGGGGATCGTCGCGGCGCGCGAAAAGGCTGGGCTGAAGACCGAGACCCTGATCTATCCGGAGGCGGGCCATGATCTGGTCGGGGGCGACGGGGGTCCGAGGTCCGATCCGCGAAGCGGCGGGACGCCCGAGGCCAATGCGACGGCGCGTCTGGACGCCTGGCCGCGGATCACGGCGTTTCTGGCGGAGAGTTTGAAACTCTAGCGCCCGCCCGCACGGCGCCAGGCGTCTCGCGCGGCGGCGAGACGGGCGGGGACCAGGCCGCGCAGGGAGGTCTGGTTGCGGCATTTGAGGCCGGTCTCGGCGCCTTTTGTCCAGGCCGTGTCGGCCTCGCAGGCGGTGCCGGCGGCGATATCGACGACGATGACGGGCGAGGGCAGGGCCATCTGGCGGTCGAGCCGAAGCTTCATGCCGTTGCTGGAGGTATCGACGATGACGCAGCCGAGTTCGAAGCCGGAGGCCAGAACCACGCCCCGAGCGTGACTGGGCCGGCGCGGCTCGAGGCGGCGGTCTTCCTGCTGGATAGTCATGGGTACTGAACGCTCAACTCTTGATCCAGGTCGCCGAGCCCTCCCGGCGGCGCCTGAAGCCCTACCCTTGGCGCAGAGTGGTTACCGCCCGATGTGCGTCGAGGGTTACCGTGGCCTCGGCCGCGATCCCGCCGGCCAGCATGGACCGGGTGATGCGCTCGAAGACCTGGATGAAGCGGGCGATGCGGGCGCGGTCGGGGGCGGGCAGGGCGTCGAGATCGAGGCCCATCAGCTCCGCCTCCTGCTGGCAGCGCCAGTCCAGAACCACGTCGAAGGACGGGGCCTTGAGGAAGAGGATGGCGTCGAAGGCTGAGAAGGCGCGGGCGTAGTCGCCTGCTAGTGCATCACTGACCAGATGCCGCCAGCGGCCGTCGGGATCGCGGTCACGCTCCAGATCATTGATGGATTCCGCGAGGTCGGCCTCCGGTTGGGCCTGCGCGCCGAGGCACCAGCCGTCGATCAGGATGACGGCGGGGCGGCCGGTGAAGACAGGCCATTGGTCGATGGGGAGCCGGTCGTCGGCGCGCTTGTCGAAGGCTGGGAGGGGCGTGGTCGTGTCCGGACCGGCGGCCCGGAGCGCCGCGACGGTCGCGGACAGAAGGTGGAGGTCGTAGGTCAGGGGCGGACCGCGCGTCTCCAGCAGCGGATGCAGGTCGCGGGCGAGGGCCTGACGCTCCGCCTTCGTCCGATAGACGTCGTCGAGGGACAGCTGGACGCCGTTCAGCGAGGCGGCAAGCGCGCGGGCGAGGGTGGTCTTGCCGGAGCCCTGCGCCCCGGCGATCCCGATCAGGGGGATGTGGCCCACCTCTTCTGACGAAGGTCGAACATGGGTCGCGATCAGGGCCCGGGCGGTCGCCTCGAGCCGGGGATCGATCACCTAGTGCTGGCTTTCCGGCAGGCGGACGACGAGGCCGTCGAGCGCGTCCGAGACGCGGATCTGGCAGGACAGGCGGGAGTTGGGCTCAACGTTCTCGGCGAAGTCCAGCATCGATTCCTCCATGGCGCTGGCCTTGCCGGCCTCCTGCAGCCAGTCGGCGTCGACATAGACGTGGCAGGTGGCGCAGGCGCAGGCGCCGCCGCAGTCGGCGTCGATGCCCGGGACGTTGTTGCGGATCGCGCCTTCCATGACCGAGAGGCCATTCTTGACCTCGACGGTCTGCTGGTCGCCGTCGTGCTGGATATAGGTGATCTTGGCCATGGCGGGGTCTTAGCAAGGGTCGGGAGAGAGGCAAAGCACCCGGATCGGTGTGTCAGGCCGCGACATAGACCCAGGCCTCGATTTCCGAGGCGAGGCGGACGCGGATGCGGCGGTAGAGGTCGCCTTCATAGGCGTCTGCGGCGGCGAGGTCGGCTGGCGTGATCTCGAAGACCACCCCCTCGACCGGGGTGGGGGCCGGGCCGCCGGGGATCAGGACGGGATAGACGGCGTCGCCGTCGGTGAGCGTGGAGCGGGTGAAGCCGTCGAGGCGGTCGGGGTCGCCGGTCAGCGGGCGCCCGAAGTGGGCGATCTGGATCGCGGGGTCCTGCAGCGTGCCATAGGCGAACAGCAGGACCCCGGTCATTTCAGTCGGATCAGGCCGCGGTCTTCTTGCGGTCCGGCGCCACCATCAGCTTCTTGGTTTCGGCGATGGCCTTGGCCGGATTCAGCCCCTTGGGGCAGACCTGGGCGCAGTTCATGATGGTGTGGCAGCGGTAGAGCTTGAACGGATCCTCAAGGTCGTCGAGGCGGCTCTGGGTCGCGTCGTCGCGGCTGTCGGAGATCCAGCGGTAGGATTGGAGCAGGGCCGCCGGGCCGAGATACTCGCCGGCGTTCCACCAGTAGCTGGGGCAGGACGTCGAGCAGCAGGCGCACAGGATGCACTCGTACAGGCCGTCCAGCTTGGCCCGGTCCGCCGGCGACTGCAGCCGCTCGGTGGTCGGATCGGGCTCGTCCGACTGGAGGTAGGGCTTGATCGAGTCGTACTGGGCGTAGAACAGCGTCAGGTCCGTCACCAGGTCCTTGACCACCGGCTGGTGGGGCAGGGGCGAAATGGCGATGGTCGAGGACGAGCATTCGTCCCAGCCCTTGGTGCAGGCCAGGGTGTTGCGCCCGTCGATGTTCATCGAGCAGGAGCCGCAGATGCCCTCGCGGCACGAGCGCCGGAACGACAGGGTCGGATCGATCTCGTTCTTGATGTGGATCAGGGCGTCCAGCAGCATCGGGCCGTGGTCGTCCGACGACACCTGGTATTCGTCCCAGCTGGGGTTCTGATCGACGTTCGGGTCGTAACGATAGACCTTGTAGGTCTTGACGTTCCTGGCGCCCGGGGCGGCCTTGTAGACCTTGCCCTTCCTGGGGCGCGATCCAATGGGAAGAGTGAATTCAGCCATCTCAGTAAACCCTCGCCTTGGGTTTGATGTACTCGATCTCGTCGGACATCGTGTAGGTGTGGACCGGGCGGTAGTCGATCTTGACCGGCTCGCCGGCGACCTTCCAGGCCAGGGTGTGCTTCATCCATTCGTCGTCGTGACGGTCGGGGAAGTCCTCGCGGGCGTGCGCGCCGCGGCTTTCCTGACGGTTGGCCGCGCCCTCGATGGTCACGAGCGCCAGGTCGATCAGGTTGTCGTATTCCAGGGTCTCGACCAGATCCGTGTTCCAGATCAGGCCGCGATCGGTGGTCTTGATGTCGGCCGAGCGGGCGTGGATGTCGCGCAGCTTGGCGACGCCCTCGTCCAGGGTCTTGCCGGTGCGGAAGACAGCGGCGTCCGACTGCATGGCGGCCTGCATCTCGGCCCGCAGATGGGCGGTCGAGGTCGAGCCGTTGGCGTTGCGGAAGCGCTCGAGGCGCGCTAGGTGCGGGGCGGTGGCTTCCGGCGGGGCGGCCGGGACCGGGGCGGCCTTGTCGACGATCTCGCCGGCGCGCAGACCCGCGGCGCGGCCGAAGACAACCAGGTCGGTGAGGGAGTTCGAGCCGAGGCGGTTGGCGCCGTGAACCGAGACGCAGGCCGCCTCGCCGACGGCCATTAGACCCTTGACCACGGTGTCGGCGTTGTCGCCGACCTTGGTCAGGACCTCGCCGTGATAGTTGGTGGGGATGCCGCCCATATTGTAGTGGACGGTCGGGATGACCGGGATCGGCTCCTTGGTCACATCGACGCCGGCGAAGATCTTGGCGCTTTCCGAGATACCGGGCAGGCGCTCGTGCAGGATCTTGGGATCGAGGTGGTCGAGGTGAAGGTTGATGTGGTCCTTCTTGGGACCGACGCCGCGGCCTTCGCGGATCTCCATGGTCATGGAGCGCGAAACGACGTCGCGCGAGGCGAGGTCCTTGGCCGACGGAGCGTAGCGCTCCATGAAGCGCTCACCCTCGGAGTTGGTCAGATAGCCGCCCTCGCCGCGGGCGCCCTCGGTGATCAGGCAGCCCGAGCCGTAGATCCCGGTCGGGTGGAACTGCACGAACTCCATGTCCTGCAGGGGCAGGCCGGCACGCAGCACCATGGCGTTGCCGTCGCCGGTGCAGGTGTGGGCCGAGGTGGCCGAGAAATAGGCGCGGCCGTAGCCGCCGGTGGCGAGGATGACCAGCTTGGCGCGGAACTGGTGCAGGGTGCCGTCGTCCAGCTTCCAGGCGGTGACGCCCGTGCAGACGCCGTCCTGCATGATCAGGTCCAGGGCGAAGTATTCGATGAAGAATTTCACCTCGCGACGGACCGACTGGCCGTACAGGGTGTGCAGGATGGCGTGGCCGGTGCGGTCGGCGGCGGCGCAGGTGCGCTGGACCGGGCCCTCGCCGTAGTTGCGGGTCATGCCGCCGAAGGCGCGCTGGTAGATCTTGCCCTCGTCGGTGCGCGAGAAGGGCACGCCCCAGTGCTCGAGCTCATAGACGGCCTTGGGGGCCTCGCGGACCAGATACTCGATGGCGTCCTGGTCGCCCAGCCAGTCCGACCCCTTGACGGTGTCGTACATGTGCCATTTCCACGAATCCTCGCCCATGTTGCCGAGCGAGGCGGAGATGCCGCCCTGCGCCGCCACGGTGTGGGAGCGGGTCGGGAAGACCTTGGTGACGCAGGCGACCTTCAGGCCCTGCTGGGCGGCGCCGAGGGCGGCGCGCAGGCCCGAGCCGCCGGCGCCGACGACGACGACGTCGTATTCGTGGTCGATGAATTTCAGGTCCGTCACGCGATCAGGCTCCGATACCGGCGGGGAGCGGGGCCGAGCCCAGCGCCAGACGCACGATGAAGAAGACGCCGGCCGCGGCCAGCACGAAGAAGGCCAGGTTCAGAAGGCCGACGAGCAGCCCCTTGGTCCCGGGCTTGTGGATGTAGTCCTCGACGATGACCTTCCAGGCCAGGGCGCCGAAGAGGCAGAAGATCAGGACCGTGGCGATGGCCAGCCCGGCGTTCAGCTTGCCGGCGAACCAGGCGACGACGGTCTCGTAGCTCGCGCCCGTCAGGGTGAAGGCGGTCGAGGCGACCCAGACGCCGAGCGGCATCAGGGCGGCGAGGCAGAGTTTTTCCAGGGTCCATTCGCCGGCGCCGTGACGCTCGGAGATCTTGACCCCGTTCCTGAACTTTGCGGGATGACTCACAGCGAGATCCTTCCGGTGGCGAACAGGAGGGCGAAGAAGGCGACCGCCAACGGGACCGGGCCCCAGACGGCGATGTTGGACAGCAGGTTTGCAGGTTTGAGCGTCAGGCCCTGACCCGCGTCGTTGATCAGGTGGCGGGCGCCGTTCAGCAGGAAGGAGAACAGCACCACCGTCAGGCCGAAGCCGACGAACAGGCCCAGCGGCGTGGCCAGGCAAGCGCCGATACGGGCGAAGGCGTCCGGCCCGAAGGCGACCGCGCCGAGCCAGCCGACCAGCAGGACGGCCGCGACGCTGGCGGCGCCGATGGTCACCCGGAACAGGATGGAGGCCGCCATGGTGACGTGCCAGCGCCAGACCTGGAGGTGGGGCGACATGGGGCGCGGGCGGCCGTTGGGCTGGAGGACGTACCGGTCGTCGTGACCGGTCGAGTCGGGGGTGTTCGACATGCGAATGGTTCTCAAAACCCTGTGAATTCAGGCTTTCACCGTTTATGGGAGTGGCTTTAGGACCCCCCGTCAGGGGGTGTCAACGCGACGGGCGCCGCACTGCGGCAAGAAAAAGTGCGACGCCGTGTCCCGAGGGCGGAACCGATCACGTTTTCGCGTGTTGCCGCTTCCACGCTAGCCATGTGCGCCCGCGATCCGCATCGTGGGCCTATGCTGTTGCTTACCCTCATGATCGCCGGTGTTTCAGGCCTGTCGGGTCAGGAAACCGCCTATGCCCAGGCGGCCTCGAGCGAGGTCTATGCCGCCCCCGTGGTCCGCCCTTACGAGCCGCCGTCCGATTTCGGACGTCAGGTCGAGGAAGGGGACGTCAACCGTCCGATCCGCAGCCGCCCGATCACCGGACCGGTCGCGGTCGAGGCCTATCAGGGCAATTACGAACAGATTCGTTCGTCCGGCGAGATCGGCTATGTCGCGGCGGTCAACCGCGCCCGGGCCTCGGCCGACGCCCGGATGGGGTCGCTGGACGGGGTCTGGACGGCGACCGGCGCCGACGGCCGGCCGGTGCTGGATCTGGTTCTGTCGGATCGCGGATCGTCGAAGCCCGTCGAAGGCGCTCTGAGTTTGAACGATCAGACCCGCTCGACCGCCCCGGTCGAGTCCGTGACCCGGAACGGCGAAGAGACGGTGATCGAGGCCTCGGTGGGTGGGCGCGCCGTCAGGCTGCGCCTGCGACAGGCCGGTCAGGGCTGGACCGGAAGCCTGAGCGGTCTGGGCCGCGATCAGGCGGTTTCACTGACCCGCCCGGGCTGAAAATCCCAAGCGTAGCGGTAACCACGTTACGCGTTTCGGTTGCGCGACCTAACCTTGGTTATAACCGGCGGATTTAAAAGCGGTTCTTAAGGGGGCGGCAAGGACGTTGGCGGCATCCTGCGGTCATGACCAGCATCGACCTGAAAATCAGCCGCCTGACCATGTCACGGCTGCTCGACGGCGCCGAGCGTATCGCCATCGTGGTGCTCTACCTCATGATGGTGCACCGGTTCGTCGGCGATCTGGCCGCCAAGCCGGCCAATATCCTGTTCATCCTCTCCGAGGGGATGATCGCGGTGATGGTCCTGTTCCGGCGCGGCACGGAAGCGATCAGCCTCAGGCCGGTCGACTGGCTGACGGGGGTCCTGGGGACCGCCCTGCCGATGCTCTATCAGCCCACGGGCGGCGGCTGGAGCGGCGGGGCCATGCTGATGGCCGCGGGCCTGCTAATCAGTGTCGGCGCCAAGCTGTCGCTGCGCCGCAGCTTCGGCGTCGTCGCCGCCAACCGAGGGGTCAAGCGTTCGGGCCTGTACGCCGCCGTCCGCCACCCGATGTATCTGGGCTATCTGGTCACCTATATCGGCGCCTTCGCGGTCAACCCGAGCAGCTGGAACGCCGTGCTGCTGTCGGTCTGGCTGGTGTTCGAAGTGCTGCGCATCTACGCCGAGGAGCGCATCCTGATGCAGGACCCGGCTTATCAGGAACACGCCGCCAAGGTGAAGTACCGGCTGATCCCGGGAATCTGGTAGGCTCTTTCTTTTGGGCGCTACCGCTCGCGACGCGGTCGCTCGCTGCTTGAGCGCGGTTTTGGCGCTATCGCTTACGACGCGGTCGCCCGCTGCTTGAGCCCGGGCTCCCCTTTTTGAGCGCTATCACTCGGCGCGGCGCCTCCCTGCTTGAGCGCGGACTAGCCATCTATGATCCGCCACACTAGATGTGGCGAATGACCGATCCTGTTGTTCGCCCCGTCATTCGTCCCGTCGTTCGCCAGCATCCCGCCTTGCGGGACGACATCGGCGATCTGGTGACCCGCCGTCCGGTGCCCGGGCCGGGGCTGGAGCAGATGGATCCCTTCCTGTTCCTCAATCACCACGGGCCTCAGGTCTATCCGCCGAACAACCGGGGCCTGCCGTTCGGGCCGCACCCGCACCGGGGGTTCGAGACCGTCACCTTCATTCTGGACGGAGAGCTGGCGCACAACGATTCCGCCGACGGGGAGAGCATCATCAAGGCCGGGGGCATCCAGTGGATGACGGCCGGGTCGGGCCTGATCCATGCCGAACTGTCGCCGGCCGCCTTCAAGCGCGACGGCGGGCCGATGGAGATCCTGCAGCTCTGGGTCAATCTGCCGTCGCGGCTGAAGATGACGAAGCCGGACTATGTCGGACTGCAGGCGGCGGATATTCCGAGCTTCACCACCGACGAAGGCCGGGTGACGGTCGAGCCGGTCTCCGGCGTGTGGGGCGATGTGAACGCGCCGATCCAGTCGTTGATCGACATCCAGCTGGCGGTTCTGAAGTTCAAGGCGGGCGGGGTGTTCGAGGCGCCGATGGCGCGCGGCCGGACGGTGTTTCTCTATGTCGTGGCGGGCAAGATTTCGGTCGGCGGGACGCCGGTCGAGCCGTGGAATCTGATCGCGCTCGGCGACGGGGATACGGTCAAGATCGAGGCGACCTCGGACGCGGTGATCCTGCTGGGTCATGCCGAACCGATCGCCGAGCCGGTCGCCAGCCACGGCCCCTTCGTGATGAACACCCGCGAGGAGATCATCCAGGCCATCACCGACTATAACGCCGGCAAGTTCGGACCGCCGCCGAGGGTTTGATCGGCTCTATCCGGCCTGCATCTGCAGGGGCGCCGCTTCCGCAGCTGCAGGCTCCAGCGGGATCTCGAACCAGAAGGTCGAGCCGTGGCCGGGGGTGCTGTCCACCCCGATCCGGCCGCCCATCATGACTACCAGCCGGCGCGAGATGGCCAGGCCCAGGCCGGTGCCGCCATAGAGGCGGGTGGTCGAGCTGTCGGCCTGGGTGAAGCGGTCGAACAGCCGGTCGACCGCCTCGGGCGAGACGCCGATGCCGGTGTCGGTCACCTCGACGCGCAGTCCCGCATCCCTGGCCTGAAGGCTGAGGCCGATCCGGCCCGTCTCGGTGAATTTGATGGCGTTGGACAGGAAGTTGAGCACCACCTGACGCACCCGGCCCTCGTCGGCGACCATGGCGTGGGGCAGGGCGTCGGCGATGTCGAGATCCAGATCGAGGCCCTTCTCGCGGCACTGTTCGGCGATCATGGCGACGGCCCCCTCGGCCATCAGCCGGGGATCGAACGGGGCCGGGTCCAGCTCGAAGGCGTCGGCCTCGAGCCGGGAATAGTCGAGCACGTCATTGATCACCCCCAGAAGGGCGTTGGAGGCGGCCGAGATGCGGGTGGCGTAGTGCCGCTCCTTGTCGGTCAGGGTCGGGCTGGACTGCAGGAAGGCGGAAAAGCCGATGATCGAGGTCAGGGGGGTGCGGATTTCGTGGCTGGTGTTAGCCAAGAAGTCGGACTTGGCGCGGGTCGCGGCCTCGGCGGCGTCCCGGGCCTCGATCAGGGCGGTCTGGGCCTGGACCGTCTCGGTGATGTCCTGAAAGACGCCGAACAGGCGCACCGGCCGGCCCTCGGCGTCCATCTCGCAGCGCGCCTTGGAGCGGGTGGTGCGCTCCTGCCCGTCCGCACGGGTGATGCGGAGGGTAGCGTCATAACCTGTCCCGGTTCTGAGGGCCCGGTCGACCAAGGCCCGAACCACGGCGGCGTCCTCGGGATTATAGGCGCCGATGGCCGAATGCAGGGTGGGATCGACCGTCCCGGGCTGGAGCCCGTGGATGCGATAGACCTCGTCGGACCAGGTCACCTGACCGGTCGTCACATCGACGCTGAAGTGACCGACGCCGGCCATGGACTCGGCCAGCTCCAGGGTCTCGCGCTTGGCCGAGGCGGCGCGTTCGTCGCGTTCCAGTTCGAACAGATCCCCGGCCATGACGGCGAACCGGCGCAGGTGGTCGATCTCTTCGGCGCTCAGGGGCGGGCGCGGCTTGAAGTCCATCACGCCGAAAGAGCCGACGGCCTTGCCCGAGCGATCCGAGACCGTGGCCCCGGCGTAGAAGCGCAGGCCCTTGTCGCCCTTGACCAGATCGAGATCCTTGACGCGCGGGTCGGTCAGGCCGTCCTCGATCAGCAGCAGGGCGCCCGGACCCTCGGCGATCAGCAGCCGGGTCGGGCTGAAGGGGACGACGCCGACGGGGGATGTCGGGAAGCCGGGCAGGCCGATCAGGGTGCGCTGGGCGACCCGGTCGTCGACGAAGATGGAGCACAGGCCCACGGGCGCCGAAAACAGGGCGCACGCCGTCCGGACCAGACGGCCCATGGCGCTGTCATCACCGGATGCGGGTTCGAAGATACTTTGGGGCACGGTCTGAACCTGACACTCAATCGTAAAATCTAGGTCAGGTGGAACGCTGAGCGGCTACTAACTTTGGTTATAAGGCCACGCTTTCACAGCCCTGCCGCGAGGTCGGCGAGCTCCGCCAGCCGAAGATCGCCCAGGGCGGTGCGGCCGTCGCGGCCCCAGATGGGGTCGGGCCAGAGGGGGTCGTCGCGGCGGCGACCGACGACATGGACGTGCAGCTGGGCGGTGACATTGCCCAGCGCCGCGGTGTTCACCTTGTGCACCTCTAGGTCCATCGCCTCGCCCAGGCGGCGGACCATCTCTCCGGCGCGGATCATCTCGGCCATCAGGACGGGGCGGTCGGCCGGGGACAGGTCGTCCAGCTCGGAAGCGTCGGCGACGCGCGGTATCAGCACCAGCCAGGGGAAGCGGGCGTCGTCCATCAGCCGCACGTCGCACAGGGGCCAGGCGGCGACGGCGGCGGAATGGGCGATCAGGCGCGGGTCGGTCTGGAAGGTCATGGGCCCATCCTAACGGCGGGCGAGGAATTCGGCAGGGCCTTAATCGGCCCGCAAGGACGATCGGTCATCCTGGGCGGATGACGCTGAAGGACCTCGCTCTCGTGATCGGCCTGGGCGCCGCCTTCATCCTGCTGGAGCGGCTGATCCCGCGCGACCGGAGCCAGCGGGTGCTGCGGCCGGGCTGGACCACAGACCTCTTGCACACCTTCATCGGCGGCTGGCTGATCAGTATCGGCATCTTCGCGGTGGGGGTGGCCTTGAGCCTGTTGAGGGTCCACGCGGTTCCGCAAGCGATCGCCGGGGCGATCCGGTCCCAGCCCCACTGGCTTCAGTTCGTCGAAATCCTGCTGCTGTCCGACCTCGGGGTCTACTGGATCCACCGCATCTCCCACGCGGTCCCGGCGCTGTGGCGGTTCCACGCCGTGCATCATTCGAGCGAGCATCTGGACTGGGCTGCCTCGCACCGGGTGCATCCGGTGGAGCAATTGCTCTTTTCGACGGCGGCGGCGGGTCCGGCGATCCTGCTGGGCTTCTCGCCCGGCCCCTTGGCCCTCTACGCCCTCGTCTATCAGGCCCATGCCCATCTGCTGCACGCCAATGTGCGGATCGACTTCGGGCCACTGAGGCATGTGCTGGGCTCGCCCGCCTTCCACCACTGGCACCATGCGGATCAGCGCGAGGCCTATGACCGCAATTTCGCAGCCCTGTTCGCCTTCTACGACCATCTGTTCGGCAGCTTCCGCCTGCCCAAGGGCCGGTTGCCCGAACGCTACGGCGTCGAGGACCCGGTGCCCAGGGACTTCCTCGGCCAGCTGGCGTATCCGTTCAAAGCGACCGCTGCCCCTGCTCCGTCATCCTCGGGCTCGTCCCGAGGACCCATGGCGGAACCCGACCCGATCCGTTGAGGGTGAGTACGGGCGGCAAGGTCGTCGCCGACCGTCCCTGTCCGCGCCGCTGAACCTTGGGTCCTCGGGACGAGCCCGAGGATGACGGCCTGACGGGATGCTCAGTTCAACCCGTAGACCACGCAGGCGTTGTCGGTGAGGGTCTGCAGCGGCGGCTGCAGGGCCAGACGCGCGGCCTCGATGGCCTCCTCGCTGGGCGCCTGACCCGGCGCCGGGGGGGCGGCGGCGGCGGGGAGCGACATAGGGCGGGGGCGGGGCGGCCATCCGCGAGCCCGTGACCACCACATCCCGATCGACCGTGGTCTCCTGACCGCCGCCCGCAGTGTAGGAGGGCCAGCCGGCGAGGACGTCGGTCTCGCAGGCGCGGCCGGTCGGGTCAATGACCCGCACCGAACCGAGCGAGGCCCCGGCGTTGGTCGCGGCCGCCAGGGCGCGGCTTCGGGCGTCCTTCATGGCTTCGGCGGCCAGATTGGTCTTCCAGACGTTCTCGGGCTCAAGCCGGAAATTGACCGAACTGATCGACATCGGCTGGCTGGCGACGACAGTCGCATAGACCCGTTCCAGAAGGGCGGTGTCGCGGAGGGTCAGCTGGACCGAGGCCTCGGTCTGGTAGCGGTTGATCTTGTCGGGGCGGACGTTGTCGCGCATCACCCCGGCCTCGTCGCGGTACTGCTCATAGAGGGGGCGGGTGGTCAGCCGGGTCTCGACCCGGACCTTGTCGACGCCATAGGCCGCCAGCGCCTGGCTGAGGGCGCGGACCTGATCGGCGGCCTTGCGCGAGGATTCGGTCGCGCTGCGTTCGATGGACTGGAAGCTGGCGCTGAAGCCGGCGCGGTTGGCCGGGATCTCGACGCGGACGCTGCCGATGGAGGCGATGACGGGATCGCGCATCCACCAGGGCGCCGGGACATATTGCTGGCCGATGGTGGCGGGCGGGGTCTGGGCCGAGGCGGGAGCGGCGATCCCGGCGATCCCGGCGAGGGTCGCGACGATCAGGGCGGCGGTCACTTTACGCATCGGCGTCTCTCCCGTTTCACTCTCGTTATCCGGGCACCCTCGCAGTCACCGTGAAGGTCGTAAACCCCGGACCTTGCCGAGGCCCGTCCACAGGTCTAGACCGCCGCGCAAAGATTTCCTCTCGCAACTGCAAACCGGCCCGAAGCCGCTCCCAGGCAGACGGCCAACCACCCCCGGCCTCAAATAGCGCCCAGCGCCTCAGGCCACCCAAAAACGGAGACTTGCCTATGGCTCGCGCGAAGATCGCCCTCATCGGCGCCGGTATGATCGGCGGCACCCTGGCCCATGTGGCCGCGCGCGAGGCGCTGGGCGACGTCATCCTGTTCGACATCGCCGAAGGCACCCCCCAGGGCAAGGCTCTGGACATCGCCGAAGCCACCGCCGTGTTCGGCTCGTCGGTCGCGCTGAAGGGCGCCAACGCCTATGAGGACATCGCCGGCGCCGACGTCTGCATCGTCACCGCCGGCGTGCCGCGCAAGGACGGCATGAGCCGCGACGACCTGGTCTCCATCAACCTGAAGGTCATGAAGGCCGTCGGCGAAGGCATCAAGGCCCACGCCCCGAACGCCTTCGTCATCTGCATCACCAACCCGCTCGACGCCATGGTCTGGGCGCTGCAGAAATTCTCGGGCCTGCCCAAGGAGAAGGTCGTCGGCATGGCCGGCGTGCTCGACTCGGCCCGTTTCGCCTACTTCCTGTCGGAAAAGACCGGCGTCTCCGTGCAGGACATCCACGCCTGGACCCTGGGCGGCCACGGCGACGACATGGTCCCGATGGTGCGTCACTCGACCGTCGGCGGCCTGCCCCTGCCTGACGCGGTCGCCGCCGGCTTCCTGTCGCAAGCCGATCTGGACGCCATCGTCACCCGCACCCGCAAGGGCGGCGGCGAGATCGTCGCCCTGCTGAAGACCGGTTCGGCCTTCTACGCCCCGGCCGAAAGCGCGATCGCGATGGCCAAGTCCTATCTGCTGGACCAGAAGCGCGTCCTGCCCTGCGCCGTCTGGCTGTCGGGCGAATATGGTCTGTCGGACCTCTACGTCGGCGTTCCGGCCCTGATCGGCGCCGGCGGCGTCGAGAAGGTCGTCGAGTTCACCACCAACGACGAGGAAAAGGCGATGTTCGAGAAGTCGGTCGCCTCGGTCCAGGGCCTGATCCAGTCCTGCAAGGATCTGGAGCCTTCGCTGGCTTGATAAAGGGGCGCGGTCACCTCCCCCATTCGCGAAGGCGAATGGGGAGGACAGATCGCGAAGCGATCAGGAGGGGGCGACGCGGTCTTGGCCGGTCGCCCCTTTTTCGTATCTGGACCTCAGGCAGAGGTGTCGCCCTGTCCTGATCGCCGCTGCGCGCCGATCTGTCCTCTCCATCGCCCTTCGGCGACGGAGAGGTGAACGTTAGTTCGCCGGAGCGGGGGCCGCCGCCGCTGCGCCCGCGCCGGTGGTCAGGCGGGCGAATTCGGGCAGGAGGCCGCGCCAGATCGACAGGTGGTCGGCCAGCTGTTCCGGGCCCCCGTTTCCGAGCAGGACGTCGTACTGGACCACGGCCGAGGGCAGGCCGGTCCCCTCGGGCGCCTCATAGATGGCCTTGAGGAAGCGGCGGTCGCGGTTCCAGCCGTTGATCACGTCGGGGGTGACGGCGGCGTTGGACACCGCGGTGGTGAACTGGACGTCCGAACACAGGCCGTTCTCGCAGGACTGGAAGAACAACAGCCAGGCCAGGCCGTCGGCGTCGACGCGGACATACTGGCGGCCCTGATCCGTCTGGATCGCCCCGACGGTCGCGCCCTGGCTGTTGAGCCAGGCGATCACGGCGGCCGGGGAAACGCCGAGCACGGCCGGGCGCGGGGTGGCGGCGGGTGCGGCGGCGGGCGCCGCAGCGGGCGCAGTCTGGCTCACCGGGGTGACGGACAGGGCGAGGGCCGACAGGGCGGCGGCGAGAACGGTCATCGGAAATCCTCCAGCTTCGGCTCCAGCCTAGCAGCCATTACGGCGAAGTTGTGTGCGTGACGCTTACGCGTGCTCCGCCTTCTCCAGCCATGAGGCGCTGGACATCTCGCGCAGGCGCGAGACGGTGCGTTCGAACTCGAAGGCGCCGTCGCCGGCCGGATAGAGGGCCTCGGGTTCGGCCTCGGCGCGGACGACCAGCCGAGTCCCGGCCTCATAGAGGGCGTCGATCAGGGTCACGAGCCGCTTCGCCTCCTGGCGCCGGTCGGGGCTGAGGATGGGCACGGAATCGAGGAACAGGGTGTGGAAGCGGGCCGCGATGGCCAGATAGTCCTGCGGACCCAGCGGCCGGGCGCACATTTCCTCGAAGGTGGCCCGCGCCAGACTGCCGGCCGTGCGCTCGATGACCACGTCGCGGCCGAGGACCTGCAGATGGGCGGCCTCCTCGGGCTCGCCGCCGCGCAGGTCGGTCCAGAGGTCCTCGAAGGCCGCGCCGGACTTGCCGTCGGCGTCTCCCGTGAACCAGACGGGCGAGCCCATCAGCCGGTTCAGCCGCCAATCGCGGGCGCCGGCGATCTCGATCACCACACAGCGCTGTTTGATCTCGTCGATGAAGGGGGTGAAGAGCTGGCGGTTGATGCCGTTCTTGTAGAGTTCGTCGGGCGCGCGGTTGGAGGTGACGGCCAGCACCACCTTCCTCTCGAACAGGGCGTCGAACAGCCTGCCCAGGATCATGGCGTCGGCAATGTCGGTGACCTGAAGCTCGTCGAAGCAGAGCAGGCGCGCCTCCGAGGCGATCAGGGCGGCGATCGGCTCGATGGGATCGTCGCCCTTGTGGGTCCCGAAGACGGCCTGGCGCTGCTTTCTGTCGCCCTCGCGCCACTGACGGACGAGATCGTGGATGCGGGCCATGAAGGCGTGGAAGTGGGCGCGCAGCTTCTTAGGCTCGGGCGTGGCGGAAACGAACAGGTCCATCAGCATGGATTTGCCGCGCCCGGGCGGGCCCCAGATGTAGAGGCCGCGCACCTCGCGGTGACCGCCGAACAGTCCCTTCTTCGCCAGGTCCTTCTCCAGCCGCTCCATGGCCTTGATCAGCGGCGCCTGGGCCGGATCGGGGGCCAGAACGCCCTCGTCGACGCGGATGTCATAGGCGGAGCGGATGCGGGAGGTCATGGCCCTCAGTTAGGCGACCTGGGCAGTGCTGTGAAGCTGACGCCGGGACGCCCAGCCAACGAAACATAAGCGTAGCCAATGCTGGCGACCTGCGAACTGGGGCAAATCCTTGCGCGGCGGACGCGAAAACCGATTGCTTCGCGCGCGCGAAAGCTTACATGCGTGCCGCTGCCGCAAAACCCCTTGCGGCAGGCCTTGCCTTTTCACGCATCAAATCGCGCTCAAGCAGCGAGGGACCGCGTCCCGAGCGTTAGCGCGTCCGAAGGACCAAATATCATGGGCTATCGCGTCGCCGTCGTAGGCGCCACCGGCAATGTCGGCCGGGAAATGATGACCATCCTCGAGGAACTGAACTTCCCCGTGGACGAAATTCACGCGATCGCCAGCCGAAAATCCAAAGGCGTGGAGGTCTCGTTCGGCGACCGCACCCTGAAGTGCCAGGATCTGGAGCAGTTCGACTTCTCGACCGTCGACGTCGTGCTGATGTCGGCCGGCGGGACCGTTTCGAAGGAATGGTCCGAGAAGATCGGCAAGGCCGGTCCGATCGTGATCGACAACTCCTCGGTCTTCCGTATGGACAAGGACGTGCCTCTGATCGTGCCGGAAGTGAACCCGGACGCCGTCAAGGACATCCGCAAGAACATCGTCGCCAACCCGAACTGCTCGACCGCCCAGCTGGTGGTCGCGCTCAAGCCCCTGCATGACGCGGCCAAGATCAAGCGCGTCGTGGTCTCGACCTATCAGTCGGTCTCGGGCGCGGGCAAGGAAGGGATGGACGAGCTGTGGAACCAGACCAAGGCCATCTATGGCCTGGGCGACGCCAAGCCGAAGAAATTCCCCAAGCAGATCGCCTTCAACGTCATCCCCTTCATCGGCGCCTTCAACGAGGACGGCTATACCGACGAAGAGGCCAAGATGTGGAACGAGGTCCACAAGATGATGGACCCCGAGATCAAGCTGACGGTCACCTGCGTGCGGGTGCCGGTCTTCGTGGGCCACTCCGAAGCGGTCACGGTCGAGTTCGACCGTCCGATCTCGGTCGACGAGGCGCGCGCCATCCTGCGCGAGGCCCCGGGCGTCCTGGTTGTCGATAAGCACGAGCACGACGGCTATATCACCCCGGTCGACGCCGCGGGCGAACACGCAGTCTATGTCTCGCGCATCCGCAAGGACCATACGGTCGAGAACGGCCTGAGCTTCTGGGTCGTGTCGGACAACCTGCGCAAGGGCGCCGCCCTGAACGCCGTCCAGATCGCCCAGCTGCTGGACGAGACCGGAACCCTCAAGTCCTCGTCCGGCTTCCGCTCGATCACGGTCTGACTATGCAAGCCCTCTCCCGGTGGGAGAGGGCTTGAGCGCCCGGGAGCGAAGCGATCGGTCTTGCGCGAAAGGGTGAGGGGTTATGCCCTCACCGGTCAGCGCCAGCCCCTCACCCTTTCGGATTCGCGCATCGCTGCGCTCTGCGAGCCTCAAGCCCTCTCCCCAAGGGAGAGGGAAAGGAAGTTTCATGTCATCTTCCGCCGCCTCCGAGACCCGCAACGCCCTGATCGCGGCCCTGGTCTGCTACACGGCCTGGGGCGTCTTTCCGCTGCTGTTCATGGCCATGGCCCACAGCGGCTTCACGGCCCCCGAGATCCTGACCCAGCGCGCCGTCTGGGCGCTTCTGTTCGCCGCCGCCCTGGTGCTGGCGACGGGTCGGATGGCCCAGGTGCGCAGCGTCCTGACCACGCCCGCGACGCTCGGCTGGCTGCTGCTGTCGACCGTGATGATCCTGATCAACTGGGGCGCCTATGTCTGGGCCACGACCCAGCATCATACCCTCGAGGCCAGCCTCGGCTATTACATCAACCCCCTGCTCAACATGGTGGCGGGCCTGTTCCTGTTCCGCGAACGGATCGACAAATGGGGCTGGGTCGCCATCGGCTCGGCGGCCGTGGGCGTGGTCCTGCAGACCCTGGCGCTCGGCCGGGCGCCGTGGCTGTCCATCCTGATCGCCCTGAGCTTCGCGGCCTATGGGGTGATCCGCAAACGGGTCGCCGCCGACGCCCAGACGGGTCTGTTCGTCGAATGTCTGCTGATGATCCCGTTCGGGGTCGGCATGCTGGTCTGGCTCAGCCAGGCCGGGCAGGTGGTCGGTTTCGCCTCGCCGGCCCATTGGGCCTGGTCGGTGTCCAGCGGTCTGGCGACGGTCCTGCCTCTGGCCCTGTTCGCCTGGTCGGCGCGGCGGCTGCCGCTGTCGACGATCGGCTTCCTGCAGTTCCTGGCCCCCACGCTGCAGTTCGCCATCGGCGTGGCCTCGGGCGAGCCCCTGACGCTGTTGCGCATCCTGTCCTTTGTCTTCATCTGGGCCGGCGCGGCCGTCTTCGCCCTGGCCGCCCTGTGGCGCAAACGGGCCGAGCGGCAGGCGATCAAGACGGTGGTCGACGCGGTCTAGGGAGCGGCCTAGCCTTGGGCGCATGACCGATACGCTGACGAAAGCGCACAAGCGCTGGATCCTCGCCGCGACGGTGCTCGGGTCGTCGCTGACCTTCATCGACGGCTCGGCGCTGGGCGTCGCCCTGCCGGCGATCCAGAAGGATCTCGGCGCGGGACCGGCGGCGGTGCAGTGGGTGTCGAACGCCTATCTGCTGACGCTGGGCGCCCTCGTCCTGATCGGCGGAGCGGCGGGCGACCGGTTCGGGCGGCGCCGGGTCTTTCTGGTCGGGGTCGGCCTGTTCACCGCGGCGTCGGTCGCCTGCGGCCTGTCGCCCGATGTGCGCTTCCTGATCGGGGCGCGGGCGGCGCAGGGCGTCGGCGCGGCCCTGCTGACGCCCGGAGCCCTGGCCCTGATCGGGGCGACCTTTCCGCCCGAGGAACGGGGCAAGGCCTTCGGCGCCTGGGCCGGGGCGGGGGCCATCTTCGGCATGGTCGGACCGCTCGTCGGCGGCTGGCTGGCCGACCACGCCGACTGGCGCGCCATCTTCTGGATCAATGTGCCTCTGGCCGTTCTCGCCGTCCTGATCACGGTGAAATTCACGCCCGAGAGCCGGGACGAGGGGGCCAAGGGTTTGGACGGCCTCGGCGCCGTGCTGGCCGTGGTCGGGCTCGGGGCGGTGACCTGGGGACTGACGGCGGCGCCGGATCTGGGGATGGGCAGTCCGTGGATCGTCGGGTCTCTGGTCGGGGGCGTGCTGGTGCTGGCGGGCTTCCTGTGGGCCGAGGCGAAGGAGGCGCATCCGATGATGCCCTTGAGCCTCTTCCGGTCGCCGGTGTTCAGCGGGATCAATCTGCTGACCCTGCTGCTCTATTTCGCGCTCGGCGGGGCGATGTTCTTCCTGCCGTTCGAACTGATCCGTGTGCACGGCTGGACCGCGACCGGCGCCGGATCGGCCATGCTGCCCTTCGCCGTGATCATGGGGCTGTTCTCGGGTCTGGCGGGCCGGATCGCCGACCGGTTCGGGGCGAGGCTGTCCCTGAGCGTGGGGCCGGTGCTCGCGGGTGTCGGGCTGGCCCTGCTGGCCCTGATGCCGAGCGATGCGGGCTATGTCGCCGGGCCCCTGGCCGGAATGACGGTGCTGGCGATCGGCATGACCCTGGCGGTCGGTCCCCTGACGGCGGCGGTGATGGGGGCGGTGGCCCCGGGGCACACAGGGGTGGCGTCCGGCGTCAACAATGCGGTGGCGCGGGTCGCGGGTCTGCTGGCCGTGGCCCTGCTGGGGATGGTGCTGTCGGCGGTGTTCGTCGCGGTTCTGGACCAGTCGGAGGCGCGGGCGCGGCTCGGCGACTTCATGGCCGGCGCCCGGGGCGGATCAGGAGAGGGCGCGGCCTTCCACAGGGCCTATCAGGTGGTGATGGCGGTCTGCGCCGCCTGCGCCGTGCTGGGCGGCGTCATCGGCGGGCTGACGGCGCCGGGGCGGGTGAAGAGTGAGCAAGAGGTGAGCGAGAGGTGAGCGTGTGGCCGCACGCGCGGTGGCTCACTGCTCGCTCACTCTTCACCCCTCGCTCACCCGCCTAGAGACCCGAATAGAAGGCGTCGATCAGCCTGACCGCGCGCGGATCGCCGATCAGGTGGGGCGACTGGCGGGTCATGACATAGGCGCCCGAGACCTTCGTCTTCGGATCGGCGAAGACGCAGGAGCCGCCCCAGCCGCAATGACCGACCGTGTCCGGGTTGGGGCCGAAGATGTTCAGGCCCGCGTTCCTCATGACGCCAGTCGCCCAGCTGATGTCATAGGGCAGGACCTTGTCGGGGCCGTGGATGCGTTCGCGGGTCAGCTGGCCGACGACCTCGGGCGACAGGATCCGGCGGCCGTGCAGGACGCCGCGGTTGGCGACGAGGCTCATGATCCGGGCCAGATCGCGGGCCGTGCCATGCAGATTGGCCGAGGGGATCTCGGTCGTGCGCCATTCGGTCGAGCCGCGTCCGCCGGGGGCCGCGCCCTTGGAGATGAAGGCGGCCGACTTGATCGGGTCGAGGGTTCCCAGGTTGGGCGGGGCCGAGGGTTTGCGGATGGCCGCGACCCGATCGTGCTCGGCCTCGGGCAGGCCGATCCACAGGTCGAGGTCGTATTTCGTGGCGAAGTCTTCGCGCAGGGCCGTGCCCATCGAGCGGCCGTCGGCCAGTTCGAAGACGTGTCCGGCCAGATAGCCGATGGTGATCGGGTGGTAGCCCGAGGCCGTGCCCGGAGGCCACATCGGGGCCTGGGCGGCGAGGCGGGCCAGCACCGCCTGACGGTCGAACCAGATGGCCGGGTCCTCCGGCGTGTCGAAGCCGGGCAGGCCGTCCTGATGCGACATCAGTTGGGCGACGGTGATCGCTTCCTTGCCCGCCTGACCATAGTCGGGCCAGAGGCCGGCGACGGTCTGGTCGTAGCTGAGCTGGCCGCGCTCGACGGCCGCAGCGATCAGCAGGGCCATCACCGCCTTGCCGGTGGAGAAGACGGGGGTGAGGGTCTTGTCGGTGAAGGGGGTATTTTCACGCGGATCGGCCTGACCGGCCCAGAGGTCGACGACGACCTCGCCCTCGACACAGAAGGTGACGCGGGCGGCCTGTTCGTTGAGCCCGTCGGGGGCGTCGGTGAAATTGGCCGCGAAAGCGTCCTTCACGGCGGCGAAACGGGGCGGGCAGACGCCGGAGATGTCGGGGAGGTCGCTCATGCGGGGGTCTTATCCGGGGATTTGGCGTTCAGCCAGTCCAGCGCGCCGTTGGCCGCGACCACGCCCGAGGCGAAACTGGCCTGGAGCAGATAGCCGCCGGTGGGGGCCTCCCAGTCCAGCATCTCTCCGGCGACGAAGACGCCCGGGCGGGCGGTCAGCATCAATGATGGATTCACGGCCTCCAGACCCACGCCCCCGGCCGAGGAGATGGCCCGGTCCAGCCCCTGCATCCCGGTCAGCTTCAGCCGCACCCCCTTGATGCGTCGGGCCAGTTTCTCGGCGCCCAGCGGGATCTCGCCGGGGATGTCGCGCAGGACGGCGATGGCGGCGGGCGACAGGCCCCCGGCCTTGCGCAGATGGTTGGTCATGGAGTCCTTGCCGCGTCCCTGAACCAGACGGTCGACGAGGGCGGCCTCGCTCAGGTCCGGGCGGAGGTCGAGGGTCAGGACGGCCGAGCCGTCGCGGGCGATGGCCTCGCGCAGGGCCGAGGACAGGGCGTAGATGGCGCCGCCCTCGATGCCGTAGCGGGTGATCATCACCTCGCCCCTGATGGTCTGGCCGCCGAAGGTGAGGGCCACGGCCTTGAGCGCCTGACCGGCGGCGCGGTCGATCAGGATGTCGGTCCAGTCAACATTGAATCCGGCGTTGGAGGGCCGCAGGGGCGCGACCGGTACGCCCTCGGCCTCGAGCAGGGGCGCCCAGCTTCCGTCGGAGCCCAGACGCGGCCAGCTGGCCCCGCCGGTCGCGAGGATGACGGCGTCGGGGGTTTCGGCTGATCCGTCCTCGAAGGTCAGGGCCTCGCCGGACCAGCCGGTCCAGTACGAGCGCGTCTTCAGGACCACGCCGAGCTCGGCCAGCCGGGCCAGCCAGGCGCGTAGAAGCGGAGAGGCCTTCATGGCGCGGGGGAAGACCCGGCCGCTGGAGCCCACGAAGGTCGTCTGGCCCAGATCCCCGGCCCAGGCGATCAGGTCGTCGGGCGAGAAGGCGTCAAGCCAGTCCGCGGCGGCGCCCTCGGCCGGACCGTAGCGCGACAGGAAGGCGGCCTGCGCCTCCGAATGGGTCAGGTTCAGCCCGCCACGCCCCGCCAGCAGGAATTTCCGCGCCGGGGACGGCATGCGCTCGTGCACGGTCACCGCGACCCCGGCCCGGGCCAAGATCTCGGCCGCCATCAGCCCGGCGGGACCGGCGCCAATGATGGAAACGGTGCGAGCGGAGGTGTCTGGTGAGGCCATGAGGCGCCTTCTAGCGCAAGAGGGGGGATTTCGGAGCAAAAACCCCTATATGTTTCCAGATGAGCGTCGCCTTCACCCGTGAGGAAGACCTGGAGGCCACGGCCGCCGATCTTCCCGACCGCCCCATCTCGCCCCACGCCAATCTGGTGACGGCGTCCGGCCTGGCCGCCATCGAGGACGCGCTGGCGGCCGCGCGGGCGGCATACACGGCGGCTCAGGCCCATGGGTCGATCGAGGCGGACCGGACCGCCATGGCCCGGGCGACGCGCGACCTGCGCTACTGGTCCGCGCGGCGGGCCAGCGCCCAGCTGCTCGAGGTTCCGGCCGAAGGCGTCGTGCGGTTCGGCGGTTCGGTGACCATCGAACGCGAGGACGGACGCACCCAGACCTGGCGCATCGTCGGCGAGGACGAGGCCGATCCGGCGGGCGGTTCGGTCAGCCATGTCTCGCCCCTGGCTCGCGCCCTGATCGGCAAACGGGTCGGCGAAGAGGCCGTGGTGGCGGGCCAGTCGGTCGAGATCGTCGCGGTCGACTGATCAAGGCCCATTCCGGGTCGACACGAAACATCAGCTGCGCTCAACTGGCGCCAAGACAAGAAAGAAGAGAGACGCCCATGGCCCGTAAGCCCAACTACAGTTTCGAGCGTCAGGAACGCGAGCGCGCCGACGCCAAGAAGGCCGCCGAAAAGGCCGCCGCCAAGGCCGAGAAGCGCGCCCAGCAGCAGGCCGAGAAGAACGGCGACGCGGCTCCGCAGGAAGACTGATCTAAGGGCCGGGCGTCAGGCGGCCCGGGAGGCGGCCTCGCCTCCCGCCGCCGCCGCAGCCGGCTCGGCATTTTTCAGCATCCGGGCCAGACGCGGCAGCAGGTGGCTCTGGATCCGGTCCTTGGTCAGATAGTCGCGCGCGCCCAGCGACACGGCGCGCTGAACGTCCTGGGGCGCGCCGCTCACCGTCAGGACCATGGCGGGCGCCGTCGCGTCCTGCGGGTGGGTGCGCAGGGTTTCCAGAACCGTGAAGCCGTCCATGTCGGGCAGGTTGAGATCCAGCAGCACGGCCTGCGGCTTGACGATGAACATCCGCTCGAGGGCCTCGCGCCCGCACCGCGCCGTATGGACGTCATAGCCCGCGGCCGTAAGTTTGGACCGGACCAGCTCGCGCACGAGGGAGTCGTCTTCGGCGATCAGGATGCGGCGTCGTCCGGGCATGGGCCCTCCATCGTTGCGGCCGGCCGTTTTTGCGGGCCTCTCGGTTATGCCGGAGGAATAACCGGGGATGGATACCGGACCCTTACGCAACCCATAGGTCTTTGGTTATACGCGGCTTTCAGACCAGCCCGTCGTAAGCCGGGGCTTCCGCCGCGCTGCCGGGGAAGACGCGGTTATCAAGCGCGGCGCGGTCCACGCCCATATGGTCGCGAAGCACGCCCTTGAAGACCGAGCGGACGTCGAGCGTCGGGGCCAGGTCGCGATCCTCGAACAGCTTCGCTTCGGCGAGCGTCGGCCAGTCTCCGACGAGACCGCCCTGTTTGAGCGCGCCGCCGGCCAGCAGCAGGGAGGAGCCGGTGCCGTGGTCCGTCCCTTGCGTGCCGTTGGCGCGAGCGGTGCGGCCGAATTCGGTGGCGACGACGACGACGGTGCGGTCCCAGTCGGTCCCCAGCCCCCGATGCAGACCGCCGATGACCTGATCGAGGCCGGTGAGCCGGGTCTGGAGCTGGCCCAGCTGGCGGGCGTGGGTGTCCCAGCCGTCGATCGACAGGGCCACCAGATCGGCGCCCTGATCCCCTGACATCAGCCGGGCCACGGCGGCGCCGAGGCCGGCGACATCGTTGCGGCGCACCGCCCCGTCGCCCGCGACCATGGCCATCAGTTCGGTCTCCAGACCGCGCGCCAGATTGGTCCCCAGCATGGGATCCTCGACATAGAGATCCTGAAGCAGGGAGGCGATGCGGTCGCCGCCCTCGATCTTGCCGCCCGGCGCCCAGCTGGAGGTCGGGGCCGAACCGCGCAGGATCAAGGGCGTCTGGGCCCCTATGGACAGGCCGTGATAGCGGGCGCCCGACGCGGCCAGCGCGCGGTTCAGCCAGCCGTCGGTCTGCTGCCTCAGGCCCTCGCCGCCGTTCTCCAGCACGTCCTGGGCGTCGAAATGGGAGCGGATGCGGGTCGGGATGGCCACCGCCGGGGCGAAGCGGGCCTGACCGGCGCCGTAGAGGTCGTGCAGGCCCTTGAGCGACGGATGAAGGCCGAAGCCTTCGGACAGGGCCAAGGCCCCGTTGGGCTGGCCGGGCGCGGGGATGGCGAGCCCGCCGCGCAGGGGGACGTAGTTGGCATCGCCGTAAGGGACGGTGACCGACAGGCCGTCCATGGCGCCCCGGGCGATGATCAAGACCATCTTGTTGCGCGGCCCGGCGGCCGATTGCGCCGAGGCGCGTCCGGCGAAGGCGAGGCTGACGCCGGCGGCGCCGAGGAACAGGCGACGGTTGAGGTGGGGGTAGGTCATCGGCGTTGGAACTCCGGCGACATGAGAAAGAGGGTCAGGGCTTCGGGGCGGCTTTCGGCGCGGGCGACGGCGAGGCGGGTGCGTTCGCCGAGGCGGGCGCCGAGGGCGTTTGCCGCGACGGTGTTGGGATCGGCGACCTGAGCGAGGTCGGCGGCGGCCTTGGACCAGTCGAGCCGTTTGACCAAGGCGTCGGGTCCGGCCCAGTCGGCGGCGGTGTCGGGCCAGCCCTCGGGCGAGGGGGCCGCGAAGGCCGGTTGCCCCATGGAAACCAGAGCCTGCTGCAACGGTTGAATCCGTTGCGGCGCCGTGCCCAGAGCCCGGTGGGCCGAGATGATGAACTCATAGGGCGTCTTGATCTTGGCCGGGCGGGGCTCCCAGCTTTCGGGCGCGGTGATCAGGGCACGGGCCACGACGGCGAGGTCGCCGCCCGAGCGGGTCCAGGCCTGTTCGAGCCTGTCGACGAGGGCGGGCGGCGGATCGTCGGCGACGAAATGGGCGGCGATCCTGCGGGCCAGCCGCCGGGTGGTCCGGGGGCTGTTGGCGAGGTCGCGCAGGATGGCTTCGCCCTGGTCCTTCTCGCCGGGGGCGTAGGTCTTGCCCAGAACGGTGCGTTCGCCAGGCTCGTGGACGATGGCGCGATAGACGAAGCCGTTCAGGCCGGGCTCGCCGCGCACCGCCGCCTGAACGCCGCGGGCATAACGCGCCTGTTGCCGGGCGCCGCCGCCGCCGAAGCCTTGCGCCCCCGCCGCGACATTGGCGCGGACCAGATCCATTCCCTGATCCCGGGGCGCGGGCACCGACCAGCCGGTCAGGGCGCGGGCGAATTCGGTGACGTCGGCCTGGGTGTAGCCGCCGTCGGCGCCGACGGTGTGCAGCTCCATGATCTCGCGGGCCAGGTTCTCGTTCAGCCCGGCGTTGCGGCGCTGGCCGGCGCGGCTGTCGGGGCCGATCGACTGGGCCTGATCGAGATAAAGCAGCATGGCCGGATGCTGTTCGGCGGCGACGGCCAGATCCTCGAACTTGCCGAAGACATGGGGGCGGATGGCCTCGCGCTCATACTGGCCCATGAAGACGGCCGACTGGAATTTCGTCGCCGAGACGGTGAAGCCATTGGCCCAGAACAGGGCCCAGCGCTCGGCGAAGCCGGCCTCGGTGGCGGCGCCCAGCTGGGCCCGGGCGAGAAACTCCCGCGCCGTGTCCTGCACCAGATCGCGGCGGCTGTCGCGACGCGCGTCGAAGGCGGCCTGGGCGGGGTCGGAGGCTGCGGGCGCCATGGCTTGCGGCGCCATCGGCATGGTCTGTGGGGCGGCTTGGGCGGGGGCGGCCATCCGCTGGGCGCGGCGTCCCGGTCGGCGGGGTTCGGCCGGCGTCTCCGTGGCCGGTTGGGCGCCGGCTGCAGGCGGCATGTCCTGACGCGCCTGCCGGACCTGCCGGGCGTCGCGCTGATAGTCGAGGAAGGCCTGCATCCGCTCGACCGAGGTGTCGAACTGGCCGGTCGGGTTGGCCGCGCCCGAGGGCTGGATCTGGCCTTCCAGCCAGCCGCGCGGGTCGTTCAACCGTTGAATCTCGCCGGGTCGGGCGCCCAGGCCGAAGCGGGTGAGGGCAATGGCGGCGTTGACGTCGGATTGCGAAGGCATGGCCCGTCCTGTCGTCATTTGTATCAGGGCTGAAACGTCCCGCCCTGAAAAGTCCGTCGAAGATGGGGAGTTGCAAGCCGGGATTGCCGGGTATCCAATGACGGTCGACAGCCAAGGCCGCTCTGGAAGGGCCTCGGCGGGAGGGAGATCGATGGGCCAGAGTTCCGACGCCCTGACCGACGCCGCCGCCCACCCCGATCGGTGCGGTCGGTGCTGGACGATGTGGCCGCGCCGGCGCGCTCGGCTCTGGCGGCGTCATGGCGGCGCTCGATCACCCTCTATGGCCTGGATCCCGAGGACGGGCGGCCGCCCGAGCTGCTGACGGCGCGGGAGCTGGAGACGGCGCGGCAGGAGATCGAGCCCCTGATGCGGGCGGCGGTGGCGAGGAGCTGGCCGAGGCCGAGCGCGGGTTTGTGCGGCGAGCTTTGGCGAGGGCCGACGGAAACGTCTCGGCCGCCGCGCGCGCCCTGGGCGTCCGTCGGGCGACCCTGCACAGGAGAAGCTGAACCGGCTGGGGCTGAGCGGACGCCAGGCCTCCTTTTTCCCGCAGGGGGAGAAGGTCGCGCACCCTGATCCAATCCCGCGTTCAAACGTTGCCGTCGCCGAGGAGACCGTGATGCTGGGCGAACTGAAGACCTATAAGGCGAAGCGGGACTTCGCGGCGACGCCGGAGCCGGCGGGGAAGAAGGGCAAGGGCGGCCAGACCGGCGGCCGTTATCTGATCCAGCGCCACGCCGCGACGCGGCTGCACTATGATTTCCGCATCGAGGCGGACGGGGTGCTCAAGTCCTGGGCGGTGACCAAGGCGCCGTCGCGGGATCACACCGTCAAACGCCTCGCCGTCGAGGTCGAGGATCATCCGCTCGACTATGGATCGTTCGAGGGGACCATTCCCGGCGGCAACTATGGCGCGGGCACGGTGCAGATGTGGGACACCGGAACCTGGGCGCCGCAGGAGCCGGACCTCGAGGCCGCCTTCAAGCGCGGCCAGATCAAGATGATCCTCGACGGCGAGCGGCTGAAGGGCAAATGGGCCCTGATCCGGCTTCGGTCCGATCGCGGCAAACCGTCCAAACGGAACAACTGGCTGCTGATCAAGGAGATCGACGAATACACGGTCGACGGGGAGGGCGACGCCAATATGGAGATCGACGCCTCGGTCACGACCGGCCGGACGATGGCCGAGATCGCCGAGGGCAAGACGCAATGGACATCGTCGAAACCCACCGGCCGCAAGGCGCCGCCGAAACCGAAGGCGACGACGGCCCAGGCCTCGCACGCGACCCGGCCGCACGCCTTCGTCCCCATCCAGCTGTGCAAGATCGCCGACTATCCGCCCTCGGCCGCCGGCTGGGCGCATGAGATCAAGTTCGACGGCTATCGGCTGCAGGTCGCGACCGGCGGCGGGCGGGCGACGATCCGGACGCGCAAGGGGCTGGACTGGACCGACCGCTTCCCCGAACTGGCCGCCGACGCCGCGAAATGGCCCGACGCCGTGATCGACGGCGAGCTCTGCGCCCTGACGGAGGACGCCAGCCCCGACTTCTCGGCGCTGCAGGCGGCCATCTCGGACGGCGACACCGGCGGCCTGATCTATTTCGCCTTCGACCTTCTGTTCGAGGGCGGCGAGGATCTGCGGACCCTGCCCCTGTCGCACCGCAAGGCGCGGCTGCAGGCGGTGCTCGACCGGCTGCCCAAGGCGGCGGCGAAGCGGATCCGCTTCGTCGATCACTTCGCCTCCAGCGGCAAGGCGGTGCTGGAAAGCGCCTGCCGGATGGACCTCGAAGGCGTCATCTCCAAACGCCTGGACGCCCCCTATTCCGCGGGGCGCTCCAACAGTTGGGTCAAGTCGAAATGCCGGGGCCGGGACGAGGTGGTCATCGGCGGCTGGACGTCCGAAGGCGACCGCTTCCGCTCCCTGATCGTCGGCGTCCATGACGGCAAGAAAGGTCTGCGCCCCCTCGGCCGGGTCGGCACGGGCTATGGCGAGCCCTTGCTGAAGACGCTTCTGCCCGCCCTGAAAAAGGCCGCCGCCGACCGCAGCCCCTTCGCGGGCGCGACCCCGAGGAAGACCGGCGGCGAGACCATCCACTGGCTCAAGCCCGTCCTCGTCGCCGAGATCGAACACGGCGGATACACCGACAGCGGCTCCCTCCGGCAGGCCGCCTTCAAGGGCCTGCGCGACGACAAGACCGCGCCAGAGGTCGACACGGCGCCCCAGACCCCGGTGAAGACCAGCCCGAAGCCCGCCGCCGCCAAACCCGGCAAGCTGGTCGTCGCCGGGATCACCATCTCCCACCCCGACAAGGTGCTGTGGCCCGCCCATGACGGCGCCGATCCGATCACCAAGGCCGATCTCGTCGCCTACTATGAGACCGTCGCCGAGCGTTTGCTGCCCCATGTCGCCGATCGGCCGACCTCGATCATCCGCGCGCCCGAGGGGATCGAGGGCGAGCAATTCTTCCAGCGCCACGCCATGCCCGGCTCCAACCCGCGGCTGAAGCTGATCGACGTGCATGAGCGCAAGCCCTATGTCGCCGTCGTCGACGTCGGCGGTCTGGTCGCCATCGGCCAGTCGGGCGGGCTGGAGCTGCATCCCTGGGGCTGCGCGCCCGGCGATCCGGAGACGCCGGAACAGATCACCTTCGACCTCGATCCGGATGTCGGGCTGGACTTCGCCGACGTGATTTCGGCGGCTAAGGTAGTGAAGGCGAAACTCGAAACCCTCGGTCTCAACCCCTTCGTCAAGACGACCGGCGGCAAGGGGCTTCACGTCGTCGTTCCAATCAAGTCTGACGCCCGCTCGGCTGTGACCTGGGAGCAGAACAAGGCCTTCGCCAAGGCGGTCTCCGAGGCCATGCGCGTCGAGGCGCCCGACCGCTTCACCACCACCCTCGCCAAGAAGGCGCGGGGCGGGAAGATCTTCCTCGACTATCTGAGGAACGGCCGGATGGCGACGGCGGTAGCCCCCTGGTCGCCCCGCGCCCGCCCGGGCGCCGGCATCGCCTTCCCCCTGAACTGGGGTCAGGTGAAGGCCGGGCTGGATCCGAAGGCCTTCAATATCCGCACCGCCCCGGCCCTGTTGAAGAAGGCCGATCCGTGGAAGGACTTCCGCGACGGCGCGGTCAGCCTGCAACCGGCGCTCAAAAAGATGGGCCTCTAACGATCCCGCTCATCCCCGCGCAGGCGGGGACCCAGCGGTTAAACTCACGCCGCCTTCTTCTTCGCGGCCGGCTTCTTCGCCGGAGCCTTCTTCGGCGCCGCCGTCTTAGCGGGCGCCTTACCCGACGCCGACCCCTTCAGACTGTTCCTCAGCGCCGCCATCAGGTCCACGACATTGGTGTCGTCCGGCTGTTCGACCTCGACCAGACCCTTGCCGCCCTTCTGCTTGGCCTTGATCATGTCGCGGAGCGCATCGTCATAGCGGTCCTTGAAGGTGGTCGGATCGAAGGCGGCCTCCTTCTGGGCGATGATCCGGGTGGCGATGTCGACCATATCCTTGTCGGGCTTCACCGCCGGGATATCGTCGAAATAGTCGTCGGCGTCGCGGACCTCGTCATGGGCGCGCAGGCTGTAGGCGATCAGGCCCTTGCCCCGCACCTCCAGCGCCAGCTGACGCTCTCGGCCGCGCAGGACCAGACTGCCGATGGCCACCTTGCCCGCCGCCTTCATGGCGTCGCGGATCACGGCGAAGGCCTCGGCCCCGACGCCCTTCTCGGGCACGACGAAGAAGGGATCGTCCCAGTACAGACGGTCGATATCGGCTTCGTCGACGAAGCTGTCGATCGAGATCGTATGGGTGGTCTCCAGCTTGACCTTGTCGAAGTCGGCGTCGTCGAACAGGACGTACTCGTCCTTGGACACCTCATAGCCCTTGACCAGATCGGCGCGCTCGACCGGTCCGGTGTCGGGATCCGTCGGCACCATCCGGATGCGATTGTTGGTCTCCGGATTGATCAGGTTGAAGCTGACATGGGCGTTGGACGCCGTCGCCGTGTAGAGACCCACCGGACAGGTCACCAGCGACAGCTTCAGATGGCCGTGCCAGGTCGGTCGCGTCGCCATGGTCGTCTCCCGTTGTGAACCGCGGAGTCGAACGTCGCAGGGCCGGAAGCGTTGCCCCACGCCCCGTCGCGCGCGGACCCGGGTCGATTTGCCCCTCCCGTCGCCCATTCGTCACTCGACGAACAACCTTGGGTCCGGCAGGGTGGGACCGTCAGCTTCACTGCTCCCGGAGACCCCCATGCGCCGCCTTTTCGCCGCCGGAACCCTCGGTCTCGCCGCCCTGCTGTCCGCCTGCGCGCCGGCGGTAACGACGCTGCCGCGGGCCTACGGCGACCTGTCCGACCGGCTGAAGGTGGTCGAGCGCGGCTATCCGCAGCCGGGCGGCCCCTGCTGGCTGCTGGGCGAGACCTACAAGACCTCCGAACTGTTCGACGACAGCGCCGACCTTCTGGCCTGCCCGCGCGAATCCGTGCGCGATCCGCGCGTGACCTCGGTCGGCCGCCGCGTCGGCGAGTTCGAGGGGGTGATCATCTTCTCCGTGCCCCGCTCGGCGACGGCCGCCCACTAGGGTTTATCGCCGCCTGAAGCGGGCCCAGATGACGCAGACCGCCGAGGTCGCCAGCAGGGCCGCGCCCAGTCCGTCCCACAGGCCGTTCTCCAGCAGCGCCCCCACCAGCCCGATCAGGGCCAGGACGCCGAGGATCAGCGGAACGCCGAATACGACCCACAGGCCGAGGTCCCCCGCTCGTTTTGGGCCGCCCTTCACGCCGCGCCTCCCGGCTTGCGCTTCTTCCTGGCCAGCCAGAGGTAGAGGCCGGAGCCGAGGATGACGATGGTCGCCAGGTCCAGCAGACCCCAGACGATCTTCAACCCCAGCCCGCCGTAGTCGCCGAAATGCAGCGGCTGCGACAGGCTCAGCGCCTTCACATACCAGGGCGTCGGGGCCACGGCCGCCAGCTCTCCGGTCCTGACGTCGATCAGGGCGGGCGTGGTCAGATGGGCCGTCAGCGGCGTGTCGCCGTGGAAGAAGACGGCATAGTGGTGATCCGTCGAATAGTCGGTGCCGGGAAAGGCCACGAACTGCAGCGTCTTGCCCGGCAGGGCCTGTTTCGCCCGCGCCACCGCCTGATCCAGCGAGGCCCGCTCACCGGTCGCGACCGGGGCCGCATATTCCGCCGTCAGTTCCTTGAGCGCCGTATTCTTCCAGACGGTCAGGATCGGTGTCGCGAGCGTATTGACCACGCCGGTCAGCCCCACGACCGTCACCCAGGCCACGGTCACGACGCCCAGAAGATTGTGCCAGTCCAGCCAGCGCGTCCGCGCCGCCTTCTCCAGCCGCAGCGTCCCGAACGGCAGCCGCCGCATGAAGGGGGCATAGAGGACCACGCCCGAGACGATCGCAACGACCAGCAGCAGCCCCATGGCCCCCAGGAACAGCATCCCGGGCAGGCCCAGGAACATGTCCGTATGCAGCTGCAGCAGGAACTCCAGCAGCGGATGGCCAGCGACCGGCGGGGCCGCCTCGCCCGTCGTCTGGTCGATCGGCTGGAAGTGGAATGCGGTCGCGGGACCGCCTTCCGGCCGGCTGGTGACGTTCACCACCGGCCGGTCCTCGTCGAAGCTCATGAAGGCGGGCACGTCGCCCGGCTCGCGCGCCAGGGCCGTGGCCAGAATCTCGTCGAGGCTCTTCTTCGGCGCATTGGGCTCGGCCGCCTGCCAGCTCTGGTCGAGCAGCAGATGGTTCAGCTCATGGGTGAAGACCAGCGGCAGGCCGGTCAGGCACAGCATCAGCAGAAAGGCGGTCGAGACCAGGCTCGACCATTTGTGAACCCAAGACCAGGCGCGGATCGTGCCGGGCGTCATCCGCCTCAGAAGTCCGCCGAGATCGAGACCCGCAGGGTGCGCGGCGCGCCCAGCGTCAGATAGTTGGCGCCCGGATAGCCCCCGACGGCGACCCACTGGTCTTCGTCGGCGATGTTCTCGACCCGGGCCCGGGCGGTCAGCGGATGGCCGCCCGCCTCGAAGGCGTAGCGAACGCCGGCGTCGAAGCGGGTCCAGGCGTCGAGCGGGACGCTGGTCGTGGCGTTGGTCTCCTGTTCGCCTGTGTAGACGGCGCGGCCTTCCAGGGTCAGGCCGGCGACCTGGGGCACGTCCCATTCGATGTTGGCATTGGCCTGGAAGTCCGGCACGCCGATCGGGGTGCGGCCGCTCGAGGCGATCTCGGCGTCCAGCCAGCTCATCCCGCCCAGCAGGCGCAGGCCCGCGATCGGCTCGCCATAGACGCTCAGTTCCACGCCGCTGTTCTCCTGCTCGCCGCCCGAGGAGTAGGTCCCCGCCGTCGCGCTGGTTTGGGTGAAAAGCTCGCTCTGGAGCGTCGTGCGGAACAGGCTGATCGAACCGCCGAAGGTCCCGGCGTCATATTTGGCGCCGACCTCGAACTGTTCGCCGACGAACGGGTCCAGCACCTCGCCCGCGTTGGTCACGTTGAGGCCATTGACCACGGCCGGGGCGATCTTCCCGGGGATCAGGGCTTCGGCATAGTTGGCGTAGAGGGAGACCCGGTCGATGGGCTTGAACACCACGGCGAAGGCCGGGGTCACGGCATCGCCGTCATAGGACGAGCCGAGCGCGCCGGTGTTGTAGTCATAGGTGCGGGTCTTGATGTTCTGGTAGCGCACGCCCGCCGTGACCAGCAGCCTGCCGTCCAGGAAGGACAGCATGTCGGCGATGGCCAGGCTGGAGTTGTCGACCCGCTCGGTCACCAGCGGGCTGTCGAGGTCGCCGCCGATGAAGAAGTTGGCGGCCGGCTGGGTTGCGGCGACCGGGTTGGACAGGGTCCCGGCCGGGAAGCCCGCGAAGCTGGAGAAGGCATAGGCGTTCTTCGACTTCGACTGCACCTGCGAGGCCGAGGCCACGATCCGGTGCCCGACGGAACCGGTGGTCAGATCGGCGCGCAGGCCGACGTCCCCCGACCAGACGGTGTCTTCACGCGTATTGTCGAACCGATAGGCGGTCAGATTGCCGCCGGCGTCGACGTTCGGGTTGGCCAGGACATTGGCCTCCTTGCCCTGACGGCCGCCGAAGGCCGCCCAGGCGGTGACGCTGTCGGTTACGTCGAACTCGCCGCGCGCCGCGCCGAACACCTGCTGCTCGTCGGTATAGGTCCAGGGCTGGGCGTAGTTGACGTCGGCCGAGGGCGCGGCCGGAACGGCGCCCGACGGCGTCACGGTCGGACGCGGGGCGTCGATATGGTGGTCCTGATAGCCGACATCGGCCGAGAAGCGGGCGCGCTCGCCGCGGCGGTCCAGACCCAGGCCGATGGCGGTCAGCTGGCGGTCCTCGCCGTCCACCGTGCTCTCGCCGTCGCGACGCACCAGGTTCAGACGGGCGCCGTATTCCTGATCGACGCCGAAGCGGCGGGCGACATCGCCGGCCAGATAGATCTCGCCGCCGCTTTCGATCCCGGCGGTCACGCGCGTCAGAGGCTCATTGCCCGCCCGCTTGGGCGTCAGGTTGAAGGCGCCGCCGACACCCGATCCGCCGGGGGCCGCGCCGTTCAGGAAGGCGGTCGCCCCGTGGAAGACCTCGACCCGCTCCAGGAACTCCGACGCCACGAACTGGCGCGGCAGGATGCCGTAGAGACCGTTATAGGTCATGTCGTCCGAATAGACCGGGAAGCCCCGGATCACATACAGCTCCTGAAAATTGCCGAAGCCCTTGGACACCCGCACCGCCGGATCGTTCTGCAGCACGTCGCCGACGCTGCGGGTCTGCTGGTTGCGCGACAGCTCCTCGGTGTAGCTGGTCGTTGCGAAGGGGGTGTCCATCACGCCCAGCGACCCGAACAGGCCGACCCGGCTCCCCCGCGCCACCTGGCCCCCGGCATAGGGGGCGGTCAGGGTGACCTGCGAACCCGTGACGATGACCTCTTCCAGCTCGGTCGTGTCCTGCGACGTCTGGGCGAAAGCGGGGGCGGAGACGGCGAATGCGCAGCAGGAGGCGAGGAGAAGGGAGCGGAACATGAAGGCGACTTTCTGCGGGCCGGGGAGGGCTGTAATCTGAGAATGTGTCGCAATATCCGAACAGCCTGCGCCGTTCAAGGCCGCCACGGCGTCGCAGGCCGTATTCAACCCTGGGAGACGGAACCCTCGGCCGCCCGATGGTTGTGGGTCGCCGTGCCGTCCAGCACCTCCATCATGTAGTCGCCGTCGGGCTTGTCGGCGAACCAGTCGGCCGCCATGGCCCGGGCCCGGGCGAAGAAGGCCTCTCCCGCCTCGTCGAGCGGCCGGCCCCGGTTCTCGTCCGTTTCGCGCCCCGCCGTGTTGTCGAGCCCGGCCGCATAGTGGCGCACAGAGCCCCGTCCGAACTCCATCGTCCGGGCGCGGCCGCGTGCATTGGCGGTCCCATCGCCGCACAGGTCCAGATAGCGCTGGAACGGCCCGGCCAGAAAGGCGTCGGGGCTCATCCATCCACATTCGGCGGCGGCGCTCATCAACACCGTATAGTCGGCGATGGCCGACCAGTCGGGTTCGACCGGCGCCGGCTTCTGCGGCCAGAACCAGTATTTCAGCCAGCCGACGACACGCATTTTTTTCGCTAGTCCGGATCCTTGTCCCACACCTGCACCGTCTCGGGCAGGCCCACCCACGGATGGCGGCGGCTGTCGTAGACGCTGTCGGACGGCGGCGGGAAGGTCGGGTCGGCGAAGGATCCGACCGAGATGCTGACCGAGCGGTCCTCGAACCCCTCCTCCGTATGGAAGACGTTGGAGCCGCAGACGGGGCAGAACCGAAAGCGGAACTTCGCCCCCTGATCCCCGGTGCGCACATATTCGGTGGCTCGCCCGCTCATCGACCATGCGCCGCGAAAGCCAGCCAGGGTCGCGAAGATGCTGCCCGTCCGCCGCTGGCAGGACAGGCAGTGGCAGACCCCCACGCCGCGAGGCTCGCCCTCGACGGTGATGCTGAGCTGTCCGCAGTCGCAGGAGGCGGTTCGGTGGGTCATGTCGCCCATATAGGACGGCTTTGCCGAACCGCCTCCCCTTCAGGCGGGAATCAACGGTCGATCATCTTCTGCTGGGCCGGGGCGTAGCGGTCGCCGGTCACCTGCAGCGTCGCCGAGGCGGTGTTGAGCGCCTCTACATCGTCCGCCGTCAGCTCGACCGCGACGGCGCCGAGGTTCTCCTCGAGCCGGTGCAGCTTCGTCGTGCCGGGAATCGGAATGATCGACGGCGACCGGGCCAGCAGCCAGGCCAGGGCGATCTGGGCCGGGGTCGCGCCCTTCTGTCTGGCGAAGGCCTGGACGAGGTCGAGCAAGGCCTGGTTGGCGTCACGGTTCTCCGACTGGAACCGGGGCAGGGTGCTGCGGAAATCGCCCTTGTCGAAGGTCTCGTCGGCCTTGATCGCCCCGGTCAGGAAGCCCTTGCCCAGAGGGCTGAAGGGCACGAAGCCGATGCCCAGGTCTTCCAGCGTCGGCAGGATCTCCGCCTCCGGCTCGCGCCACCACAGGGAGTATTCGCTCTGCAGGGCCGCGACCGGCTGGACGGCGTGGGCGCGGCGGATGGTGCTGACGCCGGCCTCCGACAGGCCGAACGCCTTGACCTTGCCCTCGGCGATCAGGTCGCGGACCGTCCCCGCCACATCCTCGATCGGAACCTCGGGATCGACGCGGTGCTGGTACAGGAGGTCGATCGTCTCGACGCCCAGCCGCGACAGCGAACCCTCGACGGCCTTGCGGATATGGTCCGGACGGCTGTTCAACCCGCCGGTCGGGGCGCCGGGCTCAAGCGCGAAGCCGAACTTGGTGGCGATCACCACCTGATCGCGGAACGGGGCCAGGGCCTCGCCGACCACGCTCTCATTGACGAAGGGGCCATAGACCTCGGCCGTGTCGAAGAAGGTCACGCCGCGTTCGACCGCGGCGCGGATCAGGGCGACGGCCTCATTGTGCTCCGTCGCCGGACCGAGGCCGAAGCTCAGCCCCATACAGCCGAGGCCGAGGGCCGAGACTTCGAGATCGCCGAGTTTGCGTGTGGGGAGGGTGGTCATGGGGAAGCTCCGATCAACGGTTGGTCATGGCCAGGACAGCCTCGGGAAGGCGGGCCCCCTGGATATCAATTTTCGCGGCGGCGGCGGCGATGGCCGTCAGGTCGCCGGCGGTCAGTTCGACCTCGGCCGCGCCGAGGTTTTCCTTCAGGCGGTGCAATTTGGTGGTCCCCGGGATCGGGACGATCCACGGCTTCTTCGCCAGCAACCAGGCCAGGGCGATCTGGGCCGGTGTCGCGCCGTGGCTCTCCGCCGTCGCCTTCAGAAGCTCGACCATGGCCGTATTGGCCGCCCGCGCCTCGGCGGTGAAGCGCGGCGAGATCGAGCGGAAGTCGCCCGGGGCGAAGGCCGTCTCCGCATCGATCTTCCCGGTCAGGAAGCCGGCGCCGAGCGGACTGAACGGCACGAAGCCGATGCCGAGATCCTCGCACAGGTCGAGCACGCTGTTGGCCTCAACATCGCGCGTCCACAGGGAATATTCGTTCTGCAGCGCCGTCACCGGCTGCACCGCATGGGCGCGGCGGATGGAGTCCAGGCTGGCCTCCGACAGGCCGAAATGCAGCACCTTGCCTGCCTCGATCAGATCCTTCACGGCCCCGGCGACCTCCTCCATCGGCACGGCCGGATCGACGCGGTGCTGGTAGAGAAGGTCGATGTGGTCGGTCCTCAGCCGCTTCAGCATGCCCTCGACCACAGCCACGATATGCTCCGGCCGGCTGTTGACCCCGCCGTTGCGCGCGCCGGTCGCCTGATCGATGTCGAAGCCGAATTTGGTGGCGATCACGACCCTGTCGCGGATCGGCGCCAGCGCCTCGCCCACCACCGTCTCATTGACGAAGGGTCCATAGGCTTCGGCCGTATCGAACAGGGTCACGCCCAGGTCGAAGGCGTCGCGGATCAGCGCGACCGCCTGCGCCGTCTCCGTCGCCGGTCCATAGGCGGCGCTGAGACCCATACAGCCCAGGCCGAGGGCCGACACCTCAAGGCCGTTTCCGAGTGTGCGCGTCTTCATCGTCATTTCTCCGTGGTCTTCGCCGGCGCTTCCCGTCCGGAATGCACCAGAACGCTGTCGGGCAGACGCGCGCCAAGCACCGCGATCGCCGAGACTGCGGCGTTCAGTTCCGTCAGTTCGTCCGGCGAGAACCGCAGCGCGGCCGCCCCGACATTTTCCCGCATATGGGCCATCTGGGTCGTGCCCGGGATCGGGACGATCCACGGCTTCTTCGCCAGTAGCCAGGCCAGGGCGATCTGGCCGGGCGCCGCGTTCTTTCGATCGGCCCAAGCCTTCACCAGCGCCACAAGGGCGAGATTGTGCGCCAGATCCTCACCCGCGAACCGGGACTCGGCCTGGCGGATATCGCCCTGGGCGAACCGGGTGCCGGCATCGATTGCGCCGGTCAGGAAGCCGACGCCCAGCGGGCTCCACGGGACGAGGCCGATTCCCAACTCTTCGCAGGTCGGGATGACCCACTGCTCCGGCCCGCGCCACAGCATGGAATATTCGTTCTGGACCGCGCTGACCGGCTGGGTCGCATGAGCGCGGCGCAGGGTGCCCTGGCCCATCTCGCACAGGCCCCAGTGCAGAACCTTGCCTTCGCGCATCAGGTCGCCGATCACCCCGGCCACGTCCTCGATCGGCACGTCCGGATCGACCCGGTGCTGATACAACAGGTCGATGCGGTCGGTCCGCAGACGCCGCAGCATCCCCTCGACGACCTGCCTCACATGCTCCGGCCGGCTGTTCAGGCCGGGACGGCGGGCGCCGGTCTCCTGATCGATGTTCCAGCCGAATTTGGTGGCGACGACGACCTGATCGCGGAATGGCTGCACTCCCTCGCCCAGGATGCGCTCGACCTCGTGCGGGCCATAGGCCTCGGCTGAATCATAGAAGGTCACGCCCTGATCGAAGGCGGCGCGGATGATGTTCAGCATCTCGGGCCGCGAGGGGACGGTGGTCTGATAGGTGCGGCTCATATTCTGAACGCCGATCCCGACGCTCGAGACCTCCAGCTTTCCCAGCCGCCGCCGTCCGGGCCCAGGCGCCGCCGCCGGGCCTTGTTTTGAACTCGCGACCATCGCCGACGCCGGCAAGGCCGCGGCGGCCGACAGCGTCAAACCCATGCCGAACAGGGCACGGCGGCCGGTGTTCTCGACTTCCGTCTCTGGCTCGTCTTTCATCGAAAATCTCCGGGAGTGTGTGATTGAAAAAAGTCGACGTCCCCCCGGGTCTCAGTCGGTGGGCCTCAGTCCCTTGCCTCAGTCCCTGACCGGCGGCTGGTATTGCTCGTCCGTCACCGGCTCCATCCACTCCACGACCTTGCCGTCGAGGGCTTCCTGAACGGCCCAGTGGCTCATCCCGACCGTGGCGCTGGCGCCGTGCCAGTGGCGGTGGTTGGCGTTGCATTGAACCACATCGCCGGCGCGGATTTCCTCCACCGGCCCGCCTTCGCACTGATGCCAGCCCACGCCCGAGGCGACGATCAGGGTCTGACCCAGGGGATGGGTGTGCCAGTTGGAACGGGCGCCGGGTTCGAAGATGACCAGCGCGCCCTGAACATTGCCGGGCTCGGACGATTTGAACCCGTTCTCGATGCGGACGCGGCCGGTGAAATAGTCGGCCGGGCCGAAGGCAGCCGGGGTCGTTCCGTTGCGCTGAACGGTCATTGGTGGCTCCTGAATGAGGATGAGAAGGGCGGCGACGAACGCCGCCCCCATCACGCGGCCTCGGCGGCCGGGGCTTCCAGCGACGCCATGTCGATGACGAAGCGGTAGCGGACGTCGGACTTCTCCATCCGCTCGAAGGCGTGGTTGATCTCGTCCATGCGGATCATCTCGACGTCGGGCAGGATTCCCTTCTCGCCGCAGAAGTCGAGCATCTCCTGGGTCTCGCGGATGCCGCCGATGGGCGAACCCGAGACGCGGCGCCGCGCCATGAGCAGCGGCAGGGTCGACAGCTCTTCCATCGGGCCCAGTTGGCCGACGATGACCAGGGTGCCGTCGATGTCGAGCAGCGGCATATAGGGGTTGAGGTCATGCTTGACCGGCACGGTATCGATGATCAGGTCCAGGCTGTTGGCCGCCGCCTTCATCGCCGCCCGATCTGACGACACCAGCAGGGCGTGGGCGCCCAGCTCCTTGGCATCGGCTTCCTTGTCGGCGGTGCGGCTCAGCACCGTGACATGGGCGCCGAGGCCCGCGGCCAGCTTGACCGCCATATGGCCCAGACCGCCCAGACCGATGACGCCGACGCGGGTGCCTTCCTTGACGCCCCAGGTCTTGAGCGGCGACCAGGTGGTGATGCCGGCGCAGAGCAACGGCGCGGCCTTGGCGATATCAAGATTGTCGGGCAGCGACAGGACGAACTCCTCGCGCACCACCAGATCCTTGGAATAGCCGCCGTAGGTCGGGTCGCCGGTGATCCGGTCGCGGCCGTTATAGGTCTGGGTGTTGCCGTGGCGGCAGAGCTGCTCCTCGCCCTTGTCGCACTGGTCGCAATGCTGACAGCTGTCGACCATACAGCCGACGGCGACGCGGTCGCCTTCCTTGTATTTCTTCACCTCGGAGCCGACGGCGGTGACGACGCCGACGATCTCGTGACCCGGCACCACCGGATAGGACGACCAGCCCCAGTCGTTGCGCGCCTGGTGCAGGTCCGAGTGGCAGACGCCGCAGTAGAGGATCTGCATCTGCACGTCGTTGGCGCGCAACTCGCGCCGGTCGAAGGTCCAGGGCTCCAGCGGCGCGGTGGTCGAATGGGCGGCGTAACCGATGGTCTTCATGGGGTGGCTCCAGCAGGCGAAGAGGGCGCCGTCCGGACGGTCCCTCGGGTTTCGGTAGACGCAGTCTAGGACTGGTTCGGCCCGTCGATTAGGCGCAGATATCGGCATGCACCCATGTCGAGGATTCATCAATGAAGCGCGATGAGCTGGGCGACCTCTCCACCTTCATGGTCGTGGCGGAGGAACGCAGCTTCACCCGGGCGGCGGCCAAACTGGGCACCTCCCAGTCGGCGGTCAGCCATACGGTGCGGCGGCTGGAAACCCGTCTCGGCCTACGCCTTCTGGTCCGGACCACCCGCAACGTCGCCCCGACCGAGGCGGGCGAGCGATTGCTGGAGACCCTGCGCCCCGCCTTCGACGACATCGAGCAGCGGGTCGCGGCGCTCGGCGACCTGCGCGATCGTCCGGCCGGAACCATCCGCATCACCTGCGGCGAGCATGCGGCGCGCAGGGTCCTGTGGCCCGTGCTGGAACGCCTCCTGCCCGCCTATCCGGACATCAAGGTCGAGATCTCGGTCGACGACAGCCTCGCCGACCTCGTCGAGGGCCGGTTCGACGCCGGCGTCCGCCTGGGCGAGCGGCTCGGCAAGGACATGATCGCCGTCCCCATCGGCCCCGAGCTGCGCATGGTCGTCATCGCCTCGCCCGACTATCTGGCCCGGCGAGGGACGCCGCAGACGCCGCACGACCTCGCCGACCACGCCTGTATCAACTACCGCCTGCCGACCCTCGGCGGCCTCTATGCCTGGGAGTTCGAGAAGGACGGTCAGCCGACCAATGTGCGCGTCTCCGGCCAGCTGATCTTCAACAGCATGGCCTTGGTCCAGCGCGCGGCGCTGGCCGGCATGGGGCTGGCCGTCATGATGCACGACGAGGTCGCCCCCCTGATCGCCGAGGGCCGCCTGACCACGGTGCTGGACGACTGGACCCCGCCGTTTTCGGGGTACCACCTCTATTACCCCAGCCGCCGCCAGCCGACCCCCGCCTTCGCCCTCCTTGTCGACGCCCTGCGCTACCGCGGTCGGTAGAAACGCCCCGTCTGCGCGCCCATCTTATGTGAAAGAATGTGGCGGCGGAGGCGACGACCTCCAGCCGGACCGGTCGGGTACTCCTCGCGCGCGATGGCGGGCGTCACGAGCGCATATTGTTCGAACCAGACCAGTCGGGTGCAGCCATGCTCCTTGCTGAACCCATCGAACGTTCGGTGACGATGTTTCCAGACTCGCGCCGTCAGATTGGCGGTCATGCCGGTGTAGAGCGTCTCCGTTTCGCCCGCCGGCCATCATGTAGGTCGCGATGAAGGCGCCAAGGCTCGGCATGCGCACCGCCCGCAATCAAAAAGGGCGGGCCCATCGCTGGACCCGCCCTTCTGTTCGTTCAGTCCCGGCTCGAGGCCGGGATGACAACCGGACTTCCTAGAAGTCCATGCCGCCCATGCCGCCCATGCCGCCGCCCATGTCGGGGGCGCCGGCGCCGCCCTTCTTGGGAGCGTCAGCCACGGCGGCTTCGGTGGTGATCAGGATGCCGGCCACGGAGGCGGCGTCCTGCAGGGCGGTGCGGACCACCTTGGCGGGGTCGATGACGCCCATGGCGACCAGGTCGCCGTACTCTTCCGTCTGGGCGTTGAAGCCGAAGGTGGGGCTTTCGTTTTCCAGCACCTTGCCGACCACGATCGAGCCTTCGACACCGGCGTTTTCCGAGATCTGACGGATCGGAGCCTGCAGGGCGCGACGGATGATGGCGATGCCGGCCGTCTGGTCGGCGTTGTCGCCGGTGACGCCCGTCAGGATCTTCGAGGCCTTCAGCAGGGCGATGCCGCCGCCGGGAACGATGCCTTCGTCAGCCGCGGCGCGCGTGGCGTTGAGGGCGTCGTCGACGCGGTCCTTCTTTTCTTTCACCTCGACTTCGGTCGAACCGCCGACGCGGAGAACCGCGACGCCCCCGGCCAGCTTGGCCAGACGTTCCTGCAGCTTTTCCTTGTCGTAGTCCGAGGTCGTGGCTTCGATCTGGGCCTTGATCTGGGCGACGCGGGCTTCGATGTCGGCCTTTTCACCCACGCCTTCGACGACGGTGGTGTCGTCCTTGGTGATGGTGACCTTCTTGGCCTTGCCGAGCATGTCGAGGGTCACGTTCTCGAGCTTGATGCCCAGGTCTTCCGAGATGACCTGGCCGCCGGTCAGGACGGCGATGTCTTCCAGCATGGCCTTGCGGCGGTCGCCGAAGCCCGGAGCCTTGACGGCGGCGACGCGCAGGCCGCCGCGCAGCTTGTTGACCACCAGGGTGGCCAGGGCTTCGCCCTCGATGTCCTCGGCGATGATCAGCAGCGGGCGACCCGACTGGACCACGGCTTCCAGGATCGGGAGCATGGCCTGCAGCGACGACAGCTTCTTCTCGAACAGCAGGATGAGGGGCTCTTCGAGTTGAACCTCCATCTTGTCGGCGTTGGTGATGAAGTAGGGCGACAGGTAGCCGCGGTCGAACTGCATGCCCTCGACGATGTCGACGGTGGTTTCGGCGGTCTTGGCTTCCTCGACGGTGATGACGCCGTCGTTGCCGACCTTGGCCATGGCTTCGGCGATCAGGGTGCCGACTTCAACGTCGCCGTTGGCCGAGATGGTGCCGACCTGGGCGATTTCCGAGTTGTTGGAGACCGGCTTGGAGTTCGACTTGATCTCTTCGAGGACGGCGGTGACCGCCTTGTCGATACCGCGCTTCAGATCCATCGGGTTCATGCCGGCGGCGACGGCCTTGAGGCCTTCCTGCACGATGGCCTGGGCCAGGACGGTGGCGGTGGTGGTGCCGTCGCCCGCCTTGTCGTTCGTCTTCGAAGCGACTTCGCGGATCATCTGGGCGCCCATGTTCTCGAAGGCGTCTTCCAGCTCGATTTCCTTGGCGACCGAAACGCCGTCCTTGGTCGAGCGCGGGGCGCCGAAGGACTTCTGGATCACGACGTTGCGGCCCTTGGGACCCAGGGTCACCTTGACGGCGTTGGCGAGGACGTTGACGCCGCGCAGCATCTTGTCGCGGGCGTCGGTGTTGAACTGTACGATCTTGGCAGCCATTGAGGCAGCTCCTTATCTATTGTTTTCGAAGAAGAAGGTCGTCGACGCGGGTGCTTAGGACAGCACGCCCAGGACGTCGGATTCCTTCATGATGATCAGGTCTTCGCCTTCCAGCTTGACCTCGGTGCCCGACCACTTGCCGAACAGGATGCGGTCGCCGGCCTTCAGCTCGAGAGCGTTGACCTTGCCGGACTCGTCACGGACGCCCGGACCGACGGAGACGACTTCGCCTTCCTGCGGCTTTTCCTTGGCGGTGTCGGGAATGATGATCCCGCCCTTGGTCTTGGATTCTTCTTCCACGCGCTTGACCAGCACGCGATCGCCGAGAGGACGAAACGCCATCTGCATATTCTCCGGTGAGACTTCTATTGTTTCCTCGCAAGCGACCCCCGGACCGGCGTTTTGGCAGCCGGCGCCTGAGAGTGCTAACGCGCCGTGCAAGTAGGGGGGCTGGGGGGCAGGGTCAAGGCAAGGTTCGATGACGGGATCAGAGAATGAGCCCGAAAAGCTGCTTGACGTAATGTACTTTGTAAAATAAAGAACATTGCAGACGGCGATCGGCGCCGCCGACAATCGGAACGAACGACAATGAAAGCCTCCATGATCGCTATCGCCGCCCCCCTCCTGGCATGCGCGGCCCTCACCTTCTCCGCCGGCTGGGCCCTGGCCGGGGACGTCACCGTGACCCTGACCGGCGTGCAGGCGCGCGGTGGCGACCTGCTGGTCGGGCTGCAGACGCAGGCCCAATTCCTGAAACACGAAGGCGTCTACGGCGAGCGGATCGAGAACCCGACGGCGGGGACCCGGACCTTCACCCTGCATGATGTGGCGCCGGGCGACTATTCCATCACCGCCCTGCACGACGAGGACGGCAACAAGGACATGAAGCTGGTCAACGGCCGTCCCGCCGAGGGCTGGGGCATGCTGCACGGCGAGACCCTCCGCGCGATGCCGACCTTCGATCAGGTCAAGTTCACCGTGCCGGCCTCGGGCAATGTCGCCCTGACGGTGGCGATGGATTACCCGGCCAACTGAACAGGCTGAAGCCTGGGCCGGGCCCGGCGAGGCTGCGCCGGGCCCGGCAAGGCGCGGCGCAGTTGCCGAGACGAAGCTGAACTGAAAATGAACGTGGCGAACCCGGGTCGTTCAGAAGCGGGGCGTTAGAAGGAAATCATGACGTCGGCATCCGCCGGCCCGACCTTTTGCAAGGAGACGCATCATGATGAAGTTCAAGCTGGCCGCCGCCGCCGCGGCTCCCGTTCTCGCCCTGAGCCTGCTGGCCGGTTCGGCCGACGCGCAAAGCTACCGTGATCGCGATCACCGCGAGGACAACACCGCCAAGAACGCCCTGGTCGGCGCCGCCATCGGCGGCATCGCGGGCGCCATCCTGGGCAACGGCGACGGCCGTTATGTCGCCGGTGGCGCGCTCGCCGGGGCTGCCGTGGGCGCCGCGAGCTCGAACTCGCGCGACGACCGCAACTATCGGGGCGGCTACGGCTACCGCTACGACCAGGGTCCGGACTGCAACTATTTCCGCGACGGCCGCTGCTATCGCAACGAAGGCCATTGGGAGCGCGATCACGGCATCAACAGTCGCGACTACGACCGCGGTCGCTATGACCGGCGCGACTATCGCTACGACCGCCGCTGGTAGGTCGTAGCCGAGGGCGGGAAACGGGCGCTTCGGCGCCCGTTTCTGCGTCTGGAGCCCTAGCCCAGCAGACGGGTCAGCAGACCCGCCGTCGAGGGGTCGAGTTCGGCCGAGGGGCCGCCCGCCGCGACGTCCTTGAGGATGGCTTTCGCCAGCACCTTGCCGAGCTCCACGCCCCATTGGTCGAAGGAGTTGATGTCCCAGACCACGCCCTCGACGAAGGTCTTGTGCTCATAGAGGGCCAGGAGAGCGCCGAGGGTCTCGGGCGTCAGCCGCTCCATGACGATGGCCGTCGAGGGGCGGTTGCCGGGGAAGGTCTTGTGGGTGGCCAGACGGTCGGCCTCCGCCGCGTCGGCGCCCGAGGCCAGCAGCTCGGCGCGGGCCTGTTCGGTGGTCTTGCCCAGCATCAGGGCCTGGCCCTGGGCGAGGGCGTTGGACCAGAGGGGGCTTTCCGGCGCGTCTTCATGCGTCTTCGCCACGATGACGAACTCGGCGGGGACGACCTGCGGCCCCTGATGGATCTGCTGGAAGAAGGCGTGCTGGCCGTTGGTGCCGGGCTCGCCGAAGACGACGGGGCAGGTCTGGCGCGTCACGGCTGAGCCGTCGCGATGCACCCGCTTGCCGTTCGATTCCATCTCCAGCTGCTGCAGGAAGGCGGGCAGGCGGCGCAGGGCATGGGCATAGGGGGCGACGGTGCGGGCCGGACGGTTCAGCCCGTCGACGTTCCAGATCTGGGCGAGGGCCAGAAGGACGGGCGCGTTCTTTTCCAGCGGGGCCGAGACGAAATGGTCGTCCATGGCGGCGGCGCCGGCCAGCATCGCCTCGAAGACGTCGGGGCCGAGGGCGATGACGCAACTCAGGCTGACCGCCGACCACAGGGAATAGCGGCCGCCGACCCAGTCTCTGAACGCAAAGGTGCGGGCGCATCCAAACGCGACAGCCTTGTCCGGCGCGGCGGTGACCCCGATGAAATGCTTGTCGCGACCGGCTTCAGGCAGGCCGGCGGCCAGCCAGGCCTTGGCGGCCTCGGCATTGGCCAGGGTTTCCTGGGTGGTGAAGGTCTTGGAGACGACGACGACGAGGGTGGTTTCGGGATCGAGCCCGGTCAGGGCCTCGGCCATGTCGCGCGGGTCGATATTGGCAACGAAGCGCAGGTCGATCGACGGTTCGAGCGGGCGAAGCGCGTCCCAGACCACGCGGGGACCGAGGTCAGAGCCGCCGATGCCGATGTGGACGATGGCCTTGAACGGCTTGCCGGTCGCGCCGGTCTCAGAGCCGGAACGGACGGCGGTCGCATAGGCGGCCATGTCGGCGCGGACGGCGTCGACCTCGGCCGAGACCGGCTCGCCGAGTGCGATGTAGTTCGAGCCCTTCGTGGCGCGCAGGGCGGGATGCAGGACAGCGCGGCCCTCGGTGGCGTTGATGGCCTCGCCGCCGAACAGGCGGGTGCGGGCCGCCTCGACCCCGGCGGAGCGGGCCAGATCCAGACAGGTCTCGAAGCCCTCGCGGGTCCAGGCCTGTTTCGACAGGTCGAGATACAGACCGGCGGTCTCGACCCCCATGCGGGCGACCCGGTCGGGGTCGGCGGCGAACTGGTCGACGATGCGGGCGTCGGCGTCGCGGGCGGCGGCGGCCTCAAACGCGGTCCAGTCGGTCATGGTAAACGTTTCCTGTCGATCTCAAGGTGTCGTTTACGGGTGGGGCGTATGCCGGTTCAACGGTTATTCCGGCCCTGATTCCTGAATTGATCCGGCGGAGAAGTTTCGATGTCCTGCGGTCTTGCCCTGAGCCTCGCCCTGATGATGAGCGACCCCAATGTCGCGGTCGCCGCGGCCCAGCCGCATGCGGTGGCCGGAGCGCCAGTGTCGGTCGCCGGCGAGCCCCTGTTTCTCGACATTGTCAGCCAGTCGACCTCGCTGAAGGCCGTGGTGGACGCCTGGGCCGCCGACAAGGCCGCCGACGCCGCGGGCTTCCTGACCGGCGCCGACTTCACCGGCTTCAAGACCCGCGCCGAACACCTGTCGCAGACCGACATGCAGGGCCATCTGATCCTCAAGGAGCGGGGCACGGACGGCGATCTGAAATGCATCCTGCGCGGCATCTCGGAAGACATTCCCAAGAAGATCGCCGCCGTCGAGGCCGCGACCACGCCGGAGGCCCGGGCCGTGGCCCTGTCGGAGCTGTCCTATCTGCTCAACGACAATGTCGAGGTGATCACCTCGCCGCCCCAACCTGAAGTGTGATGGCTGAAGTCTAAACCACCCGGTCAAACGACCCGATTGGCGCGGAAGGCAAAACGCGCTTGAGTGGAGCAGGCCGCGTCGAGAGCGGTCGCGGCCGAAGCGAGCCCCCATGCCCAGGAAGTTTCTGGTCGTCGTCGACGACAGTCCCGAGTTCGACGCCGCCCTGCGCTACGCCTCGCGCCGGGCCCGCTCGACCGGCGGCCGGGTCGCGCTTCTGGCCGTCATCCCCGACAGTTCGGACGAGCACTGGGCCGGGGTGCGCGAGGAGATACAACGCCAGCAGAGGGCCGAGGCCGAGGCCCTGCTGACCCGTCTGGGCGCCGAGGCCGCCGAACGCTCGGGCGCCCAGCCCATCTTCATCATCGAGGCCGGCGACGCCCAGGCGGCGATCCGCAAGACGGTCGGCGACGACCCCGAGATCAAGATCCTGGTCCTGGCCTCGGCCGGCGGCGGCAAGTCGGCGGGGCCTCTGGTCTCGGCGGTGCTCAAACACGGCGCGGCCTTCACGGGGCGCAAACTGCCCGTGACCATCGTGCCGGGCGAACTGACCGACGCCGAAATCGAGGATCTGGCATGACCGCCGTGACCGATCCGGTGATCGAAACCGCACGGCTGATCCTGCGCCCGACGGCGATGAGCGATTTCGAGCGCTGGTGCGACTTCCAGTCCGATCCGGAGACGACGCGGTTCATCGGCGGGCCGAAGACGCCGGCTGAGGTCTGGCGCATCCTGATGACCTGCGCCGGGGCCTGGAGCCTGACCGGGGTCTGCTTCTTCTCGATCATCGAGAAGGAGACGGGTCAGTGGATCGGCCGGATCGGGCCGTGGTTTCCGCATCAGTGGCCGGGCAAGGAGGTGGGCTGGAGCCTGCACCGCGACGCCATGGGCAAGGGTTATGCGCTGGAGGCCTCGGTTGCCTCGATGGACTACGCCGTCGATGTGCTGGGTTGGGACGACATCGTCCATACGATTGATCCGGCGAACGCAGCGTCGGCGAAGCTGGCGGAGCGGCTGGGGTCGGTGAACCGGGGACCGGGGCGGCTGCCGTCGCCGTTCGAGGCGGCGCGGGTCGATATCTGGGGCCAGACGGCGGCGGCGTGGCGCGAGAACCGCAAGCGGTTCGTCTGAAGCCCGCCGGTTGAAACCGGAACGGAGCCGGAACATAATGGCGGAATGTCCGCCGCCTTCGATCTCGAACTCGTCTTCAGCCGTCCCGAAACCACGCTTTCGGTGACGCGCGGAGCCGCAAGGCTGCTGATCGACATGGGCTATGCGCCGCTGCTGGAGGTCTGTCTGCCGAACGGGCGGCGCGCCGACGTCATGGCCATCGGCCGAAAGGGCGACATCGTCATCTGCGAGGTGAAGTCCGGCATCGAGGACTATCGCGTCGACCGCAAATGGCCGGAATACGCCCCCTTCTGCGACGCCTTCTTCTTCGCCGTGGCGCCGGAGTTTCCGGAGGGCGTCCTGCCGGAGGAGCCCGGCCTGATCGTCGCCGACGCCTTCGGAGGGGCGGTGGTTCGGGACGCGCCGGTGCTGGCGCTCGCCCCCGCGCGCAGGAAGGCGCTTACCCTCGCGTTCGCGCGGTTGGGGGCGATGCGGACTTTGAGGGATTAGGGCGTGGGGTGTGGGGTGTGGGGTGCGACCTCTTACGCCCTACCCCCCAATCCCCCACACCCCATCAGCGCGGCGCGCGCTTCGCCAGGATGCGCTGCAGGGTGCGGCGGTGCATGCCGAGACGGCGCGCGGTCTCCGAGACATTGTGATCGCAGAGCTCATAGACGCGCTGGATGTGCTCCCAGCGCACCCGGTCGGCGCTCATCGGGTTTTCGGGCGGTTCGGGCGAGGCGTCGCCGATGGCGAGCAGAGCCTTGACCACGTCATCGGCGTCGGCGGGCTTGGACAGATAGTCGACCGCCCCGGCCTTGACCGCCGCGACCGCCGTGGCGATGGCGCCGTAGCCGGTCAGCATGACGATGCGGGCGTCCTCGCGGCGCTCGCGGATCGCCTCGACGATCTTCAGGCCGTTGCCGTCCTCCAGCCGCATGTCGAGCACGGCATAGGCGGGCAGGGCCGTCTTCAGGGCGTCGGTCGCCTCGGCGAGGGATCCGGCGGTGGTCACTTCGAAGCCGCGCGATTCCAGGGCGCGTCCCATCCGGGTGCGCAGGGCCTGATCGTCGTCGAGCAGAAGCAGGGTTTTATCGTGAAGCGCGGCGACGCGGTCCTCGATGACTGACATTTCTAGAGTCTCCATGGGCCTCAAGTCGCGGTCCGGACCGCCGGGGTCAAGACATGCGCGGCGTTTGGTCGCTGGTCAGGAAGCGCCTGAAATCAGGTGATTTCAAGCGGCGGCTGTCTCGAGTGAGGCGCGGGGCCAGCGCACGGTCACCCGGGCGCCGCGATGGCCGATCGGGCCGTCGCCGGCCCCGACCGAGACCCGGCCGCCGGTGCGCTCCAGCAGGGTGCGGGCGATGAAGAAGCCCAGACCCATACCGCCCTGGCTGGGGATCACCGCCTCGGTCGAGGGCAGGGGCGGGAAGGGCGGAGGCGACGGGGCCGTGTCCTTGCGGCGGCCCCTTCCCAAGGCAAAGGGCGCGGCTCCGAGACCCACGCGAGCGGGCCGGGCGGCGGCGCGGAGCTGGGCGGCCAGGGCCCGGCGCGCCTTGCCGTGGGGGCGGCTGGTCACATAGGGCTCGCCCAGGCGCGGCAGGATGTCCGGGGCGAAGCCGGGGCCGTCGTCCAGCACCTCGACGACGATCCAGTCCTCATCGACGGTGGCTCCGACCCGCACTGAAGAGGCGGCGAAATCGGCGGCGTTCTCGACGAGGGCGGACAGGCCGTGGACTACCTCGGGCAGGCGTTTCACCTGCGGGACCGGCCGGCCGTCGGCGGTGGTGGTCTCGACGGCGATGTCGAGGTCGAAGCCCAGATGGGGATCGACGACCTCGGCCAGAAGGGCTTTCAGGCCGACCTCGGCATAGAGGGCGTCGCCGTCCTCGGGGCGTTGCGACAGCCGGGTCAGAATCTCGCGGCAGCGATCGGCCTGTTGCAGCAGCAGGGCCGCGTCCTCGGCCTCGGGGCTGTCGGCGGGAGCGCCGCGCAGCATCTCCTTGGCCACAACCTGGATGGTGGCGAGCGGCGTGCCCAGCTCGTGCGCGGCGGCGGCGGCCAGACCGCCGAGCGCGGCCAGCCGCTGCTCCCTCTGCAGCACGTCCTGGGTGGTGGCCAGCGCCAGCTCCAGCTTCTCCGCATCGGCGGCGACCCGCCAGGCGTAGGCGGAGGTGAAGACCACCCCGGTGGTCAGGGCCATGGCCAGACCGATCCGGTAGAGCAGCGGCAGGATCAGCTCGGTCCCCGACTGCCAGGGCAGGGGCAGGGACCATTTGAACAGGACCCCCGTCGCGATGAGGACGAGGAAGCCGAGGCCGATGGCCTGACGCCCCGGCAGGGACGCCGCCGCCACCGTCACCGGGGCGACCAGCAGCAGGCAGAAGGGGTTCTCCAGCCCGCCGGTCAGGCCCAGAAGGGTCGAGAGCTGGAGGATGTCAAAGCCGAGGTGCAGGGCCGTCTGGCGGCCGTCGGGCAGGCGGTTGTCGGTGCGCCGCAGATGCAGCAGGGCCGCGAGATTGACCGCCGCCCCCGCCGCGATGGTCGCCACGCAGGGCCAGACCGCCAAGGGGAAATGCAGCAACTCATGCGCCACCCAGATGGTCGCCGCCTGACCCATCAGGGCCAGCCAGCGCAGGATGATCAGGGTGCGCAGGGTCAGGCCGCGCCCGCGCCGGGGCAGGTCGCGCCAGTGGTCGGCGGGGCCCTCGCCGCCGATGAAAGGCGGCTGCCCGGGTGACTGCGACGTCATAACGGAGGAAGAGGCGGTTTCACGGATGTCCACGACCGTTCTATAGACCGGTCGCCGCCGTCTGTCGGCAGCGCCGGGAAAGACCAAATGCCACGCCGTTCCATCCTGCTGTTCGCGGCCGCCTGTTTCATCATCGCCGCCTCCCTGGCCATCGTCACCGTGGTGGTGGTCACCGGACGCGAGCACGGGGTCACCGAGGCCTCCAGTGCGACCGGCCAGCCGACCGTCGGCGGGCCGTTCCAGCTGGTCAATCAGGACGGCCAGACGGTCGACCAGACGATGCTGAACGGCAAATGGACCCTGGTCTTCTTCGGCTTCACCTACTGCCCCGACTATTGCCCCACGACCCTGACCGGGCTGGCGGCGACCAAGAAGCAGATGGGCGACAAGGCGAAGGACCTGCAGATCGCCTTCGTCAGCGTCGATCCCGCGCGCGACACGCCGAAAGCCCTCAAGGACTATCTGGAATCCGACGGCTTCCCCGAGGGCGTCGTCGGCCTGACCGGCTCGCCGGAGCAGATCGCGGCCGTCGCCAAGGCCTACCGCGCCTATTATCAAAAGGTCGGCGAGGGCGAGACCTATACGATGAACCACACCCTGACCGTCTATCTGATGGGACCCGACGGCAAGTTCCGCGCGCCCCTGGCCTATGACCTTGGGCCGCAGAAGTCGGCCCAGCTGATCGAGCGGGTGATGGCGCGGGGCTGATCCGAGGGGCGCCGGCTCGCCAAAAGTGATAATCCTTTTGCAGTGCACAATGATTTATGGTGCCTTGCGCCGCAGTCGGCGGGGGCCGGTATTGGAGTCTCATGCTCTACGCACTTCACGAACTGGCGTATCAGTCGGCGCAGCCTTTCCGTTTCGGGGCGCAGTTCGCCCGGAAATTCTGGACCTCGCCCTTCAATCCGGCGTCGGACACGGCCATCGGCCGCACCGCCTATGCCTCGGCCGAGCTGTTCGAGAGCGTCACCCGCCGCTACGGCAAGCCCGACTGGGGGCTTGAGGTCGTCACCATCGACGGCAAGCCGGTGCGCACTGTCGAACAGGTGGTCTGGGAAAGCCCCTGGGTGAAGATGGTGCGGTTCGCCCGCAACGTCGGCGACCTGAAGCGCGCCAAGAAGCCCGTGGCGGCGCCCAGCGTCCTGATCGTCGCCCCCTTGTCGGGCCACTATGCGACCCTGTTGCGCGGCACGGTCGAGACCTTCCTGCAGGACCACGACGTCTATGTCTCGGACTGGACCAATGCGCGGCAGGTGCCGATGCTGGAGGGCCGGTTCGACTTCCACGACTATATGGACCACGTCCGGTCGATGCTGGCCCAGATCGGCCCGCGCGCCCACGTCGTCGCCGTCTGCCAGCCCGGACCGCCGGTCCTGGCCATGGCCGCGGTGATGGCCGAGGAGAACGATCCCAACCGGCCGGCCTCCATGACCTTCATGGGCTCGCCCATCGACGCCCGCCTGTCGCCGACGGTGACCAATGTGCTGGCGGAAGAAAAGCCGTTCACCTGGTTCCAGTCGAACATGATCCACACCGTGCCCTGGCCCTATCCGGGGTTTGGCCGGCGGGTCTATCCGGGCTTCGTCCAGCTCTATAGCTTCATGTCGATGAACGAGGAGCGCCACACCGACGCCCACTGGACCTATTTCAAGGATCTGGTGAAGGGCGACGGCGACGGGGTCGAGAAGCACGAACAGTTCTACGACGAGTATCTGTCGGTGCTGGACCTGTCGGAGGAGTTCTATCTCCAGACCATCGACATCGTCTTCCAGGACTACACCCTGGCCAAGGGCGAGCTGGTTCACGACGGCCGTCCAGTGGATCTGTCGAAGATCATGGACATCGGCCTGATGACGGTCGAGGGCGAGAACGACGACATTTCCGGCGTCGGCCAGACCCAGGCCGCCCATATTCTGTGCCCCAATGTTCCCGTCGAGCGCCGGGTGCTCTATGTCCAGCCGGATGTGGGCCACTACGGCGTCTTCAACGGCCGGCGGTTCCGCGAGGAAATCTATCCGCGCACCCGGGACTTCATCGCGACCAATGAAAAGCTCTGCGCCGTACCGGACCGGTCAGCGACTGCCGCTTGAGGCCCCCAATGGGGCCGGTGAAACGATCCAGCTGCGCCTGTCGGTGAACCCGAGGGCGCGGCGGATCTCGATCCGTATCGACGCGCGGGCGGGCGAGGCGGTGGCCATCGCGCCCAGTGAACGCCGCCTGTCCGAGGCCGTGGCCTTCGCCCGGTCCAAGGCCGGCTGGATCGCCGAACGGCTGGAGGCGCGGGTCGAGGGCCAGCCGCTGGAGCCCGGCCAGATCATCCTGCTGCATGGGCTCGAGACCCGGCTGGAAGCGACCGGGACCAATGGGGCGGCGCGGCTGACGGCCGACGGCGTCGGGCCGGTGATCCGCTCGGGCGGCGAGGGCGAGGCCTTCGCGCGCCGGGTCGAGAACCTGCTCAAGCGCGAGGCGCGGACCCAACTGGTGGCCCGCACCGAGGTCCATCTGAAGGCGCTGGGCCAGAGGCCGGTCAAGGTGTCGGTCGTCGACACCCGCTCGCGCTGGGGCTCCTGCAGCCCGCACAACCGCTCTATCCGCTATTCCTGGCGCATGGTTATGGCCCCGCCCGCGGTGCTCGACTATCTGGCGGCGCACGAGGTGGCTCATCTGGTCCATGCCGACCATTCGCCGGCCTATTGGTCGGTGGTGCATGGGCTGGTTGGGGATCATCGCCCGTTCCGCGCCTGGCTGAAGGCCAACGGACAGGCCCTGCACGCCGTGGGTCGCTAGGTCAGCGCAGCAGGCCCGCCAGAGGCATCGACAGGACCAGCAGGGTCGCCAGGCTGTAGACGGCGAAGGCGTTCAGGGTCTGACGGCGGCCTCGGGCCGAGATCGGGTCGCGTGGGCGATACCAGCGCTGCGCCCAGAGCAGATAGGCCGCCTGGGCGCCCCAGCAGGCCAGGAAGACCAGAACGGCCCAGGGCTGCAGCATCATCAGCGCCGCGCCCGAGGCCAGCACCAGCACCGATCCCATGGCCAACATGACGTCGGCCGCGCGTTCGGTGATGGACGAGGGCGGAGAAGAGGGCAGGACGGCGGCGATCATCCGCTCCAACCGCCAATTGATCAGGACCTGCCGCAGGGCGAGGACGCCTGCGAGCACATAGAAGACACCCATCCCCCGAACGGCCCACTCCATGACGGGAGGGTGGCCTATTGTTTCGTATAGGTAAACCTACGGATTCTGACAGGGGTTGTGCGGAAATCTGTCAGGCCTGGCGCAGACGAAAAAGCGCGCGACCGCCGAAGCCGCCGCGCGCTCTCATCTCTTTCTTTGAGACGTCCTAGAGGTCCAGCAGCGAGCGCTGCGGGTCTTCCAGGTGTTCCTTGACGCGGACCAGGAAGGTCACGGCTTCCTTGCCGTCGACGATGCGGTGGTCGTAGCTGAGGGCCAGGTACATCATCGGGCGGATCTTGACCTCGCCGTTGATGGCCATCGGACGCTGCACGATGTTGTGCATGCCCAGGATGCCCGACTGCGGCGCGTTCAGGATCGGCGTCGACATCAGCGAACCGTAGGTGCCGCCGTTGGTGATGGTGAAGGTGCCGCCCTGGAGCTGGTCCATGGTCAGGCCGCCGTCGCGGGCCGCCTTGCCGAGGTCGGCGATGCCCTTCTCGATGCCGGCCAGCGACAGCATGTCGGCGTCGCGCAGAACCGGAACCACCAGACCCTTGTCGGTGCCGACGGCGACGCCGATGTCATAGTGGTTCTTGTAGATGATGTCGGTGCCGTCGATCTCGGCGTTGACGGCCGGGATTTCCTTCAGGGCGTTGATCACCGCCTTGGTGAAGAAACTCATGAAGCCCAGCTTGACGCCGTGGCGCTTCTCGAAGGCGTCCTTGTACTGGGCGCGCAGGGCCATGACCTGGGTCATGTCCACCTCGTTGAAGGTGGTCAGCTGGGCGGCGGTGTTCTGGGATTCCTTCAGGCGGCGCGCGATGGTCTGGCGCAGGCGGGTCATCTTGACCCGTTCCTCGCGCGGCTGGTCGGCGCGCGGGGCGGCCGGGGCAGCGGCGGCGACCGGGGCCGGGGCGGCCTTCGGAGCGGCGGCGGCGCCAACAGCGGCGAGCGCGTCGCCCTTGGTGATGTTGCCCTTGGGCCCGGTCGGGCTGATCGAACCGGCGTCGAGGTTGTTCTCGGTGACCACGCGCTGGACCGACGGCGACAGCTGTGCCGAGCCGGTGTTGGCCGAGGCGGCAGCGGCAGGCGCAGCAGCCGGAGCCGCAGCAGCCGGGGCGGCGGCCGCGCCGGCGCCGGCGGCGATGGAGCCGATGGTCTGGCCGGGGGTGACGGTCGCGCCTTCGTCGGCGGAGATGGTCAGGACGCCGTCGGCCGGGGCCGCGACCTCGACCGCGACCTTGTCGGTCTCGATCTCGACCAGCAGCTCATCCTTCTTCACGGCCTCGCCGTTCTTCTTCAGCCACTTGCCCATCGTGCCTTCGGCGACGCTCTCGCCCATGGTCGGGACCGGGATGGCGACCGTGGCGCTACCGGCGGCCGGGGCCGAAGCCGAAGCGGGAGCAGCGGCCGGAGCGGCGGCGACGGGAGCCTCAGCGGCCTTTTCAGCCTTTGGAGCGGGCTTGGCCGCGGCCGGGGCGGCCGAAGCGCCTTCGGTGACGACGCCCAAGACGGCGCCCGGAACGACGGTGTCGCCCTCGCCGGCCTTGATGTCCGACAGGACGCCGTCAGCCGGGGCCACGACTTCCAGCGAGACCTTGTCCGTTTCCAGCTCGACCAGGACCTCGTCCTTCTTCACCGCGTCACCGACCTTCCTGGTCCATTTTGCGATGCTGGCTTCCGAGACGGATTCACCAAGGGTCGGGGTCAGGATGTCGGCCATGTCGGGTCCAGGCTTTCGTATTTTCAGGCGTCGGGCGGTTGTAGGTCAGTCTTGTGTCAGGCGAACGAACACAGGTCTAGGCGGAGATCAGGCGAAGGCTTCGTCCGTGAAGGTCTGCAGTTCCTTCAGGTGGCGGCTCATAAGGCCCGCGGCGGTCGAGGCCGAGGCCGGGCGGCCGACGTAGCGGGCGCGCTTCGACTTCACGTTCAGCTTCTCGAGCGTCAGTTCGATCCACGGATCCACGAAGGTCCAGCCGCCCATGTTCTTCGGCTCTTCCTGGCACCAGACCAGTTCGGCGTTCGGGAAGCGGGCCAGTTCGGTCATCATCGACTTCATCGGCCAGGGATAGAACTGCTCCAGACGCAGCAGATAGACGTCATCGACGCCCTTCTTCTCGCGCGCGTCGAGCAGGTCGTAATAGACCTTGCCCGAGCAGACCACGACGCGACGGATGTCCTTGTCGGCCTTGATCTTGATGCCGGAGACTTCGGGACGGGTCTGGGCGTCGTCGTGCAGCACACGGTGGAAGGACGAACCCTCCGCCATATCGGCGATGGTCGAGACCGCCTTCTTGTGACGCAGCAGCGACTTGGGCGTCATGATGATCAGCGGCTTGCGGAACGGCCGCTGCATCTGTCGACGCAGGATGTGGAAGTAGTTGGCCGGGGTCGTGCAGTTGGCGACCTGGATATTGTCCTCGGCGCAGGCCTGCAGGAAGCGTTCGAGGCGGGCCGAGGAGTGTTCCGGACCCTGACCCTCATAGCCGTGCGGCAGCAGCATGGTCAGGCCGCTCATGCGCAGCCACTTGCGTTCGCCGGAGGTGATGAACTGGTCGATGACCACCTGGGCGCCGTTCACGAAGTCGCCGAACTGGCCTTCCCACATGACCATGGTGTTCGGGTCGGCGAGCGAATAGCCGTATTCGAAGCCGAGCACGGCCTCTTCCGACAGGGCCGAGTCGATGACCTCGAAATTGGCCTGGCCTTCGCGCAGGTTGTTGAGCGGGATGTACCGCTCTTCCGTGGTCTGGTCGATGATGCCCGAGTGACGCTGGGAGAAGGTGCCGCGCACCGAATCCTGGCCCGACAGGCGGACCGGGAAGCCCTCGTCCAGCAGGCCGGCGAAGGCCAGGCTCTCGGCGGTGGCCCAGTCGATGGTGCCGGCGGTCAGGCTCTCGCGACGCGCCTCGATGACGCGCTTGAGCGTCTTGTGCATGTCGATCTGGTTGGGGATGGTCGTCAGGCGATGGCCGTAGTCCATCAGCTTCTCGGCCGGGATGCCGGTCTTGCCGCGACGCTCGTCGTCCTCGGCCAGGCCCACGCCCTTCCACTGACCGTCCAGCCAGTCGGCCTTGTCGGCCTTGAAGGTCTTGCCGGCCTCGAACTGTTCGTCCAGCCAGGCTTCCTGTTTGGCGACCAGGGCGTCGACCTCGGCCTCGGTCAGGACGCCTTCGCCGACCAGACGGGCGGCGTAGATCTCGCGCGTCGACTTCAGGGCGCGGATCTTCGAATACATCAGCGGCTGGGTGAAGGTCGGATCGTCGCCTTCGTTGTGACCGAAGCGGCGGTAGCAGAACATGTCCACCACCACGTCCTTGTGGAATTTCTGGCGGAATTCGGTGGCCACCTTGGCGGCGAAGACGACCGCTTCCGGATCGTCGCCGTTCACGTGGAAGATCGGCGCCTGGACCATCAGGGCGACGTCCGAGCAGTAGGGCGTCGAGCGCGAGTTGCGCGGCGAGGTGGTGAAGCCGATCTGGTTGTTGATGACGAAATGCATCGTCCCGCCGGTGCGGTAGCCCTTCAGACCCATCAGGGCGAAGCATTCGGCGACCACGCCCTGACCCGCGAAGGCGGCGTCGCCGTGGATCAGCAGGGGCATGACCTTGGAGCGGTCCAGCGCCCACTTGTTCTCGGGCACGCCGACATTGGCCTCACGGATGTCGAAGGCCTGTTTGGCGCGCGCCTTGCCCAGGACGACCGGGTTGACGATCTCGAGGTGCGAGGGGTTGGCGGTCAGCGACAGGTGGACGGTCTTGCCGTCGAACTCGCGGTCCGACGAGGCGCCCATGTGGTATTTGACGTCGCCCGAACCCTCGATGTCCGAAGGTACGGCCGAGCCGCCCTGGAACTCGTGGAAGATGACCTTGTGGGGCTTGCCCATGACGGTCGCGAGGGTGTTCAGGCGGCCGCGGTGGGCCATGCCGATGACGATCTCGTCGATGCCCAGGGCGCCGCCGCGCTTGATCATCTGCTCCAGCGCCGGGACCATGGCCTCGCCGCCATCCAGGCCGAACCGCTTGGTGCCCGGGAAGCGCTTGTGGGAGAAGCGTTCGAAGCCCTCCGCCTCGATCAGCTTGTTCAGGATGGCCAGCTTGCCTTCCCTGGTGAAGCCGTTCTTCTCGAAGGCGTCGGCGCCCTCGAAGCGCTGCTGCAGCCACGCCTTCTCTTCAGGCTCGGCGATATGCATGTACTGGATGCCGATATGGCCGCAGTAGGTGCGCTCCAGGATCGCCATAAGCTCGTTCACGGTCGCGTACTGCAGCCCCAGGACGCCGTCGAGGAAGATCGGGCGGTCCAGGTCGGCGGCGGTGAAGCCGTGGAAGGCGGGGGTCAGCTCGGGATTGTCGATCGGCTGTTCGATGCCGAGCGGGTCGAGCTTGGCGTGCAGGTGACCGCGCACCCGGTAGGTGCGGATCAGCATCAGGGCGCGAATGGAATCGTGGGCGGCGGCGCGGACCTCGTCGGCGGTCGCGCCGGCGACGGCCGCAGCGGCGGCGGCAGGCGCGGGCTTGGCGGCGCCGGCCTTCTTCGGATCAACCTTGGGGGCGGGCCACTGGCCGTCGAAGACGCCGGTCTCCTCGGTGGGCTCCAGGATCGCGCCGCGGCCCCAGCCGCCGGCCGCGCCCGAGGCCTTGACCACTGCGGCCGAGTCCTTGAGCTGGTCGAAGAAGCTGCGCCACTCGGCCGAGACGGAGGACGGGTCGGTCGCCCATTTCTCGTGGAGGTCCTCGATGAAGGCGGCATTCGCGCCATAGAGGAAGCTGGTCTCGGCAAAGACCTGGTTCAGCCGACCGGCATCGTCCGCCATTTTCTCACGTCGTCCTTCTGGGGCCCCACGGTCACAACCGCGTGAGGCCGGCGCGGTTCATATAGGCGCTGTTTCCTTATGGGTCATGACCGAAGAGGGGCGAAACGATAAGAAATTGGTTCGGAGCGTAACAAAAACGCCCCCGGCCGTGACCGGGGGCGTCTTCAATACGTGTTTCCGGCACGATCGATGCCGAAACCGGTGTCATGTCGCTCGAGGAGCGACGATTCACCGCGATGTCGATCCGCTCACGACCCGCGCTCAAGCAGCGAGCGACCGCGTCGCGAGCATTAGCGCGGCGCTCCAGAGGAGCGCTCGCTGAAGGGCGTTAGCCCTTCAGCACTTCAACAAGCGTCTTGCCGAGGCGGGCGGGCGAGGGCGACATCTTGATGCCGGCCTCTTCCATGGCCGCGATCTTGGATTCCGCATCGCCCTTGCCGCCGGAGACGACCGCGCCGGCGTGGCCCATGGTGCGGCCCTTCGGAGCGGTGCGGCCCGCGATGAAGCCGGCCATCGGCTTCTTGCGGCCCTTCTTGGCTTCGTCGATCAGGAACTGGGCGGCGTCTTCCTCGGCGCCGCCGCCGATTTCGCCGATCATGATGATCGAGGTGGTTTCCGGGTCGGCCAGGAACAGTTCCAGGACGTCGATGAACTCGGTGCCCTTGACCGGGTCGCCGCCGATGCCGACGGCCGTGGTCTGGCCGAGGCCTTCGTTGGTGGTCTGGAAGACGGCTTCATAGGTCAGGGTGCCGGAACGCGAGACGATGCCGACATTGCCCTTCTTGAAGATGTTGCCCGGCATGATGCCGATCTTGCACTCGTCCGGCGTCAGGATGCCGGGGCAGTTCGGGCCCAGCAGGCGCGACTTCGACTTCTCGAGGCGGGCCTTGACCTTGACCATGTCCAGCACCGGGATGCCTTCGGTGATGCAGGTGATGAAGGGCACTTCGGCGTCGATGGCCTCGATGATGGCCGCGGCCGCGCCCGACGGCGGGACGTAGATGACCGAGGCGTCGGCGCCGGTGGCTTCCCTGGCTTCGGCGACCGAGGCGTAGATCGGCAGGGTCTCGCCGTGCGAGCCCGTCCAGTTCGTGCCGCCCTTCGACGGGTGGACGCCGGCGACCATCTGGGTGCCGTGGTAGGCCAGGGCCTGTTCGGTGTGGAAGCCGCCGGTCTTGCCGGTCAGGCCCTGGACGATGATTTTCGTGTTCTTGTCGACGAGGATGGACATTGGGGTCTCTCTGTCAGGCGGGAAGGAAAGGGTTTTCGACGCGGACCGACCCGTAGGTCTGTCCGTGGTGAAGGTCTTCGGAATAGAGGATTTTGGCGCCGAGGCGCTCGGCGGCGGCGATGACCGCTCCATCCCAATAGGAAATCTGATAGCGGCGGGCGTTGTCCATCCCATCGCGAACGACCTTGAAATCGACGGGCTGGAATGGCTTTTTGGACAGGCGGACCACCCATTCCCGGGCCTCCTCCGCCGTCAGGGGCCGCGAACCCCTCCGCTGGACGTTGACGTAGAACTCGGCCAGCACCTGGCTCGAGGTTCCAAATCGACGCGTCAGCAATCCGAGCGCGCGCTCGTACTTCGCCGGCTCGTCGGCGGACCCGAGCGCTGCGTAAATCAGTACGTTCGTATCGAGAAAGATGTCAGCGCCAGCGATCAAAGCGAGGCTCGCCGCTGTAGGTTTCGTCACGGCTTCCGGGCCGCCAGTCGCCCAGCCGGCCTTCGCTTTCGCGCGCCAGTTTCAACAGGGCCTCGGTCGCCTCGTCGTGTTCGGTCTCTTCCTCGACCAGCCGGGTCAGGAAGCCGCGCACCATTTCGTTGACACTGGTCCGCTTCATGGCGGCCAGTACCCGCACCTTGTCGAGCAGGTCGTCGTCGATGGCGAGGGTGAGGTTGCGGGTCATGGCGCTACACGGGTTATGTGGAGCACATAGCCTGTGGGTCGGGATTAGTCGACCCTTGGCAACATATACATCAGCGTGGACCCCCGCCCCGAGCGGTCGAGCACGACAAGCCGCATCTGCCCGGTTCGAGCCATCGCCACGAACTGGTCGTCCGACAGGCTACGGCTCGGCGCCCGACCCTCGGAAGTCTGCAGCCACGCATAGGCGTCAAAACCGCCCGCATTGACGGCGTCGAAGTCCATAAGGTCGCGCAGCCGCCGGTCGAGGGCGCGATGATCCGTGGGGCGGGCGCTGACCCCGCAGAAATCCAGTATGACAGTGTCGCGCCCGACGCGCCGCGTCATCTGGCCCGTCATGACGATGCTGATGTCGGTGGCGTTGGTGCGCATGAAGCCTGCGCGTTCCGAGGCGTTGCGGAGCCGAGGAGTCATGCTCTCCGGCACGGGCGAAAAGCCCGCATCCGCCGCCAGGGCCGCAACCTGGGCGCGGTCGCCCCGCGCCCTGACGCAGATGGTGTTCAAGGTCGCGATGAGGTCGGTGGGTTCAGGCGTCGCCACAGACTGCGCCGAAAGCGCAGCGGGCGGACACAGCAAGACCAATGCGGCCATCAAGGCCGGAACAACTCGAAAAGCGTCCATGACGCTTATGGTCAAGCATGGTTGTGCTTGCGTCAAGGACTCCACCCCTGAGGGTATCAGGGGTGGAGTTCCGGTGCCGCGGAGGAGCCCTGCGTCGCCGGGAGGCGACGCCGACCCTCGCGGGTGAGACTAGCCGACCGCCGCGACGATCTTCTGGGCCGCGTCGTCGAGGTCGTCGGCGGCCTGGATGGTCAGGCCGGATTCGTTCAGAATCTTCTTGCCCAGTTCGGCGTTGGTGCCTTCGAGGCGGACGACCAGCGGCACCTTCAGGCCCACTTCCTTGACGGCCGCGACCACGCCTTCGGCGATGACGTCGCACTTCATGATGCCGCCGAAGATGTTGACCAGGATGCCCTGGACGGCCGGGTCGGCGGTGATGATCTTGAAGGCCGCGGCGACCTTCTCCTTGCCGGCGCCGCCGCCGACGTCACAGAAGTTGGCCGGCTCCTTGCCGTACAGCTTGATGATGTCCATCGTCGCCATGGCCAGGCCCGCGCCGTTGACCATGCAGCCGATGTTGCCGTCGAGGGCGACATAGGCGAGGTCCCATTCCGACGCTTCGATTTCCTTGGCGTCTTCCTCGGTCTCGTCGCGCAGTTCCTTCATGTCCGGGTGACGGAACAGGGCGTTGCCGTCGAACGAGACCTTGGCGTCCAGGACGCGCAGGTGGCCGTTCTCCATGACGATCAGGGGGTTCACCTCCAGCATCGCCATGTCCTTCTCGGTGAAGGCCTTGTACAGGGCGGGGAACAGCGACTTGCCGTCTTCGGCGGCGTCGCCGGTCAGGCCGTAGGCGGCGTTGATGGCGGCGACATCGGCGTCGGTGACGCCCGCTTCCGGGTCGATGGCGATGGTCTGGATCTTCTCGGGGGTGTCGTGAGCGACGGCCTCGATGTCCATGCCGCCCTCGGTCGAGACGACGAAGGCGACGCGGCCGACTTCACGGTCGACCAGCAGCGAGCAGTAGAGTTCGCGGGCGATGTCGGCGCCGTCTTCGATGTACAGGCGGTTGACCTGCTTGCCGGCTTCGCCCGTCTGGGCGGTCACCAGGGTGTTGCCGAGCATTTCGCCGGCGTGCTTGACGGCTTCCTCGACCGAGAAGGCCAGGCGGACGCCGCCCTTGGCGTCGGCGGGCAGTTCCTTGAACTTGCCCTTGCCGCGGCCGCCGGCGTGGATCTGCGACTTCACGACATAGAGCGGACCGGGCAGCGACCTGGCGGCGGCCTCGACCTGATCGACCGAGGTGACGGGGACGCCCTCGGCGACCGGCGCGCCGAAGCTCTTCAGGACCTGCTTGGCCTGATATTCGTGAATGTTCATGGATCCGACGTCCTGTGGCGAGAGTGGCCTGGGGAAGAGTTGGCCGCGCTTATAGGCGTCGCTTGTTCGCAGGTGCAACCGTCTGTGATCACCTGTTACGCTATCGATCGGATCAGGCCCGGTATGAAGGGGCCATATGAGGGGTCGCCCCTAGTCGACCCAGTCCGTCTTCAGCGTCCTTGAGGCGCCGAACAGCAGGACGGAGGCCAGGACATAGAAGCCGACGCCGGTGTAGATGGCCCAGCGCAGGCTCTCCTCGCCGAAGGTCGGGGCCAGAAGGTCGCTCATCCAGCCGAAGTAGAAGAAGCCGACGGCCAGACCCAGCAGGTTGTTGATCAGCAGGAACAGGGCCGAAGCGGTCGAGCGCATCGGGGCGGGGACCAGATGCTGGACCGCTGCCGTGACCGGACCGAGCCAGGACAGATTCAGGCCGGTGGGGATCAGGAAGATCAGGAAGGCGAGCGTCAGGGCCAGACCCTGGGACCCGCCGCCGGGGATGATCTGCTGGATCAGCCAGGCCGAGTTCATGGCCAGGATGAAGCAGGGGCCGGAGATCAGGAAGGCGATGGCCGGGGTCAGGGGATAGGCGCCCTTGCCCTTCTTCGCCAGCTTGTCGGCGATCATCCCGCCCAGCCAGATGCCGGCCAGACCGCCGATCAGGGCGATGCCGGAATAATACCAGGAAGTCTGTTTCAGGGTCAGGTCGAAGCTGCGCATGAAGAAGAGCGGCAGCCAGCCCGCGACGCCGTAGCCGCAGACCGAGGAGGAGGCGGCGCCGAGGGCCAGCAGCCAGAAGCTGGGCTTCTTTACCACCACCGAGGCCGTGGCCCGGGCGATCATCAGCGAAATCCCGATGACGAGGGCGAGGCCGCCGCCGAAGGCCCAGATCAGGGGATTGCCGATGGCGAGACCGGCGAACTGTCCGAGGGCCGCCAGGATCATGCAGCCGGCGCCGAGGCCCAGCATGATCAGGGCGGCGACGCGGCCCGGGCCGGTCGAGCCGGCGATCGCCGGGACGGGCGCCGAGGCGGGAGGCGGGGCCGCCGTGGCGGAGGCCGCGACATCGCTGCCGCCACGCTTCGGATCCCGGACGGTCAGACGCAGCAGGGGGGCGAGCACGAGGCCCAGCAGGCCGACGGCGATGAAGGCGGTCTGCCAGCCGTAGGTCGCGGCCAGAAGCCCGCCGACCAGAGTCCCTGCCGCCGTGCCCAGCGGAATGCCGAAGGCGAAGGCGGCCAGGGCCCGGGCCCGGTGCTGGGGCGGGAAATAGTCGGCGATCAGGGAATAGGCCGGGGCCACGCCGCCCGCCTCGCCGATGCCGACGCCCATCCGGCACAGGAACAGCTGGCCGAAGGAGCCGGCCATGCCGCACAGGGCGGTGAAGCCGGACCAGACGGCGAGGGCGCCGGTCATGATCCAGACGCGCGAGAAACGGTCGGCCAGCCAGGCCAGCGGAATGGCCAGGGTCGAATAGACCGAGGCGAAAGCGATGCCGCCCAACAGGCCGAACTGGCTGTCGGTCATGTTGAAGTGGGCCTTCAGCGGGGCGGCCAGAATCCCGATGATCTGGCGGTCCAGAAAATTGAGCATGTAGACGGTGACCAGAACCGCCAGGACGTAATAGCGGTATCCGCCCCGTTGCGTGGGGTCCTGCGCGGCGGTCGTGTCGGTCGTCGCCATGTCGCTTCCTCGGATTTTCTGGTTTTCGGTATGGTAACGGCCGCGCTGGGGACCGCAACGAAAAAGGGCGGCGGCTCTCCGTCGCAGGAGGACCGCCGCCCTTGTCTCGGGGAGCTGGAAGCCGCCTATCGACGCCAGGTCAGGCGGGCCGTAACGGTGCGCGGCGGGCCGTAGAAGGCGTCGATGGAGTTGTTGTAGGTGGCGCCGGCGAAGTTGTAGCCGCCGACCTTGTAGCGTTCGTCGGTCAGGTTCTTGCCGAACAGGCCCAGCTCCCAGGCGCCCGAGGGCGAGGTCCAGGTCGCCGACAGGTCGATCAGCGTATAGGCCTTCTGGTCGAGCACCGGATCCGGGGCGTCGAACAGGTGATAGTCGCCGCGGTAGGAGGCCGAGGGGGTGATGCGCAGCTGACCGCCCGCCACCTGGTCCGACCAGGTCAGGCCGAGGTAGCCCGACCATTCCGGCGAGTTCTGCGGCTCGCGGGTGTTGGACACATCGACCGGCGTGCCGGTGGCCAGGGAGATGAATTTCTCGAACTCGTTCTTCAGATAGCCGACCGAGAAGTTGGCGGTGAAATGCTCGTTGAAGAAGGCCGCCCCTTCCAGCTCGGCGCCGTAGATGTGCGAGGCGCCGACGTTGTCGACCACCGAGGCGATGCCGACGGCCGGGGCGGTGGCCACCTGCTGGGTCGTGATCTGCTGGTCCTTGTAGTCGGCGTAGAAGATGGCCGAGGAGAAGCTGAGGAAGTGGTCGAAGGCCGATCCCTTCAGGCCCAGCTCGTAGTTGGTGACCGTTTCCGGCTCATAGCCGTTGACCGTCTGGGGCACGAGGGCCGCGTCGCCGCGCATGTCCCAGCCGCCGGACTTGAAGCCCTGGCTGACCGAGGCGTAGCCGGTCATGTCGTCCGAGAAGTCGTAGGAGACGCTGACGCGGGGCGTGAATTTCTCGAAGGTCTTGGAGGCCGTGTAGTTGGTGCGGGTCGCGAAGATCGGACGATCCACGCCGCCGGTGAACGGCGAGCGGGTGGCGCCCAGATAGAACAGGCGCAGGACCTGGCCGTCCTTGTCGTCACGTGTGTAGCGGCCGCCGGCCGAGACGTGCAGGCGGTCGGTCAGATCGTAGCTGAAATCGGCGAAGGCCGAATAGGACTTGGTGTCCACCGAACCGGCAGCGGCGATCGACAGGCCGAGGTTGCCGGCGATGGTGTCGAAGGCGCCCGAGGCGGTCGAGTCCATGTAGAACAGGCCGGCGACGCCCGAGAGCCGCTCGCCGGTGTAGAGCAGCTGGAACTCCTGGGTGAAGGAGTGGTCCGAATAGAGGGCCGGGATGTCCAGGGTCGGCAGGGGGGTTTCGTCGAAGTCGATGACGGTCTTGGTGTCGCCCGTCAGATAGGCGGTGATCGCCTTCAGGGTGATCTGGTCATTGACCGTGTACTCGCCGGTCAGGGAGACGCCGTCGGTGGTCACCGACTGGTCGCCGGTCAGGCCGGCCTGGGTGTCATAGACGTCGGCCGGGGGCAGATAACCGCCGGTGGTCGAAGGCACTTCGCGGTGACCGTGGCGGGGCGCCGAGTCGTCGCTGACGCGGTTGTAGGCCAGGCGGAAGAACAGGTCCGAGGTCGGGGTCCATTCCGCGCTGAAGCGGTAGGCGGTGACGTCCTTGTTGTAGTGCTCCTGGCCGGTGGTCAGGTTTGTTCCATAGCCGTCGCGGGTATAGCGGGCCACCGCGCCGCCGACGGCGAAGCTGTCGGTGATCGGCAGGGTCAGGGAGCCGAGGGCGTTGATCTCGCGATAGGAGCCCAGGTCGGCGCGCAGCATGGCCTCGGGCTCATCGCCCAGACGCTTGGTGACGTATTTGATCGCGCCGCCGATGGTGTTGCGGCCGTACAGGGTGCCCTGCGGTCCACGCAGGACCTCGATGCGCTGGATGTCGAAGATGTCCAGCACCGCGCCCTGCGGACGGGCGACATAGACGTCGTCGATATAGAGGCCGACGCCGGGCTCGAAGCCCCAGAGCGGATCCTGCTGGCCGACGCCGCGGATGAAGCTGATCAGGGTGGAGTTGGAGCCGCGGGCGATCTGGACCGTGGCGTTGGGCGTCTGCTGCTGCAGAACGGTGATGTCGGTGGCGCCGGTCTGTTCCAGGCGGGCGGCGCTGAGCGCGGTCACCGCGATCGGCACGTCCTTCAGCTGCTCGTCGCGGCGGCGGGCGGTGACGACGACGTCCTCGACCGAGGCCGTGTCTTCCTGCGGCGCTGCCGTTTGGGCCAGGGCCCCGGTTGAAATAGCACTCCACGCCGCGCCGGCCAGCAGCGCGCTCTTGACGAGTCTGTTCATAGGGGTTGTCCCGTTCCTTTGTTTCCAGCCCAAAGACGCCGTTATTCAGCGTTCAATGATTTTCCTGAACCTGACCCTGTTTCGTTGTTCTGTCAAACGGCCCAGCTTTGGATCGCTGACGTCGCGTCACCCTGTGGCGCCGTTGCACCGGCGCCGGTCGTGGGTTTAAGCCTGTGCGCATGAGCGAGATCGCCCCTTCTCCGGCCCGCCGCGGCCGCCCGCCCAAGGCCGCCGGCGCTCCCGCCGTGGATACCCGCGCCACGATTCTGGACGCGGCCGAGGACCTGTTTTCCAAGCACGGCTTCTATGGGGTGACCATCCGCGAGGTGGCGCGCGAGGCCGGGGTCGATACGGCCCTGGTCCACTATTATTTCGGGGCCAAGCGCGAGCTGTTCGACGCGGTGTTCATCCGCCGGGCGGAGGTCTGGAACAACGACCGGGTCGACGCCATCAACCGCTATGTCGAGACCGCAGGCGCAGGCGCGACGCTCGAGGGGCTGCTGGAGGCCTTCCTCAGGCCGCCGTTCGAATGGTCGCTGAAGGGCGGGCCGGGCTGGAAACACTATGCCGCCCTGGTGGCCCAGACCAACGCCAACCCGACCTTCGGGGGCGAGACCATGGCCCGCTATTTCGACCCGGCCATCCATCGGCTGATCGAGCTGATCCGCAGCCTGATTCCGGGGTCGAAGGACGTCGATCTCTATTGGGCCTATCACAACCTGTCGGGGGCCCTGACCCTGACGCTCGGCGAGACGGGGCGTCTGGACCGGCTTTCCGGAGGCCTCGCCCGTTCCGGCGATCTGGAGAGCGCCTGCGACTATATGGTCCGGTTCGCGGCGGCGGGGATCCGCGCGGTCTGCGGGCCGACCGTGGTTCCGCAGCAAGGCTGAGTGTCTGGGCCTGAGCTTGTCGGAAAATCGCTGACACTCCCTTATCAGGCTCTAGCCGAAGAACACCGCCCACATCAGACGGCCCGGCAGGAAGGTGAAGCCGCCCGCGATCACCAGCCCGCCGACGAACAGGGCGGCCATGGTGCGTCCGTGGGCGCGGACCCGGCCCGAACGGACGTGCCAGATTCCCATCGGCAGGGCGATCAGGGTCCAGCCCGAGAGCAGGTGGATCAGGCTAAAGGATCCAGGGTTCATGACCCGGATGAAGAAGGAGCTGATCGCCACGGTCGCCATGGCGATGACCCAGCTCCAGCCGATCATACGATGCGCCGCCGTGCCCTTGACCCCGATCAGCTGGACAACGCCGAGCAGGAGGGCGCTCAGGGCGGCGGCGATGTGAAGCTTGAGCACCCAGCCCTGACCCAGGAGCAGGGCCCAGTCGGGCGCATGGCCGAACTGCCGGGAAATCAGGACGGCGCCCGCCCCGGCGACGAGGGCGACGGTCGCCAGCAGCAGAAGGCGGCGGGGCGTGTAGGCGGCGGTGGGGGTGACGGCGGTCATGGCGGGATCCTCGGGTGAGGTCCCGATCCTTGCGGGTTTCCGGTGCGCTCAAAGCATCGCTTCGCCGATCACCGCCCCCGCTTCGCGAACGGACAGGCGCCCCGTCAGGTCTTCAGAAGACGCCGCGCAGGAGGATGTGCTGTGTCACGCCGGCCGTGGTCTGTTCGAAGGACGCCGCATCGAACGCAGGCAGGCCGAACCGGGCGCGGGCGCCGTTGGAGAAGCCGAACGGCTCACGCGGAATGCCCAGACGGTTCTTGCTCAGCTTGCCGTCGCCGTCGGTGTCCTGAAAGGCGGCGATGGCGTAGCGGCCGGGCTCCAGGCCCTGGACATAGATCTGGGTCACGGTCCCGGTGCGCTGGAGCATATAGGTCCGGACCGGGTTCTCGCCGCGGCGGAAGCTGTCGGCGTCGCGATAGATGGCCACGGCGATGCGGCCGTTGGTCTGGGGCGTTTCCAGCTGGAGCAGCAGGGTGGTCTGGCGCGGCCGGGAGGGGCGGCTCTGGGTCGGCGGCACGATCGAACGCGAGGGAGCAACCGGCGGCGGGCCGGCAGTGGTCGAGGGTTCGGCCGAGACATCGGCGGCGACGGAGGATTCGGCAGCCCGACCCGTGGTCAAGGCGGCGGAGGGGGGACCGGCGGCGGGCGCGACAGGAACGACATTTGCGGTGCGCGGCGGCGGGGCGATGGGCACCATGCCGGCCTGCTGGGCCACCACGGCGTGCGCCGGGGCCATAACAAACAGCGTCGCGATGGCGAGGATGATCTTCATTCCAGGTGCGTTTCGTGGTCTCACAGCGTTATCGCCCCCGACCATGACGGCGAACCCGCGTCGAATGCAATGAGTCCCATCCTGAATTCCCCCAAGACGTCAAACCCATCGGCCAAAACCGACGGCGATCGCGCCGTTCGCAGCAAGCCCCCTCGCAAGCCCCTGACGCTAGGTCTGGTTCGCGGCATTGTCGTGGCGGCGGCGGCGGGCGGGGTCTTCGCCTTCATGGGCGCCTTCGGCACGGGCGCGGCCCCGTTCGGTCTGCGGCTGGTCTATTGGGTCCCGGTGATGCTGGCCGGCGGTTTCTGGGGGCATCTGTGCTCAAAGCTGATCGAGCGGTGGGTCGATCTGGACGAGCGGCCCTGGCTGGCGGTGCTGGTTCTGACGCTGGCGATCACCGGACCGGTGTCGGTGCTGGTCTGGTGGGTCACCGGCCTGGTGTTCGAGGGGCGTGTCTATCCGGTGTCGGCCCTGCCCTACATGCTGATCCCGGTCGGGGTGGTGACGGCGACCCTGTCGGCCATCAACGTATTCCTGTCGAAGGCCCAGCCGGTCCAGACCCATGCGGCCGAGGGCGGAGCCCCCGCCGCCCGTTTCCCGGATCGCCTGCCGATCAAGCTGAGGGGCGCGACCATCCGCGCCGTCCAGGCCGAGGACCATTATCTGCGCATCCACACCGACCGGGGCTCGGACCTGATCCTGATGCGGTTGGCCGATGCGCTGGAGGAGCTGGAGGGTCTGGAAGGCGCCCAGACCCACCGCAGCTGGTGGGTGGCCCGGGGCGCCGTCCGCGATGTGGCCCGCGGCGACGGCCGCGCCACCCTGTCCCTGGAAGGCGGCCTGACGGCTCCGGTGAGCCGACGCTATGCCAAGGCCTTGCGGGAGGCGGGCTGGTACTAGCTTTTCCACGCCCCGTGAAAGCCGGCCGGCAGGGCCACGTCGGCGGCCCAGGTCGCGACCGGGCCGTCCGAGACATGGGCGGCGTCGAAGACGTGCAGCTCTGTCACTCCGGCGCGCAGATTGATGGCGGGGCCGACCAGCCAGGCGTCGCGCTCGGTGCGGGCGTCGGGCTTGGGCACGAAGACGGTCTCCTCGACGATATGGCCGATGCCGAACTCGAAGCTGTCGGACTTGCCTGACGCCCAGTCCTGAACCGCCAGACCCGTCGGCAGGGGGCGGTCCGGCGTCTCGCCCGCCATATGGGCGGTCAGGGCGCGGTTGAGGCCGGCGAAGCGCGGATTGGCCTTGGGGAACTCCCCGACAGCGCCACTGGAGACCATGTCGGCGCGGCCGTCGGCATGGAGGGTGACCAGTTTGAGCACGGCGGGCTCGCCGGGAACGCGGCCGCTCTGCTGGACCATGACGCGGGCGCCCTCGACCGCGAACTGAACGTCCTTGCCCGCCGCGACGTCGAAGCGGATCGTTCCGTCCCGCTCCGCCCAGGCGTCGCCGAGGTGGAAGAAGGAGAAGCTCGGCAGCTCGTAGAGGCGCGTCCGCGTCAGATCGGCCTTGTCCAGAACCAGCACCTGCGTCCCCAGCTCGGGCTTCCAGGCGAACTGGCTGGCGAAGGGCATGGCGCGGTGGTCGAACACCCAGGGCTGAAGCACGATCACCAGATGCCGGTCGGTGGCGGTGAAGTCGTGGAAATAGCTGTTGCGCGGCAGGCGCACGACCGAGGCGTCGATCAGGCCGCCGTCGGCGCGCAGATGCCAGACGATCATCTGGTCGCCGCTGGTCCCGACGTTCCAGACCGTACCGTCGGGTGCATGGCGGGGATGGGCCTGGAAGGGCATGCCCTTTAGGTCGTCGCGCAGGCTGACGAAGCTTCCGGTGGCGAGGCTGGACGGATCCATGGCGAGGGGCGAGCCGCCTTCCCACAGGGCCCAGATGGCGTCGCCCGCGACCATGACCGAGGTGTTGGCGACATTGGCCGCATCATTGGAATCCAGCCGGGCGCGGCTGTCGCCCGCCGTGCCGAAGCCCGGGGTGACGATGGCGTCAAGTTCGGTCTCGTAGCGGCGCTTGGGGGTATCGGCGAAGCGGGCCTGCAGCGTCGCCCGGCCGTCGCGGATGTCGAAGGACCGCATCAGGCCGTCGCCGTCGAACCAGTGGGTCGCCGACCCGCCCGGGCGGCGGAATTTCGCCGGGCCGTTGCGAAACAGCGTCCCCTCCAGCCCCGCCGGCGCCCGGCCGTGGACCAGCCGCAGGGCTTGCGGGGCGACGTCGCCTTCCAGGTCGCGAGTAGCGAGCGCCCAATCAGCCGTCGCATCGAGCGCGGCGGCGGCGCGCACCATCTCGGGCGTGGCGACGGCGGCGGACAGGGCGGCGGCGCCCATCAGGAAGTTGCGGCGGGTGGGGGTCATGGGGGTCTCGTGGAGCGTCGGGCAAAGGGCTGGGAACCGGGGGTCTGAGGGCTCAAGCAGCGCGAAGCGCGTTAGCCTCCAGCAAGAAAGATCAGCGCAAGCTGATCGTCTGGGCGGTGTCGCCCGCGACGGTGAAATGGGCCTGATCCCAGCTGGCCGGACCCATGTTGCCGCGGGCGTTGTTGGAGAAGCCGTAGGGTTCGGTCGGCATGCCGAAGGGGTTGGCGTTCATCCGGCCGTCGCCGTTGATGTCATGGAACGACCGGGCGGCGTAGTCGCCGGCGGGGACGGTGAAGGTCGCCGAATGCTGGCCCGCGGCGACGTCGACCAGGGCTTGGGCGACCGGGGCGCCATTGCCCTTCCACGCGTCCTCGCTGCCGAACAGGACGACCATGACCTGACCGGTGGCGGCGGCGGTGTCGAAGGTCAGGGTGACGGTGGGCTCGTCAGCGGCGAAGGCCGGCGCCGAGGCCAGCAGGGCGGCGACGAGAGAGAGGGCGGCGATCTTCATGGCGGCGATCCTTCGGGGGAGGAGCCCGACGGCCGGGCTCCGATGTCCCGACCGTGCCGCCGCCCCGGCCGTCTCGCCACCGCCTCTACGGCTGCGACCGCCGTCCGTTCGCGAACGCCCACGCCCGTGCGTTCACGAAGCGCGAACGAACATCCTCAGTCCGCCGCGTCCTCGATCGCGTGGATCTGGTCGTCGTCGAGGCCGAAATGATGACCGATCTCGTGGATCAGGACGTGGGTGATGATCTCGGCCAGACCGACGTCGCCGCGCTCGCACCATTCGTCGAGGATGGGGCGGCGGTAGAGGAAGATGCGCGACGGCTCGATCGCCGGTCCCATGGAGTCGCGCCGGCCGATGTCGACGCCGTGATACAGGCCGCTGAGCTCGAACGGATCCTCGATGCCGAAGCTGGCCAGGGTCTCGTCATCGGCAAAATCGTCGATGCGGAACACCACCTCGCCCGCGGCCGCGCGGAACTCTTCCGGCAGGTCGGCGAAGGCCTGTTCCGCCAGCCGGGCGAAGTCGTCGAGCGACGGAGCGAGCTGGTCGGCCCAGATCGGGGTGGAAGCGGTGGGCATCGAGCGTGTCCGGGTGATTTGTGGTTCGTGGTTGTGGCTGATGTTGTGACGGCCGGGGTCCGGAGCCAATCGTCTGCGACGTCGCAATCACCAACCACAAACCACTAATCACCAACCCCGACGCAAATCTCGCATCTTAAGCTATGGTGAATCATCGAATCGGCGGGTGAGGATTGATGGCTGAGGCCGAAATCGCCTTTGTGGCGGCGGCAGGCGCGGCGGGTCTGGCGTTGGCGGTCAGCGCCTGGGCCTGGCGGCTGCGCGGTCGGCTGGCCGCGCGCGAGGACGACGTCGAGACCTGGGAGGCCCAGCGCGCCGCCGCCCTGTCCGAGCGTGACGGCGCGCTCACGGCCTTCGAGGACCTGCGCATCGGCCTGACGTCCGACGGCGGCGTCACCACCCTTCTGGGGCCGACGGAGGCCGTGGTCGCGGCCCGCGCCGCCCTGTGCCCCGAGGACGAGGGCGCCGATGACGCCGTCGTCCTGGCCAGCGCCGTCCACGCCGCCTGGCCGACCCAGATCCGCGCCCTGGTCGAACAGGGCGAGGCCTGCGACCTGCGTATCGACACCACGACCGGCAGCTGGGCTGTCGAGGGACGGCTGTCGGGCGGCGTCGCCTGGCTGAGGCTCTATCCGATCCGGGCCATGGTCTCGGGCGTCGAGGCCAGCCTCGGCCTGCTGACCGACGCCTCGCCGGCCCCGACCTGGGTGATCGACGCCGAGGGGCGGCTGCTGTGGGCCAACCGCGCCTGGCTGGCCGAGGTCGATGCGGCCTCGCTGGAGGAGGCGCGCGACCGGGGGCTGGTGTTCGACCGCAGCGCCGAGGCCCTGCTGAGCGAGGCCGGACGCATCGGGGTGCGGCAGGAAGGTTTCCGCTGGACGGCGGGCGGCGGACGCCGTCGCGCCTGGCGGATCGTCGCCGAGCCCCTGGCCCGGACCGGCGCCCTGGCCGGGGCGGTCCTGGCCTTCGCCATCGACATGACCGAGGCCGAGGAGACGCGCGACACCCTGCGGCGTCACGTCGAGGCCCATGACGAGACCCTGAACCACCTCGCCGACGCCGTGGCCATCTTCGGCCCGTCCAAGCGGCTGGCGTTCCACAACGTCGCCTTCCAGCAGCTGTTCAACATCGACCCGGCCTGGCTGGACGAGCGCCCGACCCACGCCGAGCTGCTGGACCGGCTAAGGCAGAAGCGCCAGCTGCCGGAAGTGGTCGACTATGCGGGCTGGAAGGCCGGGGAGCTGGACTTCTACGGCGCCTCCGAGGCCGCGCCCGACGACAGCTGGTCCCTGCCGGACGGCCGGACGCTGCGCGTCGTACGCCAGCCGCACCCGCTCGGCGGCATCCTGCTGCTGTTCTCGGACATCACCGACGAGCTGCAGCTGCGCAGCCGCTACAACGCCCAGATCCAGGTCCAGACCGCGACCCTCGACAAGCTGAACGACGCCGTCGCCGTGTTCGGCTCGGACGGGCGGCTGAGGCTGCACAATGAGGCGTTCGAGACCTTCTGGGAGCTGTCGGCCGAGCGTCTGGCCGAGGCTCTCGATTTCGACGCCGTCGCCGAACTCGCCAAGCACACCCTGCCCGATCCGGCCCTGTGGCTGGGGCTGAAGGCGCGGGTCGCCGATCCCGATCCCGAGAGCCGGGTGCCGATCTCGGGCGAGGGTCGTACCGCCGACGGCCGTATCGCCGCCTGGCAGACCCGCCCCTTGCCGGACGGCGCCACCCTGGTCGCCTTCTCCGACGTCACCGCCCGACGCGAGCTGGAACAGGCCCTTGCCGCCAAGGCCGCCGCGCTCGAGGAAAGCCAGGCCCTGAAGCGCGAGTTCGTCGGTTCGGTCAGCTATGAGCTGCGCACCCCGCTGACGACCATCGTCGGCTATTCCGAGCTGCTGGAGACCTTGGGCAATCTGAACGAGCGCAACCGCCAGCATGCTGGGGCGATCCGGGTCGCCGCCAGCCAGCTGGCCCGGTCGATCGACGATGTTCTGGACATGGCCCAGATCGACGCCGGCGAGATGGAGCTGGCGCTGGGCGACGTGCGCATCGACGACATGTTCGCCGCCGCCGCCGACCGCTTCCGCCCCCGGATCGAGGGGCGCGGCGCCCGGTTGATCGTCGAGCCGGTGGACAATACGGGCGCCATCCGCGGCGACGCCCGCCGCATTGCCCAGGCGCTCGATCACCTGCTGGAAAACGCCACCCGCTCGGTCGCCGAGGACGGTGTGGTCACGCTCAAGGCCGAGGGCAATCCGTCCGAGGTCCGCATCCGCGTCGAGGACACCGGGCGCGGCATTCCCTATCACCTGCAGGCCCATGTCTTCGACCGGTTCGTCCGTCGCGATCGGGGCGGGCCGGGGGTGGGGCTGGCGCTGGTCAAGGCCCTGGTCGAACTGCACGGCGGCTGGGCCGAGGTCGAGAGCGAGCCCGGCAAGGGCGCCGCCTTCATCCTGCACCTGCCCATCGACGCCCAGAGCGACGCGGCGGCGCCCGAGCTTCAGCTGGGGTGATTGGCGGCTCGCCAGTGAAGAGTGCTAGTGAGCGCAGGAGTGAGGCCGGGCGGCGTCTGCATCGGCGGCCTCGCTCACGTCTTGCTCACCAGCACTCTTCACTGCTTGCCCCGAGTTCGCCCGCATGACCGCCCTCCTCAAGACCGCCATCATCTACGATTTCGACGGCACCCTCGCGCGGGGGAATATGCAGGAGGTGACCTTCATCCCGTCGCTGGGCATGGGGATCGGCGACTTCTGGGGCGAGGCGGACCGGCTGACCAAGTCGAACGACGCCGACAACATCCTGATGTACATGCAGCTGATGCTGCAGCGGGCGCGCGAGCACGGCGCCCCGATCACCCGCAAGCTGCTGGCGGGCCACGGCGAGGACGTGAAGCTGTTCGACGGGCTGAAGTCCGACCTGACCGGCAAGGGCTGGTTCGAGCGCATCAATGAGATCGGGGCGCGATACGGCCTCGATATCGAGCACTACATCATCTCGGCGGGCCTCGAGGAGATGATCGACGGCTGTCCGATCCGCGACGCCTTCCACCACGTCTTCGCGTCGAAATTCGCCTATGACGACACGGGCACGGCCATCTGGCCGGCGGTCGGGGTCAACTACACGACCAAGACCCAGTACCTGTTCCGCATCAACAAGGGCGTGCTGAACCACTGGGACCACGAGCGGATCAACAAATTTGTCGCCGACGACGACCGGCCGGTGCCGTTCGAGCGGATGATCTTCCTGGGCGACGGGGACACCGACGTCCCCACCATGAAGATGATGCACACCAAGGGCGGCTTCTCGATCGCCGTCTATGATCCCCAGAACACCGCCCGCGACCAGAAGAAGGTCTACAGCCTGATCTCCGAGGACCGGGTCAATTTCGTCGCCGCGGCCGACTACCGCGAGGGCCAGCCGCTGGACCTGATCGTCAAGGGGCTGATCGGCCGGATCGCCATCACCGCCGGGGTGATGCCGGCCAGTGAAGCCTGAGGCCGGGGCCTGAGTTACTTCAGCTTCGCCTCGAAGACCTTGAGCAGCTTCGACCATCCATCGGCGGCGGCGTCGGCCTTGTAGCTGGCGCGGTAATCAGCGTGGAAGCCGTGCTGGGCGCCCGGATAGACAACGATCTCGCTCGTGGTGTTCCCGGCTGAGCGCAGGGCCGCGCGCATGGCCTCGACCGCCGTCTGGGGGATGCCCTGATCAAGCTCGCCGTAGAGGCCGAGCACCGGACATTTCAGGTCGTCGGCCAGATCGACGGGCCAGGGCGTCCCGGCCGAGGCCTGTTCGGGCGTGGCGGTCGCCGACGGGGCCAGCTGGCCATACCAGGCGACGCCCTGATCGATGACGGGGAAGCGGGCGCAGGCCTGCCAGACGACCTTGCCGCCCCAGCAGTAGCCGGTGATTCCGACCTTGTCGCCATTGGCCCAGAGCTGGCCGCTGGCCCAGTCCAGGGTCGCCGAGACGTCGCCCATGACCTGTTCGTATTTCGCCGCGCCGACGATCTGGCGGATGCGGGTCATGTCGGACAGGGGCGCGGGGTCCTCGACGCGGACGAAGAAGGCCGGGGCGATGGCGGCATAGCCCTGTTTGGCCAGGCGGCGGCAGATGTCCTGGATGTAGGCGTGGACGCCGAAGATCTCGGACACCACGATCACGACCGGGTAGGGGCCGTCGCCCTCGGGCCGGGCCACATAGGCGGGCAGGGCGAAGCCGTCGGGGGCCGGATAGGTCACGTCCGCGGTGGTCAGGCCCTGGGAATCCGTGACGACGGGCTCGGCCGACTGCGCGAGCGCGGCGACCGCATACTGGCTGAAGAAGAGGCCGCCGACGGCGCCGACGCCGAGCGTCCGACGAGAGAATTTCAGGTCTTCGGCGGTCTGGCCTTCGGGACGGATCAGGACGGTCATGCGGCGCTCCGGAACGGGTCAGGTGAATGCGGTCCGGACCTTGATCCCGGTTCAGGCGGGCGTCGAGTCCCTAAAGCGCCCGGCGCAGTGTCAGATTGAGGCGCCCCCCGCCGGGGATCAGCCGCGACGACCCCTCCAGCACCCGGTCGATCCCGTGCCGCGCCAGTCTTGCAGGCCCGGTCAGGGCGCAGACGTCGCCGGAAGTCAGGCGGAAGGTGCGGGTCGGCCCTCTCTCCGCCGGGCTGATGCGGAAGGTCGCCGTGTCGCCGAGCGAGACCGACAGGACCGGCGCGGTGTGATCGGCTTCGTCGCGATCCTGATGCAGCCCCATCTTCGCCCCCTCGCGATAGAGGTTGACCAGACAGGCGTCGGGCGGGGCGGGCCAGCCGGTGAGCTGGTCCCAGAGGTCGAGCAGCACAGCCGGGATCGGCGGCCAGGCGGCGCCCGTTTCCGGATGGGCGGGCTGGTAGCGATAGCCGTTCCGGTCCGAGACCCATCCGAGCGGGCCGAGGTTGGTCATCCGCACCGAGAAGGGCCGTCCGCCCGGGGTGACCGGCCGGTAGAGGGGCGCCGCTTCGAGGGCGGCGAACACCTGTTCGACCAGCGCGGTCTGCTCCGCCTCCGACAGGGCGGACGGCCACAGGCGGAAGCCGGGCAGGCCGGTCGGGATTTCGGGCGGCGGGTTCACAGCGGCACTCTAGCGTGGACAGGCGGGTGCGTCCTCTCCGGGCGACCGGAGCGGTTGGGAGGCGAGCGGGGCCGCCGGGCGACGCCCGGGAGTGTTGAGAGAGATACCGTTTCGACGCCGCCTTCCGGCCCCGCGCGAGGATTTTCGAGCAGCTTGCGTCAGGTGGCGATCTTTACGCCTTACCGCAGCGCCACCCACGGGCGGGGCCTGCTTGCGACAGGCTCCCCGGACCGGGCTCAGTATCCCCCTGGCCCCTACCTCCAGCGAACTGGACTCCCGCTTCTCCGCATTCCGCCGCCAGACGGTCGCAAGGCCTCTGCGCCTCCCCCGCGACGGAACGGGAGGATTATAGGCGGGGTCGTGGGTAGGGCCTGAAAACGTTGGGGTTCGTGGCTGGAATTGCGCGGGCTGGCGAATTTGGGCGCCTGTATCCACCCCACCGCTCATCCCGGCGAATGCCGGGATCCAGATCCAGACGTTGCGCCTGCCGCAGGGATGCCGCCGTGCGAAACTTCAAACATCCGATGTGAATCTGGATCCCGGCATTCGCCGGGATGAGCGGTGATTGGGGGGCAGTCACGCGTAGAGGGCGACGAACATTCCGGCGGCGGGGGAGGCGTTGCGGATGTCGCGGTCCATCTTCTCCAGCGCCTTGTCGACCTCCTTCAGACCCTCCTCGGTCTCCTTGAACGCCTTTTTGGTCTCGTCGTCGGGCCCCTTGAGAGCGGTCTGGATTTTCGCCCTGGTCAGGAGGTCGCGGATGACCTTGCCGACGCCCCGCACCAATTTGACGAAGTCCATGTCGCCGGCGGCCTCGGAGCCGCTGACCTCGTCGCGCATCTTCTCGTAAATGTTTCGCGGGTCGACGATGGCCGTCGGGGCTGCGGGAACGGCTTTCGCACCGGATGGCGAGGCCGTATCCGCGACCTCCCCGGCGTCAGGCGCTTCGGCTGTGACAGAGGCGTCCAGGTCTTCGGTCCCTCCGGCGGCGGGCCTCTTTTCCGAGGCGGCTTCGGCTTGATCAGAAACGGCCTTGTCAGGGGCGGCCGGGGCGGGCGCGGAGGCGTTGCCGAGATCGCGGGCGGAGCCGCCAGCGTCGGCATAGGCCTTGATGGCCGACTTCAGGTCCCTGGTGATGGCGGCCAGCTGTTTGGCCATGACCCCGGGATTGTCGGAGGCGAACTGTTTCAGCGTCCGGATGCGGTCCAGCAGGGCCAGGACCTGGGCCTTCGCCTGGGCCTTGAGCGAGGAACGCCGCTCCTTCTGTATACCCGCCAGGGCGGTCGCGACGGACCTGGCGGCCTCGGTCTTGTCGCGGGTCGTCTCCGAAGCCTCGTCGGAGGCTTTCGCGGAGGTCGCGGCGTCCTTCAGCAGCGACGCGAGGGTCGGCCTGGGGGGCGTTGCGGCCGGTCTGGCGAGGGTGGTGTTCAGGGCGGTCATCGGATCCGAGCTTTCTGCTGGAAGCGCGGATCCTGACATAGAGAGACTAAGCGGGGCTTTACGCGGGCGGCGTGAGGGTTCCCTGCCGCCGCTACGCCAGAAGGGCTCCTGACGGGGGCTGGCGGCGGCTGACAGGGCCGATCGCGAGATTGGAATGGGCAAAGAGTCCTCGGGTTGAATCCCGACGTTGCACATCAAGGCCTTGCGGGGCATGAGGGCTTTCCCATATCCGCACCAGCCGGAGAGGCCCCGAAATCCATGGGGGCTTTCCAACGGACAACCAGCCACCGTCCCTCCTGCGAGGGGCATCACGACCAACCGGGGACGGTCACGCGCGGCGCTTAGCTTGAAAAGGCCGCCGCACCGCCCGCCAGACGGAGAGACAATAAAGCCCATGGGCAAGATCATCGGTATCGACCTCGGCACGACCAACTCGTGCGTCGCGGTCATGGAAGGCAAGAACCCCAAGGTCGTCGAGAACGCCGAGGGCAACCGCACGACCCCGTCGGTCGTCGCCATCCAGGACGCGGGCGAGACCCTGGTCGGCCAGCCGGCCAAGCGCCAGGCGGTCACCAACCCGACCAACACCTTCTTCGCCATCAAGCGCCTGATCGGCCGCAACTTTGATGACCCCGTCGTGGCGAAGGACAAGGGGATGGTCCCCTATGAAATCGTCAAGGGCCCGAACGGCGACGCCTGGGTGCGCGCCAACGGCAAGGACTATTCGCCCCAGCAGATTTCGGCCTTCACCCTGATCAAGATGAAGGAGGCCGCCGAGGCCTTCCTCGGCGAGAAGGTGACCCAGGCCGTCATCACCGTCCCCGCCTATTTCAACGACAGCCAGCGTCAGGCGACCAAGGACGCCGGCAAGATCGCCGGCCTGGAAGTGCTGCGCATCATCAACGAGCCGACCGCGGCGGCCCTGGCCTATGGCCTGGACAAGAACGACGGCCAGAAGATCGCCGTCTACGACCTGGGCGGCGGCACCTTCGACGTCTCGGTTCTGGAAATCGGCGACGGCGTCTTCGAGGTGAAGGCGACCAACGGCGACACCTTCCTGGGCGGTGAGGACTTCGACCTGCGTCTGGTCGACTATCTGGCCGACGAGTTCAAGAAGGAGCAGGGCGTCGACCTGCGTTCCGACAAACTGGCCCTGCAGCGCCTGAAGGAAGAGGCTGAAAAGGCCAAGAAGGAGCTGTCGTCCACGACCTCCTACGAGGTCAATCTGCCCTTCATCACCATGAACGCCTCGGGCCCGCTGCACCTGAACATCAAGCTGTCGCGCGCCAAGCTGGAAGCCCTGGTCGAAGACCTGATCGCCCGCACGATCGAGCCCTGCAAGAAGGCTTTGGCCGACGCCGGTCTGAAGGCCTCGGACATCGATGAAGTGGTTCTGGTCGGCGGCATGACCCGCATGCCCGCCGTGCAGGAAGCCGTGAAGAAATTCTTCGGCAAGGAGCCCCACAAGGGCGTGAACCCTGACGAAGTCGTGGCTCTGGGCGCCGCCGTTCAGGCCGGCGTTCTGCAAGGCGACGTCAAGGACGTGCTGCTGCTGGACGTGACCCCCCTGACCCTGGGCATCGAAACCCTGGGCGGCGTCTTCACCCCGCTGATCGAACGCAACACCACCATCCCGACCAAGAAGAGCCAGGTCTTCTCCACCGCCGACGACAACCAGTCGGCCGTGACCATCCGGGTCTTCCAGGGCGAACGCCCGATGGCGGCGGACAACAAGGTCCTGGGTCAGTTCGACCTGATGGGCATCCCGCCGGCGCCGCGCGGCCTGCCGCAGATCGAGGTCGCCTTCGACATCGACGCCAACGGCATCGTCCACGTCACCGCCAAGGACAAGGCGACCAACAAGGAACAATCGATCCGCATCCAGGCGAACGGCGGCCTGTCGGACGCCGACATCGACAAGATGGTCAAGGAAGCCGAGGCCAACGCCACGGCCGACAAGGCCAAGAAGGACCTGGTCGAGGCGAACAACGCCGCCGAAAGCCTGATCCACTCGACCGAGAAGGCCCTGGCCGATCACGGCGACAAGGTCGACGCCGAGGTCAAGGGATCGATCGAGACCGCTCTCGCCGAGCTGAAGGCCGCCAAGGAAGCCGGTACGGACCCGGAAGACATCCGCGCCAAGACCAACACCCTGGTCCAGGCCTCGATGAAGCTGGGCGAGGCCATGTACGCCCAGGGCCAGGCCTCGGATGAAGACGTGACCGCCACCGCCGACGACGGCGTGGTCGACGCCGAGTTCGAGGAAGTCGACGGCGACGACGACGAGAAGAAGAGCGCGTAAGACACACGCTCTCCAAAACTTGAGGGCCCCGCTTGTCAGACGACGGCGGGGCCTTCTTTTATGAAGGTTGCATCACACGGCCCGCTTACCATGTGTCTGACAGGCACTGACTGGGTCACGGACCGCGCCGATCGCCCGCAGAGGCGACGCCGGGCCGACAAGGGATAGAGGACGAGTTCGCCCGATGGCGCGTGACTATTACGAGATTCTGGAGGTCGAGCGGACCATTGACGCCGCCGGTCTGAAATCCAGCTATCGCAAACTGGCCATGATCCACCATCCGGACCGCAACGGCGGCTCCGAAGAATCGATGGCGAAGTTCAAGGAAATCTCCGAGGCCTATACCGTCCTGTCCGACGAGCAGAAACGCGCCGCCTATGACCGCTACGGCCATGCGGGCGTGAACGGCGGCGGCGGGGGTTTCGGCGGCGGCCAGCAGGGCTTCCACGACGTCAACGACATCTTCTCCCAGGTCTTCGGCGACGCCTTCGGCGACGTCTTCGGCGGACGCGGCGGCGGCCGGCAGAATAACGGGCCGCGCCGCGGGTCAGACCTGCGCTACGATCTCGAGATAACCCTGGAGCAGGCCTACAAGGGCGCCGAGGTCGAGATCTCGGTCCCCTCGACCCTGACCTGCGAGACCTGCGAGGGCACGGGCGCCAAGAAGGGCGCCAAGCCGACCACCTGTTCGACCTGCGCCGGTCAGGGCCGGGTGCGTCAGGCCAACGGTTTCTTCCAGGTGGAGCGGACCTGCCCGAGCTGCGGCGGCGCCGGCCAGAAGATCTCGGCGGCCGACGTCTGCCCCACCTGTCACGGCCATGGTCAGGTGAGGAAGACCCGCACCCTGAACCTGAAGGTTCCGGCGGGCGTCGACGACGGCTCGCGCATCCGCCTGACGGGCGAGGGCGACGCCGGCCAGCGCGGCGGCCCGCGCGGCGACCTCTATGTCTTCCTGTCGGTGCAACCGCACGAGCTGTTCGAACGCGACAACCTCGACCTGCTGTGCACGGTGCCGGTGCCGATGACGGTCGCGGCCCTGGGCGGCGAGATCGAGGCCCCCTGCCTGGTCTCCGAGGCCTGCGACGGCCAGTGCAAGGCCCCCGTGGTCGTCCCCGCCGGCGCCCAGACCGGCAAGACGGTCCGCATCAAGGGCAAGGGCATGCCCCACCTGAACGGCCGCCAGCGCGGCGATCTGGTGGTCGAGCTGTTCGTCGAGACCCCGACCGACCTGACCCCGCGCCAGAAGGAGCTGATGCAGGAGCTGGCCCAGTCGTTCGGCGAAAGCCAAAATCCACGGAATAGTTCCTTCGCCGGCAAGGCCAAGCGTTTCTGGGCCGATATTCTCGGTTCCGAGCCGGATTCCTCGAAAGAGACTGCCGCGTAAGGCGGTTCGTGCTTAGAGTGCGCTGATGAGCGGAATATTTCACGCCGGGATCTCCGGCGCACGCGGCCGGATGGGCCGTGCGGTCGATCAGGTGCTGGATGAGCGCGACGACGTCATGGTCGCCGTGCGCTTCGACTGGGGCGAGACGCCGGACCTGAGCCTGTGTGACGTGGTCATCGACTTCTCGACGGCCGAAGCCTCGATGGCCCTGGCTGAGCTGGCGGCTGAGCGTGGCGGACCTGCCCTGGTCATCGGCTCGACCGGCTTCACCGCCGAACAGGACGCCCGCATCCTGAAGGCGGCCGAGAAGGTCGCCATCGTGCGCAGCGGCAACTATTCGCTCGGCGTCAACATCCTGATCGGGCTGGTCGAGCACGCGGCCCTTCGGCTGGACGCGCGCGACTGGGACATCGAGGTCATCGAGGCCCATCACCGGCTCAAGGTGGACGCCCCCTCGGGCACGGCCCTGATGCTGGGCGAGGCGGCGGCCAACGGACGGGGGCACGACCTCGAGGAGGTCCGCCAGAAGCCCTACGACGGCATCACCGGCGAGCGCGAGCCAGGCAAGATCGGGTTCGCCTCGATCCGGGGCGGCGGCATCGTCGGCGAACATACGGTGCTGTTCGCTTCCAAGGACGAGACCCTGACCCTCAGCCACTCGGCCATCGATCGCAGCCTGTTCGCCAAGGGCGCGGTCGCGGCGGCGGCCTGGGTGCGGACGCGCCGTCCCGGCCTCTACGACATGCAGGACGTGCTTGGGTTCCGGCAGGCGTAGCCTGCCGGAACCCAAGCGTTTTCAGGGAGAGGTCGCTGCGCGACGCGCTACCTTCGCGACGCGGTCGCTCACTGCTTGAGCGCCGGCTCACTCACCGTCGAAGCTCGTGAGCGGCTCTTGCGCTCAAGCAGCGAGGCTCCGCGAGCCGAGCGATAGCGCGTCGCGAAGCGACCTCTACAGGGATCAGTGCGCGTGACGGGCGCGATGTGATCGGAACGCTGATCCCGTGAGAATGGTCTTCAGGAAGAAGAAGATCGCGATCACGATCGCATAGCCGAGGAAGAGGGCGAGGGCCGTCATCCAGAAGCCCATGGTCATGATGTCCGGCAGGGCGATCTGGCCGCCGTCCAGGGCCGGGCGCAGCATGACCACCAGACGATCGACGATGACGGCGCCCAGGGCCGTGCCCCACAGGCTGCGCCAGGCCGGCATGACTAGGGTGGCGATCAGTGCGATGATCAGCCCCACCACCTGGTTGACGCCGTCGAAGCCGCCCTGGGCCAGGGCGAACAGGCCGCTCAGAAGCGAGCCGATCTGATCGAGGAAGTTTTCCATCACGCACCGCTCCTGTTGATTGAGGGCCTGCCGGAAACACAGCTTGGCCGCATGAAGCAGGGTTAACGCCGGTCTTCCAGATTCGCTCCGCCCGCGCGTGCGCGATTTCAACCGGACAGCGGCGGAAGGCTACGCTACAGAGCCCGGATGAACGGCAAGGCCTTGAAAGCATGAGCGGGACGGCGTCCGCCCCGAGCGGGGGACAGACCGACCGGATCGCGTTCGGCATCGCCCTGAGGATCGCCTCTGCGGGCTTCTTCTCGATCATGTCGGCGGTGCTCAAGCTGGCCGCGACCCACGGGGTCAATGCGCCCGAGATGCTGTTCTTCCGCGCCCTGTTCGGCCTGCCGGTGGTGCTGGTCTGGGTCCTGACCATGCATGGCGGGGTGCAGGTTCTGGGCACGGAGCGGCCCTGGGCCCATCTGTTCCGCAGCGCCCTGGGCATCGCCTCCATCCTGTGCACCTTCCATGCCCTGACCCTGCTGACCCTGCCGGACTCGGCGACGCTCGGTTTCACCGCCCCGATCTTCGCCACCATCCTCGCGGCGCTCATCCTCAAGGAGGCGATCGGGCGGCATCGCTGGATCGCGGTCGTGGTCGGCTTCATCGGCGTCGCCGTGGTGCTGAGGCCCGGGACCGGTCATGCCCCGCCGCCGGAAGGGGTGGTGTTCGGCCTTCTGGCCGCGCTCGGCACCGCCGGGGTGACAGTGACCCTGCGCCAGCTGAAGGACACCGAACATGTGGCGGCGATCGTCTTCTGGTTCTTCTCGGCCTCGGTGGTCGTGGGCGGTCTGATGCTGCCCTTCTTCGGCCGCTGGCACGACCTGACCACCTATGGGCTGCTGGCCGCGGGCGGGTTCGCCGGCGCCCTGGCCCAGCTGAGCTCGGCCGCCTCGCTCAAGGCGGCGCCGGTCGCGACCGTGGCCCCGTTCGACTATCTGCAGATCGTGGGCGCCGTCATCTTCGGCTGGTGGCTGATGAACAGCCCGCCCAGCCTGAACACCCTGGTCGGCGGCGTCCTGATCGCGGCGAGCGGCCTCTACACCGTCTGGCGCGAGCACAGGCGCAGCAAGGACCGGCTGATCCAGACGACGTCGGCGCCGGTCTAGGCGTCCAGCCTACCGTCCCGTGGAACCGAAGCCGCCTGCGCCCCGCGCGGTCTCGTCGAGGCTCTCGACCTCGGAGATGATCGCCTGGGCATGGGCCGCGATGACCATTTGCGCGATGCGTTCGCCGCGCTGGATCACGAACGGTTCGGCGCCGTGGTTGATCAGGATCACCCCGACTTCGCCGCGATAGTCGCTGTCGATCGTGCCGGGCGAGTTCAGGCAGGTGATCCCGTGCTTGAGCGCCAGCCCCGAGCGCGGCCGCACCTGGGCCTCCCAGCCGTGGTCGAGGGCGATCTTGAGACCCGTGGGCACCAGGGCGCGGGCGCCGGGCGCCAGCGTCACCGGAGCCTCCGCCGGAATGGCGGCGCGCAGATCCATCCCGGCCGAACCGGTCGTCTCATAGGCCGGCAGGGCCAGCCCTTCGGAATGGGGCAGGCGCTGGATCCGCAGGGTGGTCATTCAGGCTTTTCCGGCAGTCTTTAGAGAGATGGCGTTGAAGTGATCGGCGATGCGCGCCGCCAGCTGGCGGGCGATGGCGGTCTTGGGCTGGCGCGGCCAGCTTTCGGTCCCGTCGCGGGTGACCAGAAGCACGGCGTTGCCGTCCGAGCCGAAGACGTCGTCGGAGACGTCGTTGCCGACGATCCAGTCGCAGCCCTTGCGCGACAGCTTGGCGCGGGCGTTAGCCTCCAGTTCCGTGGTCTCGGCCGCGAAGCCGATGACGAGGGCGGGGCGGTTGGGACCGGGCGCGGCGATCCCCGCCAGGATGTCGGGGTTCTCGATCAGGGCAAGGGTCGGCGGGCCGCCCGGACCCTTCTTGATCTTGCCGCCGGAGATGGTGTCGATGCGCCAGTCGGCGACGGCGGCGGAGAGGACGGCGATGTCCGCGGGGAGCGCCGCTTCCGTGGCGGCCTTCATCTCCAGCGCGCTCTCGACGTCAATGCGGCTCACGCCGACAGGAACCGGCAGGCCGGTCGGGCCGGAGACGAGCGTCACCTCGGCGCCGAGGGTGGCGAGGGCCGAGGCGATCGCATAGCCCTGCTTGCCGCTGGAGCGGTTGGTCAGGCCGCGCACGGGGTCGATCGCCTCGAAGGTCGGGCCGGCCGTCACGACCGCCTTGCGGCCCAGAAGCGGCCTGCCGTCAGGGCCGGTCAGAAGATCGATGATCCGCTCGAGGATGGCAGCGGGCTCGGCCATCCGGCCCGGTCCGTATTCGCCGCAGGCCATCTCCCCGTCGTCGGGACCGACCACGGCCATGCCGTGGAAGCCGTCGAAACCCTTGAGCCGCGCCACATTGGCCTGAACCGCCGGGTGCAGCCACATGCGCACATTCATGGCCGGAGCCAGCAGGGTCTTCTTGTCGGTGGCGATCAGGGTGGTCGAAGCGAGATCGTCGGCGAGACCGTTGGCGGCCTTGGCGATCAGGCCGGCGGTGGCGGGGGCGACGACGATCAGATCGGCCCAGCGCGACAGTTCGATATGGCCCATGGCCGTCTCGTCCTCGGGCGCGAACAGGGTCTGGCGCACCGGGTGGCCGGTCAGGGCCGCGAGAGACAGGGGGGTGACGAACTCGGCGCCCGAGGCGGTCAGTATGGTCTGGACCTCGCCCCCGGCCTTGCGGACCAGCCGGACCAGCTCCAGCGCCTTGTAGGCGGCGATGCCGCCGCCGACGATCAGCAGGATCTTGCGGGACTGGAGCGCGCCGGTGGTCATGTCGTGCTTCTAGCGGTCGGCCGTCTCGCCGTCGAGGCGAAGCACAACCGCGAAAAAGAACATTGCAAGAACATGCAACCTATGCCTAACTGTGTTCTGCGATGCAATGGAGGGTTGGATGAGCGGAACGATCATCAGGACCGGGGCGGCGCTGGCCGCGGGGGCGGTTCTTCTGCTGGGGGGCGGTTGCGACAACGGGCCGTCGGCGGTCCAGACGCGGGACCGGGCCGGAGAAGCGGGGGCGGTCCTGACCGCCGCGGCGCTCGGCGGGCCGGCCCAGGCCGAGGCGGCGGGAGCTGGGCCCGGGGGCGGGGCGACGGCGGAGAAGGGTGTGGTCACCGCCAACCGGCGCGAGACTGCTGACGCCAAGATCGTGCGACTTTACGAGCGCAACGGCTCGGCCTTCGGGGCCCGCTCGGCCGAGGACTATGCGGCGCGGATGAAGGCCTTCGCCGACCATCCTCCTGCGGGGGCGGATACGGCGAAGCGGCCGAACGGCGACACCCTCTATTACCAGGCCTCGACCAACACCTTCGCGGTCGTCGCCCGGGATGGTACGCCACGGACCATGTTCAAGCCGGACGACGGGCCCGCCTACTGGACCCAGCAGAAGGAACGGGCGCCGAACTTTGGCGTGCAGAGGACGGCGGCCAGGACCGCGGGGGAAGGGGCAGGGACCTGACACCGGTGGCGCGGTGAGGTTGCGGGGTGCGCCGTCCGGAACAGAGTCGGTCGGGCGGTCTCCAGACGTGTTCGGGCGCGTCCGGGACGCGCTCCGTGCCGGGCTTCCCGACGGTCAGGCGGATGGCCGCGCCGTCGGGAGAAGGCCGATCAGGCCTCTTCCTCGGGGCGGTCGGTCATCTCGCGGATCAGGTCGAGGGCCAGCTTCTGCTGCCGGTTCGACAGCTGCGGCGCCAGGCGCGAAATCTCGATCGAATAGCGGGTCGAGGGGAAGTCATGATCGAAGGCGGCGGCGCCGTCTTCAGCCATGCCCGGCTGGCCCTGGGCAAGGCCCTGGAAGAAATAGCCGATGTCGACCTTGAAGAAGCGGGCGATGTCCCAGAGCTTGGACGCAGAGATGCGGTTCGCGCCCTTCTCGTACTTCTGGATCTGCTGGAAGGTCAGGCCGAGAGCCCGGCCCAGATCGCTTTGATTGTACCCCAGGCTGATGCGTTTTTCGCATACCCGTCTGCCCACGTGACGGTCGACGGGGTGGGGTCCGTCTTCGCCTGCGCCTCTAGCCATTTTTCTCTCGCCGTATCCGCGTACTAACGCGACCGTTTTGATGCGCCGCGTTTAAGCGACTGTCACCTGATAATACACATACGGCGGCGCTTCACATTCGGTTGCAACCTTTAGGCATCATTTTTCGCGGATTCCGCGCTGCAAACCGCGAATGGGTATCAGGTACGAAACGTACCATATGCAAAAACGCGAAAGTTCAGGGGCGATTCGCCTTATGCGCGCGAATCCCCTTCAGGGCGGCGAGGGCCAGATTCCGCTCCAGCGGGTTCAGATCGGCTGCGACCTCGGCGATGGCGCGCAGGGCGGCATCGTCTGAAGCCGGATCGTGCGGATTTCCGGACGCGACTTCGAACGCCGTCGCTTCTTCGGCCATACCCGGAGCAAGGCCGGTCGCGACTCCTGTCGACGCCCCCCTCGCCACCTCGCCCGTCACCTGCCCCAACCCTCCGACCGTCGGGGGGGCTGTCGCGCTGTCGGTCTCGCCGCCGGCCCCGACCGGCCCGATGGTGAAGGGCTGGCCGGCATAGATCTCCGACACGTCCAGACCGTAACGACGGCAGAACTGCCAGATGCGTGAAGCCGGAATTCGTTGACCGCTTTCATAGCCCTGCCAGCGGCCGACCGAGGCGCCCATGTCGGCGGCCACCTGTGTCCTGGTCAGTCCCAGAGCTTCGCGCAGTTCCCGGAAACGGCGGCTTATCGCCACATCGACATGACGGGTCCGCTCGGTCTCCTGCCGTTCTCCCGTCTTCCTTCTCGCCCTCTTCTCCCCGGCTTTCGTCATATCGTTCACTCGCGCCCGGGCGAGGCCAGCCGGGTCCAGGGAAGGCAGATCGCCAGACTGGCCAGAATCGCCAGCCAGAAGAAGAGATCGCCGACGCGGCCATAGAGGGTCGCCGGGGCGGGGCGCGGCAGGAAGGCGTCGATGACCCCGCTCTCGCCCGGATCCAGCCGCTTGCCCGGGACCAGCCGGCCCCAGCCGTCGATCATCGCCGAGACGCCCGTCGGGGTGGCGCGCACCACCGGCAGTCCGGTCTCGATGGCCCGGTAGCTGGCGAGGTTCAGATGCTGCAGCGGTCCCGACGTCCGTCCGAACCAGGCGTCGTTGGAGACATTGGCGATCCACGACGGTCGCCTGGCCCCGCCCGGCGTGAAACCCGGATAGAGGCTTTCGTAGCAGATCAGGGGTTGAACGCGCGGAGCGTTGGGCAGGTCGATCGGGGCGGGCTTCGGACCCGCGCTGAAGTCCGACGGCATATGCACCAGGCTGCGGATCCCCAGCGCGCCCATCAGGTCGCCGAGCGGCAGATATTCGCCAAAGGGCACCAGCCGGTATTTGTCATAGATGCCGCTGACCCGCAGACCCGGCCCGTCGCCCTCGTCATGCAGGGCGAACAGGCTGTTGAAATAGCGGTCGGGTGCGCCAGTTTTGGGCGACGGCTCGGCCCGGGCGAGGCCCATCAGCAGGGTCTGGCCAGGCTGTAGGGCGCGGGCGATGGCTGTGGCCTCGGGCGCGCCGTCGGCGAAGACCTGATTGGCGCTGGCCGGCAGGGCGCCTTCGGGCCAGACTACGACGTCCGGCAAACCCCCTTCACCCGGTCTGGCGGTCAGGTTCAGATAGCGATCGACGATCCCCTGATAGGCCTCGGGCGTCCATTTCGATTCCTGGGCCACATCGGCCTGAACGATGCGGATCAAGGTCGGCGACAGCTCGACCTTCGCGCCGTGCAGCCGGATCATGCCGCCGACGACGAGCGCCAGCAGGACGCCGACGCCGAACAGGGCCGAGGCGGCGCGGCGTTCGCGCGTACCCGGTCCCAGCAGGGGGGCGAAGGCCGAGACGGCGGCGACGGTGACGAAGCCCAGGCCGTAGACCCCGACCACCGAGGCGAACTGCGACCCGGCCGAGCCGGCCTTCCAGCTGGCCCCGGCCGGGTTCCAGGGGAAGCCGGTCAGGACATGGCCGCGCAGCCATTCCAGCAGGCAGAACAGGGCGGCGAAGACCAGGACGCGGATGACGCCCGCAGGCGCGAACCGCCGATAGAGGGCCAGGGCCGTTCCCCAGAACAGGCCGAGGCCGGCGGGCAGCAAGCTCGCGGCGAAGGGCGCCATCCAGGCCTGGGACGGATCGACCTGAAACGCCTCGGCGACCCACCAGCAGGAGATGAAGAAATAGGCGAAGCCGCCGAGCCAGCCCATCCAGAAGGCGCCGCGCTTCGTCTCCGAGCGCTCGGCCAGAAGCATGAGCAGGGGATAGCCGAGCAGACCCGGCAGGACGCCGAATGGCGGATGGGCGAGGGCCGCGCCGACCCCGGCCAGCAAGGCCAGGCCGATGCGGCCGAAACGCAGGATCAGCCGACGCCGCTTCTCGCTTCCGGCGGCGAGGGCGTGAACGGGCAGGTCGGCCAGGGGTTCGGAGGTCATGCGGCCCGTTTTACTGGAGGCGATTCAGAGGTCGTCAGGCAGGATGTATGGGTCCGCCACGCCCAGGCTGGCAAGCAGGGTGCGCTCTTCGGCCTCCATCGCCTCGGCCTCGGCCTCGTCTTCATGGTCGCGTCCGAGGACATGCAGGGTCCCGTGAATGACCAGATGGCTCAGGTGGTTGGCCAGGCTCTTTCCCTGCGCCTTCGCTTCATCGCGGCAGATACCGAAGGCGAGGACAATGTCGCCGAGGTGCGGCGGAGCGCCGGGCATTTGCACCTCGCCGCCCGGGAAGGACAGGACATTGGTCGGCCGGTCCTTGTCGCGGAACTGGGCGTTCAGCAGTTGAACCGCCCCGTTGTCGGTAAGCAGGACGACGAGGCCGCCCTCGGTGGCTCCCAAGGCTGCCTGCGCCGCACGTTCGACGATGGCTTCCGCGTCCGGCAGGGCGTCGGTCCAGTCGTCGGCCTCGATCTCGACCTCGATCATGCTCCCCTCGGTCACGGGGTGGGATCTTCGAGATCGGCCTTGGGACGGGCGCTCGCCGAATCGGCGTCATAGGCGCGGACGATCCGCTCGACCATGGCGTGGCGGACCACGTCGCGGGCCTCGAACTCCAGCACCCCGACCCCCTTCACGTCGCGCAGGATGCGGAGCGCATGGGCGAGGCCGGAATCACGCGGATTCAATAGGTCGATCTGCGACGGGTCGCCGGTGACCACCATGCGCGCGCCCTCGCCGAGACGGGTCAGGACCATCTTCATCTGCAAGCGCGAGGTGTTCTGCGCCTCGTCGACGATGATGAAGGCGTGGCTCAGGGTGCGGCCGCGCATGAAGGCGATGGGGGCGGCTTCGATCTCCCCCTTGTCGCGACGGCGCTGGACGTCTTCGGCGCCGAGGATGTCGTTCAGGGCCTCCCAGATGGGGGCCAGATAGGGATCGACCTTTTCGTTCAGGTCGCCGGGCAGGAAGCCCAGCTTCTCGCCCGCTTCGACCGCCGGCCGGGTGATGACCAGCCGGTCGACCTGACCGCGCCGCAGCAGCGACGCGCCATAGGCGGCGGCGAGGAAGGTCTTGCCGGTGCCCGCCGGGCCGACGCCGAAGGACAGTTCGTGATTGGCCAGAACGTCCAGATAGCGGGCCTGGGCGTCGGTCTTGGGCACGATGGCGCCGCGTCGGCCGATGGGCAGGGCCAGGGGATCGACGCGGCGGCCGCCGCCCGAGACGCCGGTGCGGGCCACGCCGATGGCGGCGCGGACGTCGGCCTCATTGACCTCGGCGCGCTGGGCGATGCGCCCGGCCAGGGTCTCGATGACCTGTTTGGCATTGGCCCGGTCGCGGGCGCCGCCGTTGATCGACACCCCGCCGCCGGGGGCCTCGATCAGCACCTTGAAGGCGTCCTCGATCAGGGCGACGTGGCGGCTGTTGGGCCCGATGACGGCATGCAGGGCGTCGTCGTCCAGCTCCAGGAATTCACTTTCTCTCGCCACTAAGCGACCTTCTGTTGAAGCAGCCGCCCGGTCAGGCTGTTCTGCTGTCCGCTGATGATTTCGACCGGAACGATCTGGCCGAGCAGATGATCCGCGTCGTCGACATGGACCGATTGCAGCCAGGGCGAGCGGCCGATGGCCTGATGTCCGTGGCGGCCCTTCTTCTCGAACAGGACGTCGAAAATCATGCCCGCGCGCGAGGCGTTGAAGGCGGTCTGCTGTTCGAACAGAAGGGTCTGGAGCGCGTGCAGCCGTTCGCGCGCCACGGCGTCGGGCACCTGGGTCCCCATGCCGGCGGCCGGGGTGCCGGGGCGCGGCGAATAGATGAAGGAGAAGGCCGAGGCGTAGGTCACCTGACGGACCAGATCCATCGTGTCCTCGAAATCCTTGTCCGTCTCGCCGGGGAAGCCGACGATGAAGTCGCCGGACAGGGCGAGGTCGGGCTGGGTCTCGCGGATGCGGGCGATCAGGTCGATATATTTCTGGCGGCCGTGCTTGCGGTTCATCAGCCGCAGGATCCGGTCCGAGCCCGCCTGAACCGGCAGGTGCAGCCAGGGCATCAGGGCGGGCAGATCGCCATGGGCGGCGATCAGGTCATCGGACATGTCGTTGGGGTGGCTGGTCGTATAGCGGATGCGGTCGATGCCGGGGATCTCGGCCAGGGCATAGGCCAGCTTCGCCAGGGTCCAGACGCCGTCGGGACCGGCGCCGTCATAGGCGTTGACGTTCTGGCCCAGCAGGGTGACCTCGCGCACCCCCTTGTCGGCCAGACCCCGCGCCTCGGCCAGCACATCGGCGACCGGGCGCGACCATTCGGCGCCGCGCGTATAGGGCACCACGCAGAAGGTGCAGAATTTGTCGCAACCCTCCTGCACGGTCAGGAAGGCGGTCGGTCCCTTGACCCCGCGCGCGGCCGCGCCCTCGGCGGAGAGAGCGTCGAATTTTTCATTGGGGGCGAAGTCGGCGCCGATGCGTTCGCCGCGCGCCCGGGCGTTGCGGGCCAGAAGCTCGGGCAGCTGGTGATAGGCCTGGGGGCCGACGACCAGATCGACGGCGGGCTGGCGGCGCATGATCTCCTCGCCCTCGGCCTGGGCGACGCAGCCGGCGACGGCGATGGTCATGCGGCCCTCGCCGCGGGCCAGCTTCTTGTCCCGCATCTCACGCATCTTGCCGAGTTCGGAATAGACCTTCTCGGCCGCCTTCTCGCGGATGTGGCAGGTGTTCAGGATGACGAAGTCGGCGCCTTCCGCCGTATCCGTGGCGGCATAGCCGAGCGGGCGCAGGACATCGGCCATGCGCTCGGAATCATAGACATTCATCTGACAGCCGTAGGTCTTGATGAAGAGACGCTTCGGCGGCGTCTCTCCGGTCCCGGCTTCAGGGTGCGCACCGACGGGCGCGACGAGGGTCTCGGTCATGGGCGCATATTAGGGGGCTACCGCGCGTCGCGCTACTTGAGCCCGCTGACAAGGAGCGGCGCCCCGAGACCAGCCTCCTGGCTCAGTGGTCGTGGCGTGCGCCGTGACGGGTGAAGATCAGGCCTTCGCGCTTGGACGGCTCGGCGCCTTCGATGGCCGTGCCGTAGAGCTCGAGCTTGTGCCCGACCAGCTGGAAGCCGAGGCGTTCGGCGATCTCGGTCTTCAGCCGCTCGATCTCGGCGTCGAAGAATTCGATGACCTCGCCCGTGCGGGTGTCGATCAGGTGATCGTGGTGGTCGTCGCCAGCCTCTTCATAGCGGCTGCGGCCGTCGCCGAAATCGTGCTTCTCGACCACGCCCGCTTCCTCGAACAGGCGCACGGTCCGGTAGACGGTGGCGATCGAGATATGGGGGTCGATGGCGGAGGCGCGGCGGTACAGCTCCTCCACGTCCGGATGGTCCTCGGCGTTCGAAAGCACCCGCGCGATGACGCGCCGCTGCTCGGTCATCCGCATGCCGCGTTCGGCGCAAAGCTTTTCGATCCGGTCCATGGTTCGACAAGATAGAGGCAGCGTCACCGCGAGGGAAGTCGCTCCGGCCATGCAAGTTCAAGAAGAAGCGCATCGACACGGCTTGCATCTGATTTTTCGTAATAGTTCCTGCGGCGTCCGGTCTGGATAAATCCCAGACGGGCATAGAGGGCGCGGGCGGCCTCATTGTCCTCGGCGACCTCGAGGAACAGGCGTTCGGCCCCGGCGCGGGCCGCGAACTCGGCCGCCGCCTGGGTCAGGCGGGCGCCGAGGCCGGCGCGGCGGGCGGATGGACGCACGGCCAGGGTCAGGATCTCGGCCTCGTCCAGCACCACCCGGCACAGGATGAAGCCGTCGGGCGCGCGGATGGCGAAGACCCCGGCCTGACCCAGAAGACTGTCGAAGGCGGCCGTGTCCCAGGGGGCGTGGAAGGCCTCGAGATGAACCGCGGCCAGAAGCGGCGCGTCCTCCGGGCCCCGGGAGACGATCAGGTCGGCTGATTCGGTCACGACGGCTTGGCGGGGCGCGCCGCTGGCGGTCGCGCCTGTCCCGGCAGCCGGGTCGGCGGGGTGGCGTCGGGCGCGCGCAGATACAGCGGCGTCGGCGGGGCCTCAGCCGGATCGGCCGCGATCGTCAGGGCGGCGAGGGCCTCGGGTGTCGGGACGGTGATCGGCTCGGCCGCGAGGGCGCCGGTGACGAGGGAGACGCCGCTGCCCGCCCAGATCCGATCTTCGCCGGACAGGGTCTCGCGCGCCGCATCGAGGGCGAGGGCGGTTGGCGCCATGGTCGGTGCGCCGTCCTGGAAGGTCTGCAGATAGACCTGGCCCCGGCGGGCGTCGATGACGGCGGCGGTCGCTCCGGCCCCGCCGTCGGCGGAGCGGGCGAGGGCCGCCAGGGTGGATATCCCCACGACCGGCACGCCGAGCGCGGCCCCCAGCCCTTGCGCGAAGGCGAGGCCGACGCGCAGGCCGGTGAAGGAGCCCGGACCGACGGTGACGCCGATACGCGCGATCCCGTCGAAGCCGCCGGCGTCGGCGACCGCGTCGCGGACCAAGCCGCCGATCCGCTCCTGATGCCCCTTGGCCATGGGCTCGACGCGCACGCCCAGAGGACTGTCGCCGTCGAAGACGGCGGCGGTGCAGGCGTTCAGCGCCGTATCGATGACGAGGACCTTCATGGGCGGACCTCTATCCGCGCACGGCCGGGAAGGCGAGGGGGCTCGCCGCCCCCGGTCATGTGATGGCGGGTCAGCGTGAGGCGAGGGCCTCCACGATGGTCGCGACCGCGCGTCGGGCGTCCCGGCTCTCGATCAGGCCGAAGCCGGTCGCCACAGCCCGCCCCTCGGCGCTGGCGGTCAGGAACCGCAGACCGATCAGCCATTCCGCTTCAGCGGCGTCGGCCCCGACGGATCCGCCCGGCGGTCCCTCCTGTGCCATGTCAGGCGCGGGCGGCGGGAAGAACCCCGCCGTGGCGGCCCCCAGGACGGTCGCGATCCGGTGCAGGCGCGAGACCGAGACCCGGTTCGATCCAGCCTCATATTTCTGGATCTGCTGCGAACTGATGCCGAGCCGGTCGGCGAGCGCCTGTTGCGACAGGCCGAGCGCCGCGCGGCGCTGGGCGATGCGGGCCCCGACGAAGGCGTCTACCCGGTCCGGCGTTCTCGGCATGGGGTGTCCCTTCCGCGTCATCGGATTTAAGAGTTTCATGAAACGAACAAAGTTGCAACTTATTCGTTTCATCGCCCCGGTGTCACGGATCGAGACGGGCGATGACGGCTGCGACCCGGGCGGCCCGGGACCGCTCAAGCACGGTCTCAGCGTCCAGCCCGCCCGGACCGCCGCGCAGATAGAGGCGGTCGGCGTCGGCGCGGTCATAGAGGCGGATCAGGCGCCCGCCGTCGGTGAGGTCGATGACGCAGCCCTGATCCCGGCGTGGCCAGCGGCCCGGATCGAACTCCAGCACCACGCCCGAGGCGGCCCAGGGGGCGAGGTCGTCATTGGAGAGCTGCAGCCGTTCGGTCGCGACCCGAGGGGCGGACGGGGCGCCGGACCAGCCGCGCCCGCCGCTTTCGACGCCCTTGGCCGGAGGCGTGGCGGGCGCATCGGCTGTGATCCGGGCGGCGGTGAGGGCGAGGTCTTCGGGACTGGCGTCGAGGGCGGCGGTCAGGCGGCGCTGGACGTCGGGCCGGAACAGGCCCGGGCGCTTGCCGGCCTCATACAGGCCCCAGCCCTGGCTGGTCATATCCAGCCGGGCGCCGGCCTCGGCCTGGCTCAGGCCGCGTTCGCGGCGGAGGGCGGCCAGGGCTTCGCCGAGGGCGCGCACGTCGCTGTCCTGTTCGAAGCGGGGCATGGCCGCAGGATGGCAGGCTTGCGCGCGGGCGGCCAGAACGAATTGGTTTCAATGAAACCCTGTCACCAGACCCGTGACGCGCTCAAGCAGCGAGCCGCCGGGCGGCGAGGGTTGGCACCCTTCGCCTAAATCACCTGCTCCACCCGGGTCACTTCCGGGACGTAGTGTTTCATCATCTGCTCGACCCCGGCCTTGAGCGTGGCGGAGGAGGAGGGGCAGCCGGCGCAGGCGCCGCGCATGCGCAGGCTCAGCACCCCACTGTCCTCATCGAAGGAATCGAACAGGATGTCGCCTCCGTCCTGGGCCACGGCCGGGCGGATGCGGCTGTCGAGCAGGGCCTTGATCTCGGCGACGATCTCGGTGTCCTCGCCCGCGTCGGCGACCGCCTCCTCGGTGCGGATCAGGGGCGCGCCCGAGGTGAAATGGTCCATGATGGCGGCCAGGATCGGCGGCTTCATATCCGACCAGTCCAGACCGTGCGGCGCCTTGGTCACCGAGACATAGTCGGCGCCGAAAAAGACGCCCGCGACGTCTTCCAGATTGAACAGGGCCTCGGCCAGAGGCGAGGCGGTGGCCTGGTTGATGTTCAGGAACTCGCGCACGCCCAGCGGGGCGACATCCCTGCCGGGCAGGAATTTGAGCACGTTCGGATTGGGCGTGGGTTCGGTCTGGATGAACATGGACCGCAGATGCGCTCAGTGGAGCCCGCGTTCAAGACGGGTAGGACTGCTCCAGCTCATATTCGCTGCCGTGATCGGTCAGGGTGCTGGAATACAGGCCGAAGCGGTCGATGCGGATCGGCGGCGAATGCAGCAGATTGTGGTTGGCGACCCAGGCCCCGATCCGGTCCGGATTGGTCTGGGTCTTCAGATAGGCCAGGGTCAGGTGGGGTTTGTAGACGCGGGGCTCCATGCGGATCCCGGCCCGCTCGCCCGCCGCCTTGCAGCGTCCTGCGAGCACGTTCAGGCGCTCATTGACCTCGACCCCGGCCCAGAGGGTGTCGGCGCGGTGGCCGTCGCCAAAAGAGCCGATGCCCTTCAGTTCGATCTCGAACGGATCGACCGGGATGCGCGACAGCTCGCCGGCCAGATCATCGGCCTGACGCTCGGGCACGTCGCCATAGAAGGCCAGGGTGATGTGCAGCGCCTCTTCCGGCCGCCATTTCGCGCCCGGGAGGCCGGTCTGGCGCCGTTTCAGGGTCTGGACGACGTCCCAGGGAATGGGCAGGGCGGTGAAGAGGCGCAACATGCGACCCTTGGTAGCGGGGCGGATCGACGCGGGAAAGCGCACATTCCCTTGCATGGCGGGGCGCGGACCCCGATATTTCAGCCAAGGCCGGGGACGTGCTCCGGCCAAGAGGAGATTGATCTCGCGATGAGCGACTTCAGAAACGGTTTCACCAATGTGGCGCCCGCCTCGGCCGACATGTCGGTCGACGCCGGACTGCGCGGCTTCATGCTGGGCGTCTATAACAAGCTGGCCCTCGGCCTCGTGGTCGCCGGCGCCCTGGCCTATGTGACCGGCAATGTGCCGGCCGTGCAGCAACTGCTGTTCGTGCAGGGTGCGGATGGCCGTATCGGCCTGACGATGCTGGGCCTGATCATCCAGTTCTCGCCGCTGGTCATGCTGTTCGGCTCGATGTTCTTCATGAAGAATCCGACTGCAGGCGGCGTGAACCTGCTGTACTGGGCCGTGGTTTCGACCATCGGCGCCGGGCTTGGCATCCTGTTCCTGCGTTACACCGGCGGTTCGCTGGCCACGACCTTCCTGATTACGGCGGCGGCCTTCGGCGGCCTGAGCCTGTTCGGCTATACGACCAAGCGCGACCTGTCGCCGATCGGGACCTTCCTGATCATGGGCGTGATCGGCCTGATCATCGCCTCGGTCGTCAACATCTTCCTGCAGTCGGGCACCTTCTACCTGATCATCAGCGCCGTCGGCGTGCTGCTGTTCTCGGGTCTGATCGCCTTTGATACGCAGCGGCTGAAGATGACCTACTACCAGCTGGGCGGCGACCAGCAGGCGATGGGCGTGGCGACGGGCTTCGGCGCCCTGAACCTGTTCATCAACTTCATCAACCTGTTCCAGTTCCTGCTCGCCTTCACGGGCGGTCGTCGCTGAGTTCAGGCGGGGGTCGCGAGGCGGAGCCCCCTGCGTCTCGTCGCTACGCTCCGATCCACCTCCCCATCGCAGGCGATGGGGAGGAAAAGGCCCCGGCGGAAACGCCGGGGCCTTTTGCTATTCCACGATCTGGAATTTCCGGCTGTCGAAGACGCGCAGGACCTGGGGCAGTTCGCGGCCGCGTCTCAGGACCACCCCGCCCTCGCCGATGACGGCCCACTGGCCCTGACGGGTCTGCAGCGCCGGGCGTTTCTCGATCCGGTAGAGGGGGGCGTCGCCCGAGCGGCGGAAGACGGCGAACTCTGCGACGTCCTTGTGCCCGATCATGGCGTAGTCTCGCCATTCGCCGGCCGCGACCATGCGGCCGTAGACACGCAGGATCAGGTCCAACTCCTTGCGGTGAAAGAAGACGGGACCTTGCTGAGGCTGTCCATCGGGACCCGCCGCGTTCGGATCAAAGCTCATCCGATCAAGTTAGGCCGCTCTCGCCCAAACGCCAGCGCTGACCGAACGGAGCGGTCCTGAAAATAATCGACGGCGACACGAAATGGCCCCGTTTCGGTCCAGCCACGGCCCGCTTGCCCGGCGAAACAGCCAGTGTCGGCCAGACGGAGTTCGGAAGCGTCCCGGATCCTGAACAGCCCCCCCAGCCCCCCTGGATGTTTCCAGCAACGGGCTCCGTCGGGCCGACGCTTCCTCCAAGCGAGACGCCCGCTGCCGCCCCCCTCCCCCTCCTGGCGCAGCGGGCGTTTTGCTGTCCGGCGTCCGGGTTCAGGATCGAGGACGTCGCCGGGGATCACTCCCCGACGTTGATCTCCACCGTTTCCTCGCCGCGCCTGACCGTCAGGGTCGTCATGCCCTGATCGGCTTCGAGCGCCGAGGCCAGACCGGCCAGATCCGTCACCTCGCGCTCGCCCACCTTCGTCACGATATCGCCGGCGGTCAGCTTGTGCTGGGCCGCGTCGGAGCCGCCCTCGACCGAGACGACGAGCACGCCCGTCTGCGCGGCCGTCTGGGCGGGCGCCTCCTCCTTCGCCGCGGTCTCGTCGCGGGCGGGGGCAGCGGGGAGGGCCTGGAACTGGGCGCCGAAGGCCTCGATGGCGGTCTTGCCGACCGCAACCCGCACCGGCTCGGCCGTGGCCACCGTCAGGGCGGTGGTGTGCTCATGGCCGTCGCGCAGATAGACGATCGGCAGACGGGTGCCCGGCGGGGCGATGCCGACCGTGGCCTGGACCGAGCCGGCGTTGGCCACCGGACGGTTCTGGATGCGGGTGATGATGTCGTTTTTCTGCAGGCCCGCCGTCTCGGCCGGGGAGCCGGGAGCGACGTCCTCGACAACCGCGCCGCGCACGATGCCCAGGCCGAAAGCCCGCGCCCGGGTGGCGGTCAGGGAGCCCATGACCGCCCCGATCTTGCCGCGCGTCACCTCGCCGTGCTCGCGGATCTGGCCGACGACGAACATCAGGATGCGGGTCGGCACGGCGAAGGCGATGCCGTCGTTGCCGCCCGTTCCGCCCAGCGGGTCCGATCCGCCCGACAGGATGGAGGTGTTGATGCCGATCAAACGCCCGCGGCTGTCCAGCAGCGGCCCGCCGGAGTTGCCCGAGTTCACGGCCGCATCGGTCTGGATATAGTCCTCGACCGCATCGCCCAGACCCGAACGGCCCAGACCCGAGATGACGCCCATGGTCAGGGTCTGGTCGAGGCCGAGCGGATAGCCGACCGCGAAGGCCAGGTCGCCGGTGCGCAGGGTGTCGGAATCGACGATCTCCACCTGGGACAGGTTCGGCGCCTCGATCTTGAGCACGGCGACGTCGGTGGCCTTGTCGACCCCGACCAGGGTGGCGTCGAACAGCCGTCCGTCGGTCATGTCGACTGTAAATTTGGTGCCGCCGTCGACCACATGGTTGTTGGTGACGATGATGCCCTGGCGTGCGTCGATGATCACGCCGGAGCCGCTTTGCAGCGGTTTGGGCTCGTTCTCGCCGGAGGTCGGACCGCGCGAGGCGCCCAGGGTCGTCACCTGGACCACGGCGGGCAGGGAGCGTTCCAGACCGGTGGCGAAGGTGAAGACCCCGCGCCGCTCGTCATAGGGCAGGGGAATTGCGGCGTCCGGGGGGCGGCGTCGGGGCGGCGGCCGGACGGGGCGCGCGATAGGGGGTCGGAGGGGTCTGGCTCGGGGCCGGAGTCGCGGCGGGAGGCGTCGGCCTGGGCGTCGGTTTGGGGGTTTGGGCCAGACCCGCGCCGGGGAGGGTCAGCAGGACCAGAGCGACGGCCGAACCCGCCTTGAAAACCGAACGTGACATCAAGTCTTTCCCCGGGCGCGACGCGTCCTCGCGGGCGGCCGGACCTCAACCTAGCGCGAGAATTGCGCCGTGACGATGGTCCCCGGCGCGGCGTCATCACTCGCCATTTCCGCCCCGTAAGGCCCCTCCGCCGCTTCGCGGTCCCCCTCCCCCCGAAGGGGCAGAGACGACTTGCGCTCAAGCAGCGAGCGACCGCGTCGCGAGCGGTAGCGCGGCGGCGAAGCCGCCCTTCCTAAAAAGCGCTCTCGCCGGTGATCGCCCGGCCGAGGATCAGCGCATGCACATCATGCGCGCCTTCGTAGGTGTTGACGGTCTCCAGGTTCATGGCGTGGCGCATGACGTGCATCTCGCCGGTGATGCCGGCGCCGCCATGCATGTCGCGGGCCTCGCGGGCGATGGCCAGGGCCTTGCCGCAGTTGTTGCGCTTCATCAGGGAGATGGCCTCCGGCACCCAGGCGCCGGTGTCGAGCAGGCGGCCGAGCGCATAGGCGCCCTCGAAGCCGAGGAAGATCTCGGTCTGCATCTCGGCCAGCTTCTTCTGCACCAGCTGGCGCGACGACAGGGGGCGGCCGAACAGCATCCGTTCGCCGACATAGTCGCGCGTGGCATGGAAGCAGAACTCGGCGGCGCCCATGGCCCCCCAGGCGATGCCGTAGCGGGCCTTGTTCAGGCAGGAGAACGGACCCCGCAGACCTTTCACGCTGGGCAGCAGATTGGCCTCGGGCACGAAGACGTCGGTCAGGCCGATGTCGCCGGTGATGGAGGCTCGCAAGGACAGCTTGTCGCCGATCTTGGTGGTGGTGAAGCCCTCGAAGCCGCGCTCGACGATGAAGCCGCGGATCACGCCGTCCAGCTTGGCCCAGACCACCGCCAGATCCGAGATCGGCGAGTTGGTGATCCAGTATTTGCCGCCGTTCAGGCGATAGCCGCCCTCGACCGCCTCGGCCTTGGTCTTCATGGAAGCGGGATCAGAGCCGCCGTCGGCCTCGGTCAGGCCGAAGCAGCCGACCAGTTCGCCGGCCGCCATCCGGGGCAGGAAGCGCATCTTCTGCTCCTCCGAACCGAAGGCGTAGATCGGATACATGGCCAGGGACGACTGGACGCTCATGGCCGAGCGGTAGCCCGAATCGACCGCCTCGATCTCGCGCGCGATCAGCCCATAGGCGACGTGGCTGACGCCCGACCCGCCGTACTGTTCGGGCAGCATCGCGCCGAGGAAGCCCATCTCGCCCAGTTCGGTCATGATGGCGCGGTCGAACGTCTCGTCGCGGAAGGCGGCGACCACGCGCGGCAGCAGCTTTTCGCGGGCATAGGACCGGGCCGCCTGCTGGATGGCCCGTTCGTCCTCGGTCAGACGGCCGTCCATGTCGAACGGATCGTCCCATTTGAAGGTTTGCGCGGAGGCAGCGGCGCCGTCGGCCATGTGATCTTCCCGGTCTCTATAGTGTTTCAGGGCGTTCAGCGGATCGTGACGCGTCGTGACGATCCGGCCCCTGTTGTTGTTCGCGGTTTAGGGCAGAATGGCTGCGCCGGGTAGGGGCTGGCCCGGTGTCTCGGAGGACCTTCCATGATCCGCAGGTTGAAGATCCTGTTCGCCGACCATCCGCGCGAGGTGGGCGAAACCTATCTCGAGCATTCGGCGACGGCCTTCGGCATGGGGATGCGGCTGGCTCGACTGTCTGCGACCGCCTTCCTGCATGGACTGGTGCCCGGCGTGTGCAAGACCGCCGTTTCGGACGAGATCAGGACCATGGCCCGCGAGCTGGGCGGCCGGGCCGAAGAGGCGAGGGAGTGTCGCATGCGTGACGCCGGCGTCTGGGACCCGGGACTTTAGGTCGGGATTCGACCTGATAGGCGCTTCAGGGCGTCGGGAACATTCTCACGGACAAGCGACGCCGCGACCTCTCGGGCGACCGCCAAGGACGTCCGATGAAACATCTCCCGCTGATCTCCTCGCTGTTCGCGTCCGGCCTGCTGTGCTGGGGGGCGACGGCGACCTCCGCCGCCGCCCAGGCCCTGGAGGACCGCTTCTGGTTCGAGGCCTCGGCCTTCAAGCCGAACATCGACACCCATGTGCAGGTGTCGCCCAGCTACGGAATGGGGGCCGGCACCGACATCAGCCTGGAATCCGATCTCAACCTGGCGGATCGCGAGACCCTGCCGGACCTGTTCCTCGGCGCCCGGCTGGGGAGCCGTTGGACGATCACCGGCGAGTATTTCGCCCTGGACCGGGAAGGCAGCGTCGGTCTTCAGCGGGAGATCGTCTTCGACGACGTCACCTATCCGGTCGGGGTAACGCTCAACAGCGCCTTCGACACCAGTGTCTATCGGCTGAGCGCCGCCTATTCCTTCATTCACAACGACCGGGCCGAGGTCGGGGTTTCGCTCGGCGCTCACGTCACCACCTTTGATCTCCAGCTCGAAGGCAAGGGCTATATCGGCAGCGCCAGCCTCCAGGCCCTGCGTCGCGAGCGGGACGTCCTGGCGCCCCTGCCCACCCTCGGTCTCTATGCGGGCTATCGCATCACACCCAGGCTGAGCGTCGGCGGGCGGTTCGACTATATGTCTCTGGGCGTCGGCGACTATGACGGCGAACTGACCAACGCCCAGGCGACCATCTCCTGGCAGCTGTTCAGGAACGTCGGGGTGGGAGCCATGTATCGCTACGTCGACTACGGCCTGCAGATCGACAAGGAAAAGTGGACGGGCGACATGTCCTACCAGTTCTCGGGTCCCGCCGTGTTCCTCCGGGTCGGCTTCTGACAGCAGCCTCAGGCCCCCGCCTTCTCCCGAACCGGGAGACGGGTTAGGCAGGGGAATGACCCAGTCTTCCCGCCCCTCTTTCATCCAGGGTCCCCTGGCCGGCGTTCGCGTCCTCGACCTGTCCCGGGTGCTTGCGGGGCCGTGGGCGACTCAGGTCCTGGCCGATCTGGGCGCCGAGGTGATCAAGATCGAGCGGCCGGGGGCGGGCGACGACACCCGCGGCTGGGGCCCGCCCTTCCTGAAGACGACCGACGGCGGGCGCGGCGACGCGGCCTATTTCCTCTCGGCCAACCGGGGCAAGAAGTCGGTCACCCTGGACATCGCCTCGGAAGAAGGCGCGGCCCTCGCGCGCGATCTGGCGGCGACCTGCGACGTGGTCATCGAGAACTTCAAGACCGGGGGCTTGCGGAAATACGGCCTCGACCACGCCAGCCTGACGGCGGCCCACCCGAAGCTGGTCTATTGCTCGATCACCGGCTTCGGCCAGGACGGGCCCGACGCCGCCCGACCCGGCTACGACTATATGATCCAGGCCATGGGCGGGCTGATGTCGATCACCGGCCAGGCCGACGGGGCGCCGGGCGCGGAACCGATGAAGGTCGGGGTCGCCGTGGTCGATCTCTTCACCGGGATGTATGCCGCCAACGCCATTCTCGCGGCCCTGCTGCACGCCCGGGCGACCGGGGAGGGCCAGCATATCGACCTTGCCCTGTTCGACGTTCAGGCGGCCATGCTGGCCAATCAGGCGACCAACTATTTCGCCTCAGGCAAGGCGCCGACGCGGATGGGCAACGCCCACCCCAACCTCGCCCCGTACCAGCCCTTCCCCTGCTCGGACGGGATGATCGTGGTGGCGGTCGGCAATGACGGCCAGTTCCGCGCCTTTGCGAAGGCGCTCAGGGCCGAGGGTCTGGGGACCGACCCGCGCTTCGTCTCCAATGCGCTGCGGATCGAGCACCGCGCCGTGCTGACGGCGGAGATCAGCGCCCTGACCGCCCGGCTGACCATGCGGGAGCTGACCGTGGCGCTGGACGCCGCCGGCGTGCCATGCGGGCCGGTCAATACGATCGATCAGGTGTTCGAGGAGCCCCAGGCGATCCACCGCGGCCTCGTCGTCGAACAGGCGCGCGCCGATCTGTCAGGCCCGGTGAAGACCGTAGCCTCTCCCATCCGCCTGTCGAAGACCCCCGTCGCCTATGACGCCGCCCCACCCGCCCTGGGGCAGGATACGGAGGAGGTGCTGAGCGGAATGGGTCTGGACGCTGAGCGGCTGGCCGCGCTCAGGACCATGGGCATTATTTGAGCGCCAGCGTCACCTGTTTGATGTCGACATATTCGTCGATCCCGTGGATCGAGCCCTCGCGGCCGTAGCCGGACGACTTGACCCCGCCGAAGGGGGCGACGGCGGTGGAGATCAGGCCGGTGTTGATGCCGATCATCCCCGCCTCGATATGCCGGCCGATACGCATGGCCCGGTCCAGATCCCGGGTGAACAGATAGGAGGCGAGGCCGAACTCCGAATCGTTGGCCATGGCCATGACCTCCGCCTCGGTCTCAAACGGGAAGACGGGGATCAGGGGGCCGAAGGTCTCTTCCCGGCGGAACAGTTCGTCCTTGCCGCCGAGGGTGACGGTCGGCTGGAAAAAGCGGCCGCCCAGTTCGTGGCGCGCCCCGCCGGTCAGGACCTTGCCGCCGTCGGCCTTCACATGGGCCAGATGGGCCTCGACCTTGTCGATGGCCTTGTCCTCGATCAGGGGGCCGACCTTCACGCCCTCTTCGAAGGCCGGACCGACCGGAATCTTCGCCACCTCGGCCGCCAATTTCGTGGCGTAGGCCTCGGCGACCGAGGCCTCGACATAGACGCGGTTCGGGCAGACGCAGGTCTGGCCGCCGTTCCTGAACTTGCCCTTGATGGTCTCGGCGACGGCCAGATCCAGATCGGCGTCGGCGAAGACGATCAGGGGCGCGGCGCCGCCAAGCTCCATCGACACCCGCTTCAGCGTATCCGCCGACTGTTTCGCGAGCAGCCTCCCGATAGGGGTCGAGCCGGTGAAGCTCAGCTTGCGGATCAGGGGGGAGGCGGTCAGCACCCCGCCGATGGTCGCCGCATCACCGGTAATGACGCTCAGCGCCCCCTTGGGCAGCCCCGCCTCATAGGCCAGTTCGGCCAGCGCAATGGCGGTGAAGGGCGTCTGGGAGGCCGGCTTGACCACGGCGGTGCAGCCGGCGGCGAAGGCGGGGCCGAGCTTGCGCGTCAGCATGGCCGCCGGGAAGTTCCACGGGGTGATCAGGGCGCAGGGACCGACCGCCTCGCGGAAGGTCAGGATGACGTGGCCCAGAGGACTGTCCTGGGTCTCGCCGATAATGCGCTCTGCCTGTCCGGCGAACCATTTGATGAACCCGTTGGCATAGGCGACCTCGCCCTTGGCCTCCTCGAACGGTTTGCCGTTCTCCAACGCCATCAGGGCGCCGAGCCCCTCGGTATTGGCGTCGATCAGGGCGGCCCAGTCGCGCAGGAATTTCGCCCGCTTGTGCGGATCGCTGCGCGACCAGTCGGGGAAGGCGTCATGGGCGGCCTGAATGGCCCGCTCGGTCTCCGCGCCGCCCAGATCGGGGATATGGCCGATGATCTCGCCGGTCGCCGGATCGTCGACCGGAATGCCGCCCGAGCCCGCGGGAATGGCCTCCCCGGCCAGCAGGGCGTGTTGGCGCAGAAGCTTCAGGCCGGCGTCGCGGGCGGCGGTGTTCATGGCGGGACCCTCGTCGATAATGCGTGATCTCTAACGCCGTGACGTCGCGTCAGGGCGCAAAAAAATCATGGTTCGCTTCAGGGTCTCAGTCGCCAATGGTGTCGAGATCCCTGCCCTTCGTCTCCGGCAGGAAGATCAGGGCCGCGACGGCGGCCACGGCGGTGAATCCCAGCGCGTACCAGAGGCCGAAATAGATGTTCCCCGACCAGGCCACGAGGGCGAAGCTGGCGGCCGGCAAGAGGCCCCCGATCCAGCCGGTGCCGATATTGTAGGGCACGCTCATGGCCGTGTAGCGGACCCGCGTCGGGAACAGCTCGACCAGAGCCGCCGCCTGCGGGCCATAGACGGCGGTGGCGGCGACCATGAAGATCATCAGCACCCCGAAGACGCCCCACCAGTTGAAGCGGGCCGGGTCGGCCCTGGCCGGGTAGCCGGCTTCGACCAGGGCCGCTTTGAGCCGGGTCTCGACGTCGGTGCGCGCCGCCTTGAGGTCCGCGCCCGCGAGCTTGCCGGCCTCCACCGAAGCCACTTCCTGCCCGCCGATCCGCACCACCGCCACCGACCCAGCCGGGGCGGCGATATTGGCGTAGTTGACCCCGGCGTTGGAGAGGACCGACTTGGCCAGGTCGCAGGAGGAGGTGAAGGCGGTCTTGCCGACGGGATCGAACTGGACCGCGCAGGCGGCGGGGTCGGCGACCACGGTGACGGGCGAGCTGGCCTGGGCCTCCGCCAGGGCCGGATTGGCGGCGCGGGTCAGGGCGTGAAAGCCGGGAAAGACCGCGATCAGGAACAGGATCATACCGCCGACCATCACGGGCTTGCGCCCGATCTTGTCCGACAGCCAACCGAACAGGACATAGAGCAGGGCCGAGGCGACGGTCAGGGCCAGGATCATGCCGTCCACGGTCGAGGCCTCGACCTTGAGCACCCGCTCCATGAAGAAACGTGTGTAGAAATAGCTGGCGTACCAGACGGCCCCTTGCGCGAACATGATGCCGACGAGGGCGACCAGCACCCAGCGGGCGTTCTTCCAGCTCAGGAAGCTTTCGCGGAACGGGGCGTGACGGCCCTGGCTCTCGGCCGCCATCTTCACGAAGGCCGGGCTCTCGTGCAGCTTCACCCGGATCCACAGCGACACGACCAGCAGCAGGGCCGACAGGCAGAAGGGGATGCGCCAGCCCCATTCGTCGAAGGCCTCGACCCCGAGAATGGTCCGGGTGGTCAGGATGACGACCAGGGCCAGGATCAGGCCGAGCGCGGCGGTGGTGTTGATGTAGGAAGTCAGCAGGCCGCGCGTCTTCCGCGGCGCATGCTCGGCGACATAGATGGCCGCGCCGCCGTATTCGCCGCCCAGGGCGAAGCCCTGCAGCATCCGCATGATCAGCAGAAGGATCGGCGCGGCCAGGCCGATCATGCCGTAGTCGGGCAGCAGGCCGATGGCCACGGTGGCCAGACCCATCATGGTGATGGTCACCAGGAAGGTGGTCTTGCGCCCGGTCTTGTCGCCGAACCAGCCGAAGGCCAGGGCCCCGGCGGGCCGCACGACAAAGCCCAGGCCGAAGGTCAGCAGGGCCAGGATGTAGGACACCGCCTCGCCGGCATCGGCGAAGAAATGGCGGGCGATGATGGTGGTCAGGGAGCCGAAGACGAAGAAGTCGTACCACTCGAAGGCGGTGCCGGCGGCCGAGGCGGCTACCACGGTCGTCAGGGCGGGCTCTGCGCTCTTGGTGGTGGTGGCTGCGGTCATCTTGATCTCCCCGGTCAGCCTCTGGCGGGCCGTCTTCGGGCGACCCTAGCGGGCGGGGTCACGAGGGGGAAGCGCGGCGGTTGGGCGCGGCGCAGCAAAAACCCCGCCGGTGGGGCGACCGGCGGGGCTCTTTACGGCGTCGGCGGCTCTCTCCAGCCACGGACGCCCCTGGAAACGCGCTCCGAAGAACGCGGTTCCGCTATCAGTTGCCCTTGGCGTCCTCGGCGGCGCCGGTCACGGCGTTGCCGGCGGCGGCGGTGTCCTTGCCCACGCCCGAAACCGTGTTGCAGGCGGCGGTGGTCAGGGCGGCGGCGGCGGCGAACAGAACGAACATCTTGCGCATTGGAAACACTCCGGGAGGGGCGGCGCGATGATCGCACCGGGTCTGTCGGATCAACGCGACGGAGGCTTGGCGGTTCCGACCAGATCGGCGGGATCGCTGGGCACGACGGCCTCGGGCGTGGCGAAGACCATCCGGGCGATGGTGCCGCCGTCGGGACCGCGCAGAATTTCGGCCTCGCCCCTCAGTTGTTTGGCGAAGGCGCCCATCAGGGTGCGTCCGACCCCGGCGGTGACCGCGGCCTGATCCGGACCAGGGCCGTCGTCCTGGACCTCCAGCACGCTCTTGTCGCCATCGACCTTGAAGCGAACCTGAAGGTTGCCGCCGCGCCCGGCGAAGGCGTGCTTCTGGGCGTTCGAAACCGCCTCGACCAGCCACAGGGCCAGGGGCGCCAGCTTGTCCGGATCGACCACCAGACTGTCAGCCTCCACCGACGAGGACACCACGGGGCCGCGCATGGCCTCGGCGGCGACCAGCTGGCCGACCAGTTCGGTCAGGAACTCGCGCGCGTCGGCATAGCGGATATTCTCGGACTGGTAGAGGGTGCGGTAGATCAGGGCCAGGGCCGAGATCCGCTGGCGGGTGTCGCCCAGCGCCGCCTTGGCCGGGGCGTCAGTCAGGGCCCGCTGCTGCATCGACAGCAGCGACGAGATGATCTGCAGATTGTTCTTCACCCGGTGATGGATCTCGCGCATCAGCGCGTCCTTTTCCGTCAGGCTCTCTGTCAGCATGCCGTCGCGGGTGGTGATGTTTTCGGCCAGCTCGTCCAGGGTCTGGGCCAGAAGGCGGATTTCCGACGGGGCGTTGGCGGCCTGGACCGGGCGCACAGAGAACCGGCCGCGCGCATAGATGGCGGCGATCCGTTCCAGATAGTCGAGCCAGCGGATGACCACCCGCTCGGTGACCAGCATGACCGCGGCGAAGGCGGCCAGCCAGGCGGCGAAGGGCAGAAGGATCGACCCGATCGGATTCAGCTGCGCCCAGGACAGGAGGCCCGGCGCCGGGGCCGACAGCAGCACATAGACATCGCGTCCCGCCAGGGCGGCCCCGGCATAGACCCGGTGCTGGCCCAGGTCGTCATCGGCCTCGAACAGGGCGGTGGCGTCGCTGCGGGCGCGCTCGACCCAGCCTTCCAGGGTCTGGTCTCCCCTGAGGCGGAAAGCCCGGACGTCTGTGGCGGTCAGGATGCGCCCTTGCGCGTCGGTCAGGGCCGCCTGGGCGCCCTTGGGCAGGGCCGGATCGGTCACGTCGGGCTGCAGCCGGTCCAGCGGGATCAGGGCGACCATGCCGCCGTCGAACCGGCCGAGCGGACGCTCCACCCGCGACGCGATCAGCAGGCTGGCGCGGGGCGATACCGTCAACGAGGAACGCATCACCACCAGGGGGTCGCCGGCGGCGATCCGCTGGAACCAGGGCCGGGCGCGGACCACCTCGGGGGTGCTGGTGGCCAGCGGCGGACGCGAGGAACAGACGATGTCCCCGGTCCCGGACATCCGATAGAGGGCCTCATAGTCGTCGAGCCGCTCGATCAGGGCCCCCAGCCGGGGACCGCAGCTGGGGCCGGTCGCCTCGGGGCCGAGGGCCTCGAGCAGGATGGTGGTGCTGTCCAGCCGGGCCTTGGTGGTCGCTGCGGCGCGAGCGGCGGCCAGCTGCAGATCCGAGCGGCGATCCGCGGCCTGTTCGCGGAAGTCCGCCTGGGTCTGGATCGCGCCCAGCACCAGGATCGGCAGGAGGGCGATGGCCATGGCCACGCCCAGCCGGAAGCGGATGCTCTGGAACCGCTGCGAGGCCTTCTGGGGCCTGGGCGTGAAACGCCGTTTCAGATCGCGGCCCAGGGAGCGGCCGATACGCACCACGGGCTCAGACCTGCCTGGCGCCGCTCAGACGGTCTGCATCGGCCAGGATGGACCGCATGGCGTCTCCGGCCGCCTTGCCGTCGCGGGCATAGCCGCCGCGCTCCAGCGTGGCCTGCAGGGCCCGGCGGGCGCGGCTCACGCGACTCTTCACCGTCCCGACCGCGCACTGGCAGATTTCGGCCGCCTCTTCATAGGCGAAGCCGCCGGCCCCGACGAGGATCAGGGCTTCGCGCTGTTCCTCGGGCAGGGTGTTCAGGGCCATGCGCAGCTCGTCCAGGGCGACGGGCGCCTCGGGATCGTCGACGGCGACCAGAGTCCGCTCGGCGGCTTCCTGATCCAGCTGCGACTGACGCCAGGAGCGGCGCTTCTCGGAATAGAACTGGTTGCGCAGGATCATGAAGGTCCAGGCCTTCATATTGGTGCCCATCTGATAGCTGGCCCGGGCGTCCCACGCCTTCATCATGGCGTCCTGGGCCAGGTCGTCGGCCGCAGTCGGATCGCCGGTCAGAGTCCGGGCGAAGGCGCGCAGATGCGGAATCAGGGTGACCAGTTCGCGCTTGAACCCGGCGTCATCGGCCGAGGGCGGTTTGGGCGGCGCCGGCGGCCGGGAGGAGGAGCCGCTCATTCGCCGCCCTTCTCGCCCGCATTGTCGTCGGCCCGGCGCAGGATGGCTAGGAATTCGTCGGGGATGGGCTCGTTGACCACCTCGTCGAACATGTGACGCAGCTTCACGCCGATGGCCTGCTGGCGCAGACGGGCCTCTTCCAGCCCGGCCTCGCCTGTGGGAGCGGCCTTGCGCCGGGAGGAGTCAGGAGTATCGATCATGGACAATTAGGCCGCCACCCGTTGCACGCATTCAAGGACGCGCCGATCTTGGCGATCGACGTCATTATGGAACCGGACAACGTCGGCCAACGGACACGGTTCCGGTTATAGATGCAAAAATATGGCCAAGGTTGTCGTCAGCCCATGGAACCGTGGCGGTGATGATACGTTTGGAGCTGGTCACGCGCCCGGGTCCGCCTTGGGGTCTTTGGCGTGTCACCTTGTTATGTCGGGGAATTTTCTGAAATGAGCCTTCTGGCCAGACTTGCGCCTCATCTGCCCTACGTCCGTCGCTACGCGCGCGCCCTGACTGGCGACCAGGCGACCGGCGACAACTATGTTCGCGTCGCCCTCGAGGCCCTGGCCGCCGGCGAACGCCAGTTGTCGACCGAAATGACCCCGCGGGTCGCACTCTATCAGGTGTTCCACGCCATCTGGTCCTCGACCGGCGCCCAGCTGGAAGATCAGAGCGGCATCGAGGGGCGCGACGACGCCTCGCGCCGTCTGATGCGCATCGCCCCGCGCTCGCGTCAGGCCTTCCTTCTGACCGCCCTCGAAGGCTTCACCCCGTCCGAAGCCGCCCAGATCCTGTCGGCCGACGTCAATGACGTCGAACGGTTGATCGGCGAGGCCCAGGCCGAGATCGACGCCGAACTGGCCACCGACGTCCTGATCATCGAGGACGAGGCCATCATCTCGGCGGACATCGAAAGCCTAGTTCGCGAGCTGGGCCACAATGTCACCGCCACCGCGACCACCCATGACGAGGCCGTCGACGCCGTCGCCCGCCACCGTCCGGGTCTGGTCCTGGCCGACATCCAGCTGGCCGACGGCTCGTCGGGTATCGACGCGGTCAAGGACATCCTCAAGCGCTTCGACGTGCCGGTGATCTTCATCACCGCCTTCCCCGAGCGCCTGCTGACCGGCGAACGCCCGGAACCGACCTTCCTGATCACCAAGCCCTTCCAGCCGGAAACGGTGAAGGCGGCGATCAGCCAGGCCCTGTTCTTCCACCCCTCGCGCCGCAAGGAAGCCGCCTAGGCGTCATCAGACCGATCGTGAAAAGGCCGTCGGACAGGCACTGCCCGACGGCCTTTTTCCTTGGGCGCCTCCCGCGATTCGCGACGGGACAATCAGTCGTTTCCCTGATGTGGCGAAAAAATCGCGCATCCGATGGAACGGCTTTCAAGAGTCGCCGTTATCAAGCTGTGGAGGCGGCGACGCCCCCCCGACTTGAGACCGGCCTAGCCGGTCTGTCGCCTCCACGCCTCATTCTCGATGATGCCACTTCCCTCGGGCGGATCTCTGATCCGCCCGATTTTCTTTGCGGAATGGCGGCGGACCTCACGGTCCGCCCTTTTTCTTTGCGGGCGACGCCGAGGCCTCTCGACAGGCGGAGGCGACGCGCCAAGATGGGTTCTGAAAAGAAACCATCCCGGGAGAGCGTTCGATGCCGATGAATCGTCAGTGGGTCCTGCGCCAGCGACCGCAGGGTCTGATCAAGGACGGCGACCTCGAACTGGTCGAGAGCGCGACGCCCGAGCTCAAGGACGGCGATATCCTCGTCCGCACCGTCTACCTCTCGCTGGACCCGACCAACCGCACCTGGATGAACGACGCCGTCGGCTATCTGCCGCCCGTGGGTCTGGGCGAGGTCATGCGCGGCCTGACGCTGGGCGTCGTCGAGGAATCGAAGTCGCAGAAATACAAGGTCGGCGATCTGGTCACCACGGCCATGGGCGGCTGGGCCGACTACGGCGTCGTGCCCGACAGCGGCGCCTCGCGGGTGCACCGGGCGCCCGGCCTGCCGCTGACCGCCAATATGTCTGTCATGGGCATGACCGGGATGACCGCATACTTCGGCGTTACTGATGTGCTGAAGCCCGAGCCGGGTCAGGTCATGGTCATCTCCGCCGCAGCCGGCGCGGTCGGCTCCATCGCCGGCCAGGTCGCCAAACAGCGCGGCGCCCATGTCATCGGCATCGCCGGCGGGCCCGACAAATGCCGCTGGCTGGTCGAGGAGCTCGGCTTCGACGCCGCCATCGACTACAAGAACGAGGATGTCGGTGAGGCGCTCGACCGTCTGGCCCCGAACGGCGTCGATCTGAATTTCGAGAACGTCGGCGGCGACATCATGGTGGCGGTGTGGAACCGGCTGAACCTGCACGCCCGCATGGCCGTCTGCGGCATGGTCTCGGCCTATAACGCCACCAAACGCCCGCCGTCGCCGGACCTCAGCCGCCTGATCACCCACCGGATGACGATGCAGGGCTTCCTGGTCATGGACTATTCGCCCCGCGCCAGGGAAATGGTCGCCGAGCTCGGCCCCTGGCTGGCCGAGGGCAAGGTGAAATGGAAGGTCCACGTCGACAACGGCCTCGAAGGCGCCTTGACCTCCCTGAACCGCTTGTTCACCGGAGACCACGACGGCAAGCTTCTGGTGCGCGTTTCGGAAGAGCCGGCCTAGGGATATTCACCATGAGCGAAAGCCTTCACCTCCATTTCGAGGATCTCGAAAACGGCCAGGTGCTCCAGCTCGGGGCCATCGCCGTCGACGAGGCGGGCGTGGAGGCTTTCGTCGAACGGTTCGCGCCGGGCTGGGACACCGCCTATGGCGCGCCCGACGCCATGGTCTATGCCCTGTGGTCTCGACTGGCGGCGGAAAAGGCCTCGGGCTGGGCCCAGACCAAGGTTCTGGCCGTCGACGGCCTTCGCTTCATGCGCAATCCGCCGCCGGGGGAGCTGCTGCGCGGCCGGATGACGGTCATGGGCAAGGACCCTGTCGGCGACGAAAAGGGCATCGTCATCGCCCAGCACGACCTTCTCGACGAGGGCGGCCGGCTGGTCTTCGGCTGCCTGACCCGGGCGCTTTTTGTGCGCCGCTGACGCCCACGAAAAAGCCCCGCCGGCGAACCGACGGGGCCAATCAGTCAATCGGGGGGCTGAAGTAGCGCGACCGCGCGATAGCCCCCAAGAAAGAAGCTTAAGTCGCTGCGCGACTTAAGCGTTGGCGGCGACCGGCATCTGGGCGGCGCGCTGGAAGGCCAGGGCGATCAGGCGGTCCCAGCCCAGCAGCGACACCAGATGGGCGTAGATCTGGCCCAGGGCGCCGTTGTCGCGCAGCTCGGCCAGCTTCTCGGCCGGCAGGGCCTTCAGCTTGTCTTCCGAGACGGCGAAATAGTCGGCCAGCTTCTGGGGCTCGCCCGGATTGCCGTTCTCGTCGCGCGGCGTGAAGACGGCCTCGCGGGTGTGGAACAGGTCCAGCTCGTTGAGCAGGGCGATGAAGCTGTCGGTGCGCTGACGCTCCTGTTCGAAATTGTTGCAGAACTCCATCGCCTGGGTGACGTACTGGCTCGGCTGGCCGTTCTCGAACAGGGGCACCTGCCCGCCTTCGGCGATGAAGGAGGCGTCGCGGTCGATGCACAGGATCATGCGGTTCTGGACTTCGTCATTGGCGAAGACGAACGGATAGCGGCGGGCGTAGGCCGGGATATAGGCCTCGGCCTTGAAGTCGCCGGCGGCGTCGACATACAGGTTTTCGCCCTGGCGCAGGCCCATGACGGCGACCGGCTGTTTGGTGTCGCCCAGGAAGACGACCGGATAGGACAGGGCCGCCGGAGCGAACTCGGTCACGGTCAGCGGCACGACGTGGGTCTGGGCCACGAAGGCATAGGGCTTGTCGACCGGGTTGGCGCCCAGGGTGCCGTGCATTTCGGCCGAGAGCGGCTCGGGCTTGTTGTAGAACAGGACGGTCCCGGCCAGCTGGCCTTCGGTTTGCAGGGTGTCGGTCATGGCCGGCAGGGTCTCTGAAATAACGGAAAGTCGCGCCTTCTAGCGGAACCCGGCGTCGGCGGCAAACGTGAGTATTGCAGATGGGGAAGGTGGAGAGGCTCCCGAAGCGCCACGATCCGGAGGGGGGCCAGATCAGCTTCGGGAGCCCCTCCGTCTCGTCGCGCGATAAAATCGCGCTCAAGCAGCGAGCCGCCGCGCGGCGAGTGTTAGCGCCTAAAACCTGTAAGCCACGCCGATGCGGAAATTGCGGCCCGGCATCGGGGCGATGTCCTTCAGGAAGGAGACGTGCTCGCGGGCTTCCTCGTCCGTCAGGTTCTTCGCCTCGGCGAAGACGGTGACGTTGCGGTCGGTCAGCGGACGCCAGGCGGCGGCCAGGTTGAGCAGGATGTACTCATCCGTCGGCAGCTCCAGATCGGCGACCCGGTCCTGTTCGGCGACGTGGCGCACCTCGACCGAGGCGTCGAACGGGGTCGAGGTCCAGGCCAGACGGCCGGTCACCGACCACGGCGGGATGCGGGCTGCCGGGCCCAGATCCGTCTCGGCGTGGACGTAGTCGGCCGAGCCTTCCAGCGCCAGTTTGCGCGTGCCCGAGGCCCACAGGTCGTACGAGCCCTCGGCCTCGAAGCCGTAGAAGGTCGCGTCGGTCTGGACGAATTGATAGACCGGGAATTCTTCGCCCTCGTCGGAGGTGAAGGTCGCGCCCGTCGGCCGCTCATCGATGAAGCCGTCGTATTTCGAGCCATAGACGTGCAGGTCGCCCGAGGCGCGGCCGGCGTCATAGTGGACCGTACCTTCCAGCGTATTGACCTTCTCGGTGTCGAGGGTCAGGTCGCCGGTCTCATAGGCGGCGGTGGCGATGTGCAGGCCGTCGGCGAACAGTTCGACCTCGGACGGCGCCCGCTCGTTGTGGGCCAGGCTCAGACCCAGGAACAGGCCGGGGGCCGGACGCAGGAAGCCGGCGATCGAGGCCGAGACATTGTCGAACTCGCGCTCCAGCTCGACCGTGTCGCCCAGCGGAACGGCCGAGACCGTATGGCGGTCGTAACGCAAGCCCCCCTCGAAGCCGAACTGGCCGAGGTCCAGGCGCTGGACGGTGTAGATCCCCGCCTCGTCGATGTCCGTGGTCGGGACGAAGGCTTCCTCGCCGATGGCCTCGAAGGTGCGCGACAGACCCTGGACGCCGATCGCACCGTTCCAGGTTCCGCCGCCCAGCGGACGGGCGCGCTGGACCAGATCCAGCCGGCCTTCCTGACCGTCGGAGTTGAAGATGGTGCCCGGCTCGTCGGGGCCTTCGAACTCGGTGTGGGTGTATTCGGCGTGGCCGTAGTTGGCGCGGACCGTCTTGAACGGGCCGGCGTCGAAATTGTACTCCCCGCGCACGTCCTCGCGCGTCTGGTGCAGCTGGATGAAGACGGTCGGCTCGGCGACGGTGCCGTATTCGCTGTCGGTGTCCTTGTAGGAGACGCCGAAATAGCCCTTGTCGGCGATATAGGCGCCGCCGAGGCCCCAGGCCTTCAGGTCGGTATAGGAGTTGGGCTGGGTTCCGCCCGGGCCGCGCGGCTCGCCGTCCTCGGCCGCCAGACGGGCTGAACGGGCGGGCGAGGGGATTTCATAGTCGTCGGTGGTGCGGCGCACCCCGTCGATGTTGAAGGCGAAATGGCCGGTCCCGGCCGTCAGGCGGGTGAAGATCGACTTGCCGTCATCGACGGTCGAGGCCTGGGTCGAGATCACGCCCGACAGGCCGCCTTCCGGAACCTCGGTCGGGATACGGCTGTCGAGGATGTTGACCACCCCGCCGATGGCCGAGCCGCCGTACATCAGGGTCGACGGGCCGCGCACCACCTCGATGCGATTGGCTTCGGCCGGGTCGGTGGCGACGGCGTGGTCGGGCGAGACCGAGGAGGCGTCGATCATGCCGATGCCGTTGGTCAGGACCTGGACGCGCGGGCCGGACAGGCCGCGGATCACCGGACGGCTGGCGCCGGGGGCGAAGCCGGTCGAGCGCAGGCCCGGCTGGCCGGCCAGCATGTCGCCCAGCGACTGGGCCGGGGCGGTGGCCAGGGCCTGTTCGTCCAGAACCTCGGTGGCGATGGTCGAGGCGCGCTGACTGACGCCATACGGCGAGGCGGTGACGACCACGTCGTCGACCGTGTCGGCCTGATCGGCAGGCTTTGCCGTCTGGGCGGAGGCGGCCCCGGCCAGGGCGGCCCAGCCGGTGAAGGCGAGCAGCAGGGCGCGGGTGGAACGGGCGGAGTTTTTACGCATAAGGGACCTCGGCGTCGGGGAGACGGCGAAGTGTTATGAGATAACATCACATACCGTCAAGTCCGTTCCGGTTGCGGCGCGGCCTTTCAGCCCTTAGCTGTGTCCCATGGCCAGCTCCTGCGACCACGAACACCATCACGACCGCCCCGGCGCCGAGGCCGTCGTGCGTGCCCTGGACGCCGCCGAGGGCCGTTGTGTCGCCGAGGGCGAGCGGATGACCGCGCCGCGTCGCCGGGTGCTGGAGCTGCTTCTGGCCGCCGGGGAACCGGTGAAGGCCTATGATCTGATCGCCCGCTATGGCGAGGACGGCCAGGCCGCCAAGCCCCCGACCGTCTATCGCGCGCTCGAGTTTCTGGAGCGCAAGGGGATGGCGCACCGCATCGCCTCCATCAGCGCCTATGTCGCCTGCACCGCCGGAAACGACGCCGAGGCGCTTCCGCACGCGGCGGCCTTCCTGATCTGCGACTGCTGCGGCGCCACCGAGGAAGTCCTCGCTCCCAGCGGCCAGACCTTCTCCCTCGCCGCCGACACCGCCGGCTACGCCATCGAACGCACCACGATCGAAGGCCACGGCCGCTGCCCCGCCTGCAGGGTCGCGGCATAAGGTCCCTGAGGCCAAAGAGAGGGTTCGGCCTTACTGGCCAATGTCGTCCCGGCTCCCTACCTTGAGGCCATGGACGCCGCCCTTCTGACCCCGCCCCGCCGCCTGTCCGTGCCGGTGAACAACCGCTGGGGCGCGGGCGAGATGTCGGTGATGGATTTCGGCGATCCGAAACGGCCGGTCGATCTGGTCTTCGTCCACGCCAACGGCTTCAACGCCGCCACCTATCGCACCCTGCTGGCCCCCCTGTCGGCCTCGCTCAGGATCTGGGCGCCCGATCTGCGCGGCCACGGCCGCACCACCCTGCCGACCCCCACGGCCGGCCGCTTCAGCTGGGCCGACCATCGTGATGACCTGACCGCCCTGATCGACGCCGTCGACGGGCCGCCGGTGGTGATGTCCGGCCATTCCATGGGCGGGACCTCCAGCCTGCTGGCCGCCGCCGAACGGCGCGATCAGGTCTCGGGCCTCGTCCTGTTCGATCCGGTGATCTGGACCCGCCCCTGGGTGGCGGCCTTCAAACTGCCGATCCTGCGCGGCCTGCCGCGCCGCATTCCGTTGGCCAAGGGGGCCCTGCGCCGCCGTCGGCTGTTCGACAGCCGCGAACTGGCCGTCGCCGCCTACCGCGGGCGCGGGGCCTTCAAGGGCTGGCCCGAGATGATGCTGGCCGACTATATCTCCGACGGCCTGATCGAGACCGATCAGGGCTTTACCCTGGCCTGTTCGCCGGAGTGGGAAGCGTCGAACTATGCCGCCCAGTCGCATGATCCCTGGCGCGCCGTCCGCCGTCTCGATCGCCCCGTGCGCATCCTCAAGGCCGAGACTCAATCAACCTGCCACATGCCGTCCGATCCCCGCCATCAGCTCACGGTCGAGACCGTGCCCGACAGCACGCACTTCTTCCCGATGCTGAAATCCGACATCGTCCGCGACGCCCTGTTCGACGCGGCGGTGTGACAGGATCCTCCCCTATCGGGGGAGGGGGGACATTTTCACCGCTCATCCCGGCGAATGCCGGAATCCAGATTCAGACGCCGTGTCGGCCGCAAGGATGCGGACGGCGCGAACCCTCGAACAGCCGATGTGACTCTGGATCCCGACTTTCGTCGGGATGAGCGGTGTCCGGGGATGCGAACCGATCGAGCGGAGCACGGGCGACCACGCCGAAACTCCCTTTAGAGCGGCCAGCGGCGACGCTGATCGTCAACGGTATCCGGGCGAGATCGCCCGTGCTCCGCCGCTTCCCTATCTCCTTGGCGCAGTGGCGCGCGAGGGCGATGACTCATGTCCCTCTCCCGCAGGGGGAGAAGGGCTCCCTAGTTAAACTCCGCTTCCAGATCCGCCAGACGCGCGGCCTGGTCCTCGGCGATCAGGGCGTTGAGCAGGGGGTCGATGTCCCCTTCCATGATCTGCGGCAGGCTGTGCAGGGTCAGGTTGATGCGGTGGTCGCTGACCCGTCCTTGCGGATAGTTGTAGGTGCGGATGCGTTCGGACCGGTCGCCCGAGCCGACCTGGGATTTGCGGGCGTCCGACCGGGCGTTGTCCTTGGCCTGACGCTGCATGTCGTACAGGCGAACGCGCAGGTTCTTCATAGCCTTGTCGCGGTTGACGTGCTGAGACTTCTCCGACGACGTCACCACGATCCCGGTCGGGAAGTGGGTGATGCGCACGGCCGAGTCGGTCTTGTTGACGTGCTGGCCGCCCGAGCCGGAAGCGCGGAAGGTGTCGATGCGGATGTCCTTGTCGTGGATCTCGATCTCGACGTCCTCGACCTCGGGCAGGACGGCGACCGTGGCGGCCGAGGTGTGGATGCGGCCTTGGGTCTCCGTCGCCGGAACGCGCTGGACGCGGTGGACGCCGCTCTCGAACTTCAGCCGGCCGAAGACGCCGTCGCCGGTGACGGTGGCGATGATTTCCTTGTAGCCCCCGGCGTCGCCCTCGGTCGCCGAGTCCAGCTCTACCCGCCAGCCGCGGCTCGAGGCATAGCGCGAATACATGCGGAACAGGTCGCCGGCGAAGATGGCGGCCTCGTCCCCACCGGTGCCAGCGCGGACTTCGAGCACGGCCGAGGCGTTCTCGTCGGCGTCGCGCGGGGCCAGCAGCAGGGCGACGTCGCGCTCCATCTCCGGCAGGCGGGCGTTCAGCGCCTCCAGCTCGTCGGCGGCCATGGCGGCCATTTCCGGATCCTCGGCCATCGCCGCGAGGTCCTCGATCTCGGACCGGACCTTTGCGAGCGCCTGAACGGCGTCGGCGACCGGCTTCATCTCGGCGTGTTCCCTGGACAGGCGCACGATCTCCTGACCGTCGGTGGCCGCACCCATGCGCGCCTCCACCTGATGGAAGCGATCGAGCACCTGATCGAGCCGGGCCTGGGGCAGTCGCAAGGGAGAGGTCGCCTGTTCTGAAGGAGGCGCGGTCTTACTCCGGGAGGCGTCGTCATGTCGAGGAATCGCGGTTCAGTGCGGCCGAACCGCGCGCTGGCGCAGTTGTGATCCGGCGTCACGATCCCGTCAGGGCCGGTTACCAATCCCGGCCCCACGCCTTAGGTCCGGTCGAGCTGTTCAGTCCGGAGACCTCCAATGTTCGATCGTCCGCCCGTGTCCGAAACCGCCAATGACGAGGCTCACGAGGCCGTTGAACGTCTCTGCGCCCTCTACGACCGCCTGCTTGAACAGGTCGGCGACGGCGGCCTGTCGGAGGCGGCCTCGGCCGAGCTGCGCGCCATGGCCGGCATCTACGACCTCGATCTCCAGCGGACGGACGCCGAGGTCTGGGCCGACCTCCGCGCCGTCCTGATCCGTCAGACGCCCCGCCCAAAGGCCGCCGAGACGACGGCGCCCGAGCCCCTGACCCTGTTGCTGGTGGAGGATGATCCCGAGACGGCGGCCGACCTGACCCTGGCTCTGGTCGAGGCGGGCCACAGCGTCGTCGGCCCGTTCCAGAACGCCGAGGCGGCCGAGGCCGCGGCGGCGCTCCACCTCGTCGACCTGGCCCTGCTGGATATTAACCTGACCGGCGAAACCACGGGCATCGACCTGGCCCGCGCGCTCAAGGACCGTTGGGGCCTGCCGTCCCTCTTCCTGACCGGCGACATCGGCGCCGCGGCCCGGCACGCCGATCTGGCTGAGGCCCTGGTGCTCAAACCCTATACCGGCGCCCAGGTGCTGGAGGCGATCACCCGGGTGACGACCCACTAGCGCTGGGCCATTCCGGGAGGCGGGAGAAATACTCGCCTCCGCAGCTAGGATTTGTCGCTTTACCGACTTCGACGCCCATCCGAGAACAACGGCACATCCTCGTCCCGCTTCCGCCGGAGCCCGCCCGATCCATGCAAGACTTCCTGCTCTTCCTCGCGGTCGGCTTCCTGGCGCAATGCGTCGACGGGGCCCTGGGCATGGCCTATGGCGTGATTTCCTCGACCGTGCTGCTGGCCTTCGGCGTGCCGCCCGCAACGGCCTCGGCCAGCGTCCATGCCGCCGAGGTCTTCACCACGGCGGCCTCGGCCGGGTCGCATGCCGCGAACAAGAATGTGAACTGGAAGCTGTTCGTCCCGCTCGCGGCCGGGGGTGTGGTCGGCGGCATTCTCGGCGCCTTCGTCCTGACCACGGTGAATGGCGATGTCCTCAAGCCGTGGATCACCGCCTATCTGTCGATCATGGGTCTGGTCATCATCTGGAGGGCCACCAGGAAAACGCGTGAGCGCGTGTTTCCGGTGAAGTTCTCCGCCCCCCTGGGTCTGGTCGGCGGCTTCTTCGACGCCATCGGCGGGGGCGGCTGGGGGCCTACCGTGACCACGACCATGGTCGGCTCGGGGCAGGACCCGCGCATCTCGATCGGCACCACCAACACCGCCGAATTCTTCGTCACCGCCGCCATTTCGGCGACCTTCCTTGCCGCCTTGCTGACCGGTCACTGGGAACAGGCCGAGGGCATCGCCAGCCACGCCACCGCCGTCGCCGGCCTGATCGTCGGCGGCCTGATCGCCGCCCCCCTGGCCGGGGTCATCGCTCGCATCGCCCCCCGTCAGGTCCTGACATACGGCGTCGGCGCGGTCGTGCTTCTGTCCGCGGGCTATCAGGCCCTGCGGCTGTTCAAGGTGATCTAGGTCTATTCCGCCGCGACGCGGGCGGTGGCCTCCGCCGCCCGGGCGGCATCCAGTTCGGCGGCCTTGGCCTCGACCATCTGGACGATCTCATCGACCATCCTCGCATTGTCGAGTTTGTGGGCGATCTTGCCGTTCAGATAGACCATGCCCGAGCCCTTGCCGCCGCCGGTGAAGCCGACGTCGGTGTAGAGGGCCTCGCCCGGACCGTTGACCACGCAGCCGATGATCGACAGCGACATGGCGGTCGAGATGTGGGCCAGCTTCTCTTCTAGCACGCCCACCGTCTCGATGACGTTGAAGCCCTGACGGGCGCAGGACGGGCAGGCGATGATGTTGACGCCCCGGTGGCGCAGGCCCAGCGACTTGAGGATGTCGAAGCCGACCTTGATCTCCTCGACCGGATCGGCGGCCAGCGAGACCCGGATTGTGTCGCCGATCCCGGCCCAGAGCATATTGCCCATGCCGATCGACGACTTGATCGTGCCGGTCCGCAACGGCCCCGCCTCGGTCACGCCGAGGTGCAGCGGACAGTCGATGGCCTCGGCCAGCTGCTGATAGGCGGCGACGGTCAGGAAGGGGTCCGACGCCTTCACCGAGATCTTGAACTCGTGGAAATCGTTGTCCTGCAGGATGCGGGCGTGGTTGAGCGCGCTCTCGACCATGGCGTCGGGGCAGGGCTCCCCGTATTTCTCGAGCAGCTCCTTCTCCAGCGAGCCGGCGTTGACGCCGATACGCATGGAACAGCCGTTGTCGCGGGCGGCCTGGATGACGTCCCGGACCCGCTGGGCGTTGCCGATATTGCCCGGGTTGATGCGCAGGCAGGCGGCGCCGGCCTCGGCCGCCTCGATGCCGCGCTTGTAGTGGAAGTGGATGTCCGCGACCAAAGGCACCTTGGCGGCCCTGGCGATGGTTCTTAACGCCGCGGTCGAATCCTCGTCGGGACAGGAGACGCGGACGATGTCGGCGCCGGCTTCTTCCAGTTCGCGGATCTGACCGATGGTCGCATTGGCGTCCGAGGTCAGGGTGTTGGTCATCGACTGGACGCTGATGGGCGCATCGCCGCCCACGGCGACGGACCCCACCATGATCTGGCGGCTCTTGCGGCGCTCGATGTGGCGCCAGGGACGGATATGCGAATGGTCGCTCATGTCAGACGCAAGATAGGCGCTTCATCGTGGCATGGCCATGACGGCCCGCCACTTTGAATGCGCCTTATTGAGGCGCGACCGCCGCGTTGAAGCCCTGCTGGGCCTGGACGGCGTTGGCCTGGATCACCTGCCCCGCCTGGGCGGCGGTCCGGGCGGCGGCCTGATCGGCGGTGCGCTGGGCGGCGGCGGCCTGGGCGGCGACCTCGGAGGCGGTCTGACGGGCCAGCTGTTCGGCGCGCTGGTTCAGCTGGGCCAGCGGGGTCAGGACGGTGGACAGACCGCCCCCATGCTCGCCGTTCAGATAGACGTCGAAGGCGGTCGGGTCGGAGACGTCGACCGTGGCGGCGACGCCCGTCGGGGCGCGCCAGCTTTCGCCGGCGGCCAGCTGGCGGGCGAACAGGACGCGGCCGTCGCTCATGCGGACAACAAGGGCGGCGGCCTTCTTGGCCTGCAGCACGACCTGGGAGGCGGTGGCGGCCGCGCCATAGATGGCGCCGCGCGGATTGAAGGCGGCCTGCACCGGCGTCGCCCGGGCGGCGGCGGCGGCCGCGACGGCTTCGAGGTCGGTCGGGTCGATGCCGGTCAGCTGGGCCTCGAGGCCGGGCGTGACATAGAGGGCGGGCGTGGTCTGGTCCGGCGGGGCCGGGTGGGGCGCGCCGATGCTGACGGGGTGCTGGCCGGGCACGTCGCCCAGGGTCCAGCTCTCGGGCACGGAGGCGATGTCCGACGGCTGCGGCGCGCGCAGCATGTTGACGCGCTGGAAGACGTTCCAGCCGACCACGGCGACGGCGATCGCGGCCACGGCGGCGATGACGCGCGGCGAATAGCGACGCACGTCCTGGAAGGCGACGCCGACCGGCGCCTGCAGCGGCACCGAACCGTCCGGGCTTTCGCGCTTGAAGCGTTCGACGGCCAGCTGCTCGTCCAGGCCCAGGGCCTCGGCATAGGCGCGGACATAGCCGATGGCGAAGACGCGCGACGGCAGGGCCGAGAAGTCGCCCTCTTCCAGAGCGATCAGATAGCGGGTGTGGACGCGGGTGACGACCGACAGCTCGGCCAGCGAACGGCCCGAGGCCTCGCGGGTGGCGCGCAGCCCGGCGCCCAGAGTCGCGGCGTCGACGATGGAGGGCACAGGGTCCTTCCAGTCCGGATGTGACCGAAACTCATCGGGGACATTCCCCGTATCCAGCGCCATGAAGGCTGACCCCATACTCGGCGCGTCGTACCCCGGAACTGCGGGATGCCGATCATGCGCCGTACTCGACCAAGACGCGAACGATACCACATTGGCTTCGTCGCTCTGAGCTCCCCCCGGAGATCGTTTTTCGTCGGTGTCTGGATATCGCATTTCAGCCGGTCATTCAACGCTCTGTTAAGCATGACGGCGGCTCGCCCGGGAGGTGTGGCGCGCTCTCCTCAGAAGCGAATTGGAGGAGGGTGCACCAGGACGGGACGCGTCAGACCACGACGTTCAACTTTCGCGCCAGACTTTCGATCTCGTTACGGATCGATCCGGCGGAGCTGCCCAGAAGGCTGGCCATACCCCGTTTGGCGGCGGTCAGATCGGCGGACAGAATCATCCGCTTGACCGGCCCCACGCCCCCCGCCGGCGCCGACAGTCGGGTAAAGCCCAGCGTCAACAAGGCGAAGGCTTCCAGAGGGCGGCCGGCCAATTCTCCGCACACGGACACCGGCGTGCCGGTGTCGGCGCAGGCCTTCTGGATCGACTGCAGGGCCCTGAGCGCCGGGGGCGACAGGGGGTCGTACCGGTCCGAGACCAGCGGATTGGTCCGGTCGGCGGCGTACATGTACTGGAACAGGTCGTTGGACCCGACCGAGACGAAGTCCGTCAGGGGCAGGAGCGCGTCGAGGTGCCAGAGCACCGAGGGGCATTCGATCATCGCCCCGACGCGCAGCAGGGCGGGCAGGGGGCGACCGCGACGCCGCGCCCAGTCGCATTCCACATCGACCAGTTCGCGCGCGGCGCGGAACTCGTCGACGGTGGCGATCATCGGGAACATGACACGCAGCTCGCGCCCGGCTCCGGCGGCCAGAAGCGCGCGCAGCTGCAGCCGCAGCAGGGACGGCCGGTCCAGCCCCAGGCGGATGGCGCGACGGCCCAGAGCCGGATTCTCCTCCCGCTCGGTCGTCTCCATGTAGGGCAGGACCTTGTCGCCGCCGATGTCGAGGGTGCGGAAGGTCACGGGCCGATCGCCGGCGGCGTCCAGCACCAGCTTGTAGAGGGCCGTCTGGCTGTCCAGACGCGGCAGCTCCTCGGAGACCATGAACTGGAATTCGGTGCGGAACAGGCCGATGCCCTCGGCGCCCGTCTCGTCTAGGTTTTCCAGATCGACGGCCAGACCGGCGTTGGTCAGGAGCGAGATGCGGGTTCCATCGGCTGTGACGGCCGGAACGTCTCGAAGCTTGGCGAACTCGGCCTGACGCTGATCGCGGACGGCCATGCGCGACTGGACCGAATCCAGCATGTCGGGCCGGGGCCGCAGATGGGCCTCGCCGGTCTCGCCGTCGACGATGACGAGGTCGCCCTCGCTCAGCCGGTCGCGCAGCCCCATCAGACGGCCGACGCAGGGGATGCCCAGCGCCCGGGCGACGATGGCCGCGTGGCTGGCCGCCGAGCCCTCTTCCAGCAAGAGGCCCTTCAGGGTCTCGCGCGGATATTCCAGCAGGTCGGCGGGCCCCAGGTTGCGGGCCACCAGAATGGCGTCGTCGGGCAGTTCGCGCTGACCCGGATTGTCGCCGGCCAGGACCCGCAACAGCCGGTTGGCCAGGTCCTCGAAATCGTGCAGCCGTTCCTTGATATAGGGGTCGCGGGCCTTGGCGAAGCGGGCGCGGTGCTCGTTGCGGACGCGGTCGACGGCGGCCTCGGCCGTCAGGCCCGAACGCACGGCCTCGACCAGCGACCGGTTCCAGCCCCGGTCGTCGGCGAACATCCGGTAGGTTTCCAGAACCTCGAACGACTGGCCGGCCAGCTTGCCCTGACCCCCCTCTAGCATTCTGTCGATACCGGACTTCAGGTCGGCGAGGCCGAGATTGAGCTTCATCTCCTCAAGCACGGGGTCGGATGACAGCAGCTTCTCGGGCGCCAGCGGCGCCTCGTGCAGGATGACGTGACCGAAGGCCAGGCCGTCGGCGAATTTCTGGCCCTTCAGCCGTTCGGGGCGGTGCGGGGCGACCTCGACGTCGCGCAGCTCTTCCTGACCCAGCAGTTCGCCCGAGGCCACCGTCTCGGCCAGGACCATGGCGATGGTCTGGATGTCCTCGACCTCGTCGGGGTCGTAGCGGCGCTCGGCGCGGTTCTGGACGACCAGAACCCCGATGGCCCGACCGCCGCGCAGCAGGGGCGCGCCGAGGAAGGCGTGATAGGGGTCTTCGCCCGTTTCCGGACGATAGGCGAAGCTGGGATGCGACGGGGCGTCCGACAGGCTGATCGGCTGGGCCATGCGCGCCACCTCGCCGACCAGACCCTCGCCGGGCCTCAGACGGGTGTTGTGCACGGCCTCGCGGTTCAGACCTTCGGTGGCGAACAGCTCCAGCTCGCCCGAGGCGCGGCGCAGATAGATCGAACAGACCTCGGCGACCATCGACTGGGCGATGGTGCGCACGACGCGATCGAGCCGCTCCTGGGCCGGAGCCGCACCGGCCATGGCCTCACGGATCTGGCGCAGGAGGTTGCGTGGCCCCCTCGTCGTCAATCCGCCGCCTATTGGCATTCAGCCTCCCGTCCCAGACTTCCCAGATAGGGAGCTACTGTGACGCTATCTATAGCGCATCCAGTCCGTATGCCGAATGAAGTGCACGAACCGCGAGTTCCGCATAGGCGTCCTCGATCAGGACACTGATCTTGATCTCGGAGGTGGAGATGGCCTGGAACTTCACGCCCTTGTCGGCGAGGGCCCGGAACATGGTCTGGGCGACGCCCGCATGGCTGCGCATCCCAACCCCGATGACCGAGACCTTGGCCACGTCGGCGTCGACGCGGATCTCTTCAAATTTGATCTCGTCCTTGGCGGCGGTCATCAGCTCCTCGGCCCGGACGGCGTCGCGACGGCCCGTGGTGAAGGTCAGATTGACCCCGCCGGCGGTGCGGGCCTGGGACTGGACGATCATGTCCACATTGACGTTGGCCTCGGCCAGGCGGGTGAAGACGTCCGCCGGGGCGTCGGTGCGGTCCGCGAGGCCCAGCAGGGTGATGCGCGCCTCGTCGCGGCTGACGGTCACGCCCGAAACGATGCGCTTTTCCACGATGTCTTCCTCGTCACAGATCAGGGTGCCGGCTCCCACCGGCAGGTTTCCGTTTTCGTCGGGTTCGACGAAGCTCGACAGGACCCGCACGGGGACCTGTTTGGCCATGGCCAGTTCGACCGACCGGGTTTGCAGCACCTTGGCGCCGAGCGACGCCATTTCCAGCATCTCTTCGTATGAGACGCGGTTCAGCTTGGTGGCCTTCTTCTCGATGCGCGGGTCGGTCGTATAGACGCCGTCCACGTCGGTGTAGATGTCGCACGGGCATTCCAGCGCCGCCGCCACCGCCACCGCCGAGGTGTCCGAGCCGCCGCGGCCCAGGGTGGTGATCCGGCCGCCGGCCGTCACGCCCTGGAAGCCCGGGATCACGGCGATCTCGCCCAGGTCCATGGCGGCGCCCAGCACCTCGCCCGGCACGTCTTCGATGCGGGCGCGGCCGTGGGCGTCGTCGGTGATGATCGGGATCTGCCAGCCCATCCAGCTGCGGGCGTTGTGACCCATGTTGCGCAGGGTCAGGGCCAGCAGGCCGGCGGTGACCTGTTCGCCCGAGGCGACCACGACGTCGTATTCGTCGTCGGACAAGGGCAGGCCCTGCGCGGCCGGACCCGCGCCGTCGGTCCAGGCGACCAGCTCATTGGTCTTGCCGGCCATGGCCGAGACGACCACGGCGACCTGTTTGCCCGATTTGACCTCGGCGGCGACGATGCGCGCGGCGCGGCGGATCCGCTCCAGGTCGCCCATGGAGGTGCCGCCGAATTTCATCACCAGCCGCGAGGCGGGCGTCGAAGCGTCGGGTATTGTGGTCTCGGGCCGCGTCATCCTGGCGGTCACCCCCATCTTGCGTGAAATCGTCCGGCGGTTCATGCCACCGGGATGGCCGCTTCTAACGACACCGGAACCCTCGTGAAACCCCAAAGCGGCGCGGCTTTTTCTGGCGCCGACGATCAGGTGGCCTCCGGCGCATCGATCGATCCGGCCGACGTCGCGCGGTTCTCGGCCCAGGCGGCGCTGTGGTGGGACGCGCGCGGTCCCTTCGCGCCGCTGCACAAATTCAACCCCAGCCGCCTGGCCTTCGTGCGCGACCGGGTCGCCGAGCGCTTCGGTCGCAATGCGCGCGAGCGGGCGCCGTTCAAGGGACTGAGCCTGATCGACATCGGCTGCGGCGGCGGTCTGCTGTCCGAGCCGATGAGCCGGATGGGGTTCGACGTCACCGCCATCGACGCCTCGTCCGAGAACATCGGCACCGCCCGCGCCCATGCGGAGCCGCAGGGCCTGCCCATCCGCTATCGCGCCGCGACGGTCGAGCAGATGGAAGCGGCCATGAACGCGGGGGGCGCGGGGCCGTTCGACGTCGTCCTGACCATGGAGGTGATCGAGCATGTCGCCGATCCGGAGGCCTTCGTCCGCGCCTGTTCGCGGCTGGTGGCGCCCGGCGGGATGATGATCGTCGCCACCCTGAACCGCAGCCTGAAGGGGCTGTTGCTCGGCAAGATCGCGGCCGAATATGTTCTGCGCTGGGTGCCCGCCGGGACCCACGACTGGCGCCAGTTCCTCAGGCCCGACGAGATCCGGCGCATGCTGTCCGAGGAGCCCGTGGCCGTCACCGGTCCCTATGGCCTCGCCTACGACCTGTTGACGGACCGCTGGGCCGAGAGTGACGATACGGACATCAACTATATGATGATCGCGACCCGAGACTGAGACCCGACATGCCGCTGGACCTGCCGCCCGCCCCGCCCGCCTATATCCAGACTGCGCCGGCTCGCCCGACTGCGCCGGAGGCCGCGCCGCCGTCGCTGGCCGGCGCCGTCGGCGTCTGTGTGCGCTGGGAAGCCGATCCCATCCATGTCGCCGAAGTGGTTGTCGTCATTCCCTCGGGCAACGCCACCCTGGACACCGCCATCGTGCCTACCGTCAAGGCGGCCGCCTGGCCGAAGCCTGCGGGAGACACGGGCGGATGGACAGGCCGATTTGTCGCCATCGGCGTGCCGGTCCCGGCGGGCCCGCAGCCGACATGCGAGAAGCTGCCAAACCACGCACGGCCCTGACGGCGGATATCGCGGGCAAGCTTACCGCGATTTCATCTACCTTGCTGTGATGTAACGGGATTCTGCGAGCGGGCGGTGGAATGACTGGGGTATCGAAACCCCGGAGCCACTCCATGAAACGCCTTCTGATCCTCGCCGCCGCAGCCGCCGTCGCCCTGTCGACCTCGGCCTGCGTCACCGTCATCGACGCCACCGACGACGGCGACCTCGCCTGGCACGGCGAGAACGCCCAGCCCTTCGACGCCGCCCGCGACCAGTGCCGCGCCGAGACCCGTCACGGCCAGCATTCCGACGCCTTCCGCGACTGTATGGCCGGCAAGGGCTGGACCCGCAGCTAGTCCTGGAGCCTGCGGATCATGTAGCGGGCGTCGGAGCCGTAGCTGGCAAGTTTGGTCCGGACGGCGGCGTTCTCGCGCACTTCAAAGCCCTGCTTCGTCCAGAACCCGACCGCGTCATTGACCGCGACGAGCGCGATGGCGGGCCAGCCCCTCGACCGGGCCTGGTCCGCCAGTTGCTCCACGATGGCCCGCGTCGCCCCGCCGCCCCGCGCGTCCGGCCGCAGGGCGAGGTCGTGCAGATAGATGACCTCGGCGTCCGCCGGGATGGCGTCGATCAGACTGTTCACCGGCGGCGCGCTGTCGATCCGCCACGGATAGCTGACGGCATAGCCCATCGGCTCGCCATCCCCGTCCGCCAGCACGAAACAGCCCTGGGCCGCGAGCGCCAGCCGGTTGGCGAACATCGGCCGACCCTCGAAATGGTCGGGGAAGCTGACGAAGGCGATGGCGGCGACGGCGTCGAGATCGCTCTCGGTCATCGGCCGCCATGCAAATGTGGTCAGGTCGGGCATCGGGTGTTGAGGTCGGCCTTGCGGTAGGACCAGCTCATGGACTGGATCGGGGACTGGTCGCGGTCGTCCATATGGCCCTCGATGCGGGCGTTGAGAACATCGCCCACCCTTTCGTAGATGACCCGCTGCGGGAAATCGTGCCCGGCGTTCTCGAACACCACCCGGGTTCCGCTTGCTTCCCTCGCCGCGAAGGCGACCGGCGGGGCGCCGTTGACGCCAGCGAAATAGGAGACGTTTCCGCCGGCGGGCGTTTGGGGCGAAATCCGGCTGGTTTCGAACCCGGTCAGCTTGCCGCCCTCGAGGGTCAGGGCCGTGCCCAGCATCAGACCGCCGCGCGCATCGCTCCAGGTCTCCGACACCTCCCGCCCGCCGTCGCAGGATAGCCAGTAGCCGCTCATCCACGACAGCTGGTCGGCGGTGACGGGGGTGGATTGGAGGACGAGGGCGGCGGCGAAGGTCGAGAGGATCATGTCGGTCTCCAGCGAAGGTTCGGCGCGACCCTAGAGCGGCGAGTGGGGCGAGGGCTTGTAGGTTTGCGACGCGATCGAGCGCGCCAGCTCCGCCTGATCCCGCGCCCAGGCGGTCGCCGTGCAGCCGAGGTAGCGCTGGAAGTCGCGGGCCATCTGCGGCTGGTCGAAATAGCCGGCGGCGAGACCGGCCTCCAGCCAGGACACGGCGTCGGCCTCCGGATCGTTGATGTGATCAAAGACGCGGCGGAACCTCAGGATCGAACGGAACTCGCGCGGCGAGATCCCGACCCGGCCGCGGAAGCGGCGCTGCAGGGCGCGCTGTTCGGCGGCGGGGCGGGCGACGGGCGGCTGTTCGGCCTGGGCCGCATCGATCTCGGCCCGGACCTCGGGGTCGAGGGCCCAGCCGACGTTCAGACGCTCGGCCTCCAGCAGGGCGACCATGACCGCCACCTGCCCCTCCGGATCGCCGGCGGGCGCCGTGAGCCCGGCCAGCCGTCCGGTCATGTCCAGCCTCTGATCCACCGCCAGATGGCCCGACATCCCCAGCCAGTCGCGGGCGCCGTCGGGCTCGAACCGGACGGCGACCAGTTCGATCGGTCCGACGGGGCGCAAGGCCAGGGGCCGGGTCATCTGGCCGGCGAACAGGGCGGGCGGCTGCAGGCGGAAGACGCCGTCGGGCCCTTCCTCTTCATAGGGGCTGCCGATGTCGAGGATCAGCTCGGGACAGCCGTCCGGCGCGATCCGCTGCACGGAGCCCGAAGGCGAGGGGGAGGCATAGGTCCAGATCGTACGCACGAAGGGACGCAGCGACGCGGGCGGCTCGTGCTCTGCGTATCGCTCTTCGCCCGCCCCCGCGTCCATGATCTCAGTTGACCTTGGCGGGGTCCGGCGGGGCGGCGGGCAGGGGCGAACAGGGCACGCCGTCGTCCTTCAGCTTCTTCACCTCGGCGGGCGTGGCCTCGCCATAGATCTCGCGCTTCTCGGAGCGGCCTTCGTGGATGTCGCGGGCCTCGCGGGCGAAACTGTCGCCGACATAGTCGAAATTCTGCTCGACATGGGCGCGCACCTCGCGAGCGGCCTCGAGCATCATCGACTGCATCCTGGCGGCCATGTCGGGCGCGGCAGGAGACCGTTTCGTGCCCGAGACGGCCGGCGCCATGATCTGTTTGGCCACCCCGTGCGAGCCGCAGAAGGGGCATTCGACCAGGCCGCGCTCCGCCTGGTCGTCATAGTCGGAGGACGAGCCGAACCAGGCCTCGAACGGGTGGTCCTGGTCGCAGACGAGGGCGTACCGGATCATAGCGGCCCCGCGAATTCGCGGTCGTGCTTCAGGGCCGGGACCGAGGCGCGGGCCTTTTCGACGGCGGAGAGGTCGAGCGTCGCGCGCAGGACGGCGGGTTCGTCGTGATCCAGTTTCGCGATCACCTCGCCCCACGGCCCGACGACGATGGACCGGCCCCAGGTCTTGCGGCCGTCCTCATGCAGACCGCCCTGGGCCGGGGCCAAAACGAAGGCGCCGGTCTCGATGGCCCGGGCGCGCAGCAGGGTCTCCCAGTGAGCCTCGCCGGTCGGGACGGTGAAGGCGGCGGGGACGGAAATCATCGCCGCCCCGGCCTTGGCCAGCCGGCGATACAGATGCGGGAAGCGCACGTCGTAGCAGACGCTCATCCCCAGCCGGCCCCAAGGGGTGTCGGCGACCGTCGCCCCGTCGCCGGGGCGGATGGTCGCGCTTTCCCGGTACGTCTCGCCATTGGCCAGATCGACGTCGAAGACGTGCAGCTTGTCATAGCGACCGACGAGGCCGCCGCCGGCGTCGATCAGCAGGGAGCGGTTGGCGGCGCGGTCGTCGCCGGCCGCGCCCGACCGGACCACCGCCGAGCCGATCAGAATCCAGACGCCGAGCTCGGCGGCCAGTCGGCGCAGGCCGAGGATGACGCCGTCCTGATCCTCGTCCGTGACCCATTGACCCTTCTTGTCGCGCCTCTGCTCGACGAAGTTCGAGACCTCGGGCGTCAGGATGAATTTCGCGCCCCCCGCCGCGGCTTCGCGGATCAGGGGTTCGACATGGGCCAGCCCGGCCTCGGGCGTCGCCGGGGTCCGCGTCTGGATCAGGGCGATGTCGAGGCCGGCGCTCATCAGGATCAGGCGTCCAGCAGCGGGTCGAGACCGCCCTTGCGCTCCAGCGCCTGGATGTCGTCGCAGCCGCCGATGTGCTGGCCGTTGATGAAGATCTGCGGGAAGGTCGCGCGGCCGCCCGACTTCTCCATCATCTCGGCCTTCTTCTCGGGATCGTTGGAGGCGACGATCTCGGTGAACGCCGCGCCCTTCTTGTTGAGCAGGGCCATGGCCGACGAGCAGTAGGGGCAACCGGGCTTGGTGTAGACGACGATCTCGGCCATGGGCGAACTCCGACAGGATTTGAGGGTGACCTAGCGCGAATCCACGCCCGGTCGAAAGGATGCTCCTATGTAGGAAGAATTCTCGCCGTGCGCACCCGGGCGATGACGGCCAGATCGACCGCACGCGCCCCCGCCGCCAGAAGCGTCTTCGCACACGCCTCGCCGGTCGCCCCGGTGGTCAGGACATCATCGATCAGCAAGATGCGCCGACCCTTGATGCGGCGGGCGCCCGCCTCGGTGACGGCGAAGGCCGACTTCACGTTCAGCCGCCGCCCGCGCGCGCTCTTGCCGCCTTGGGTCGCCGTGCGCTCCGTCCGGACCAGGGCGTCGGCCAGATAGTCGAGGCCGGCAGTGCGGGCCAGCGGCCGGGCGATCTCGGCGGCCTGGTTGAAGCGCCGTGACAGCAGCCGCATCCGGTGCAGGGGCACCGGCACGACGGCGTCGGCCTCTGCGATCAGGTCGCAGGCCGCGCGGCTGATCCAGCGGGCGAACAGGGCCGAGAACTGCTGCTGGTCGCCGTGCTTGTACTTCAGGATCAGGCCGCGCGAGGCCTCGTCATAGACGCAGGCGGCCCGGGCCCGGGCGAAGGCGTAGGGCTGGGCCAGGCAGGCGGCGCAGCGCTCCGAGGCGAATTCGCCGCCGTCGAACTCGAAGGCCGCGCCACAGCCGTCGCAAACGGGCGCCTCCAGAAAGATCACCCGGCTCCAGGCGTCCGGGCTCAGGCCCGCAGCCGCCGTGGCTTCGCGGCTGTCATGCGCGACCGGCGGCAGGATCAGGTCGGCGAGGCCCCGCCCCACATCCGAGAGCCGGGGCAGGACAGGCCAAGGCGGGACAGGGCGGGGAAAGCGGAGTAGGGGGCGTCGCGCGGCCGTCGCCGCTTCCAATCCGTCCCTTGAATCCCCATCCTCTGCGTCCATGACTTCCCCCAGTTCTGGCCCCTCCGGCCCTCCTCAAATCTTCGACGCCATCCGCCGGGCCGCCCGGCTGAGGCGATCGGCGCCGCGTTTCCGCGAGGCCGACTTCCTGCACGTCAGGGCTGCGGACGGCGCTGTTGACAGCCTTGAGGCGATCCTGCGCGACTTTCCCGTCGCCGTCGACCTCTCCGCGCGACCCGAGGCGTTCGGAGATTTGCTGGCCGACAGTCCGGCGGCGAAGCGGGTCGGCCCGGTCCGCGTCATCAACGCCGGGGCCGCCGCCCCGGGCGCGGAGGCGCTGGGGCTTGAGGACCAGTCCGCCGACCTGATCGTCTCCCTGATGACCCTGCACTGGGCCAATGACCTGCCGGGCGCGCTCAGCCAGATCCGCCGCGCCTTGAAGCCCGACGGCCTGTTCCTCGGCACGCTTCTGGGCGCCGCCACCCTGAAGGAGCTGCGCGCCGTCCTGACCGAGGCTGAGTTGGCCGAGCGCGGCGGGGCCCAGGCCCGGGTTTCGCCCTTCGCCGACGGCTATGACGGCGCGGCCCTGCTGCAGCGGGCGGGATTCACCCTGCCGGTGTCGGACGTCGACCGGGTCACGGTTCGCTATCCCCACCTCTTCGCCCTGATCCGCGATCTGCGCGCCATGGGCGAGACCAATCAGCTGGCCGGGACCATCCGCCCCCTGACGCGCGGCATATTGATGCGCGCCGCCGCCCTTTATTCCGAGAAGTACGGCGAGGCCGACGGGCGGATTCCCGCGACCTTCGAGATCGTCAATCTGGCCGGCTGGGCCCCGCACGAGAGCCAGCAGAAGCCCCTGCCGCGCGGCTCGGCCAAGGCCCGGCTGGCGGATGTGCTCGGGGTGACCGAACACAAGGACTGAAAAGGCTCAGCCCCCCGTCATTCCGCCGGAGATGGCGATGAAGGCGGTGTTGAAGATGGCGCTGGCCTTGTTGCCGAAGGCGGTCACGGCGCTGACGATGACCACGAAGATCAGCGAGATGATCAGGCCGTATTCGATGGCGGTGGCGCCGGAATCGTCACGCCAGAAACCGGGCAGAAAGCGGGCGCTCAGCTTGCGCATCGGGTCCTCCTGCCTCTGACGCCTTCTGGCGTCGCTTCAGAGCAGGTCGCGCAGCCAGGCGACCAGCGGAGCGTCGGCGGGCGGCATGGGATAGTCCGGCAGCTTGTCCGGCTTCACCCAGGCCAGGGCGGCGTGTTCGTGAGCCACGACCACGCCCGACCAGCGTCGGCACAGGTAAAGTGGCATCAGAAGGTGAAAGCTTTCGTAAGCGTGGCTGGCGAAAACGAAGGGGGCGAGGCAGCTCTCGGTCACCTCGATGCCCAGCTCCTCGCGCAGTTCGCGGATCAGGGCGGCCTCCGGCCGTTCGCCCGGCTCGACCTTGCCGCCCGGGAACTCCCACAGGCCGGCCAGCTGCTTGCCCTCGGGCCGTTTGGCGATCAGCACCCGGCCGTCGACGTCGATCAGGGCGACGGCGACCACAAGGACGGTGGGCAGGACGGATTCGGTCATCCCGTGGCTCTACATTTCCCTGTGCGCCCTCGCGACTGCAATCTTTCGTCACACAGTGTGGCGCGGCGGCGCTTGCGGATTGGGGCGAGATTCGGGCAAGGGCTCATACACCGGGGCCCCGGCCGGGCCGTTCGCATCCGCGCATTCGACCAGATTCTTCAAGGGCATGGGCTCGACCTTCTCCGATATCCTTTCCAGCCCCGAGATCCAGGCCTTCGCCAGCGGATTCCCGGTTATGGTGCTGCACCTGGTCGCGACCTTCGTCCTGCTCGTCGCGGGGGCCGTGATCTACGGCCTGCTGACGCCGTGGAAGGAGATTTCCCTGATCCGCGAGGGCAATTCGGCGGCCAGTGTGGCTTTTGGCGGGGTGCTGCTGGGTCTGGCCATTCCGTTGGCGGTGTCCCTGTCGGTGTCGACCTCGCTCAGGGATATCATCCTGTGGGGCATCGCCACCCTGGTGCTGCAGCTGCTGGCCTTCCGTGTCGTCGACGCCGTTCTGACCGGACTGCCGCAGCGGATCCAGGAGGGCGAGATCTCGGCCGCCGTTCTGCTGGTCGCGGCCAAGCTGGCGACCGCGCTGGTTCTCGCCGCCGCCCTGACGGGTTGAGAGGGGCGGGCTGACCGATGGCCGGCTTCCGTATCCCGGACTGGAGCGTCTATGCGGTGGTCCTGGCGGCCATCATCGGCCTGTCGCTGAGCCGGCGCGAGAACGCCGACGCCCCGCCCGCCCCGACCCCGCCGGACGAGGCCGAGGGCGCGCTGCTGGGGCCCATCACCCCCTTCGATCCCGCGGTGACGGTGGAGGCGCCCGATGGCCCGTTCCAGCCCTCGGCCGGGACCGCCTTCTCCATCGCCGCCGACGGCCGCTGGATCACCGCCCGCCATGTGGTCGACGGCTGCCGCAAGCCTGCCCTCGTCGTGGGCGGAGGCCGGGCTGTGGCGGCGGACCTGCGGCTGGCGCGCGGCGCCGACGTCGCCCTGCTGATCACCGACGGCGGACCGCCCGGCCTGCCGGTCCTGACGCGGCCGCAGCTCAAACACGGCCAGCGCGCCTTTCATCCGGGCTTCCCGCAAGGCCGGGTCGGGGAAGTGTCCAGCCGCCTGCTGGGCCGCGAGACCCTGAAGGGTCACGGCCGCGGCGCCCATGACGAGCCGGTTCTGGCCTGGGCCGAGGTCGGCCGCACCGAAGGACTGGAAGGAACGCTGGCGGGCCTGTCCGGGGCGCCCGCCCTCGACCGCCAGGGCAGGGTCCTGGGCGTGACCATCGCCGAGGCGCCGCGTCGGGGCCGAATCTACACCACCTCGCCGGAGACCTTCGCCCCGACCATCCGGGGTCAGTCGGGCGCCGAACAGGCGCCGCTGAGCGAGCCGATCACGGTCGATAACTATGGCCGGGTCTCCGACACCCTGAGGCGCGACCTGCGCGTGGCCCAGGTGGTCTGTCTGGCGGGTTGATCGGGGCCGGTCAGACCCCGAAGACCTCGACCCCGATGTCGCCGTCCGTCGTCAGCCAGGCGCGCTTCATGCCTTGGCTGTTGAAGGGGTGGGCGATGTTGCCGTCGGCGTCGAGCGCGATCAGGCCGCCGTCGCCGCCCAGTCCGCCGATGTCGTCGATGACCGCGCGCGCGGCGTCTGTGATCGTCTGACCCGCCCCGACGCGCCAGCCGACCTGGGCGGCGGCGGCGACGCGGATGAAATATTCGCCCTGGCCGGTGCCCGAGACGGCGACGCGGCCGTCGGCCCAGGTTCCGGCGGCGGGGATGGGGGTGTCGCCGACCCGTCCGGGCATCTTGCCGAACACGCCCGCGGTCGAGGTCGCGGCGGCGAGACGGCCTTCGCTGTCCAGCACGCAGCAGCCGACGGTGCCGTGGCTGAGAGCGTCAGGCGCCGTGCCGGGCGGATGGTTGTCCTCGCCCTTGCCGGCGTGGGTGAACCAGCTGGGCTCGTCGGCGATGGCCTCCAGTCCCTGATCATGGGCGAAGAGGGCCGCGCCCTCGCCGACCAGCATGACGTGCGGCGTATGGTCCATCACCGCCCGGGCGGCGCGGACCGGGCTGCGGAAGCCCTGCAGGGCGGCGACGGCGCCGGCCTTGCGGGTCGAACCGTCCATCAGACTGGCGTCCAGCTCATAGGCCCCGGCGAGATTGGGCGAGGCGCCCTTGCCGGCGACATAGAGACCCGAGTCCTCGAGCAGCACCACCGCCTCGACCGCGACGTCGATCGCCGGGGCGCCGGCGTCGAGCCGCGCCTTCATGGCCTCGACCACCTCGCGCATATGGACGACTTCGCGGCTGTAGTCGCGCTCGCGCCGGGCGCCGGCGCCGCCGTGAAGGATGAGGGCAGGGCGAGTCTTGCCGAGGGGCATGGGGGTCTCCGCTTTCCGGCCGCGTTCGATCGGGCCTTTTCTTATCGTGGGGGGCTGATTAGCGTTCCCGGGACGCGCATGCCACGGGGGCGGCGCCAAAACCGCCAATCAAACGGCGAAAAAGCCGTCGTAAGGGAAACTTCCAGATGCGCGCAGTCCTGTCCAAGACCGTCGGCGGTCCCGAGGCCCTTGTGGTCGAGGACATCCTTGATCCGACCCCCAAGCCGGGTCAGGTGATCATCGAGGTCAAGGCGGTGGGCATCAACTTCCCTGACACCCTGATCATCGAGGACAAATACCAGTTCCGCCCCGAACGCCCCTTCGCCCCGGGTGGCGAGGTCTCCGGCGTGGTCGAGGCCGTGGGCGAGGGGGTCAAGGGGATCTTCAAGGGCGACCGGGTCATCGCCGTGCCCGGCTGGGGCGGTCTGGTCGAGCGGCTGGCCGTGCCGGCCGCCAGCGTCATCAAGATGCCCGAGGGGATGTCGTTCGAGGAGGCCGCCGCCCTCGTCATGACCTACGGCACCTCCTACTACGCCCTGAAGGACCGGGCCCAGCTGAAGGCGGGGGAATCGCTGCTGGTGCTGGGCGCCGCGGGTGGTGTGGGCGCCGCCGCCGTGGAACTGGGCAAGGCCATGGGCGCCCATGTCATCGCCGCCGCCTCGACCAATGACAAGGTCCAGTTCGCGCTGGAGCTCGGCGCGGACAACGGCCTGATCTATCCCTCGGGCAAGATGGACAAGGCGGCCCAGAAGGAGCTGTCGGGCGAACTGAAGCTGGCTTCGGGCCGCGACGGTCCGGACGTGGTCTATGACGGCGTCGGCGGCGACTATTGCGAGCCGGCCCTGCGCGCCATGGACTGGAACGGGCGCTATCTGGTCGTCGGCTTCCCGGCGGGTATCCCGTCCCTGCCGCTGAACCTGACGCTGCTCAAGTCCGTGTCGGTGATCGGGGTCTTCTGGGGCGCCGCCGTCGCCCGCGACCCGGCCGGTCACGCCGCCAATATGGCTGACCTGCTCAAGTTCTACGCCGAGGGCAAGATCAAGCCGCGCATCTTCCAGACCTTCCCGCTGGAGCGCGCCCATGAGGCCATCAAGGCCCTGGGCGATCGCACGGCCATGGGCAAGATCGTGGTGACGGTCGAGTCGTGAGCGACCTGAGGCTCGCTGACGGTCTGGAGGTCGAGGAGGCGGCGGAGCGGCTGGCGCGGACCGGCCGCACCCGCCTGTCGGGTCTGATCGGCGAGGGGGCGGCGGCGATCCATGCCGCTGTTCTTGATCCGGACATGGTCTGGATGCGCGCCATCGAGAACCCCTACAACGAAGACGTGCCGGTGGCCCTGTTCGAGGCCGAGCCACCGGCGGAACAGGCGCGGCTGATCGCCATGGCCCATGAAGAGGCCGTCGACGGCTTCCAGTTCATCTTCGACCGGCTCCGGCTCGGACGGGCCAGGGCCATGGGTCTGCCGATCCCCCAAGCTCTCTACGACCTGCACGACCTGTTCAACTCCGAGCCCTTTCTGGCGTTCGCGCGACGACTGACCGGCGACGACCGTATCGCCTATGCCGACGCCCAGCCGACCCGCTACCTGCCCGGCCATTTCCTCAACCGCCATACGGATGAGCATGAGGACGCGGGGCGGCTCTACGCCTATGTGCTGAACGTCTCGCCCGAATGGCGGGCCGAGTGGGGCGGCCTCCTGATGTTCCTCAACGAGGAGGGGGCGGTCACCGAGACCTTCACCCCCAGCTTCGGGACGCTGAACGTGTTCAGGGTGCCTCAGAGCCACTGTGTTTCGATGGTCGCCCCGTTCGCCGGGGCGCCGCGCTATTCGATCACCGGCTGGTGGCGCTCAGCGCCACCGCCCGAACCGCGCCGGAAGGCGGAATGACCGACACCCCATCCTCCCCGATCCGCCTGAACCCTGACCTGGACCTGGCCGCCCTGGCCGGGGCCTTCGCGCGCGGCGGGCGGCTGCATATCCCGAACATCTTCGCCGCTGAGGCCGCCGACGCCGTGGCGGGGGTTCTGGAGGCGGAGACCCGCTGGAAGACCACGGTGGCGGCCGGCGGCGCCTTCTTCGAGATGCCGCTGAACGGCCGGCTCGCCGAGGATCCGGGCAAACAGTCCTGGCTGGACGACGCGAAGGTCGATGGGGCCAGCCCCCTGACCCAGTACATCTTCGACACCCGCCGGCTGGACCAGCGCGAAGGCCACGAGGAGGGTCATCGGGACGCCGCCGACGCCGCGCTCGACTTCATGAACTCGGAGGCCTTCATCAGCTTTCTGCGGGCCCTCACCGGCGACGACCGGGTCGATCTGGTCGATGGACAGGCCAGCCGCTATCGCCCCGGCCATGTGCTGACGGCCCATAACGACGTCTCGGCGGGCAAGAACCGGCTCTACGGCTATGTGCTCAACATGACGCGCGAATGGCGGGCGGACTGGGGCGGCAATCTGGTCTTCTACGGCGCCGACGGTCACATCGAGCACGGCTGGGTGCCGGCCTTCAACGCCCTGAACCTGTTCGTGGTCCCGACCCGCCATGCGGTGACCCAGGTGGCCTCCTTCGCCGCGAAGGACCGGTTGTCGATCGTCGGCTGGGTGCGCTCGCACCAGAAGGTCGGGCCCCAGACGCGCGAGGAGGCGCGTCAGGCGTACTAGCGATCCTTCAGCCGCTCGACGGTCTGGGCGGCCTCGTCGCGGTGGCGGCGTTTGATATTGGCGCCCAGGGTGGCGATCAGGGCGGCGAAGACAGCGGCGTCGTCGGTGAAGCCGATGCCGGCGAAGATGTCGGGAATGGCGTCGATCGGCAGGACGAAATAGGCCAGCGCTCCCAGCATCATCCCCTTGGCCGCCGCGGGCGTTTGCGGATCGCGGGCCGCATACCAGACGCTCAGGGCCTGATCGGCGAAGGGGATGCGGGCGGCGGTCGAGACGATCTTGGGCCAGAAGCCGCGCTGGACCCGCATCTCGTTGACCTTCTGGACCGACGGGACCAGCGCCTTGGCGGGATCCAGAACATCCTCTGGCGTAACAGGTTGTGATCCGGTCGGCATCGCCGCTAAACCCCTCGCACATTCATCGGTTCAGACAAGATAGGGACTCTTCGCATGAAACTCGACAGCTCCATCGCCGCGGTCGTCACCGGCGGCGCTTCCGGCCTCGGCGAAGGCACGGCCCGCGCCATCGCCGCCACGGGCGCAAAGGTCGCCCTGTTCGACATGAACGAGGAGAAGGGCGAGGCCATCGCGAAAGAGATCGGCGGGGTCTTCTGCAAGGTCGACGTCACCTCCGACGAAGAGGTCGCCGCCGCCTTCGCCAAGGCTCGCGCCGCCCACGGCCAGGAGCGGCTGACCGTCAACTGCGCCGGCATCGCCACGGGTCAGAAGACCGTGTCGCGCAAGAAGGACACCGGCGAGATCCGCGCCCACGACATGGCCTCGTTCGAGCGCACCGTGCGCATCAACCTGTTCGGCACCTTCCGCGTCCTGTCGCAGTCGGCCCTGGGCATGGTGAGCCTGGACCCGATGGAGGACGGCGAACGCGGCCTGATCGTCAACACGGCCTCGGTGGCGGCCCAGGACGGCCAGATCGGTCAGGCGGCCTATTCGGCGTCCAAGGGCGGCGTCTACGCCATGACCCTGCCGATCGCCCGCGACCTGGCCCAGGAAGGCGTGCGGGTGAACACCATCCTGCCCGGCATCATGTGGACCCCGATGATGGCCGGCATGGACCAGAAGATCCAGGACGCCCTCGCCGCCGCCATCCCCTTCCCGTCGCGTCTGGGCCGCCCGGCCGACTATGCGTCCCTGGTGCTGGAGCTGGCCCGCAACGTCTACATCAACGGCGAATGCATCCGTCTGGACGGCGCGATCCGTCTGGCGCCGAGATAATCTGAAAAGAGTCGAAAAAGACCCTTGCGGTATCCCGCGAGGGTCCGCTATACGGCCGCCTCTCGACGAGACGGATCGCCTTTCCGAAGGGGCCGTTACGGAGTGCGGGCGTAGCTCAGTGGTAGAGCACAACCTTGCCAAGGTTGGGGTCGGGCGTTCGAATCGCCTCGCCCGCTCCAGTCGAACCGAAGGCCCGATCCGCAAGGATCGGGCTTTTCTGTTTTCAGGCCCAGCCCTTGTTTTCCTGTCTTCGCCCCGGGCGGCGTGAGTTTGCCAAGGTTGGGGTCGGGCGTTCGAATCGCCTCGCCCGCTCCAGTCGAACCGAAGGCCCGATCCGCAAGGATCGGGCTTTTCTGTTTTCAGGCCCAGCCCTTGTTTTCCTGTCTTCGCCCCGGGCGGCGTGAGTTTGCCAAGGTTGGGGTCGGGCGTTCGAATCGCCTCGCCCGCTCCAGTCGAACCGAAGGCCCGATCCGCAAGGATCGGGCTTTTCTGTTTTCAGGCTTCAGCGATCCTTGCGGCGTTTGACGGCGACACGGCGGCGGTCGAGCGCATCGCGGATGACCAGATAGAACAGGCCGACGACGGCCACGCCGACGACCAGATACATCACATACATCATAAGCCGCCCCCTCGGGTCGACGCTGACAACGCCGTTCTCCGGAAGTGAGCGCCCGAAAGCGCTCGCCGTCAATGATGCCGGAGGTTGAGATTTCATAGGGATGGGTACGGAGGGCCCGGTGCTGGAACGCCGGACCCTCCCGATCTGGAAGGATCGGCCGTTCCCCCGAACGGCAAATGGGAAACAGAGGTCGCCCAAGGGTGAAACGCCACCAATCGACCGCGGCCTCAAGTGAATTGTCTGCAACACTCACAAGTCCTGCTTATGCTCAGGCGGAGACAAATACCTGCGGTAGCGCAGGTGTCCGTGCAATGCTCTGACAAGGGACGAGAAGGACTGAGCTCAGCGAGTCTGGACGCTTTTCTCAAAGCCGTCTGATCTTGGAGCTGCTTATGTCGGGGCAGGGCGATTGACGGCCCGTCCCGGAGCCAGCGGAGGTTCAACCGGCAAAATTGAAACCGTGAGGTTCAACCAGCGAGGTTCGGGGCGGGCCGTCTGTCGAACGCGGACGTCACGCGATGGACGAACGACGTTAGACCAGCTTGGGTGGAAATGGCTAGTGGCTTGTCGCCGCACCATGTCCCGAACATGAGACGCGGTCGCAGCGTCGGGGCAGGCTGTGTCACAGGCAGCGTCAGGAAACGGCGGTTGTTCAATGTCCGCCGATGGCCCATCGTTCGGCCGCGTCGAGGGAGGACGAGATGGCGGACGGGGACAAGGGGCGATCATCGGTCAGGCCGGTGGAGACCGCGCGGCTGGACGCCTTCGTCGACGCCTCCTTCGCCTTCGCCGTGACCCTGTTGATCATAGCCGGGGCCGAACCGCTGAACGATTTCGGCGACCTGATGCGGGCCCTGGGGCGGATCCCGGCCTTCGCGGCGGGGTTCGGTCTCGTGGTCATGTTCTGGCTGGCGCACCGGAATTTCGGCCGGCTGGCCCCGATCCGCGACAGCTGGTCGGCGACGCTGAGCCTGGCCATCGTCTTCATGATCCTGATCTACGTCTTCCCCTTGCGGCTTCTGACCGAGGCGGGGGCGGCCTGGTTCACCGGCGGCGTCCTGCCGGGGCGGGGGCTGATCCAGACCCTGGCCCAGCTGCGCGATGTCTATACCGTCTACGGCATCGGCTTCGCCCTGCTGTGCTGGCTCTACTTCCTGCTCTACGGTCACGCCCTGAAGCGGGGCGCGGTGGCGGGGCTGGCCGAGGCGGACCGGGACGAGGCGCGGGAATCGCGCGCCGTCTGGGGCCTGATCACCCTCGCGGGGCTGTTCTCGGCCCTCCTGGCCTGGGTCCTGCCGCTTCGCATCACGCCCTGGGCCCCCGGCTTCGCCTACTGGCTGATCCCGCTGGGCCTGTTGCTCATGAACCTGTTCCAGCGCCGCGGCATCGGCCACGGCCCGGTCGGCAAGAGCAAACAGGCCGGGCCCGACGAGGTCGAGTAACGAACCCCTCGTCAGAGACCCAGCGCCGTCCGGATGTCGCGCCAGTCGATGTATTTGAAGTTCTGGGTCCCGCCCTCGTTGACGTCGTCCTGAACCACCACGACCCCCTCGGGGAAGCGATCGCCGACCCGGCCGCCGAGGGCCGCGACCCCGTCTGTGCCGGTGACGCCGTCGACAGCCCCATCCCGCACCACGATCCGCCCCACATAGGCCGGCGTCGCGCCGTCGATGCGCCAGATGGGAAAGGTCGAATCGCCCTGACTGGAGGCGATCAGATAGCGCTTCTCCCCGTCGGCCAGGGTCGTCAGCCCCTCGGCGTCGGCGACCAGCAGGCCCGGCGCGATCGGCTGGATCAGGGTGCGCGTGGCGCCCGAAGCGGGGTTCAGCCCATAGCGCCACAGGCCGACGTTCTCCTCGTTCAGATACAGGGCGTCGGTCTCCGGATCGGCCGCGCAGCCTTCCGAGATGGAGCCGATCCCGAACCGGCGCAGCTCCCGCGCCACCGGCTGACCGTCGGCGGAGGCGGTCAGGTCAAATTGTCGCACCTCCCCCTCATGGCCCACGAGGATGGCGTCGATCGTTTCGCCGCGTCTGGCGAAGCAGAAGCCATAGGGTTCGACGACGTCGGTCGGGATGCGACCCCACAGGCGCACCGCATTGGCGCCGGTTCCGGCCGGATCGAACAGATAGAGGGTCACGCCGACCTTGCCCGGGGTCCGGTCGCTGGCTCCCAGGACGATCTGGCGCCGGCCGTCGACCATCAGGCCGTCGATCAGGTCGACGTTGTTGAGCAGCCCCTCGGGCAGGAACTGCAGAATCTCGCCTTCAAGGCCGTAGATGTAGAGGCCCGACTTCTTGTCCGTGCCCGCCACAAAGCCTTGAACCGTATGACCTTCTACCAGAACCGGCTTGGCGGAGGCGAAGACCGCCGGATCGTCGGCGGCATCCTGGCCCGGGGCGCCCACCGAGGGGGTTTCGAGCACGGCGTGCACCGTCGTCCCTTCGCCGATGAGCCCCGCGCCCTCGCCCTGGAAGTCGACCTCATGGGTGGCGCAGGCGGCCAGGGCTATCAGCGAGGCGGCGGTCAGAAGGGTGGTCAGGGTGCGGCGCATGGGGGCTCCGGGAGGTCGGGATGGGCCGCCAGACCATGAGGTCGACGCCGGGGTCAACGGCGGCCTGATGACGCAGCGATTGCGGTTTTGCGACAGCTGATCCGTGTGGGAACCGATCGTCACATCGCAGAGGCCAAACCGCATTTTCCCTGTCGTCGAACAGTCGCCGACGCGTCAACGCGCGCCGTTATGCGCCCCCAATCCGGCCAGAGGCGCAACGCCCGGCCTGTTGGGGATCACATCATGAGACTGAACCTTCTGCTCGGCGCCGCCATCGCGCCGTTGGCTTTCGCCGGGGCTTCCGCAGCCCAGACCGTCGAGACCGGGCCCGCAACGGCCGTGGAAGAGGTCATCGTCACCGGCCAGCCGCAGATGCGGAACCGCACCGACGATGTCGTTCCGACCCTGTCCTACGATCTGGAATACTTCCAGCGCTTCGAACCCCTGACCGTCGGTGACGCCCTGAAGCGCGTGCCTTCGGTGACTTTTCTGTCGGACGTCCTCGAATCCGACGGCGCCCGCCTGCGCGGCCTGGATCCGGGTTACACCCAGGTCCTGATCAACGGCGAGCGGGTGCCCGGCGCCGGCGTCGACCGCTCCTTCTTCGTCGACCGCATCCCCGCCGAACTGATCGAGCGGGTCGAGGTCGTCCGCTCGTCCTCGGCCAACCGCTCGGGCGACGCGGTCGCCGGCGCCATCAACATCGTGCTGCGTGACGCCCTGGCTCTGGACGGCGGCTATGTCCGTCTCGGCACCCTGCACTGGAACGACAGCGAGTACGGCCAGTGGGGCGGAACCTACGGCGCCGTCTGGGGCGGCCGTGTCGGCCCCGGCCGTCTGTTGATCGGCGCCAACGTCCAGGATCGTCGCAATCCCAAGGACAAGTTCAGCGCCCGCTATGACGAGCCCGGCGGCAGCCTGGTCAATATCGAGGACCAGACCGACGTCCGCGACGGCACCGACTATTCGTTCAATGCCGCCTATGAGGTCGAGGTCGGCGGCGGCGATCTGGACCTGTCCGGCGTGTTCGTCCGCACCGACCGCTACCAGGACGAGGACTCGATCGAGTACAACCAGGGAATTCGCGACGCGGCTCACCTGTCGACGATCAACGACAACGACGTCGACATCCGCACCGACAACCTGTCGCTGAACGCGAAATATTCGCACGACATGTTCGGCGGCAAGACGCGCTTCAAGCTCGGCTACGCCTCGTTCGACGACAACCAGTTCGAGTTCGAGAATGAGGCCGAGTATCTGCGCGACGCCCTGCCGGACGAGGACCGCTACACCGCCGACCGGACCTATACGGATCTGAGCGACGAAGAGGTCTCCGGCGCGATCGAGCACGAGCGTCGCCTGACGGAAACGATGAAGGTCGAGGTCGGCGTCCAGTTCGTGGACAAGGATCGCGAAACCAGCATCACCGCCCCGGCCCGCGTGCGCTTCACCATTCCGAACGCCCCGGCCCCGCGTCCGACCCAGCCGGCCTTTGGTCCGAACCTGCCCATCCCGGGCGGCGTCAACACGATCGAGGAAACCCGCGTCGACCCGTACGTCATGTTCTCGGGCGAGCAGTCGAACCTGAAGTGGGAAGCCGGTCTGCGCTATGAGACGACCGACACCACCATCACCGACCAGACCGCCCCGGCCGCGGATCGGGTGAGCGACAGCGACTATGGCGTCCTGCTGCCCTCGGCCAGCCTGCGCTACAGCCTGTCCGACACCGACCGCCTGACCGTCTCGGTGGCGCGCACTGTGCGCCGTCCGAACTTCGACCAGCTGTCGCCCGCGACCCTGGAAGAAGAGGTCGGCGACAGCGACTTCCTCGGTAATCCGGACCTGGAGCCGGAAACGGCCTGGGGCGCGGACCTGGGCTTCGAGCGTCGTCTGGGCCACCGTGGCGTGGTCGGCATCAACGCCTTCTACCGCGACGTCACCGACCTGATCGAGAACGTCAACACCGGCGCCGAAGGCAGCGCCGGCGCCGGAACCTTCATCTACACCGTCGACAACGTCGGCAACGGTCAGGTGTGGGGCGTTGAGTTCGACCTGTCGACGCCGCTGGACTTCATCGGCATGGAAACGACCGGCGTCTTCCTGAATTACTCCTGGCTGGATTCCAAGATCGACGACTTCATGGGCGAGCGCCGCTTCAACGGCCAGTCGGACTATGTCCTGAACTTCGGCTTCACCCACGACATCCCGACCTGGGGCGCGGCCTTCGGCGCCACCTACCGCAAACAGGGCGACGCCCACAGCCGGGTCATCTCGGAAGAGGTCAAGACCTCCTACGGCGCCGACCTGGAGGCCTTCATCGAGAAGCGCGTCGCCGAGAACGTCGTGATCCGCCTGACGGGTTCGAACCTGCTGAACTCGTCCAAGGACGAGGCCTTCGACAAGTTCGCCAACCTCGACGACCAGGAAGCCCGCGACTACGACGAGTACGAGCTGGAAACCGAGTCGGCCGGCCCGGTCTATCAGCTGGTCGCCCGCGTCGCCTTCTGAGGCCGACCAAAAACCTGACGAAGAAGGGGTCGGACGGCGACGTCCGGCCCCTTTTTCACGCCCGGTTCACATCAGGATGGTTAATGCTCAACGCTGTGCTTGACGGCGTTCGATCCGCCGGGAAGGAGAGTGGCGCCCGCCATTTTACAATTGTGGGCGAAGTGGTGCGCTCCTTGCGCGGTGCGATGGCCTCGCGACCGCAAGGCGCCAGATTGGGACGTTCGGGTTCATGCTGCTGGAAGGCGAGGTCAACTGGACGGTGGTGTTCGCCGTGCTCGCCGTCGCGGGCCATGTTGTCGCGCTCATCGCCATCTGGTTCGCCCTGCGCAACCGCATCCGGCACGCCAGCGCCTCGGGCGAGCTGAACCAGGTCCAGAAGGTCGCCGCCGAGACCGACAAGCGGCTGTTCGAGACCCTGAACGCCATTCCCGTCGCCATTGTCCAGACCGACACCCAGGGCAAGTTCACCTTCGCCAACAAGGCCGCGCACCAGCTGATGGGGCGTCGTGACGCCGAGCTGCTGGGCCTGCGCTTCCATTCGGCGACCTGGGGCATCACCTTCCCGGACGGACGGCCCATCCCGCCCGACATGCTGCCCAGCGCCCGCGCGCTTCGGGGCCAGACCGTGCGGGGCTTCCAGCATATCCTCGCCAACCCGTCGTCGCGGCGGAAGATGCTGGTCTCGGTCACGGCCATGCCCATCGAGAACGAATACGGCCAGATCATCGGCTCCACCGCCGCCGTGGTCGAGACCGAGGGGCTGACCACGCCAGAGGCGCCGCCCGCGCCCGAGCCGGCCATCGTCCATCCCGACGCCGACCTGACCCGCCGGGTGTTCGACAGCGCGACCAGCGGCCTGGTCGTCGTTTCGACCCACGGCGTGGTGCGCGAGGCCAACCCGGTGGCCCTGGACCGTCTCGGCCGCACCGAGGGCGTGATCGGCGCAGACTTCGCCGAGACCTTCCTGGCCGACGGCCAGAGGGTCGAGGGCCGTCAGACCCTGCGCGCGGCCCTTCAGGCCCCGGCGGGCGCCGCTGATGTTATCATCGCGACCCAGGCCGACGGCGCGATCGTGGCCTGGCGCATCCTGCCGCTGACCAATTCCGAGGGCGTGGTCGACGCCCTGCTGCTGGCCGGGGACGAGCACGTCCCTGAGCCGGAAGTGGCGGTCGAGCCGGAAATCGTTCCCGAACCGGAAGCGATGGTCGAGCCGGCCTTCGTCACTGCGGACATCCCCGAGCCGGAGGTCCAGCCCGCGTTCGAACCCGAACCCATCCCGGCGGAAGCCCCGGCTTTCGACGCCGCGTTCGACGGACCCGCTTCTGGCCCCGTGCCCGGTCCCGACGCGCTCGACGAGGACATGCCGACGGTGGAGCCTGCGTCTGACTCGGCCGAGCTCGACGCCCTGCGCCGCGAACGCGACGCCGCCCTGCGTCAGGCCGAGGCCGCCCGCGCGGAGGCCGAGACGGCCATGGCCGAGGCCGACCGGATCGAGGCCCGGGCCCGCGCCGAGGAAGACAATGTCCGCCGTCTGGAGGGCATCGGCCGTGTCACCGGCGGCATGGCCCAGGACTTCAACGCCCTGCTCGGCGTCATGACCAGCGCGCTCGACATGATGCTGAAACAGGCCGAGGACCCCGCGAAGGTGCGCCGTCTCGGGCAGGCGGCGCTCGCCGCCGGTCAGCGCGGCGAGGCCATGACCGCGCGTCTGTCGGCCCTGTCGATGGACGACGAGAATGCGCCCAGGACCCTCGACGCCGGCGTCCTGCTGCGCGCCATGGAAAGCCGTCTGCGCGCCCTGGCCGGCCCCGGCGTCGACCTGATGATCGAGGGGCCGTCGGCTCCGGCCATCGTGCGTCTGGATCCCGTGGCCTTCGAGGGCGCGGTGCGGGCCCTGGTCGCCAATGCGGTCGAGGCCGTCAGCGGGTCCGGCTCCGTCGCCGTGCGGCTGGAGACCACCGAGGCCGGCGCCCGTCTGTCGGTGCGCGACACCGGCCCGGGCATGGACCGCGACGTCATCGCCCGCGCCCAGGAGCCCTTCTTCACCACCAAGACCGGCGCCGCCGGTCTGGGTCTGGCCCAGGCGCGCGCCTTCGCCCGCCAGTCGGGCGGGACCCTGACCATCGACAGCGCGCCCGGCGAGGGCGCCGAGGTGGCCGTGACCCTGCCGGCCGAAGCGGCCTGATCGAGGTTGTCGGTCCTTCCGATCCTTGGAAGCGTAACCGAACGACACCATATCTGACGCAGAAACGGCGGTTCGGCGGTTGACCCGGCGGAACCGGGCGTTAGGTACGGCGGGCGCGCTCCCACGCCCGACATAGACCCCGAGGATCCCATGGCCGAAGCCACCGCCCAATACGACGTCGTCATCATCGGCGGCGGTCCCGGCGGCTATAACGCCGCGATCCGCGCCGGCCAGCTGGGTCTGACCGTCGCCTGCGTCGAGAAGGGCGACACCCTCGGCGGCACCTGCCTGAACGTCGGCTGCATGCCCTCCAAGGCCCTGCTGCACGCCTCCGAGCTGTTCGAGATCGCCAACAAGGAGTTCGGCACGCTCGGCATCGACGTCGGCACGCCCAAGGTCAATCTGCCGCAGATGATGAAGCAGAAGGCCGACAGCGTCGGCGCCCTGACCAAGGGCATCGAATTCCTGTTCAAGAAGAACAAGGCCGTCTGGATCAAGGGCAAGGGCAAGATCGCCGGCGCCGGCAAGGTCGAGGTCACCGCCGCCGACGGCACGGTCACCATTCTGACCGCCAAGGACATCGTCATCGCCACCGGTTCGGAGCCCACCCCCCTGCCGGGCGTGGACTTCGTCGAGGGCAAGATCATCGATTCCACCGGCGCCCTGTCGCTGCCGGCCATCCCGAAGAAGCTGATCGTCATCGGAGCCGGCGTCATCGGCCTTGAGCTCGGCTCGGTCTGGCGTCGTCTGGGCGCCGAGGTCACCGTGGTCGAGTTCCTCGACAAGGTCGGCGCCGGCATGGACGCCGAGGTCGCCACCGCCTTCCAGCGCGGTCTGACCAAACAGGGCATGACCTTCAAGATGGGCACGAAGGTCACCTCGGCCAAGGTCGCCAAGGACGGCGTCGTCCTGACCCTGGAACCCGCTGCCGGCGGCGAGGTCGAGACCCTGACGGGCGATGTGGTTCTGGTCGCCATCGGCCGCCGCCCCTACACCGCCGGCCTGGGTCTGGAGACTGTCGGCATCGAGACCGACAAGCGCGGCTTCCTCAACAACGACCACCTGAAGACCGGCGCGGCCGGCGTCTGGGTGATCGGCGACGTGACCCACGGTCCGATGCTGGCGCACAAGGCGGAAGAAGAGGCTGTCGCGGTCATCGAGTACATCGCGGGCAAGGCCGGCCACGTCGACTACGACCTGGTCCCCAGCGTCATCTACACCGGTCCCGAAGTGGCCTGGGTCGGCAAGACCGAGGAACAGCTCAAGGCCGCCGGCGTCGAGTTCAAGAAGGGCAAATTCCCCTTCACCGCCAACTCGCGCGCCAAGATCAACCATGAGACCGAGGGCTTCGTGAAGGTCCTGGCCGATGCGACCACCGACAAGGTTCTGGGCGTCCACATCTACGGCCCCTCGGCCGGCGAGATGATCGCGGAAGCCTGTATCGCCATGGCCTTCGGCGGCGCCTCGGAAGACATCGCCCGCACCTGCCACGCCCACCCGACCCGCTCCGAAGCCGTCAAACAGGCGGCCATGGGCGTCGAGGGCTGGACCATGCAGGCGTAAGACCGATGGACCTGAGGATCGCCGGAAAACGCGCCCTGGTCTGCGGCGGGTCCAGCGGTCTGGGTCTCGCCGTGGCGACGGCTCTGGTGAAGGAGGGCGTTCATGTCGCCCTCTTGTCCCGTGATGCGGCGAAGCTTCAGGCGGCGGCGGATGAGCTGAACGCCATGGGGCCCGGTAGGGCGGTCATCGCCCCGGCGGATCTGGCGGATCACGCCGCCCTTCTGGCGGCCGTGGATGTGGCGGAAGCCGCGCTGGGCGGACCTATCGAGATCCTGCTCAACAACACCGGCGGACCGCCGCCCTCGGGCGTGGTCGGTCTCGGTCCCGAGCTGTGGCGCGCCCAGTTCGAGATGATGGTCCTGTCTGTCTTCCGCCTGACCGACCGGGTCCTGCCGGCCATGCGGGCGGCGGGCTGGGGCCGGATCCTGAACGTCGCCTCCGTCTCCCTGATCGAGCCCATCGGGACGCTCGGCGTGTCCAACACCCTGCGCGCCTCCATCGCCGCCTGGGCCAAGACCCTGTCGAACGAGGTCGCCGCCGACGGGATCACCGTCAACACCCTGCTGCCAGGCCGGATCGACACCCCACGCATCGAGCGGCTCGACAAGGCCGCCGCCGAACGCACGGGCAAGACGCCGGAAGAAGCGCGCGCCGCCTCCGTGACCTCCATCCCCGTGGGCCGCATCGGCACGACGGAAGAGTTCGGCGCCGTCGCCGCCTTCCTCGCCAGCCCTCTGGCCGCCTATGTCACCGGGTCGCTGGTGCGGCTGGACGGCGGATCGGTGCGGGCGATCTAGCCCCCGTCCCCCTAGCGGCGCGTCATCGTCTCGGGCGTGCGTCTCAGCGGCCCGAACTCCATACGTGAGCGACCGAAGTCGAGCGACACCCGCCGGAAGCGATAGAGGACGTCGGCGCCCAGCAGCAGGGCGGGGCGCTGGTTCAGCTCCAGGGTTTCGAAGGCGTGGAGATCGGCGAACAGCAGGGAGGCCGGCCCCAGACGCCGCGTCCCGATGGTCAGCTGGCTGACATTGGCGTGCTCGGCCAGGATGGTCTGGCCCGTGACGCCATAGATCGGGATCAGGGTCCGCTGGGTCGGCCGGTCGCCGCCCGAGGCGATGGCCTGGAACAGGCTCATATTGCCGATCGAATACTGGGCGCCGCTGTCGACGAAACAGTCGACCTGAACCCCTTCGACGCGGGCGTTGACAAGGATCAGCTGGCCGAACCGCCCGATGCGGGTCCGGCCGCAGCTGTCGCGTCGGATGTGGCTGGGGGTGTAGAAGGCCGTGCCCACCTCGATCCTGTCGGGGCCGGACGGGGTCAGCTTCATGGAGCGGCGGTCGAGGTTGAACTCCAGCTCGAACCGCGACAGCACGTCCAGCCCCATCAGGCCGTCGGCGCCGAGCAGTTCGCGCGGATAGACCCCGGCATAGATGTCGTTGAACCGTCGACCGCCGAAGCTCAGCCGGGCGATCTTCACCGTCGGGGTCAGTTCGGCCGAGGTCAGGCCGTGGACCAGGATGGGCGGCCCGGGCGGCAGGGCCATGGCCTCGGCCACATCGCGGGCGATGGCGGTCCGTCCCGCGCCGGTGTCCATGACGAAGGCGAAGCCGGGGCGGCCGTTGAGCTCGGTCTTGACCGCCATCCGGGTGAACAGATTGGCCAGCAGCCGCGCCTCTTCGCCGACATCGGGCGGCGGCGCCAACGGATCGGGGCCGGGCGCCACCGGCGGCGGCGCTGACGTCGTCTGGGCGAGGGTGGGACCGGCGATCAGGCCGAAACCGGCCGCGCAGAGTCCAAGGGTCAGGGCGCGCCTGTGCGGCTGCGTCGGTGTGAAGGCGTCGCCGTGTTCGGCTGAAGACCTCATGACCGCCTCCCCAGCGGTGTTATGGCCTCAGTCTGAGCCGAAAACGCCGATCTGCATAGGTCCGCCCACGGAGGGTCAGGATGCATCAGGCAACGGGTGTCGGCGCGGCCTCTCCGGCGAGGGCGGCTTCCAGATTGGCGATCATCAGCGCCGCCATCGCCGTCCGCGCCTCGACCGTCGCCGAGCCGATGTGGGGCGCCAGCACGCAGCGGTCCGAGTCCAGCAGGGCCTGCGGGACGTTCGGTTCACGGGCGAAGACGTCGAGACCCGCGCCGCCCAGCCGGCCCTCGGCCAGGGCCGCGATCAGGGCCTCCTCATCGACCACCTCGCCCCGGGCGATGTTGATCAGGACCCCGTCGGGGCCGAGCGCCTCCAGAACCCGGGCGTCGACCAGCCCCTTCGTCGCCGGGCCGCCCGGGACCGCGACGATCAGGACGTCGACCGAGGCGGCGAGGGCGACCGGATCGGGGGCATGACGCCAGGCGACGTCCGCGACCGGCTTGCGGCTGTGATAGGCCAGCTCTCCGGCGAAGGGCTCCAGTCGTCGGGCGATCTCCCGCCCGATCCGGCCGAGGCCGAGGACCCCATACCTCAGGCCGGTCGCGCTGCGGGCCAGCGGGAACTTGCCGCCGGCCGCCCAGTCGCCTGCCCTCAGCCAGCGCTCGGCGGCGGGCAGGCGACGCAGGGTGGAAAGGGTCAGGGCGAGGGCCAGATCGGCGACGTCGGCGCTGAGCACATCGGGGGTATTGGTGACGACCACGCCCCGGCTCCGGGCATGGGCGACGTCGACCCGGTCATAGCCGACTCCGTGGACGGCGATGATCTTCAGATCGGACAGGGCGTCGATCAGACTGTTCGGAACCGCCGTCCCGCCCGAGGCGACGAGACCGACGATCGGCGCGCCTGCAGGCGGAGACCCGACGGCCTGGGGCGGATGGAGGACCCACGCTCCGGCCTTCAGTTGCTCGGCGGCCAGTTCAGGCAAGCCGGGCAGGACGAGAATGTGGGGGAGGGACATCCGCCCCTTCTAGGCCCGGGGATGGGCCGCGGCATAGGCGCCGAGCAGCCGGGCGGCGTCGACGGCGGTGTATTTCTGGGTCGTCGACAGGCTGGCGTGGCCCAGCAGTTCCTGGATCGACCTCAGGTCGGCCCCGGCGCCCAGCAGATGGGTGGCGAAGGAGTGGCGCAGGGCATGGGGCGTGGCGCTGGCCGGCAGGCCCAGCCGGCCCCTGAGTGTCTGCACCGTCGCCTGCACGTGGCGGGGGCTCAAGGGCCCGCCGCGTTTGGCCCGGAACAGGGCGTCGCGCGGCTCCGGCGGGAAGGGCTGCAACGCAAGATAGGCATCCACCGCCTCGCGTACGGCGGGCAGTATGGGGACGATGCGGGTCTTGGAGCCCTTGCCGACGATGCGAATGGTCTCTGGGAAAGGGGCGTCGGCGCGGATCAGGCTGAGGGCCTCGGAAATCCGCAGGCCGCAGCCGTAGAGCAGGGTCAGGACCGCCCGGTCGCGCGCGGCCTCCCACGGCTCGGCGTCGGGATCGGCCTCGGGCTCCTGCATCAGGCCGCGCGCCTGATCGGCGGTGACGGGGCGGGGCAGGGAGGGTTTGATCTTCGGCCCCCGCACGAGCGCCAGCTGAGGCGCGGGCGTATCGCAACGCCGGTCGAGGAAGTCGTGAAAGCCCCGGATGGCGGCCAGGGTCTGGCCCAGCGATCGGGCGTTCAGCGGATGGTCCCCGCTGCGCCGCTCGGCCAGATGAGCGCGGACCTCGGCGGCGGTCACCGTGCCCAGATCGGACAGGGACTGGGGGTCGCCGCGATGGCGTTCGAGAAAGCCGAGATAGTGCCGCCCGATATGGCCATAGGCTTCCAGCGTGCGGGGCGACAGCCGCCGCTCATGCGCCAGATGCTCGAGCCAGGCGAGCAGGACCTCGCCCGAGGTTTTCAATTGAGTATCGGCCAGCGTTCGGCCGTGCGCTCGACGACCCGGGCGATGAAGGCGACGAGCTCGCAGCCCATCTGGGGCGTGAAGCCCTCTTCCTCGGGCGAGCCGAAGGCGCAGATGGCGTGGCGGGCGCCGCCGAGGTCGCCGGCCGGATCGCCGCCGAAGACCGGTGCCATGCGGATCAGGGCGACGGACCTCACCTGCTCATCGGCCGCGCCGAACAGGTCCAGCCCTTCGAAATTCGGACCCAGCCAGGTCAGGCCGTGGTCGCCAAGCAGGGAATCGACCCCGCCGACCTCCAGGGCGCGCCAGCCGAAGGGCACGCCGCCCGGCTTCTCCAGCGCGATGGCGGCGCCCGCCAGACCGAAGCGGCCCTGTGCGGCCGCATCCAGACGGCGGGCCAGGTCGGAATGGTTGCGGGCCTCCAGCAGGTCCAGCGCCGCCACATGGGTCTGGGTCTGGGCGGCGAAATTGGCGCGGGCGACCGTCTCGATCTGTTTGCGGGCGTCCGCCTCGCGGTTGGCCACGGCTTCCAGCCGGGTGAGGGCGGCGGCGCCGAATTCCACGACGTTACGGCCGTGCGGCTTCAGCCCGATCTCTTCCAGCAGGGAACGGTCGTCCAGCAGGATCTGGGGATTGGCCTGAAGCCAGGCGCGCACCTCCGGCCAATGCGGCTCGGAACTGGTCTCCAGCTCGGCGAAAAGGTCTCGGGTGCCGCTCAACGGTCGTCTCCTCCCGGAAACGCCGGGCCGTATGCTACAGGATCGACTGACCGGTCTTGCCCCAGTCCGCCAGGAATTGATCAAGACCCTTGTCGGTTAAGGGGTGCTTGACGAGGGCCTTGAAAACGTCGGCCGGCAGGGTGGCTGCGTCCGATCCCGCCACAGCGGCGGCGGATACGTGGTTCGGGTTGCGCAGCGATGCGGCCAGAATCTGGGTCTCGAAACCATGCAGATCATAGAGGACGCGGATTTCCTCCAGCAGGCCGATGCCGTCGGCGCCGTGGTCTTCCAGACGGCCGACGAAGGGCGAGATGAAGGTCGCGCCGGCCTTGGCGGCCAGCATGGCCTGGGCGGCGGAGAAACACAGGGTGACGTTGGTCTTGATGCCCTTGTCCGAGAAGTTGCGCGCGGCGCGCAGCCCGTCCCAGGTCAGGGGCAGCTTGACCACGACGTTCGGGGCGATGGCGGCCAGCTTGTCGCCTTCCTTGACCATGGTCTCGAAATCGGTCGCCACGGCCTCGGCGGAGATCGGCCCCTCGACCAGTGCGCAGATTTCAGCGATGACCTCGGCGATGTTCCTCCCCGACTTGGCGATCAGCGACGGATTGGTGGTCACGCCGTCCACCATCCCGGTGGGCAGCATGTCCTTGATGACGGCGACGTCGGCGGTGTCGAGGAAGAGTTTCATGGCGGGGTTTCTAGCCGAGGCGGGCCGGTCTTGAAAGTCGCATCCGTCCTCATTCCCCTGCCGGTGCCGGAAGCCTTCGACTATGAGGTCGCCGCCGAGATGGCGGTGGAGCGTGGCGATCAGGTCGCCGTGCCCCTCGGTCCCCGGCTGATGCGCGGCATCGTGTCCGAGGTGCGCGAGACCACGGGCTCGAACCGGCGGCTCAAGGCCGTGGAGATGGTGCTGGACGATCCGCGCCTGCCGCCCGGCACGGTGGACTTCGTCGAATGGGCCGCCCGCTGGACCCTGAGCGCGCCGGGCGAAATGGCCTCGACCGCCCTTAAGGGGCTGCGCGCGCCGCGCCCGAAGCCCGAACGTCGCGTCCGCCGGGTCGAGGGGCGGGAGCCCGCCCGGCCGACGGCGTCGCGCACGGCGGTGCTGGAGACGCTGGAGGGGCGCTCGATGCCGGGTGCGGATCTGGCGCGTGCGGCCGGAGTGTCGTCGGGCGTGGTCAAGGGACTGGTCGACGACGGGGTGCTGGAGGTCATCGAGATCGAGGCCGTCGCCGCCTTCGACACACCCGATCCGGACCATGCGCCCTCGATCCTCAACGCAGATCAGGCGGCCTCGGCATCGGCCATCGCGGAAGCGGTAGAGGCCGGCGGCTTCGCCCCCTTCCTGCTGGACGGGGTCACGGGCTCGGGCAAGACCGAGGCCTATCTGGAGGCCGTGGCGCGGGCGCTGAGGGCCGATCCGACGGCCCAGATCCTGATCCTCCTGCCCGAAATCGCCCTGACACAGGCCCTGATCGCGCGCCTTTCCGACCGTTTCGGCGCCGACCCGGCCGAATGGCATTCGGGCATCGCCCCGCCGCGTCGACGTCAGGTCTGGGAGGCGGTGGTCGCCGGCCGCTGCAACATCGTGGTCGGGGCGCGTTCGGCCCTGTTCCTGCCCTTCGTGAACCTGAAGCTGATCGTCGTCGATGAAGAGCACGACAGTTCGTTCAAACAGGAGGAGGGGCTCGTCTATCACGGCCGCGACCTCGCCGTGGCCCGGGCGCGGATCGAGGGGGCGGCGGTCGTCCTGGCCTCGGCGACGCCGTCGCTGGAGACCCTCTTCAACGCCGGACAGGGCCGCTATCGCTGGCTGAAGCTGGGCGCGCGGCACGGCACGGCGGTCCTGCCAGACATCCGCCTGCTGGACCTGCGCCAGAACCCGCCCGATCCCCAGACCTGGCTGTCCGTCCCCTTGCGCGAAGCCATCGGCGAGACCCTGCTGAAGGGCGAACAGACCCTGCTGTTCCTCAACCGGCGCGGTTATGCCCCCGTGGTCCTGTGCCGCGCCTGCGGGCACCGGCTGACGGCGCCGGACACCGACAGCTGGCTGGTCGAGCATCGCTACACCGGCCGTCTGGTCTGCCACCTGACCGGCTTCTCCATGGCCCGGCCGAAGACCTGCCCGTCCTGCGGTGCGTCGGATTCGCTCGTCGCCGTGGGGCCGGGCGTCGAGCGGGTCGAGGAGGAGGTGCGGCAGCTCTTCCCCGAGGCGCGCACGGCGGTGTTCAGTTCCGACACCGTGCCGGACGCCAGGGCGGCTCGCGCCCTGATCCAGTCGATGATCGACGGCGAGATCGACATCCTCGTCGCCACCCAGGCGGCGGCCAAGGGGCACAACTTCCCCAAGCTGACCCTGGTCGGGGTGGTTGACGCCGACCTGGGTCTGCGCGGCGGCGACCTGCGTGCGGCCGAGCGGACCTTCCAGCTCCTGACCCAGGCGACCGGACGGGCCGGGCGGGCGGAGATCCCCGGGCGCGCCCTGCTGCAGACGTGGACGCCCGAACATCCGGTGCTCAGGGCCCTGGCGGCGGGCGACCGCGACGGCTTCGTCGAGGCCGAGATGGACGAGCGGGAGGCGGCCTCCCTGCCGCCGTTCGGACGGCTGGCCGCCCTGATCCTGTCGGGCGAGAACGCGGTGGCGGTGGAGAAGACGGCCGAAGCCCTGGCCCAGTCCATTCCCAATGCCGAACGGCTGGAGGTCTATGGCCCCGCCGACGCCCCCCTGGCCCTCATCCGGGGACGGCGGCGCAAGCGGCTGCTGGTCCGGGCCGACCGCGACGTCGATCTGCAGGGCTTCCTGCGCGCCTGGCTGGGCCGGGTGAAGGTGCCGGCCTCGGTGCGGCTGACCATCGACGTGGACCCGTACAGCTTCCTTTGAAGGCCCGTTGTCATTGAAACGACAGGACCGGATGTCTATCTGGACCCGCTTTCCGGCGCCCCCTGCGCCGTCTCAGGATTTCGCCGCCCATGTCGCAAGTCATTCCCGCCGAATGGGCTCCGCACCGGGCCATGTGGGTCGGCTGGCCGAGCCATCCCGAGCTGTGGGACGACCTGGAACAGGCACGCGACGAGGTCGAGGGTCTGGTCCTGGCCCTCGCCGGCCCCGGTCGCGAACAGGTCAGACTCATGGTCGGGACCGAGGAGGCCCTGGTGGGGACGCAGGGGCGTTTCGCGGGCGTCGAGAACGTGACCGTGGTCCCGGCCCTGTTCGGCGACATCTGGCTGCGCGACACCGGTCCGATCTTCGGCCCCGGCTCGAAGACCGCCGCCGCCTTCGAGTTCAACGGCTGGGGCGAGAAATATATCTATGAGCACGACACCGAGGTCGCCGCGCAGATCGGCGCGTTCTCTGGCGTGCCCCTGACGCGGCACAGCGCCATTCTGGAAGGCGGATCGCTGGACCACGACGGTCTGGGCACCATCCTGACCACGCGCCAGTGCCTGCTGAATCCGAACCGGAACAAGGGCTGGCAGGAAAACACCGCAGGCATCGTGCTGGAAGAGGCGCTGGGCGCGCGCAAGATCATCTGGCTGGGCGACGGCCTGCTCAACGACCACACCGACGGCCATGTCGACAATCTGGCCCGTTTCGTCGCGCCGGGCGTCGTCGCCTGTCCGATCGCCTTCGGGACCAATGATCCCAACGCCGAGGCCTATGACGCCTGCGCCGCCGCGATCACCGCCTCGACCGACGCCGAGGGAACGCCCCTCAAGGTCCTGCGCATCCCCTCGCCGGGCATGGTCGTCGACGCCGACGAGCGTCCGGTCCCGGCCAGCCACATGAATTTCCTCATCGCCAACGGCGCCGTGATCGTCCCCACCTATGGCAACGCCATGGCCGCCCGTCTGGCCTGCGAGGCCTTGGCCACCGTCTTCCCGGACCACGAGATCATCCCCCTGCCGTCCAAGGCCATCCTGACCGGCGGCGGGTCCTTCCACTGCATCTCCCAGCAGGAGCCTGCCTGATGACCCGCACGATTTCCGTCGCCGGCCTGCAGACGTCCTACGGCGAGGACATGCAGGCGAACATCGCCAAGACCGTCGATCTGGTGAAACAGGCGGCTTCAAAGGGCGCGCAGGTGATCCTGCCGTCGGAGCTGTTCCAGGGGCCGTATTTCTGCGTCAGCCAAGAGGAGCACTGGTTCGAAACCGCCCACCCCTGGCGCGAGCATCCGGCCGTGGTTGCGATGGCGCAGGTGGCGAAGGATCTCGGCGTCGCCATCCCCGTCTCGATCTTCGAGAAGGAGGGGCCGCACTACTATAATTCCATCGTCATGCTGGACGCCGACGGTTCGCCCCTGGGCGTCTATCGCAAGAGCCACATCCCCGACGGCCCCGGCTATCAGGAAAAATACTATTTCCGCCCGGGGGATACGGGCTTCAAGGTGTGGGACACCCGCTTCGGCAAGGTCGGGGTCGGCATCTGCTGGGACCAGTGGTTCCCGGAGGCCGCGCGGGCCATGTCCCTGATGGGCGCCGACGTTCTCATGTATCCGACCGCCATCGGCACCGAGCCGCAGGACGGCGACCTGCACACGGCCCAGCCCTGGCGCCGCGCCATGCAGGGCCATGCGGTGTCGAACGCCATCCCGGTGGTCGGCGCCAACCGCATCGGCCATGAGACGGTGACCCCGGTCGGCCAGACCTTCTACGGCCATTCGTTCATCGCCGATCAGCAGGGCGAACTGGTCGAGAGCTTCGGCGCCGAGGAAGAGGGCGCGCTGGTCCATACCTTCGACCTCGCCGAGCTGGACCGTTACCGGGCGGCCTGGGGCTTCTTCCGCGACCGCCGGACGGACCTCTACGGCGCGCTGACCTCGGCGCGTCCCACGAGCTGAGCCACGAACTGACGAAGGGAAGGGGGCGCCTCTTCCCTTCGCGGGTCGGAGCCGCCATCTAGCGGCCTATGACCTCGACCCTCGACGCCCCCGCCTCTGCCGCCGCCGCCAACGGCAAGATCCCCGTCACCGTCCTGACCGGCTATCTGGGGGCGGGCAAGACGACCCTGCTGAACCGGATTCTGACCGAGGATCACGGCAAGCGTTACGCCGTCATCGTCAATGAGTTCGGCGAGATCGGCATCGACAACGATCTGGTCGTCGGCGCGGACGAGGACGTGTTCGAGATGAACAACGGCTGCGTCTGCTGCACGGTGCGCGGCGACCTGATCCGCGTCGTCGCCGGCCTGATGAAGCGCCAGCGTCCCGGCAAGCCGGCCTTCGACGCCATCATCGTGGAGACCACGGGTCTGGCCGATCCCGGCCCGGTGGCCCAGACCTTCTTCGTCGACGAGGACGTCAAGGCCAAGACCCGGCTGGACAGCGTCACCGCCCTGGTCGACGCCAAACACGTCATGGCCCGTCTCGACGACTCGAAAGAGGCGCGCGAGCAGGTGGCCTTCGCCGACCGCATCATCCTGAACAAGACCGACCTGGCCTCGGAGGCCGAGTTGACGGCGGTCGAGCAGCGGCTGAGGAAGCTGAACCCGCTGGCCCCCATCACCCGCGCCGAACGGGCCAATGTGCCGCTTGATCAGGTGCTGGGCCTGCACGGCTTCGATCTGGAGCGGATCCTCGACGTCAATCCGGAGTTCGCCAACCCTGCCCATGGGGAGGCTGGCCACGTCCATGACGAACACTGCGGCCACGACCATCACGGGCACGATCATGGCCACGACCACGACCATCATGGGCATGACCATGCGCACCATCCGGACTCATCGGACGGGTCGGACCATGTTTCGGGGTCCGTTTCCGGGGCCCGTGGGCACGATCATGCCGACGACATCAAGGGGATCTCGGTCTCGGTCGACGGCCCGCTGAACGGTCAGAAATTCACCGCCTGGCTGGACCGGCTGCTGGGCGAGCAGGGCCAGAACATCCTGCGCGCCAAGGGCATCATCAATGTCGAGGGCGAGGAGCGCCGTCTGGTCTTCCAGGCCGTGCACATGATCCTGGAGGGCGACCTTCAGCGCGAATGGGGTCCGACCGAACGCCGCTGGTCCCGCGCCGTCTTCATCGGCCGCGACCTCGACGAGGCCGCGATCCGCGCCGGGTTCGAGAGTTGCGCCGCCTGACCTTGGGTCAGGCCTTGCAGACGTGCTCGATCAGCAGGGTCTGGCCGGGGTCCGACGCCGGGCCCAGCGCGGCGTCGTGTGGCTCTGTCGCCAGGAAACGCGCGGCGCTGTAGATTTCGGTGGTCCCCCTGCCGATCGTCCGGGTCGCGCAATCGACGACGATCTCGGCGACGACGGTGTTGGGGGCGTCTTCCCCCATCCCCGACGGGATATCCGCCTTCATGAGGAAGCGCACCGTCTGGCCGTCGCGCGCGATGCTGGACGGCAGGACGAAATAGGTCACGTGCTCGACCGGACCGACTTCGGTCCAACCGGCGGTGTCGCGGTTGGTCAGGGTCTGGGCCGAGGCGGCGCCGGCGGCTCCGACGCTTGCGGCGATCAGCGCCGCCGCGCGGATCCGACGTTTGAACGTGTTCATGATGGCTTCCCCCGTTTTCGGAAACCTCGCCAAGCCCGGCTTCGGCGTCAAGGTCCGGCGTTGACCCCGGCGTCCGGACCTCTATGTCACACGCCATGAGCCAGTTCGCCTTCGACGCCCAGATCACCGCCGCCCTGTTCGACAGGGACGGCGCCGTCTTCGCCCTGGGTGATGGATCGGTGCGGTTCGAGGACGGGTCGTATAACGCGGTCCACGACGGGGCGATCCTGTGCGCGGCCCTGCATCCCTCGGGCGACGGGATCGTCACCGGCGGCGACGACGGCCGGGTGATCTGGAGCCGGAAGATGGAGGCCGGGGTGCTGGCCACCTCGGCAAAGAGCCAGTGGATCGACGCCATCGACGCCTCGGCCGAGACGAAGCTGATCGCCTTTTCCTCGGGCAAGACCCTGTCGGTGATCGATGCGACCGACATGGGCTTCCGCCGTGACTTCGAACATGAGCGGACGGTGTCCGGCGTGGCCTTCGATCCCAAGGGCCGCCGGATCGCGACCTCGACCTACGGCGGCGCGGCCCTCTGGTACGCCCGGATCGCCCAGCAGAAGCCGACCCTGCTGAAATGGGCCGGATCGCACACCGGCATCGCCTTCTCGCCCGACGGCGCCTTCCTCATCTCAACCATGCAGGACGCGCAGCTGCATGGCTGGCGACTGAAGGATTCCAGGGACATGCGGATGGGCGGCTATCCGTCCAAGGTGCGCAGCGTGGCCTTCCTGTCCGACGGGCGGCTGATGGCCACCTCGGGGGCGCAAGGGGCGGTGCTCTGGCCCTTCGTCGGCGCCACTGGGCCGATGGGCAAGGAGGCGACCGAGATCGGCTATGACGAGGGCAGTCTGGTGACCCTGGTCGCCGGCCAGCCGAAGCAGGGGGTCATGGCCGCCGGCCTCAGCGACGGCCGCGTCTGGTGGGCCGACCCGGCCGGCCAAGGGCTGCGGTTCCTCAAGGCCGAGCGCGGCGCGGCCATCTGCGCCCTGGCCATGAGCCCGAACGGCCAGCGCGTCGCCTGGGCCGATGAAGACGGAAACGCCGGGGTCGCCGAAGCCTGACTCCTCGACAGCCCCGGAGATTCGGCCGCATCGTCGGGGAATGAGCCCTCGATTTGGCGAGCGTCCGCCCAAGACCCGAACCCAGGCCCGCAAGCCCGCGCCGACGCCGGTGTTCGCCCTCGGCTGTCTGGTCGTGGCCATCATCGGGGCGGTGCTGGTCGTCGGACTGGCGGTGGTCTTCCTGTGGGACGTCAACGCGGAGTGAGCCTTGCCAGCACTCTTGCCTTGGGGGCAGGGATGACGAACATGGGGCCATGTTCGGGGTTCCAAAACTGGGGCGGCGCAGCCGTCCGTTTCTGATCGTCTTTCTGGTGCTGTGCTTCCTGCCCATCGGCGGAGTGCTGGTTCACGCCGTCCTGCCGCCGCCGATGACGGTGTTGATGCTGCAGCAGCTGGTGGGCGGAAAGGGCATGGACTACCGTTGGCGCGGCCTCGACGACATCTCGCCCAACCTCGTCTATTCGGCCATCGGCGCCGAGGACGCGCGCTTCTGTTCGCACAGCGGCTTCGACTTCAAGGCCATCCAGAAGGCGCTGGATCACAACGACGACGGCGGAAAAATCCGCGGCGGCTCGACCATCAGCCAGCAGACCGCCAAGAACGTCTTCCTCTGGCCGTCGCGCGACTGGGTCAGGAAGGGTCTGGAAGCGGGCTACACCATCCTGATCGAGGGTGTCTGGGGCAAGCGCCGGATCATGGAGACCTATCTGAACGTCGCCGAATGGGCGCCGGGCGTCTATGGCGCGGAAGCCGCCTCGCGGCACTGGTTCGGCAAGTCGGCGCGTGACCTGACGCCGCAGCAGGCGGCCCGGCTGGCGGCCATCCTGCCCAGTCCCCGCCGCTATGACGCCGCCAGGCCGGGACCCTATGTCCGCCGCCGCGCGGCGCGCATCCAGGCGGCGGCGCGGGCCGTGCGCGTTCAGGGTCTGGGGACCTGCGTCTATCCGAAGTGAAGGCGGGCCCCGCCAGCCGGGGTTGACGGAACCGGCGACGAGGCCTCCGATGCCGGCCTTGCTGGAGAGGGTCTCATGAAATCATATCTCTTGGCCGCCGTCGCCGCCGGCGCCCTGGGTCTCGCCGGCTGCGCGACCACCGCCGATCGCGCCGCTGACGCCGCCGCCTTGGCCGATGCCGCCGCGGCGGACGCCGCCGCCGCTGCAGGGGAAGCGGCTCCCGCCGCCGCCGATGCCGCCGCCGTCGCCGAACAGCCCGTGACCGCCGCTGGCGCGACGGCCTTCATCGCCGAGGCTGAGACCAGGCTGGCGACCATCAGCGAATATCAGCAGCGCGTCGCCTGGACCCGGGCGACCAACATCACCTTCGACACCATGTGGCTTGAGGCCAAGGTCAATGCCGAGGTGACCGAGCTGCAGGTCCAGCTGGCCAATGAGGCCGCCCGGTTCAATGACGTCCAGGTTCCCGACGACGTGCGGCGCAAGCTGAACCTGCTGCGCCTCGGCATCGTCCTGCCGGCGCCGAACCGCCCGGGCGCGGCGGCCGAGTTGGCCCAGATCACCACCCGGCTGGACTCGACCTATTCGACCGGCAAGTTCGCGTTCAAGGGCAAGGAGATCACCCTCGACGACGCCAATGTCCTGATCGCCGAAAGCCGCGACCCGGCCGAGACCAAGGCCCTGTACGAAGGCTGGCGCACCGTTTCGCCGGGAATGAAGCCGGACTACGCCCGGATGGTCGAGATCGCCAACGAGGGCTCGCGCGAGCTGGGCTTCGCCGACACCGGGGCCATGTGGCGCGCCGGCTATGATATGGCGCCCGACGATTTCGCGAAGGAGACGGACCGTCTCTGGGCCCAGGTGAAGCCCTTCTATGTGAACCTGCACTGCTATGTCCGGGCGCGGCTCAACGCGAAATACGGCGATGCGGTCCAGCCGAAGACCGGCCCGATCCGCGCCGACCTGCTGGGCAATATGTGGTCGCAGCAGTGGGGCAACATCTATGACGTCGTCGCCCCGGCGACGGGCGGCCAGAGCAGCTACGACCTGACAAAACTGCTGACCGACGCCGGCTATGACGCCACGAAAATGGTCCAGACCGGCGAGGGCTTCTACAAATCGCTGGGCCTCGCGCCCCTGCCCCAGACCTTCTGGGAGCGGTCCCAGATCGTGCGGCCGCGCGACCGCGAAGTGGTCTGCCACGCCTCGGCCTGGGACGTCGACAACCTCGAAGACGTGCGCATCAAGATGTGCACCCAGGTCAATGCCGACGACTTCTACACCGTGCACCACGAGCTGGGGCACAACTACTATCAGCGCGCCTACAAGGATCAGCCCATGCTGTTCCGCAACGGGGCCAACGACGGCTTCCACGAGGCGATCGGGGACTTCATCGGCCTGTCGGCCCTGACGCCGACCTATCTGAACCAGATCGGGCTGCTGAAGACGACGCCGGGCGCGGATGAGGACATCCCCTTCCTGCTCAAGATGGCGCTGGACAAGATCGCCTTCCTGCCGTTCGGCCTGATGGTCGACCGCTGGCGCTGGGGCGTGTTCTCGGGCGAGACGACGCCGGATCAGTATAACGTCGCCTGGAACGCGGACATGCTGAAATATCAAGGCCTTGTCGCGCCGGGGCCGCGTCCCGCCGACGCCTTCGATCCGGGCGCCAAATATCACGTGCCGGCCGCGGTGCCCTACACCCGCTACTTCCTGGCGGCGATCTACCAGTTCCAGTTCCAGCGCGCGGCCTGCAAGATGGAAGGGTGGACCGGGCCGCTGCATCGCTGTTCGACCTATGGCAATGAAGAGGTCGGACGCCGCTTCAACGCCATGCTGGAGATGGGACAGTCCAAGCCCTGGCCCGAGGCCATGCAGGCCTTCACCGGCGAGACCGGCAACGACGCCACCGCCATCATCGACTATTTCGCCCCGCTGAACGCCTGGCTGACCGAGCAGAACCGCGGCAAGGACTGCGGCTGGTCGGAAACCTGAGCCCCGGTCTTGTAACCTAAGTCACGCCGCCGGAACGCGATTCCGGCGGCGTTAACCCTGCGCGGTACGGCTTCCCTTAACTGCCTCCACGGTATGGCTTCGCGATTGCGGGCCAGTGCGCCCGTTTGGGGACGTGCGAAAAGGCCATGGGCGTCGGAAACTGGATCAGGCGGCAGGGACAGGCTGCGCGGACATTCGTCCAGCGGTTCGGCCAATCCACGCGCGGAAACGTGGCGATGATCTTCGCCATCAGCCTGCCGGTCCTGGTGATGATCACCATGGGCGGGGTCGACATCAATCGCGCAGCGACCGTGCGGGTGAACCTGCAGGACGCCCTGGACGCCGCCACCCTGGCCGCCGCCCGGTCCAGCGCGACGTCGACCGCCGACCTGACGACCATCGGCACAAAGGCGTTGAAGGCCAATCTACAGAACTATCCCGACATCAACCTGGCCAACGCGACCTTCACCCTGAGCGCGGACCAGATCGTCATCGCCAATGCCACGGTCAATGTGAAGACCCTGGTCGCCAACATCGTCCTGCCGCCCTACGGCAAGCTGCTGGACGACACCCTGCCGGTCGGGGCCCATTCCGAAGTCAACCGGTCGTCCAAGAATATCGAGGTCGGGCTGGTGCTCGACATCACCGGCTCCATGGCCGGCCAGCGCATCGCCGATCTGAAGACCGCCGCGGCCCAACTGGTCGACATCGTCGTCCAGGCCCAGCAGACGCCCTATTACACCCGAATGGCCATCGTGCCCTATTCGATCGGGGTGAACATGGGGTCCTACGCCGCCGGGGCGCGCGGCACGCCGGCGACCAATGTGAGCATCAGCGGCGCGGCCTGGAGCACGGGCACGGCCAAGACGATCACGGGCTTCAGCAACGCCAGCCCCGGGGTGATCACCTCAAGCGCGCACGGCTTCAGCACCGGCGACTTTGTCTGGGTCACCGGTCTGGCCAGCGGCTCGGGCAGCGGCACCCGGTTCACGACCCTGAACGACCAGGCTTATGTGGTCACCAAGATCAACAACAACACCTTCTCGCTGAAGACCTCGAGCGGCTCGGCGGTCAACACCTCCTCGAGCTGGCGCAGCTGGGCGTCGGGCGGCACGGTGACCAAATGCCTGGTCTCGGACTGCTCGATCGTGGTCACCGCGAACGGCCATGGCTTGCAGGCCACGACCACCGACACCGGCGACACCCGCCCGACCACCGTCTATCTGACCGACGTGAGCGGCCTAACGAACGGCGGCAACTCCCTGGTCAACAATCAGGGGTTCGAGATCGACAACGTCACGACCAACACCTTCTCGATTGGGGTCAATGGCGCGAACTATTCGGCCTATTCCTCGGGCGGCAAGGCCTGGTGCGGCATGGACGGCTGCCAGTATCGCGTGTTCCGCAACGACAACGGCGGGACCCTGACCACCTTCCAGACCAGCACCTGCGTGTCGGAACGGACGGGGTCGCAGAAATACACCGACGCCAGCCCGGCGTCCTACAAGGTCGGCCGCAACTACGCCTCGACCAACAACCCCTGCCCCTCGGCGACCATCCAGCCGCTGACCGACAACAAGACCACGCTGAAGAACCTGATCAGCGGCCTGACCGTGACCGGATCGACCGCGGGTCAGATCGGCCTGGCTTGGGGCTGGTACACGGTGTCGCCGAACTTCAACTCCCTGTGGTCGTCCAACCCGGCCGGGGCCAACGTGCCGCGCGACACCTTGAAGGCCGTCATCCTGATGACCGACGGCGACTTCAACTCCCCCTATTGCACCGGAGTGCTGGCGGGCGACTCGGGCTCGGGTTCGGGCAGCACGGCCGACCACATCAACTGCAACGCCACCAACGGCGATCCCTTCACCCAGGCGGCCGCGCTCTGCACCGCCATCAAGGCCCAGAACATCGTGGTCTATACCGTCGGGTTCGCCGTGACCGCGGGCAGCGACGCGGCGGAGATCCTGAAGGACTGCGCCACCAGCCCCGACTACGCCTTCCTGCCGGCCTCGGGCGCCGACCTCACCGACGACTTCGCCGCCATCGGCCGCGACATCACCAGATTGAGAATCTCGAAGTAGCGAGGCGCGCTCCTCGGTCGCTTCGCGACGCACTAACGCTCGGCTCGCGGAGCCTCGCTGCCTGAGCGCGATGATCGGTGGTTAAACGAAAACGGCGCGTCCCGGGGGGCGCGCCGTTCTTCTGTCCGAAAGGTTTTCCGAGGCTCAGATCAACCGGATTTCCTTCAGCCGTTCCATCAGGAAGTCCTCGGCCATGATGGACTTGCCGGCGTAGCGGTCGGGGTTCTCGGGCGTGATGGTCGAGGGCAGGGTCTCGATCACATAGTCCGGGTTGAAGTGCAGGAAGAAGGGCGTCGAATAGCGGGCAAAGCCGCGACGCTCGGGCGCCGGATTGACCACCCGGTGGGTCGTCGAGGGCAGGACATGGTTGGTCAGCCGCTGCAGCATGTCGCCGATGTTGACCACCAGGGCGCCGGGCGGCGGGGCGATGGCCAGCCACTGGCCCTCGGCGTCCTTGAGCTGCAGGCCGGCTTCTTCGGCGCCGAGCAGCAGGGTGATGACATTGATGTCCTCATGGGCGCCGGCGCGCACGCCCGGGGCGTCCAGCGGCACGGGCGGATAGTGGAGCATGCGCAGGACGCTGTTGCCGAGCTGGACCTTGTCCTCGAAGAAGTCGTCGCCGAGGTCCAGATAGTGGGCGATGGCCTTGAGCAGTTTGCGACCCAGGGCGTCCAGCGCCTCGAACATGCCGTACAGGTGGTCGCGGAAGCCCTCGATCTCGGTCGGCCAGAGGTTGGCGCGCATATATTTGCCGTAGGCGTGGCCGGCGGGCAGTTCGCGGCCGGTGTGCCAGAACTCCTTGAGGTCGACGGTCTTGGCGTCCTTGGCCGCCTCGGTGCCGAACGGGGTCAGGCCACGCGCGCCGCCGGTGCCGGCCATATGGTAGGCGCGTTTGACGTCCTCGGGCAGGGCGAAGAAGGCCTTGGCGTCGGCGATGGCGGCCTGGATGACGTCCTCGTCCAGGCCGTGGTCGGCGATGACGGCAAAGCCGTAGCGCTTGAAGGAGTTCCCCAGATCATCGCTTAAGCCCTGGAAGTCGGTGTCGTAGCGCGACATCGACACCGGCTGGATGGCGCCGAGCGTCGAGGTGGCGGCGGTGTCGGAAGTCAGAGGTGTGGAGCTCACGGGCGGGCCTTCAGATCGAAATACGGACGGTTCCATACGCCCTAACGCCCGAAATTGGCAGAGCGGCGCCGAAAGCCCGCTTCGTTCATGTCCGTGTCACCTTGGAACCTTCACAGTAAGGCCACGTTCCGGCTCCCAAGAGTTGGGCAAGAACAAGAAGGATTTTCCCCTATGCGCACCAATTTCATCGTCGCCGGCGTCGGCGTTCTGGCCATGCTGGGCGCCACCGCCTGCACCACCACCGATCCGTACAGCTCGACGCCGCAGCGGAACAACACCGGCACTGGGATCCTCGCCGGGGCTCTGGGCGGGGCGGTGCTCGGCTATCTGACCAACACCTCGAACGGCGAACAGGGCCGCAAGAACGCCCTGATCGGCGCGGGCATCGGCGCCCTGGGCGGCGCGGCCGTCGGCAGCTACATGGACCGCCAGCAGCGCGATCTGGAAGGCCAGCTGTCCGGTTCGGGCGTCGGGGTGGCGCGTCAGGGCGACAACCTGGTCCTGCGCATGCCGTCCGACGTGACCTTCGCCACAAACCAGTCGGCCATCAATCCGCGCTTCGACGCCACCCTGGCCGATGTCGCGGCGGTGCTGCAGCGCTATGACCAGTCGCTGGTCGACATCGTGGGCCACACCGATTCCTCGGGCGGCGACGCCATCAACCAGCCGCTCAGCGAGCGCCGCGCCATCTCGGTCGCCGACGCCCTGATCCGCAACGGCGTGCAGCGCGAACGTCTCTATGTCGCCGGCAACAGCTCGCGCACCCCGGTGGCCTCCAACGACACGCCGGAGGGCCGCGCCCAGAACCGCCGCGTCGAGATCCTGATCCGCCCGTTCCGCGGCTGATCCGGGCTTCGGCGACCTGATCGAAAGGGCGGCGCCCAGGCGTCGCCCTTTTTGATTCCTCACACCGTTCCGTGACTTGAACGATTCAGGCGACCATGGTCATTAACCGTGTCGATCGACTCGGGGGAGCGCGATGCCGTCTGATCTGGAAGAAATGGCGCACGGACTGCGGCTGGCCGCTGTCGCCGTCGTTTCCGCCGTGATCACCGCCGTCGCCGTGATCGGCGTCGGCCAGGTCTGGGTGGCCCGCACGGCCCAGAGCTCCTCCGCCACCGCGCCGGTCGAACAGGCGGTTCTGGTCCGCACCGCCGGCTGAGCCGTCGCGACCCTTGCGGGAATCAAGGCCGCGGGTCCAGATGACCCGGTGAGCGTCAAACCCATCTCCTCCATCACCGGATGCGCCCTGATCGGCGCGGGCGGCCATGCGCGCGTCGTCGCCGCGACCCTGGTCCGGCTGGGCCTGTCGCTCGAAGCCGTGTTCGACGCCGATCCGGCGCGGATCGGAACCCTGCTGGGCGGGGCGCCGGTCGTCGCCGACGCCGGGCGCACGGATATTCCCCTGCACATCGCCATCGGTGCGAACGGAACGCGACGCCGGATCGCGGCGGCGCGGGCCGGGGCCGTCTGGCTGAGCCTGATCCATCCGGACGCCCGGCTGGCCCCCGGGGTCGAGATCGGCGAGGGCGCCCTGATCGGCTTGGGGGCCCTGGTCCAGACCGGCGCCCGCATCGGTCGCCACGTCATCATCAACACCGGCGCCGTGGTCGAGCATGACAACCGCATCGGCGACTTCTCCCACGTCGCGCCCGGCGCCGTTCTGGCCGGAGACGTCGTCGTCGGCGAGGCGGCCCTGATCGGGGCGGGGTCCGTCATTCTGCCGGGCCTTCACATCGGGGCAGGCGCCGTGGTCGGGGCCGGCGCGGTGGTCACCCGGTCGGTCGGCGAGGGTGAGACGGTCATGGGCGCCCCGGCTCGGGTGACGGCGAGATCATGAGCGAACGCATCCCCCTTTCCGCGCCCGACATGGGCGAGGCCGAGCGCCGGCTGTTGCTCGAGACCTATGACGCCGGCTGGGTGTCCTCGGTCGGGCCGGTGGTCGAGCGGTTCGAGCGCGAATTCGCGGCCTCGGTCGGACTGGCCCACGCCACGGCGGTCGCCTCGGGCACGGCGGCCCTGCATCTGGCTCTCGCCATGCTGGATCTGCGGCCCGGCGATGCGGTGATCGCGCCCAGCCTGACCTTCATCGGCGGCGTCGCCCCCATCCTGCACGCGGGGGCGACGCCCATCTTCGTCGATGTCGAGGCCGACAGCTGGAACCTCGATCCCCGCCTGCTCGATGACGCCTTCATCCGGGCCGAGGCGCAGGGACTGACGGTGCGCGCCGTGGTCCCCGCCGACCTCTATGGCCAGTGCTGCGACATCGACGCCATCCGCGCCGTCGCCGATGCCCGGGGCGTTCCGGTCATTCTTGATTCCGCCGAGGCCGTGGGCGCGACCCTGAACGGAAGGCCGGCGGGGCAGGGGGCGCTGGCCGCCGCCTATTCGTTCAACGGCAACAAGATCATCACCACCGGCGGCGGCGGGATGCTGGCCTCGGACGACGCGGCCCTGATCGCCCGGGCGCGCTATCTGGCCACGGCGGCGCGCCAGCCGGCCGTTCACTACGAACACACCGAGGCCGGCTTCAACTATCGCCTCTCCAGCCTGTCGGCGGCGGTGGGGGTGGCCCAGCTGCAGTCGCTGGAGGCGCGGGTGGCGCGGCGCCGGGCCATCTTCGACCGCTATGTCGCGGCGCTCGGCGACCTGCCCGGCCTGTCGTTCGCGCCCGAGGCGCCCGGACGGCGGCACAGTCGCTGGCTGACAGTGATCCAGCTGGATCCGGGTGCGGCGACGACGCGGCCGCTGGAGCTGATGAAGGCGTTGGAGGCGGCGAACATCGAGAGTCGCCCGGCCTGGAAGCCCATGCATCTGCAGCCGGTCTTCGCCGATGCGCCGATGATCGGCGGGGCGGTCGCCGGGCGGATCTACGACCGGGGCCTGTGCCTGCCCTCGGGCAGCGGCCTGACCGATGCGGATATCGACCGGGTCTGCGCCGCGATCCGCCAGACGCTCGAAGCCTGATCTCCCACGCAGAAACGCCGGCCTCGCTTGCGCGGGGCCGGCGTTTCGAAGTCTTCGACATCCGAAGACCGTCGGGGCCTGCCGGAGCAGACCCCTCGGGACTTAGAAGTTGATGTCGATGGTGGCGCGGCGGTTCAGCGGCTCACGGACACCGTCGGCGGTGGCGCGGGCCAGCTGGGTTTCGCCCTTGCCGTCCAGCGAGATCACGCCGCCGGCGACGCCTTGAGCGACCAGGGCGTCAGCCGTGGTGCGGGCGCGGCGGTTCGACAGGCCGATGTTGTACGCGGCCGAACCCGAGGTGTCGGCGTGGCCGACGACCAGGATGCGGGTCGGTTGACCCGACTTGGCGTAGTTGGCGGCGGCCGTGATAACCGAACGCGCTTCCGTGGTCAGGTCCGAGCGATCCCAGTCGAAGTAAACGACGAACTGGCGAGCGGCGGGCTTCTGAGCGACCGGCGGCGGCGGCGGCGGGGAGCCACGACCGGCGGGGGCGGCGGTGCGACGTACGGCGGAGGCGGCGGAGGCGGCGGGGCCGGCTCGGCACCGAAGGCATACCGCAGACCCAGGGTCACGGTGTGGCTGTTGTCGTAGTCGCCTTCGAAGGTGCCCTGGTTGTAGGCCGCGACCGAGGTGGTCGAGGCGAACTCGGCGTCGCCGGTCAGGTAGCGGTAGGTCAGGTCGATGTTGGCGCGGGGCGAAATCGCCCAGGCCAGACCGGCGATGGCTTGCGCGGCGAACTTGGTGGAGCTGTCATCGGCGGCGAAGCCGACGGCGCGGTTGTTGCGCAGGCGGCCGACGACGTCGGTGTTGACATGGTTCACACCGGCGCCGATGCCGACGAACGGACGCAGGCCCCAGCCCGACCAGCCGAAGTCATAAATGACGTTGGCCATCAGGGTGGTGGATTCGATGTCGCCGTCCGGCGAGTAGCAGCCGCCGGTCGCGGGCGTCAGGTTGCAGACGCCGTTGTTGCCCGAGACGGCGCGAACGGTGCCGACGTCGCCCGAGCGATAGCCGCCTTCCAGTTCGACGCGCCAGTTCGGGTTGAACCGGTAGCCCAGACGCGCGAACGCGGCCCAGCCGTCGTTCACTTCAAAGTTGAAGTTGTTGCCGGTGGTCTGGGATTCGGCGTTGATGCCGTCTTCCATGGTGTGGAAGCCGGCGTCGATCGCGCCGTACCAACCGTCGGGCTCAGCCGAAGCGGCGCCGGCTGCGAACAGCCCTGCCATCGCTACGCCGGCGAGAAGTTTCAGCTTCATGGTTATAGGACCCTCGTTCTCAATGAAATGCCGATAGCCGTACGGTTCCGTGCGGCGCTCGATGGTCAAAACCAAGCCAACCTCTGATGGTTCCGCACATTGGTTCGGGAATGTGGCCACTGTGGCGCCGTTTCAACACATAGTCCGGCGCCCGGCTTCGCCACGGGGACTCTTGGCTTACGCGACGGCGCCGGCGTAGATGAGCGGAAAATTCACGGGAGAATGACTATGGCGATCCGGTTCGACGGCAAGGTAGCGATCGTGACGGGGGCCGGTGGCGGTCTGGGCCGCGAGCACGCCCTGGCCCTTGCGGCGCGCGGCGCAAAGGTTGTGGTCAACGATCTGGGCGCGGCGCGGGACGGTTCGGGCGGCTCTTCGGCGGCGGCCGAAGCCGTGGTCGCGGAAATCATCGCCGCGGGCGGCGAGGCCATGGCCAACGGCGCCTCGGTCACCGATCCGGTCGCGGTTCAGGCCATGGTCGATGCAGCCATCGCCAAATGGGGCGCGGTCGACATCCTGATCAACAACGCCGGCATCCTGCGCGACAAGAGCTTCGCCAAGATGACGCTGGAAGACTTCCGCTTCGTCGTCGACGTCCACCTGATGGGGGCGGTCAACTGCACCAAGGCGGTCTGGGACGGGATGCGTGAGCGGAACTACGGCCGGATCGTGATGACGACCTCGTCCTCGGGTCTGTACGGCAATTTCGGCCAGGCCAACTACGGCGCGGCCAAGATGGCCCTGGTCGGCCTGATGCAGACCCTTTCGATCGAGGGCGCCAAGAACAACATCAAGGTGAACTGCCTGGCCCCCACCGCCCACACCCGCATGACTGAGGACCTGGGCGCCGCCCTGCCGCTCGAGGCCCTCGGGCCGGAGCTGGTCTCGCCGGGCCTGCTGTACCTGGTGTCCGAAGAGGCCCCGACCCGGGTCATCCTCGGCGCCGGCGCCGGCGGTTTCGAGCGCGCCTATGTGACGATCACCCAGGGCGACTTCGCCGTCGGCCCTGACGCCCTGGAACAGGTCGCCGCCCGCTTCGACGCCATCTCGGACCGCACGGGCGAGATCGTGCCGGAAATGGGCGGCGCCCAGGGCATGATCGAATTGACCAAGGCCCAGAAGCATCATTCTTGATGGGGCGCGCCTCGCGGCGCGGCGCCTACGCTCGGCTCGCGGAGCCTCCCCTGCTTGAGGCGCAGGATTTCCGCGGGTGCTTGCGTTGACGTGACGGCAGGAGGCTAGAGTATTCACCGATTGCTGAACCGGCCGACAGAAGCCGGGGGCGAACCCAGAGGAAACCCGCGCTCAAGTAGCAAGCGCCCCGTTCCGCAGGAGTGGGTCGCGAGCGATAGCGCCCAAAGGAAAGAGCATCTCCGATGCGTGAAGCCGTCATCGTCTCGACCGCCCGGACCCCCATCGGGCGCGCCTATCGCGGCGCATTCAACGATACCCAGGGCCAGCAGCTGGGCGCCCATGCGGTGAAGCACGCCGTGGCCCGCGCCGGCATCGATCCGGCCGAGGTCGAGGACGTGGTCATGGGCGCGGCCCTGCAGCAGGGCTCGACCGGCACCAATGTGGCGCGCCAGATCGCCCTGGCCGCCGGCCTGCCGTCCAGCGTTCCCGGCATGACCATCGACCGCCAGTGCGCCTCGGGCCTGATGGGCATCGCCACCGCCGCCAAACAGGTCATCGTCGATCAGCAGAAGGTCGCCGTCGGCGGCGGTCTGGAGTCGATTTCGCTGGTCCAGAACCAGCACATGAACCTGTACAGGATGAAGGACGAGGCGCTGCTCAAGCTCTCGCCCCACATCTATATGTCCATGCTGGAGACCGCCGAGGTGGTGGCCCGCCGCTATGGCGTCAGCCGCGACCGTCAGGACGAATACGCCCTGCAGTCCCAGCAGCGCACCGCCGCCGCCCAGGAAGCCGGCCGGTTCGACGCCGAGATCGTGCCGATGACCTCGACCATGCTGGTCATGGACAAGGCGACGGGCCAGACCTCCTCGAAGGAGGTGACCCTGTCGAAGGACGAGGGCAATCGCGCCGACACGACGCTGGAAGGGCTGCAGTCACTGAAGCCCGTCTTCGGCGGCGGCGAGGAGATCCAGCAGGGCGAGTTCATCACCGCCGGCAATGCGTCGCAGCTGTCGGACGGCGCTTCGGCCTCGGTGATCATGGAGGCTGGCGAGGCCGTGCGTCACGGCCTGCAGCCGCTGGGCGCTTATCGCGGCATGGTCGTCGCCGGCTGCGAGCCCGACGAGATGGGCATCGGCCCGATCTACGCCGTGCCCAAGCTGCTCAAGCGCCACGGCCTGACCATGGACGACATCGGCATCTGGGAGCTGAACGAGGCCTTCGCCGTGCAGGTGCTCTACTGCGCCGACACCCTCGGCATTCCGATGGATCGCCTGAACGTCTCGGGCGGCGCCATCTCCATCGGCCACCCCTACGGCATGTCGGGCGCCCGGATGACCGGCCACGTCCTGATCGAGGGCAAGCGTCGCGGCGCCAAATACGGCGTGGTCACCATGTGCATCGGCGGCGGCCAGGGAGCGGCCGGCCTGTTCGAGATTTACTGATCCGACCTGGCTCACCATCGGTTGATGGAGTGAGGCGTGTTAGTGAGCGAAGCTGATGCCGCGTTTGCTTCGCTGCTCACCCCTTGCTCATTAGCACTCGTCACCGGACGAGCTGTCAGCCCGAGCCGCCTGATATCGCCGGTGCTCCTCGTCCATCCTGGCCTGCCAGCGGGTGCGCAGGCGCGCCGGGCGCTCGGGGTAGCGGTCGTCGAGGAAGGTCGCCTCGACCACCCGGTCGGTGCGGAAGGTGCGGAAGTCCTGCCGCGTCTCGCACCAGGCGATGAGCAGCCGCACCGTCTCGCGATAGCCGATCAGGAAGGGCCAGACGGTGCGCAAGGACGCCCGGTCCTGTTCGTCGCGATAGTCGAGCGTCAGCTTGCGGCCCGAGCGGATCCAGGTGCGGACCTGGCCCATGTCCAGCCGGTCCTCCTTGGCCCCGGCCCAGGTCGGGCCCGAGGTGACCGAGGGTTCCAGCACCACCGGCCGCAGCCGCTCCGGCACACTGGCGGCGATCTTGGCGACGAGATCGCGGGCGGCGCGGGCCAGGGCCGGATCGCCGCGTGAGGCCACCCACTGGGCCCCCAGCACCGCCGCCTCGATCTCGTCCGAGGTCAGCATCAGCGGCGGCATGTCGAAGCCGGAATCCAGCACATAGCCGATGCCGGCCTCGCCCCGGATCGGCACCCGCTGGCCCATCAGGGCGGCGATGTCGCGATAGACGCTGCGCTTGGACGTTTCGAGCTCCAGCGCGATCATGTCGGCCGTCACCGGCTGGGACGAACGTCTCAGCATCTGCACGATCTGGAACAGGCGGTCGGCGCGTCTCATCTTTGGGCCCTAACGCTCGCGACGCGGTCGCTCGCTGCTTGAGGGCCCGGTGTGGACCCTGACGTTCGGCTCGCCGAGCCTCGCTGCTTGAGGGCGGTGCATAAGGCTCCGCTGCTGACAGCATGCTGGCAGCAGGGTGGCAGTAGTCAAGTTCCACCGCGCTGACGCAGCGGTGATCGCGCTCAAGCAGCGAGCGACCGCGTCGCGAGCGATAGCGCACAAAGAGAGAGGGTCTTTCTATGCTGACGCTGTTCCACGCTCCGATGTCCCGGTCCTCGCGCCTCGTCTGGCTGATGGAGGAACTGGGGGCAGACTGCGACATCCGCTACTGCGACATCCGTCGGATGGACGGGTCGGGCGGTCGCGATCCGGCCAATCCGCACCCGGACGGCAAGGTTCCGGCCCTGATCCACGACGGCGCTCTGATCACCGAATGCGCGGCTGTGGCCCTGTATCTGACCGACCTGTTGCCGGAAGCCGGGATGGGCGCGCCGGTCGGCCATCGCGACCGGGGCGAGTATCTGACCTGGCTGGCCTGGGGCGCAGGCGAACTGGAACCGGTACTGGGGCCGAGACTGGGCGGTCATGTTCCGACCGATCCCTATTCGGTGCGGCGCTATGAGGATGTGGTCGACCGCCTGCTCGACCGGCTGTGGAGCGCGCCCTATCTGATGGGCGACCGGTTCTCGGCCGCCGACGTCATGATCGGCTCGACCCTGATCTGGGCTCGCGGTCACCTGCCGGAAAGCCCGACCCTGGACGCCTGGATCGCCCGGATCGAGAACCGTCCGGCGCGTCTGCGGGCCATGGCGCGGGACGGCGACATCGCCGCCACGACCTCGAACCGGGCGGCCTGATCAGGCGGCGTTGGCGGCGTGGCCTTCGTGGTGGAAGGGATCCTGATGAAACGGGGCGTCGCCGTCGCCACTGATCGGGATGGAAGTCAGGCAGCTGACGAAATCGTCGCGCCAGGTCGAGACGTCGGTGTCACGCACCACCTTCATCAGTGCGGTCCATTTTCGGATCCGCTCCTCGATCGGCATGGTCAGGGCCTTGTGGATGGCCTCCGACAGCTCCTCGCGGCTGAACGGATTGACCAGCAGGGCCCCCCCATCTGTTCCGCCGCCCCGGCGAAGCGCGACAGGATGAGGACGCCGGGATCCTCGGGGTTCTGGGCTGCGACATATTCCTTGGCCACCAGATTCATGCCGTCGCGCAGGGGCGTCACCAGACCGACCCGGGCGGCGCGATAGATGCCGGCCAGTTGGTCGCGGCGATAGCCCCGGTTCAGATAGCGGATCGGCTGCCAGTCCATGTCGGCGTATTCGCCGTTGATCCGTCCGGCCAGCGCATCGAGGCGGGCGCGGATGTCCTGATAGGTGTCGACGTCGTCGCGTGAGATCGGCGTGACCTGCACCAGGAAGACGTCGCCGCGGATCGCCGCGTTGTCGTGCAGAAACTGCTCGTAACCGAGCATCCGCTCTTCCAGCCCCTTGGAGTAGTCGAGCCGGTCGACGCCCACGATCATCGAGCGGAAGGCCGCCGAGGCCGCCATCCGGTCGTAGGTGCGGTTGCCCTGGGGCGAGTTGCGCGCGGCGATGAACCCGTCGACGTCGATGCCGATGGGGAAGACGCCCGCATGGACCGTGCGGCCGAAAGCCTCCAGCCCGCCGTCGCCGACCAGTTCGCCGCGCGCCTCGGACACCACATAGTCGCGGAACAGATCCAGCCATTCCTCGGTCTGGAAGCCGATCAGGTCATAGGCGAACAGGGATTCCACCAGCCGGCGGTGGTGAGGCAGGGTGACGAGCAGCTGACGCACCGGCCACGGCGTATGCAGGAAGAAGCCGATCCGGTTGGTGATCCCCAGACGGCGCAGGTCCCTGCGATCGGGATCAGATGGTAGTCGTGGATCCAGATGATGTCGTCGGGCTGGATCAGCGGCGCCAGCACCTCGGCGAAGCGCCGGTTCACCCGCTCATAGCCCTCGCCATAGGACCGCTCGTAGGCGGTCAGGTCCACGCGGTGATGGAACAGGGGCCAGAGGGTCTTGTTGGCGTAGCCGTTATAATATTCGTCGACGTCCTGGGCTTCCAGATCGACGAGCGCGACGGTGACGCCTGCCCGGTCCTCCATCTTGGCCTCGCCCGTGAACTGTTCGACAGTCTCCCGGACCAGCCGAACCACAGGCCGTCATATTTTCTGAGCGCGGCGGACAGGGCCATGGCGAGACCCCCGGCCGAGCCCGCGGCCGGGTCGGAGGGAGCCGACACCCGGTTGGACACAACGATTAGACGTGACATGCCGCTCAAACGCTGCCGTCACGCTTTGGATGCAACGCAACATCGTGAAACCGAACGGGCTGTTTTAGAGCCGCCGGGGGTTGACGTGATTTGCCTTGTTCACCCGCGAGTTAGGGTCTTGGCCCTAGCGAACGTCCGTCCACGACCGGCTGAGCAGGATGGCGCAGTTGATGATCCCGACCAGAGAATAGGTCTGCGGATAGTTGCCCCACAGCTCGTCGTCGCCCAGCGAGATGTCTTCGCTGAGCAGGCCGGCATGGGTGCGACGGGACAGCATCTGTTCGAAGATCTCGCGCGCTTCTTCATCGCGGCCGTTCTGGTGCAGGGCCTCAATGAACCAGAAGGTGCAGAAGTTGAACGCCGTCTCCGGCTCGCCGAAATCGTCCGGAATGACGTATCGGAAGAGGTAGGGTCCCTTCTTCAGGTCCCTCTCGATGGCGTTGAAGGTGGCCACCTGCCGCGGATCCGTCGGCTCGAGGAAGCCCAGATCGACCATTTGCAGCAGAGAGGCGTCCAGCTCGTCGCCGCCGAAGCTGGCGCCGAAGCGGCCCTCCTCGGGGATGAAGGTCTCGCGCTCGATCCGTTCCCGGATGATCGCCGCCCTCTGGGCCCAGGTATTGGCCCGGTCCGGCAGGTGTAAATGGTCGGCGGCCTTGGCCAGTCGGTCGCAGGCGGCCCAGCACATCACCGAGGAATAGGTGTGGACCCGGGCGATGGTGCGGAACTCCCACAGGCCCGCATCGACCTGGTCGTGCATGGCGAAGGCTCGTTCGCCGACCTTCTCCAGCGCATAGAAGTCGTCGAGTGTGCCGGGCCGCAGCAGACGGGTGTCGTAGAAGCTCTGCACCAGCGGCAGGACGATCTGTCCGTAAACGTCGTGCTGCAGATGTTCTCGCGCCTGATTGCCGACCCGGACCGGCTCCATGCCGCGATAGCCGGCGACGGAGGTGACGATCCGCTCGTCGATATCCTCCTCCAGTCCCACGCCATAGACCGGCTGGACATGACCACCCGCCGATTGGTCGACGAGGTTTCTCAGATAGACCAGGTAGTTCTCGAGGATGTCGACGGCGCCAAGGCGGTTGAGGGCGCGCACCGTGTAATAGGCGTCGCGGACCCAGCAGTACCGGTAGTCCCAGTTGCGGCCGCTCTCGGGGAACTCGGGCACGGAGGTGGTCATGGCCGCGACGATGGCCCCGGTCTCCTCGAAGGCGCAGAGCTTCAGGGTGATGGCCGAGCGCACGACCGCGTCCTGATAGTCGAGCGGGATGTAAAGGGTGCGGACCCAGTTCTTCCAATAGGCCACGGTCCGGTCCAGCGTCGCCGCTACCCCGGGACCGACCTCCTGATCATAGCCCTCGTCCGGCCCGAGGAAGAAGGAGAGCGGGTTCTCCAGCCGGAAGGTGCGTTCGTCGAGGATGTGCGAGACCGGGCAGTCGGTGGTCAGCCTCAGCGTCACGTCGGCGCACAGATAACGGATGTGGTTGGAGCCGTGGGTCGTTCCGGCCCGGCGCGCGCCCCAGTCGGCCGAGGGCCTCAGCCGCACGGTGATCCGGGGCGAGCCCTCCAGCGGGCGCACGGTCCGGCCGAAGGCGAGGGGGCGATAGGTGCGCGAATGTTTGGGGTGGCGCGGGGCGAAGTCGATGATCTCGACCGAGGCACCGTCCTCTGCGGTCAGGACGGTGCGCAGCACCGGGGTGTTGCGGATATAGGCCTGGGAAACGTGCCTCAGCCCCTCCAGCTCGATCGACCAGAAGCCGTGGTCCGGATCCTCGCCGTTCATCAGGGCCGAGAACACCGGGTCGCCGTCGATGCGCGGGGCGCAGGCCCAGACATAGCGGCCGCGGCGGTCGATCAGGGCGCTGATCGAACAGTTGCCGATGGGGGCGAGATCAACGGAGGGCTTGAGCGGCGGCAGGGCGGTCATGCCTCGACCTCCTGACCGAGGGTGGCGGCGACGGCGTCGAGCCAGTCCAGCACCTGGGGCACTCCGTCCAGCCGGTAGCGGGCCGCGGTCTCGCGCATCGGCCCGACCAGCACCCCGAAGCCGCCCAGGGCCTCGGCGGCGCGGAAGGCATGCTCGTCGGTCAGGTCGTCGCCGAACATGACGGGCACGCCGCCCTTGAACGGCGGCTCGGCCATCAGGGCGGTCAGGGCCGTGCCCTTGTCCGTACCGGGGGTCTTGAGTTCGAAGATCATGTGGCCGGGCTGCAGGACCAGGCCGGTCTCGGCTGCCAGATCGCGGGCCAGCCGTTCGGCGGCGGCGGCGGCGTCTGGCGCCTGACGGAAATGCAGGCCGGTCGCCACGCCCTTGTCCTCGACGATCGCGCCCGGATGGGCGTCTGCGAAGGTCTGGAAGGCGGCGACGGCGGCGCGGATGGCCGGCGCCGCCGGGCGGGTGCGGACATCGCCCTGTCGGGTGCGGATTTCGAGGCCGTGGACGCCGGAGGCGGCGGGAGAGGCGGCCTCGGTGATGCGGTCGATCTCGCTCAGCGTCCGACCGCTGATGATGGCCAGTCGCCCGTCGAGCAGGGGCCCTAGGCGGCGCAGGACCGCCGTGCGACGCGGATCGGGCATCACCAGATCGGGCGTGGGCGCGAACCCGGCCAGAACCCCGTCCATGTCCAGAAACAGCGCCAGTCCGCGCACCTGCGTCGGGGGTGTCGAAAGAGGCTGGGACAGGGCTTGAGGCGCGGTTCCGGTGTTGAACGTCATGGACTCTCGATCAGTCTGGCAGCCCCGTGGCCCATAACGCGCCACGACGGCAAAGGTTGGCGGCCCGTTGTCTGTTTTATCCGGAACCCGGCCCGCGACGGCGCGTGCCGCCGGTTTTGGCTACCGGTGTCAGCCCTTCGGGGCGGGCTACGCCTTTCCGTAGCATTGTGCCCGCGCCCATATTGGGGCAATTCGCCGTCAACATCGCGAGGCGCGAAGGGCTGTTTCGGCGGCGCCGCGTTCCGCGCAAGGATACAGTATGACCGTCGACCCCAAGCCTTCTTCACACGCGCCTTCGACCCCCGAACAGATCGCCGCCATGACGGACCGCGCGCGGGAGGTCATCCAGCTCAATATCGAGGCCCTGCAGGCGCTGGAGCGGACCATCGACGGCGCGGTCGCGCGCGCCTGCGACGTCATCCTGTCGCGCCCCGGCTATGTCGTCGTCACCGGCATGGGCAAGTCCGGACATATCGGCGGCAAGATCGCCGCCACCCTGGCCTCGACCGGCACCAACGCCTTCTTCGTCCACCCCGCCGAGATGAGCCACGGCGATCTGGGCATGTTGCGCGAGGACTGCACCCTTGTGGCCATCTCGGCCTCGGGGAGAGCCGCGAACTGCGCGACCCGCTGATCTTCTGCCAGCGCAACAACATCCCGGTCATCGGCATGACCCAGCGCAAGTCCAGCTTCCTGGCGCGGATGTCGGCGGTGCCGCTGGTCATGCCCAATGTCGCCGAGGCCTGTCCCAACGGCCTGGCCCCGACCACCTCGACCCTGATGACCCTGGCGCTGGGCGACGCCCTGGCCATGGTGCTGATGGACCGGCGTCAGTTCACCGCTACCGACTTCGGCCTGCACCATCCGGGCGGCTCTCTGGGAATGAGCCTCCAGAGCGTGCGCGAATGGATGGGCGACAACCACGCCCCGCCGGCCAATGTGTCGCTCGACGCCGACTTTTCCGAGGTCGTCTCGGCCATCACCGCCGGCCGCAAGGGCGCGGTCGCCGTGCTCAATGCGGATGGGAGCCTGGCCGGGATCATCACCGACGGCGACGTGCGCCGCGCCTTCTCCCAGGACATTTCCGCCATCAAGGCGGCCGATATCATGAGCCGCAATCCCAAGGTGGTGAGCCCCGACCAGAGGATGAGCGACGCCGTCGACCTTCTTTCGGCCAACAAGATCGCCACCCTGTTCGTGGTCGAGGACGAGCGCCCGGTCGCCATCGTCCATATCGCCGAACTGATGCAGGCCGGTTATGTTTCGTAAGAAGGACGGGTCTTTCGGGGGCTGCGCCTTTCGGGCGCGGTGATCACGTCATGACGGACGACATTCTGTTCGACGCCAGCCGGCTGGTCAGCCGGACCGAACGCAGCGCGCCGACGGGCGTGGACCGGGTCTGCCTGGCCTATGCCGAATGGCTGCTGGCACGGCCCGACATCCGCATGATCCCTGTCCGCAGCAAGCACGACCAGCTGGTGGCCGTTGATCCGGTCTGGTTTGGCGACAGCGTCAAACAGCTGAGGTCCCGCTGGAGCGGAAGCGCGTCCCTGCCCGCAGGCGAGGGCGAGAAACGTCTCCTGGCCGCCCTGCACGATGACGGATCGGTGGCCCAGTCAGTGCTCAGCCCGCCTCCCGCGCCAGATGAGGTCGATCGCAACGCCGGCCGCCGCGTGCGCGTCTGGAAACAGTTCTTCCGTTCGCGCCGGATTTCCGAACTCCCGGCCAGCCGCCACTATTTCAACGTCGGCCACACCAGTCTGAATACCCCCGACATCCTGGCCTCGCTGAAGGCGCACGGGGTGGACACGGTGGTGCTGCTGCACGACCTGATCCCGATAACCCACCCTGAGTTCTGCCGTCCGGGCGACGGCGACAAGCACAGGGTGCGGGTCCTGACCGCGCTCAAACACGCTTCGCGGATTCTGGTGAACTCCCACTATACGGCCCAGGAGCTGATGCGGTTCGCGGATCAGGAGGGGCTGCAGGCGCCGCCCATCGACGCCATCCACCTGGGGCTGGAAACGGGTCTGGTGGCCCGGCCGACGGCGCCGACCCTGCGCCCCTATTTCGTCCATGTCGGCACCATCGAGGCGCGCAAGAATCTCGCCTTCCTGCTGACCATCTGGCGGCGGCTGGAGGAGAAGATGGGCGACCGGGCGCCACGTCTGGTGCTGGTCGGCCGCTACGGCTGGGAGAATGAGGCCGTTCTGGACCATCTTGAGCGCTCGCCCAATCTGCGGGGTCTGGTGCATCAGGCCTCGAACCTGCCCGACACCACATTGGCGACCCTGATGTCGAACGCCCAGGCGGTGGTGGCGCCGTCCTCGGTCGAAGGGTTTGACCTGCCCGCGGTCGAGGCCTGTGCGCTCGGCGTGCCCCTGATCGCTTCGGACATTCCGGCGCACCGCGAGCTGGTGCCCCAGGCTGAGCTGATCGATCCGCTGGACGGTCTGGGCTGGCTGGCCGCCCTGGAGCGGGCCACGCTGAAGAAGCCCGATGCCCCGGCCTATCGCGCCCCGACCTGGGACGACCATTTCGAACAGGTCGTCCGGACGCTGGGTCTGAACCCCTTGGGGATCAGGACCTAGGCGGCCTTCGCCAGACCCATCCCGAGCTCGGCCAGGATTTCCAGCGACCGCACCCGATCGGCGTGCGACCAGATCTGGCTGGTGATCATCAGCTCGTCGGCGCCGGTGCGGGCGATGAAGGCTTCCAGCCCCTGCCGCACCGTTTCGGGCGAGCCGACGGCGGAGCAGGACAGAGCCTGGGCGATCATGCCGCGTGCCCCCGCGTCCAGCCCGGCCTCATAGTTCTCGACCGGCGGGGGCAGTTTTCCGGGACGGCCCGAGCGCAGATTGACGAAGGCCTGCTGCATCGAGCTGAACAGCAGCTGGGCCTCGGCGTCGGTCGGGGCGGCGAAGACGTTGAAGCCGGCCATGACATAGGGCTCGGACAGATATTCCGACGGGCGGAAGGTCTCGCGATAGATGCGGATGGCGTTCATCAGATCGCCGGGTGCGAAATGGCTGGCGAAGGCGTAGGGCAGGCCTAGATGGGCCGCCAGCTGGGCGCCGTAGGTCGAGGAGCCGAGGATCCAGACCGGCACGGCCTGACCCTCGCCGGGGTTGGCGCGGATGGCCTGGTTCGCCTCCGCCGGCTTGAACCAGTGCAGCAGCTCCATCACGTCCTGCGGGAAGGCGTCGACATCGCCCTGAAGCGTGCGGCGCAGCGCCCGGGCCGTCGCCTGATCCGAGCCCGGTGCGCGGCCCAGACCCAGGTCGATCCGGCCCGGATAGAGGGCGTTCAGGGTGCCGAACTGCTCGGCGATCACCAGCGGCGCATGGTTGGGCAGCATGACCCCGCCGGCCCCGACGCGGATGGTCTTCGTCGCCGCCGCCACGGCCCCGATGACCACCGAGGTCGCCGCCGAGGCGATGCCCGCCATATTGTGATGCTCGGCCAGCCAGTAGCGGTGATAGCCCAGCCGCTCGGCCGCCTTCGCCAGGTCGATGCTGTTCGCCAGCGCCTGGGACACGTCGGAGCCCTGCGGCACGGGAGCGAGGTCGAGGATGGAGAGCTTGGTCATGGCGGGGATATGGGGAGGCGGCCGGACCCCGCAACAGCGACTGTTGCATGAGTTCGCCCGCCCGGTGTTCGGATGCGACGCAAATCGGTGTTAAGCGTTACCCTGAGCCCAATGCTTAAGCTGGAGCCCCCGCCGTATGCGTCGCTTTCTGATCTGGTCCGGCCTGGCGGTTGTGATTGGCCTCGTCCTGGCCATCGGCGGCTATCTGGCCTACGACCATTTCTACGCCCGCTTCCAGCCGGTCACGATCACGCGGAACCAGGGTGAGATCCAGCGGCTGCTGGACGAGAGCTCCTGGGTCTCGCCGGGCGGCGGCGGCGACCAGCCCCTCTACATCATCGGCTATCGCGACAGCGGTCCGACCCGGGCCTATGAGCAGCAGGAGGCCGAGAAGCTGAGAGCCGGGGGCGTCGACGTCCGCGTCATCCTCTTCGCCCGCCCGGATAAGGAGGGGCGCCGCAGTCGACCCCGGCCGAGCGCGCCACCCTGGCCGAGCTGTGGCTGACGCGCGACTGGAGCCTCTATCAGCGCTGGACGGCGACCCCGTCGAAGGACTGGACGGCGGCGGGCATTCCTCTGGCCGACGGCAATCTGGCCCGCAGCGCCGTGGTTGAGGCCGGGCGGCAGTTCATGTCCCGGCTCGACGCCCTGATGCGCGACGCGGGGGTCAAGCCGACCTTCCCCCTGGTGATCTGGCGCGACCGCGAGGGCTTCCTCAAGGCCTGCGCCTGCGCCGACAGCCGCTCCTGGGCCTTCATCCGTGACGATCTGGACGCGCCGGAAGCGGTGGAGGCCGTCCCGGCTCCGGCGCCCGAGGTCCCCATGACGCCGGCGCCGACGGTTCAGCCCCAAGTCGAGGGCCTGCCCTATCCGAACCTGCCGCCGATCCCGCCGGTCAATGGACAGCCCGCCCCGACGGCGACCCCGACGCCTGCCGCCCCGGCCCAGACGGCTCCGGCGGCGCCGGCCCGACCCGCGCCGTCGAACACGACGACCAGCCGTCCGGCGCCCCAGACCAGCCCGCGTCCCGCGCCGCGCCAGAACAGTCCGCGTCAGACCAACCGGCCGACGCCGCAGGAAGACACCCAGTTCTATTGAGCGGGCCGGGGTAGGCGGGGGCGGTCAGAACAGCCGTTTGCAGACCGCGATCAGCCTCTCGACGTCGTCTGCGTCCTGATAGAGCCCGAAGCCGAAGCGGATGATGTCGTCGCGCACATCGGTGACGACATTGGCTGCCAGCAGGGCCGCGCGCCAGGCCTGGGCGTCCGGATGCTTCAGAGCGAGGAACCGCGCCCGGGGGCCGTCGCCTGTGACGGGATTGAGCACTTCCGCATCGCCCGGAGCGCCGCATTCGCCTGACGCCAGAGCTTCGGCGAACCGGGTCTGCAGCGTCAGGGCATGGGCCGAGACCTCGGCCGTGGTCAGGCCGGCCCCCTGCAGCATCCGCCGCACTCCGTTGAAGCGATACAGCGGCGTGCCGTCGAAGGTCGCGCCCCAGAACCGGCCTGCGTCGGCGCGGTACTGGACGTCCTCGGGCCGACCCATCAGATCGCCGAACTCGGCGAACCAGCCGGTGATCACCGGCCGGGGGCAATAGCCGTCGGGGGCATGGAGGAAGCCCGCGCCCTCGCCGCTCATGGCGTATTTATAGCCGCCGGCGACATAGAAGATCCGGTCCGCCACGGACGAGAGATCGGTCGGGGTCGCCATGAAGCCGTGATAGCCGTCGACGACCACCCAGGGCCCCGCCGGATCGGCCAGGGCCGCCAGATCGGCGATGCGGTTGAAGGCGAGGCCGGTCTTGAAGAAGACCTGGCTGACCAGGATCAGGTCGTGTCCGCCGGCCCGCGCGGCCTCCACGAAGCGATCGTCGTCGAAGGTCTCATAGGGCAGGAGAGGGCGGGTCACCACGGCCTCTCCGGCCTCTTCCCAGCGCTCGGCCTGGCGGCGGAACGAGTGGAACTCGCCGTCGCTGGTCAGGATGCGGACGGGCTTCTTGTCGAAGCCCGACAGGATACGAACCAGAAAGTCGTGGGTATTGGGCGCGAAGACCACCGTATCGGGCGACGGCAGGTTCAGCTCTTTGGCGATATGCGTCTGCGCCTCGGGCACGACCTCGCCGAAGATCAGGTCCCATTTGCGGTCCGCGAACCGGTTGGCCTCCTCCCAGGCGCGCACCTGCCCCTCGAAGGAGGCGTCGGGCCAGAGGTGGTGGCTGTGGGCCGCGAAATGCAGCCGCTCGGGGTCGAGGGAGAGGGCGCGGGAGAAGAGGGGTTTGAAGCTCATGCGGTTGCGCTCACCAGCCAGCAGGCGGCCGTCATCGGCACGACGCCGTCGCGGGCTTCCTGTTCCACGCTTCGGACCATCGCGTCATGGACCTGCATTTGATGATTTTCGTCGAGGCGGGGCACGGCGGCGCCCACGGAACCCAGCTTCAGGCACATCTCGACCAGTTCGGCGACCGAAAGCGGCGTCGGGACGTCCAGAGAGGTAATCTCGACATCGCGCCAGCCTGCGCCCTGCAGAACGTCCCGGACCAGATCCGGATCGGCGAAGGCGAAACGGCCCGGGCCGCTGGTCGGCGGGGTCTGGAGGTCCGGGATCAGGGGGGGGCGACGGCGTCGGGCAGGCCCGCCAGCGGATTGTCCGCAGGGCCCCGCCAGCAGGCGAAACTCAGGCGGCCCTCCGGGCGAAGCGCCCGGTGCAGGTTGGCGAAGGCGACTTCTGGATCGGGGAAGAACATCACCCCGAAGCGCGAGATCAGGGCGTCGAATTCGGGTCGAAGGCGGCGGTCTGGGCGTCGGCCAGCCGGAAATCTGCACTGGCCAGGCTTTCAGCCTCCGCCCGCTGGCGTGCGAGCGCCAGCAGCGGCTCGGACACGTCGACGCCGAGGCATAGACCGTCCGGCAGCCGGCGGGCCATCTGGAGCGTGGTCGCGCCGGGGCCGCAGCCGATGTCCAGCGCCCGGGCGTCGGGCGCCGAGGGAACCTGCGTCAGGATGGCGTCGCTGATCGGCTGATACAGCCGGTCGAGCAGGGGCTGCAGGGTCACCCAGGCGTTCGAACCGGTGGACTTCCAGTAGTCCGTATCGAACGGCAGCCCCGACATGACGTCAGATCAGGCTGCCATGGCAGTGTTTGAACTTGCGGCCCGAGCCGCAGGGGCAGTCGGCGTTGCGCGAGGTGCGCTCCCAGCCGACCGGCAGGAGCTCGACCGGCAGGCGCGAACGGTCGTCGCCGGTGAACTGCTGCTCCGGGTTCTGGGCGTAGGGATTGCCCATCTCGTTCTCGCCGGTGCCGGGGTTCAGGTGGATTTCCCGGAACTCGGGCATCTCCATCTGCGGCGGGCCTCGAAGCGGAACTCCACCGTCATCAGCCAGCGGGTGACGTTGTGGCGCAGCTCGTGCAGCAGGTTCTCGAACAGGGAGAAGGCTTCGGTCTTGTACTCGTTCAGCGGATCGCGCTGGCCGTAGCCGCGCAGGCCGATGACGCCGCGCAGGTGATCCAGATGGACCAGGTGCTCGCGCCAGGACATGTCGATCTGCTGCATCAGGAACTGCTTCTCGATGCCGCGGGTCTGGCCTTCGCCGACCAGCTCCAGCCGTTCGGCGGCGCGGGCGGCGGCGGCGGCCTGCAGCCGCTCCTCGACCTCCTCGTTCGACACGCCTTCCTCTGCGGCCCAGTCGTGCAGCGGCAGTTCGAGACCCAGGGTCATGCGGACCTTCTCGTCCAGGCCGTCGATGTCCCACTGCTCGGCATAGGCCTTGGGCGGCATGTAGCGGTCGACCAGGTCGGTGACCACGTCCGAACGGAATTCGCCCACCAGTTCAGACAGATCGTCGGAGTCCATGAACTCCTGACGCTGTTCGAACACCGCCTTGCGCTGGTCGTTCACGACGTCGTCGTACTTCAGCAGATTCTTGCGGATGTCGTAGTTGCGGGTCTCGACGCGCTTCTGGGCGGTCTCGACGGCGCGGTTCAGCCAGGGGTGCGAAATCGCCTCGCCCTCGGCGACGCCGAAGGAGCGCATGATCGTGTCCAGACGGTCGCCGGCGAAGATGCGCAGCAGGTCGTCTTCGCAGCAGAGGAAGAATTTCGAGGTGCCGGGGTCGCCCTGACGGCCGGTGCGACCGCGCAGCTGGTTGTCGATCCGACGGCTTTCGTGGCGCTCGGTGCCCAGGACGAACAGGCCGCCGGCTGCCAGGGCCGCGGCCTTGTGCACGCCGATGTCGGCCTTGAGGCGGACTTCTTCAGCCTTCTCGTCCTCGGGCGTGACCATGACGCCCATGTTGCGCTGATCCAGACGCCATTTCTCGAGGCGCATCTCGAGGTTTCCGCCCAGCTGGATGTCGGTGCCGCGGCCGGCCATGTTGGTGGCGATGGTCACCGCGCCCGGCAGGCCGGCGTCGGCGACGATGAAGGCTTCCTGCTCATGCTGACGCGCGTTCAGGACCGAATGGGGGATGCCCTTGAACTCGGTCTTCCAGACGATGTCATAGGCCGCGTCGCCCAGCTTCTCGGCGTCCTTGGCCTTGCCTGCGAACTCGGGCTTCAGCGAGCGCGAGACCTCGGTCTTGTACTCATAGGTGTCGAGCATGGCCGACAGCTGTTCGGACTTCTCGATCGAGACGGTGCCGACCAGGATCGGCTGGCCGCGGACGTGGCATTCGGCGATCTGACGGGCGATGGCCTCGTTCTTCTCGCGCTCGGTGCGATAGACCTCGTCGTCATAGTCGATGCGCTGGACCGGGCGGTGGGTCGGAACTTCCAGGACGTCCATCTTGTAGATGTCGCCGAACTCCTGGGCCTCGGTGGCGGCCGTACCGGTCATGCCGGACAGTTTTTCGTAGAGGCGGAAATAGTTCTGGATCGTGACCGAGGCCAGGGTCTGGTTCTCGGGCATGATCTGCACGCCCTCCTTGGCCTCGATGGCCTGGTGAAGGCCTTCGGACAATCGGCGGCCGGTCATCATCCGACCCGTGAACTCGTCGATCAGCACGATCTCGCCGGCCTTGATGATGTAATCCTTGTCGCGCGTGTACAGGGTGTTGGCGCGCAGGGCCTGGTTGATGTGGTGCACCAGGCTGACGTTGGCGGCGTCATAGAGACCGGTCGTGTCCTCGGCGAAATGGCCGCCTTCCTCGAGGATCTGCTCGATCTTCTCGGAGCCTTCCTCGGTCAGCAGGGCCTGCTTCTGCTTCTCGTCGAGGTCGTAGGTGGTCTTGTCCTTGATCAGTTCCTTCACCACGCCGTCGAGGATCTTGTAGAGATCCGAACGGTCCTCGGTCGGGCCCGAGATGATGAGGGGCGTGCGGGCTTCGTCGATCAGGATCGAGTCGACCTCGTCGACGATCGCGAATTGTGCGGCCGCTGGACCATCTCGGCCCGGTCATAGACCAGGTTGTCGCGCAGATAGTCGAAGCCGAACTCGTTGTTCGTGCCGTAGGTGATGTCGGCCGCATAGGCCGCCTGACGCTGGCCCGAGGATAGGCCGTTGACGATCACGCCCACTTCCATGCCGAGGAAGCGATAGACCCGGCCCATCCATTCCGCGTCGCGGCGGGCCAGATAGTCGTTGACGGTGATGACGTGGACGCCCTTGCCGCTAAGGGCGTTCAGATAGGCAGGGGCGATAGCGACCAGGGTCTTGCCCTCGCCGGTGCGCATCTCGGCGATGCCGCCTTCGTTAAGGATCATGCCGCCGGCCAGCTGCACGTCGTACTGGCGCTGGCCCAGAACCCGCTTGAGGCTTCACGCGCGACGGCGAAGGCCTCATTGAGGATCTTGTCCGAGGACTCCCCGCCCGCCAGACGATCCCGGAAGGTCTGGGTCATCATGCGCAGCTCGTCGTCGCTCAGGGCGGCGAACTTGGGCTCCAGGGCGTTGATCTTCTCAACGCGGACCAGGAAGTCCTTGACCTTGCGATCATTGGAAGAGCCGAAAATTTTCTTGGCGAAGCCGAGCATAAGCGATCCGAAGGCGTCGAGCGTCTGAAGGCTCTGAACAGGGTCCGGAAAGGTTCCGGACGGGCGGCGACAACGCCGCGAGAGGGGCCAGACCCGACGGCGGCCCGGTGCGCCTGAACAAGGCGCGCGCGAGGGCCGCGCGAACGATCGAAAACCCCTCGACTTGGGCGCAGCCGGGACTTAAGCACCGGCCTTACCCCTGTCAACGCGAGGGGCATTCCAGTCCGGAACGGAGCAGCCTCCTTTGTCCGTTTTTCGTACAAGGCGTCTTTCGCGCAACCCTCTGACCTTGATCGCTTTCGCGGGGCTTTTGACGGTCGCCGCCTGCGGTGGCGGCAATGATGCGGATCGCGCGCCCGAGCCCGGTGATCAGGCCGTGGCCAAGGTGCAGGACCAGACCATCTGGGCCTCCGACGTCAAGCGTGAGGCGGTGGCGCAAGGGTTGGTCGGCGAGGGTGAACCGCTGGACGTCACCTCGGACCTGTTCCGGCGCGTGCTGGACGAGGTCATTGACCAGAAGCTGCTGGCCCGTGAGGCCGAGCGCCGCGGCCTCGACAATTCGATCCTCGCCCAGCGCCGCCTCAAGGCGACCCAGGAGCGGATCATGGGCGACATGCTGGTCGAGAACGAGGTCAACGGCCGCATCAACGACCAGGCCGTCCAGACCCTGTACCAGGAGCAGCTCAAGCTGGCGAAGAGCTCGGAAGAGATCGGGTGCGGCTGATCCTGTCGCGGACGAAGCCGGAAGCCGACGCGGTGATCGGCATCCTGAGCCAGGGCGCGGCCTTCTCGGCGGTGGCACAGGAGCGGTCGGTCGACGAGGCGACCCGGTTCTCGGGCGGCGACCTCGGCTATTCGACAGTCGATGTCATGCCCCAGGCCTATGCCAATGCTCTGCGCGACGCCCCGGCGGGTTCAACCGTCGGTCCGTTCCAGACGGACGGCGGCTGGGCCGTGCTGCGGGTCGAGGACCGGCGCAAGGAAAGTCCGCCGACCCTGGAACAGGCGCGGCCCCAGATCGTGCGCTATCTGACCTATGAAGGCGTGCGCAGGCTGCTGGAGCAGCTCCGCGGCAAGGCCAAGGTGAACATCCTGCTGGCCGACGAACCCGCGCCGAGCGGAGCGGAGGAGCCGGCATCCGCGCCCTCACCTTCCGCCAATCCTTCTCCCCGACGGCGCCGATGACGGCTCCCGCTGGAGCGTCCAGACAATGAGCAAGCCTCCCGTCACTTCCGCAGGCAAGGCCTCGACCGGCCAGAAGATCGAACACGCCATCGAAAAGGCGCTGGATCCGCTCGCCTCTGCCCTGAAGCGCGCGACGACCCCGGCCCCGACGGCCGCCCCCGCACCCGCGGCGCCCGGCAAGCCCGGCCTCAAGGTCTCGCCCTGGCCGTGCCCTTCCCGACCATTCCCCCATCGCAGGGGTCGAGATCGCCACCGCCCGGGCCGGCTTCTACAAGCATGAGCGCGAGGATCTGGTGGTGTTCCGCTTCGCGCGCGGCACGACCTGCGCCGGGGTCTTCACCAAGCACAAGGTGGGCTCGGCCCCCGTCGACTGGTGCAAGCGCCATCTGGATTCCGACGAGGGCGGCAAGGACGTGCGGGCCCTGGTGGTCAACGCCGGCTGCGCCAACGCCTTCACCGGCAAGGCCGGCGCCGACGCCGCCCGCCGCACCGCCTCCGAGGTCGCCAAACGCTTCGGCTGCCGCCAGCGCGACGTCATGCTGGCCTCGACCGGGGTCATCGGGGTGGTGCTGGACGACCACAAGATCGCGGCCCAGCTGCCGACCGTCGAAAGCCGTCTGGACCGACGCCTGGGCCCTGGCCGCGCGCGGCATCATGACCACGGACACCTTCCCCAAGGGGGCCTATGCCGAGGCCCTGATCGAGGGCGAGAAGGTCCGCATCGCCGGCATCGCCAAGGGCTCGGGCATGATCGCGCCGGACATGGCGACCATGCTGGCCTTCATCGTCACCGACGCCGACATCCATCCCAGCGTGCTGCGCGCCCTGCTCAGCCTGCACGTGCGCACCACCTTCAACTCGGTGACGGTCGACGGCGACACCTCGACCAACGACACCTGTCTGATGTTCGCCACCGGCGCCTCGACCGCGCCCCGCATCGGCCGCGTCGGCGATCGGCGTCTGAAGGAGTTCTCGGCCGCTCTGGACCGTGTCATGCTGGACCTCGCGCACCAGCTGGTCCGCGACGGCGAGGGCGCGACCAAATTCGTCAAGGTCATGGTCGACGGCGCCGCCAGCCCGGCCTCGGCCCGGAAACTGGCCAAGTCGATCGCCGACAGCCCCCTGGTCAAGACCGCCATCGCCGGTCAGGACGCCAACTGGGGCCGGGTGGTCATGGCTGTCGGCAAGACCGAGGAGCCGGTCAATCGCGACGCCCTGGCGATCAAATTCCGGACCTCATCAGGCGGCCATCGACGGCGCCCCTTCGCCCCACTACGACGAGGCCAAGATGACGGCCTATATGAAGAACCCCGAGATCGACATCACCGTCGATGTCGGCGCCGGCCGCGCCTCCGCCACCGTCTGGACCTGCGATCTGACCAAGGGCTACATCGAGATCAACGGGGATTACAGAAGCTGACGAGAGCCATGATCGAGTCCACGCTCCGGGATGACTTTCCCGACCTGTTCCGCTTCATCGACAGGGGAGAATGCGGCCTCGGCTATTCCGCCCGGTTTCGCGAATTCCATCTGGCGATCGAACCGGGATCGTCGGCCGTTCAAGGGCTGACCTTCTGCCCGTTCAGTGGGAAGCCTCTGCCATCCTCCTTGCGAAACGTCTTTTTCGACGCGTTGGAGGCCATGGGGCTCATCAACGGTCTAGCGGATGTGGACAAGGCGCCGGCGGAGTTTCAGTCCGAACTCTGGTGGCTGTCGCGCGGCTTGCCGGCGTGAAAAACGTCCTCTTCGTCTGTTCGCAGAACAAGCTGCGGTCCCCGACGGCCGAACAGGTCTTCGCCGACTGGCCGGGACTTGAGACCGCCTCGGCGGGCCTCGATCAGGACGCCGAAGAGGTGGTCACGACCGAACTGGTCGAATGGGCCGACGTCATCTTCGTCATGGAGAAGGCTCACCGCAGCAAGCTGCAAAAGCGGTTCAAGGCCAGTCTGAAGCGGGCGCGGGTTATCTGCCTCGGCATTCCCGACGACTATGAGTTCATGGACCCGAACCTCGTCCGCCTGCTCAAGGCGCGCGTGCCGCAGTTCCTGTGAAGGCCGCTCAGTCCTCGCCGGCCTTCTTCTTCGCTGCGAGCTCGCCCGCCGTCAGGCCGGCATGGGGTCGCTGGCGCGGTCGTCCACCGGATGGCGCTTTCGCAACCTAGGCCGCCTCAGCCCCAGCCTGTTCCGCCGTCCTGAGGGCGCTCGCCCGCAGCTTCTCGCTCTCGGACTTCAGCTGGCCGCAGGCGGCGAGGATGTCGCGGCCGCGCGGGGTGCGGATGGGGCTGGCGAAGCCGGCCTTGTTCAGAATGGCGGCGAAGACCTCGATGGTCTTCCAGTCCGAGCATTCGTAGTCGGTGCCGGGCCAGGGGTTGAACGGGATCAGGTTCACCTTGGCCGGGATGCCGTCGATCAGCTTGACCAGGGCGCGGGCCTCGGCCGGGCTGTCGTTGACGCCTTTCAGCATGACGTATTCGAACGTCACCCGGCGCGCATTGGACAGGCCCGGATAGGCGCGGATGCCGTCCATCAGCTGTTCGAGGTTGTACTTCTTGTTCAGCGGCACCAGCACGTTGCGCAGGTCGTCGTTGGTGGCGTGCAGGCTGATCGCCAGCATGGCCTGGGTGCGGTCGCCGAGGGCCTGCAACTGCGGCACGACGCCCGAGGTCGAGACGGTCATCCGGCGGCGCGACAGGGCGATGCCCTCATTGTCCGAGATAATGTCGATGGCGTCCGACACGGCGTCCAGATTGTACAGCGGCTCGCCCATGCCCATGAAGACGATGTTGGACAGGCGGCGGTCTTCGGAGGGCGACGGCCATTCCTCCAGATCGTCGCGGCAGACCTGGACCTGGGCCACGATCTCGGCCGCGGTCAGGTTGCGGACCAGCTTCTGGGTGCCGGTGTGGCAGAAGGTGCAGTTCAGGGTGCAGCCGACCTGCGAGGAGACGCACAGGGCGCCCGCGCGACCGACGTCGGGGATGTAGACCGCCTCGATCTCGATGCCCGGGGCGGTGCGGATCAGATATTTGCGGGTGCCGTCCTTCGACACCTGCCGCTCGACGATCTCGGGTCGGGCCAGGGTGCAGGAGGCCTCCAGCCGCGCCCGGGTCTCCTTGTCGATATTGGTCATGGCCGCGAAGTCGGTGACCCCGTGGTGATGGATCCAGCGCCAGATCTGCACGCTGCGCATCTTCGCCTTCTCGGGCGCACAGACCCCGCCCGAAATCAGGGCTTCGCGCAGGCCGTCGCGCGTCAGACCGGCGAGGTTGACGGGGGCGGCAGGCGCGGGCGTTGAAACACGCGAGAGATCGAGCGTGATGCTCAAGGGGCGGTATCCTGATCGAAGGGAGCCCGCCTTATACCACAGATCGCGCTGGATTTAAGGCGCGGGCCGCACGCGAGGTTGGGGCGGCTTCACCCAGCGTCCGACCGCCAGGGCGACGAAGCCCGTGGCCAGCCCCCAGAAGGCCGAGCCGATACCGAACAGGGCCAGGCCCGAGGCGGTGGCGGCGAAGGTCAGGACGGCCGCTTCCCGGTCCTTCGGCTCCGCCAGCATCCCGCCCAGCGCGCCCAGCAGTGGGCCGACCAGCGCCAGTCCGGTGATCAGGGCCAGGGTCCCGTGCGGCATGGCGATGAACAGCCCGGCCAGAGGCGCGGCCAACAGGGCGACGACCAGATAGAGGCCGCCGTAGATCACGCCGACGATCCAGCGGCGCTGCGGGTCCGGATGGGCCTCCGGGCCGGTGCAGATGGCCGCGACGATGGCCGCCAGATTGATTCCATAGGCTCCGAATGGCGCCAGAAGCACCGTTGCGGCCCCGGTGGAGAGCAGCAGCGGCCCGGCGGGCGGGGCGTATCCGGCGGTCCTCAGCACCACCAGACCCGGCAGGTTCTGGGACACCAGGGTCACCATGAACAGGGGCAGGGCCAGGCTGACCGCCGCCTTGAGCTCGAAGTGGGGAGCGACCGGCGACAGGGTCCCGAACACGCCTGTGCCCGGCGGCAGGGCGATCTGTCCGCGGACGGCCAGGGCCGCGAAGGCGCCGACCAGCACCAGAGGCAGCGCCCAGGTCGGGGCCAGTCGTCGCGCGATCAGGAAGACCGCGACCAGACCCGCAGCCAGCGCCAGATCGGTCGGGAAGACGAGGAACAGCTTGATCACGAAGGGCAGCAGCACCCCCGCCAGCATGGCCGAGGCCACCGCCGCCGGGATTCGCGCCGCCAGACGGCCCAGCACCGGGATCAGGCCGACGACCATCATCATGGCGCCCGCGATGACGAAGGCGCCCACCGCCGTCGACCAGCTGTGATTCAGCGTTGAGGCCGCCAGCAGGGCCGCGCCCGGCGTCGACCAGGCGAGTATGACTGGAATCTTCAGCCGCCAGCTCAGCACCAGTCCCGGCAGGCCGATGCCGAGGCACAGGGCCGTGACCATCGACACGATCTGGACCGGCGAGGCCCCCATCGTCTGCCCGGCCTGAACGACAAGGGCCACGGTGCCGCCGAAACCGATGATGGTCCCGACGGCGGCGGCCGTGAAGGCGGAGACGGGCGGGGCTGGAGGTTCAGCGGACTCCGTCATCGACGGCGACTACTCCTCGTCGCCCGCGAGGCCCATCATGTGGAAGCCGGCGTCGACGTGGATGACTTCGCCGGTGGTCGAGAAGCCGAGGTCCGAGCACAGCCACAGGGCGGCGCCGGCGACGCCTTCCATGGAGGTGTCCTCCTTCATCGCCGACATGGCCCGGCCCTGGGCGATCATGCCGCGGCCGCCCGAGATGCCGGCGAGCGACAGGGTGCGCATGGCGCCGGCCGAGATGGCGTTGACGCGGATGCCCTTGGGACCCAGGTCGCGGGCGATGTAGCGGGTCGCCGCTTCCAGCGCGGCCTTGGCCACGCCCATGGTGTTGTAGTTGGGGATGGCCCGTTCCGAGCCGAGGTAGGTCATGGTGATCATGGCCCCGCCGTTCGGCATCAGCTTCGCCGCCCGCTTGGCCACGTCCACGAAGCTGAAGCAGGAGATGTTCATCGCCAGCAGGAAGCTGTCGCGCGAGGTGTTCTCGATGAAGGAGCCCTTGAGCTCATCCTTGTTGGCGAAGGCGACGGAGTGGACAACGAAGTCGATCGTGCCGAACTCCTTCTCCAGCTCGACGAAGGCGGCGTCCATGGAGGCGTCGTCAGTGACGTCGGCCTGGATCAGCAGCTTGGCGCCGACGCTTTCGGCCAGCGGACGCACGCGGCGCTCCAGACCCTCGCCGAGATAGGTGAAGGCCAGTTCGGCGCCCTGGGCGGCCAGCTGGGAGGCGATGCCCCAGGCGATGGAGTTGGCGTTCGCCACCCCCATGATCAGGCCCTTCTTGCCCTTCATCAGTTCGCCGGTCGGCATGTTCCAGGCGGATTCAGCGGCCATGGATCGATCTCCTCTGTGCGGCCTACCGCGCGCAGCGCTGCTTGAGGCCTGATTTCCGCGAGGGTTAGCAGGCGAGGCGCCGTGACGGAACCCTCTCGCGAGAGAGGGTAACGTCTCAGACCTTCGAGAAGATCAGCGTACCGTTGGTGCCGCCGAAGCCGAAGCTGTTTGACATGACGTGGGTCAGCGGGCCGTCGTGGCGCTGGCGCAGGATCGGCATGCCCTCGAACTCGGGGTCGAGGGTCTCGATGTGGGCGCTCTCGGCGGCGAAGTCGTTGGCCATCATCAGCAGGCAGTAGATCGCCTCCTGGGCCCCGGCGGCGCCGAGCGAGTGGCCCGTCAGCGACTTGGTCGAGGAGATCATCGGCAGATCGTCGCCGAAGACGTTGCGGACCGCCGCCATCTCCTTGGCGTCGCCGACCGGGGTCGAGGTGCCGTGCGGGTTCAGGTAGTCGATCTTCGGATTGCCGGCCTGGGCCAGGGCGATCTTCATGCAGCGCTCGGCGCCCTCGCCCGACGGGGCAACCATGTCATAGCCATCGGAGTTGGCGCCGTAGCCAACGATCTCCGCGTAGATTTTCGCGCCGCGCGCCAAAGCGCGCTCGTATTCCTCGACCACCACGATGCCGGCGCCGCCGGCGATGACGAAGCCATCACGGGAAGCATCGTAGGCGCGCGAGGCGACTGACGGGGTCCCGTTGTAGTCGGAGGACATGGCGCCCATAGCGTCGAACATGTTGGACATCGACCAGTCGATGTCCTCGCAGCCGCCGGCGAAGACCACGTCCTGCTTGCCCAGCTGGATCTGCTCCATGGCCGCGCCGATGCAGTGGGCCGAGGTCGCGCAGGCCGAGGAGATCGAATAGTTGATCCCGCGCATCTGGAACCAGGTCGAGAGCACGGCCGAGGGGCCGGACGCCATGGCCTTGGGCACGGCGAAGGGGCCGACGCGCTTGGGCGACATCTTCTCGATGGTGGTCTGGGCCGCCTGCAGGATGACCTGGGTCGAGGGGCCGCCCTCGCCGACGATGACGCCGATGCGGTCGTCGCGGATCTCCTCGGCAGTCATGCCGGAATCGGCCAGGGCCTCTTCGAAGGCGATCTGGGCCCAGGCGGTGCCGTTGGCGAGGAAGCGGGCGGCGCGACGATCCACGCGCGGGGCCCAGTCCTCGGCCGTGACGCCCAGCGACGGCGGCGCCCAGACCTGGGACCGGAAGCCGTATTTGATGTGATCAGGGGCCGCCACGACGCCGGATTTGGCGTTGCGCAGCGATTCGGTGACCTCCGCGGCGCCGTCGCCGATGGAGGAGACGATGCCCAGCCCTGTAACGACGACACGCCGCATGCTGTATTTCCTCTTACTCTGATCCCCGCGCCGGTCCGGAGCGGGTTCCGCGTTTGTCGCGGTTATGTCCGTCAGACGACCCTAGCTCAGCCCTTGGCGGCTTCGTTAGCGCCGAACAGGCCGACCCGCATGTCCGTGGCCGTATAGATGGGGACGCCGTCGGCTTCGAGAACCCCGTCGGCGATGCCCATGACCAGTTTGCGGTTGATGACCCGCTTCAGATTGATCTTGTAGACGACGCGTTTGACGTCCGGCGTCACCTGACCCGTGAACTTGACCTCGCCGACGCCGAGCGCGCGGCCGCGGCCCGGGCCGCCGATCCAGCCCAGATAGAAGCCGACCAGCTGCCACATGGCGTCCAGGCCCAGGCAGCCGGGCATGACGGGGTCGCCGATGAAGTGGCACTGGAAGAACCAGAGGTCGGGATGGATGTCGAGTTCGGCCTCGACATAGCCCTTGCCGTGTTCGCCGCCGTTATCGTTGATCGTGGTGATCCGGTCGAACATCAGCATCGGCGGGGCCGGCAGCTGGGCGTTGCCGGGTCCGAACAGCTCGCCGCGGCCCGAGGCCAGCAGGGCGGCATGATCGAAAGACGACGGATATTGGCTCAAGGTGGAACTCCGAATATGTGGCGCCGGGGTTACACGAGCCGGGGGGCGGGCTCAACCGTCCAGTTTTGACGGTCGCTCAGGGGGCGCTCAGGGGCGAGGGCCCGCCGGGCGGCGTGCATCGCACAGGGGTTGTGTCGCCCCGCCGAAGACGGCGGCCTGGGGCACCCAGCCGTGGACCTTGCGGCCGCCGACATGGCACCAGCCGTCCTCGCAGTCGTCCAGCGACACGATGGAGCGGGGTGACAGCCGGGCGCGGACCGAGGCCGTGTCGGACCGGCTTGAACGGATCGGGATTTCCTGGCCGCCGGCGTTGAAGGCGCTGCGGCGCGAGCGGACCACGCTGCGGTGAACCCAGACGACCGCGCCGTCGGGATCACAGATCTTGCGCCATTCCAGGGTCTCGGCGATCACCTGAACCGGCAGTCCGGCGGCGTGGTATTCCCACAGGATATGGTAGTCGAGGCCGGGGCCGGAGCGGGCGCGGACCTCGGACGCCTTCAGCGTCAGCCAGCGCGGCACGGGCTGGCGCGTCGGGGTCGGACGGCCGTCGGGCATGGTCGCGGTCGGCTCGGACGCCGCGCCTAGCGACCCGCCCAGACCCAGCGACAGGGCGATCGCGCCCGCTACGGGAACGGCCCGACGGAGGAAACCGGCTGTTGGGCTTTGGAACCCGGACTGAGCTTTGCTAGACACCCTTGTCGACCCGTCGCGTCCGGCGCCGTCCTTCGGGATCGGCGCATGGTGAAACCTCAAGGCTCCCATGTCCTCCCCCAAGCTTAAGGTCGTATTAACCAGACGCCTGCCGGACGCGGTCGAGACGCGGATGCGCGAGCTTTTCGACGCCGAACTGAACCTGAAGGACCGTCCGATGGACCGGGCAGCGCTGGAGGCGGCCATGCAGCGCGCCGACGTTCTGGTTCCCACCATCACCGACGAGATCGACGCGGCTCTGATCAACGGGGCCGGCGACCAGCTGAAGATGATCGCCAATTTCGGCGCCGGGGTGGATCACATCGACGTCGACGCGGCCGTGGCGCGCGGAATCATCGTCACCAATACACCGGGCGTCCTCACCGAGGACACTGCCGACCTGGCCATGAGCCTGATCCTGGCCGTCAGCCGCCGCATCGTCGAGGGGGCGCAGGTGGTGGCGGAAGGCAGGTTCGAGGGCTGGACCCCGACCTGGATGTGCGGCCGCAAACTCTGGGGCAAGCGCCTCGGCATCGTCGGCATGGGCCGCATCGGCCAGGCCCTCGCCCGCCGCGCCAGGGCCTTCGGCATGCAGGTCCACTATCATAACCGCAAGGCCGTCAGCCCGAGGATCGAGGAAGAGCTGGGCGCGACCTGGTGGGACGATCTGGACGAGATGCTCGCGCGGATGGACGTCATCTCCCTGAACTGCCCGGCGACGAAGGACACTCACCATCTGCTCTCGGCCGAGCGTCTGGCGCGGCTGCAACCGCACGCCATCCTGATCAACACCGCCCGCGGCGAGCTGATCGACGAGGCGGCCCTCGCGGATGCGGTGGCGCGCCGCAGCCTCTACGGCGTCGGTCTGGACGTGTTCGAGAACGAGCCTGCGATTCACCCGGGCCTGATCGGCAATCCCCATGTCGTGCTGCTGCCCCACCTTGGCTCGGCGACGCTGGAAGCGCGTCAGGACATGGGCGACCGGGTGATCCTGAACGTCATGACCTACCAGAACGGCCACCGTCCGCCAGACCGCGTCATCCCGGCCATGCTCTGAGGATGGCCATGGAGGTCGTCCGCGCCGACTATGGCGATCCGATCCATGCGGCGGCGGTTGTCGAACTGCTCGACGCCTACGCCCGCGATCCGATGGGCGGGAAGCACCCATTGAGCCTGGCCGTGCGCGAGGGGCTGATTCCTGCGCTCGCCGCCCGCCCGGACGCCCTTTCCGTCCTCGCCTTCGTCGACGGGGCTCCGGCCGGTCTGGTCAATGTGTTCGAGGGCTTTTCGACCTTCAGATGCGCGCCCCTGCTCAACGTCCATGACGTCGCCGTCCTTGCCGAATACCGGGGACTGGGCCTCGCCCGGCGGATGCTGGCCCTCGTCGAGGCGATCGCCCTAGAGCGCGGCTGCTGCAAGCTGACGCTGGAGGTGCTGGAGGGCAACCATCCGGCCAAAGCCCTGTACCGCTCGCTTGGCTTCGCCGGCTATGCGCTCGACCCCGAGCTGGGTCAGGCTCAGTTCTGGGAAAAGCCGCTCCAGCCCTGATCGTCGCACAGGAAGCTTGACGTTGGCGTCTTGACGGCGGGCCCGGCCTGGGGCTGGTTGCATCCGTGAGTTGAGTTGGGGGACGTGCGTGGCGGGTATGACCAAGGCGGCGCGGCAGAGGTTGTCGCGACGTGATTTTCTGGCGAGCGCAGGGGCGCTTGCAGCGGCGGGTGCAGGCGCAGGGACTCTGGCTGCCGATCCGGCCGAGGCGGCGGCCCAGGCGGGGCGGCCCTATCCGGTCGGCGATTTCTTCACCCACGCCGGGACCCGGTCGGTCAAGCTGTCGCCCGATGGACGGCGGATCGCCTCGCTGGAGCAGATCGGCGCCTTGAAGGAGCCGCATGGCGTCGTGGACATCCTCGACGCCGGTGATCCGGAGGGGCGGCCCGTCCGGGTGGATCTGGGGCCCATCGAGGTGGACGGGCTGTACTGGGGCAACGACCACCGCCTGCTGGTGCGGCTGATCATCACCCAGACCATCGGGCGACGGACCTCGGCGGGCAGCAATATCCGCACCGGCGGCGGTGAGCTGAAGTCGCGTCGGATCGTCTCCATCGACGTCGACAGCGGCGCCCGGGTCACCCTGTTCGAGGCCGAACGCAGCCGGGCGCGGGGCAATCTCGACCTCGGCCGGATCGTCGATCTCCTGCCAAAGGACGCGGACCACATCCTGATGACGGCTCTGGAGCCGGGCGGCTTTCTGGCCCTGTATCGCGCCAGTCTGGTCGACGGCTCGGCCGAACGGCTGGAGCGCGGCAATTCCGGCACCTTCGGCTGGGACACCAAGGACGGGGTCGCGGTCCTGCGCCACGACATCAATCCGCGCGGCACGCTCGAGAGCGTCTATGCCCGCGCGCCCGGCGAGACCGAATGGCGGTTCGTGCGTCGCAGCCGCGTCCAGGACGCGCCCGAGTTCTCGTGGATCGGCGGCACGGACAAGCCCGGGGTGGTGCTGGTCAACGCCCGCGCCGGCGAGGAAGACGTCAAATCGGTGCGTGAGCTGGACCTCAACACACTCGGCTTCGGCGCCCCGATGCAGTCCCGCGCCGGACGCGACGTCCTGTACGGCCTCAAGGATTCCGCCGGCCGCTATCTGGGCGCCGCCTACTATGGCGACCGGCTGGAGTACGACTTCGTCGAACCGGCCCTGGCCCCGCACCACCGGGCGCTCAACCGCTTCTTCGACAATGACTGCGACGTCCATCTGACCGATGTGGACCAGAGCCGGAACCGATTCATCGCCCGCGTCGACGGACCGCGCGAGCCGGGCGGCTGGTATTTCTACGACCGGACGGCCCAGAATATCGTCAACATCGGCTCGCGGCTGAAGCTGGATCCCGAGCGGCTCGGCCCGGCGGAGCTGCTCAAGGTCCAGACGCGCGACGGGGCGACGGTCGAGGCCTATCTGACGGCGCCGCCCGGCGGCCGGTCGGGGCCGCTGGTGGTCCTCGTCCATGGCGGTCCGGAGATGCGCGACAACCGCGGCTATGACCGGCAGGTCCAGGTTCTGGCCGCTCAGGGCTGGTGGGTGATCCAGCCCAATTTCCGGGGCTCGGGCGGCTATGGTCTCGGCTTCGCGAGCCAGGGCTGGCATCGCTGGGGCACGCGGATGCAGGAGGACGTCGAGGACGCCGTCGCCCACGCCGTCTCCGCCAAGGGTCTGGACGCCGGCCGGGTGGCCCTCATGGGTTCCAGCTACGGCGGCTATATGCGGCCATGATGGGGGCGGTGAAGACGCCCGGCGCCTACAAGGCCGCCATCTCCATCGCCGGCGTCTCGGACCTGCCCGACATGCTGGCCTGGGAGAAGCGCGAGGATGAGACCCCGGGCAGGAGATCTATGACTTCTGGACCAAGCGAATCGGCGTCCCCGGCGTCGACGACGCCATGCTGGAGGCCGCCTCGCCGCGCCGCCGCGTGTCGGAGATCCAGTGCCCGGTCTTCCTCGTCCACGGCACCGACGACTGGATTGTGCCGGTCGAGCAGACGCGTCGCCTGAACGCCGCCCTGCGCGGGGCCGGCAAGCGGGTCGAGTTCGTCGAGGTGAATGACGCCGGCCACGGCGACTGGGAGGACGACAAGGAGCAGGAACTGCTGGAGCGCTACATCCGCCTGCTCAAGACCGCCTTCGCCTAGGGGCGGCCGGAACAGACCGGGCAGTGGGGATCGGCGGCGATCCTCACTGTCCGGGCCGTGGCATTCAACCCGTCATAGAGCATCAGCCGGCCTGTCAGGGGCTCGCCCGCCCCGGTGATCCGCTTGATCGCCTCCAGGGCCGCCATGGCCCCGATCACCCCGGCCAGGGCGCCGACGACGCCGACGCGGGCGCAGGTCTCGGCGTCGGGCGGCGTTTCCGGGATCAGGCATTGGTAACAGGGGCGGCCCTCGAACACCGCGACCTGGCCGTCCCAGCGGCCCAGAGCGCCCGAAACCAGCGGAACTCCCGCCGCGACACAGGCCGCATTGACCGCGAACCGCGCCGGGAAGTCGTCGGTGCCGTCCAGAACCAGGTCATAGTCGGAGATCAGGCGCGCCGCCGTCTCGGCGGTCAGCATTTCGGCATGGGTCCGCACCGCGATGTGCGGATTGATTCCGGTCAGCCGTTCTGCGGCGGCCTCAGTCTTCGGGCGACCAATGTCGTCGGTGGCGAACTGGATCTGGCGCTGCAGGTTGGACAGGGAGACGGTGTCGGCGTCGACCAGGCCGATCGTCCCGACGCCCGCCGCGGCCAGATAGAGGGCCGCCGGGCCCCCGACGCCCCCGGCGCCGACGATCAGCACCCGGGCGCGGGCGAGTTTCTGCTGCCCCGGCCCCCGACCTCGGAGAGGATCAGGTGGCGGGCGTACCGCTCGACTTCATCTTCGGAAAACTGGGCCACGGCCGACATCTAGGCGTCGCCCGGCCCGTTGTCAGGCCGGATTGTCAGGCCGCGAGATCGAGGGTTTCGGCGGCCGTGGTGAACAGGGCCTCGACCTGGGGCAGGGACAGACAGTCCAGCGGACGATCGCCGATCATCGCCGCGACCTTGCCGTCGACCGCGATGCGGGCCATCGGATGAACGCCGAGAGGCTCCCCGATAACGTTCTCATCGACCAGCATGCGAATATTTTCGTGGCGCGGATCGAATCGCAGCCGCGTCAGCAGCCGGTCCAGATCGATGCGTTGGCCCTCGATCAACTGCATGAACTGGCCGCGATGGAAGATCAGCAGGCCGCGCAGTTCGTCGCGGCGGTTGTTGATGTCCGAGGCTCCCAGAATCTGGGCGATCGACAGGATCGAACTGCCGGCGGTGCCGACGCGTCACTGACGTAGATCGCGCGCTGCAACACGGCGGAGCCTTTCGCTGGGGAGATCGGGGGAGCCGCGCGGGGGAACGCGGAAAGGGACGCGACAGCACTGTAAGCTTGACTGATACCGGTGACATTGGTCGAAAATGTGACTGAACGGCGTTCAGGTTGGAATCTTATTCCCAAGCTTGATGGAGCGGCTTGGCGACGCCATCTGGAGGGCATGAAAGACTTCAACGCCTCCCCGTCCGAAAACGCCGGCCCCGGCTGGCACGGCACCACCATTCTCGCGGTCCGAAAGGACGGCAAAACCGTCATCGCGGGCGACGGTCAGGTCTCGATGGGGCCGACCATCGTCAAGGGCGCGGCGAGGAAGGTCCGGGTCCTGGCGGGCGGCAAGGTGCTGGCGGGCTTCGCCGGCGCGACCGCCGACGCCTTCACCCTGATCGAGCGGCTTGAGGCCAAGCTGGAGCAGTATCCGGACCAACTGGCCCGGGCCTGTGTCGATCTCGCCAAGGACTGGCGCACCGATCGCTATCTGCGTCGTCTGGAGGCCATGCTGCTGGTCGCCGACGCGACCTCGATCTTCACCGTCACCGGCGTCGGCGACGTGCTGGAGCCGGAGCACGGCGTGGCGGCGGTCGGCTCGGGCGGCAACTACGCCCTTTCGGCGGCCTTGGCCCTGCTGGAGAATTCCGACCTCGACGCCGAGGCCATCGCGCGCAAATCCATGGCTATCGCGGCCAGCATCTGCGTCTACACCAACGGCAATCTGACGGTGGAGACGCTGGGGTGAGCGAGAGGTGTTAGTGAGCGAGACGTGAGCTTGCCTGCTCACGACTCACCGTTTGCTCACTATTCACCTTGATGTTGCGCTCGGCCGTCAGGCTCCGCCGAAATCCAGATCCTTGCGGGCCGCGATGATGGTCACGATGAACCCGGCCAGGACGTCCAGCATGACCATGGCCAGGATCAGGAAGAAGGTCGAGGTCGCGAAGCCGCGGATCAGCAGGAACTCGACCAGACAGACCACGAAGACGATCAGCGACAGGGCGTGATTGACGATGGCGACCTTCTGGCTGGAGGTCGACTTGAGCAGTTCGAAGAACAGCAGGATCAGCGACAGGAACAGGATCAGGTCGCCGACGCCGACGTTCCAGTTGGCGCCCGAGGTCATGGGCACCGAGAACAGCGGATCGCGCAGGATGGCGTCGGCCTCGGCCATGCCGCCGCCGCCCGTGGCCCCGAACAGAATGACGATGTTGTAGAGCACCACCGGGATCAGCAGCAGGGGCAGGGCGATCAGCATGACAGCGGTCCTCGCGAGCGAAGGCCGCTCTAACGGCCGCGCTTCTTAACGATACATATCCCGGAACGCTCCATACCGCCACGCCTGCTCGCCCGAGGGGCGAGCAGGGGGAAATCCCATCATCACCACTCATCCCGGCGAAAGCCGGGATCCAGAAGCGAATGCGGCGTTTGAGATCGGGAGCCAATCGTATTCCCGCGGCGAACACCCGGCGTGATTCTGGATCCAGACTTTCGTCCGGATGAGCGGTGTGTGTGGGTTCAGAATTCACTCACCGGTCCCGGCTGCCTCGAGCGGGTCTTCAGCCACATCACACCCAGCAGGTCGGAGAAGGAGGCCACCAGCCGGCCCCAGTTGGTGTATTTCGACCGGCCCGTCTCGCGGTGGCGGTGGTCGACGTCGAGATAGCGGTTCTCGAACCCCTCGCGGATCATCAGGGCCGGCAGATAGCGGTGGATGTGATCGAAGTAGGGCAGGCGCAGGAACAGGTCGCGGCGGAAGGCCTTGAGGCCGCAACCCGTGTCGTCGGCGTCGTCGCTGAGCAGCTTCTTGCGGATGCGGTTGGCCCAGAGCGAGGCCTGACGCTTGGCGCCCGAATCCTGACGTTTGGCCCTTACGCCGCCGACCAGTCCGACATTGGCGGGCGCCGCCATCAGGGCGTCGGCCAGCCGCGGGGCGTCGTGCGGGGGTTCTGGCCGTCGCCGTCCAGTGTGACCACGATCGGCGCCCGGGCCGCCATCACCCCGGTGCGCACCGCCCGGCTCTGTCCGGCATTGGTCGCATGGGCCAGCACCCGCAAGGTCGGCATCTCGGGCATCAGGGCGCGCAGCTCGGCCAGGGTCGTGTCACGGCTGGCGTCATCGACGAAGATCATCTCGTACGACCGGCCCTGAAAGGCGGCGGCGATGTCCTTGGCCAGCTGTCCGGCGGCCCCGGCCTCATCATGCACGGGAACGACGACGGAAACGTCGGGGGTCTGGGTAGCGCTCATCGCCGCTGTTTAGCCGAGCCTGAGCCCGCGCGCGAGAGCAGCGGCATTCTGGTGGTTTTGGTCGGCGCGGCCCTGTGCCATGGTGGCCGGAACAAGAAACGGCCAGACCATTTTTCCGGGGAAGGAAACCATCATGAAAGCGAATCGCCGCCACTTCATCACGACCGCCGGGCTCGGCGCTTTTTGCGCGACAATGACACCGGTTACCGTGGCTGCCGCGTCTGCCTTGGCGCAAGCCTCCGGGCAGACCGGGACCGGTCTTTCCACGCCGCCGCCGGCGCTTCCCGCCCATTCCGACCGGGCTGACAACGGGGTGCGGCTGAACCCGCGTGATTTCGGCGCCAAGGGCGACGGGGCGACCAAGGACACGGTCGCGGTCCAGACCGTGCTGGATCGCTGCGCGGTGCTCGGCGGCGGCGAGGTGGTGGTTCCGGCCGGGACCTATGTGGTCGGGGCGATCCGCATCGGCTCCAATACGACTCTGCGGCTTGAGGAGGGGGCGACCCTGCTGGGCTCGCCCGACGTCGCCGACTATCCGATCACCCAGGTGCGCTGGGAGGGCCGCTGGATCCCCGGCTATATCGGTCTGGTCTGGGCCCAGGACGCGAGGAACATCACCATCGCGGGCAAGGGGAAGATCCTCGGCAACACCGCCATCCCCGGCCGGGTCGATCGCGCCTCGGGCCTGCGTCACCCGGCCCTGATCGAGTTGGTCAACTGCCACAACATCCTGATCACCGAAGTCTATACCGAGCAGAACGACATGTGGTCGATCCACCCGGTCTATTGCGACGACCTGACCTTCAAGGGGGTGACGGTGAAGGGCGGGGCCGACGGCATCGACGTCGATTCCTGCCGCCGGGTCCTGATCGACCACTGCGACTTCGACACCACCGACGACTGCATCTCGCTCAAGTCCGGACGCGGCATGGAGGCCAATGTCATCGCCCGGCCGACCGAGGATGTGACCATCCTTGACTGCAGCTTCCGCGACAAACACTGGGCCTGTATCGGCATCGGCTCGGAGACGTCCGGCGGGGTGCGCCGCGTCCTGGTCGAGCGCTGCCGGTGCCTGGCCGCCCGCACCTTCGCCATCTACATCAAGACCCGTCCGGGCCGGGGCGCCTTCATCGAGGACATCGTCATGCGCGACCTCGACGTCTCGGGCGCGGGCTATGGCTTCCTGCGCCTGAACATCCTCGACAGCGGCAAACAGGACCAGTTCCCGGTCGGCGGCCCCGACGGCATTCCGACCGTGCGAAACTTCGCCTTCGAACGGATCAAGGTGACCGAGGTCCCGGTGCTGGTCGAGGCGGTTCTGATCCACCCCGACAAGCCGCTGGACGGCTTCGTGCTCAAGGATGTCACCGGGACCAGCGGCCGGGGCATGACCCTGGCCAATATGAAGAATGTCGACATCGAGAATGTACGGGTCAACGTCTTCTCGGGCCCGCTTCTGGCCATGGACAATGTCACCGGCCGCGGGCTGGAGAACGCCCAGCCCCTGATCCCCACGGCGCGCCCCCGGCGGTCGAGGGCGTGCCCGGCTATCGCCTCGGCATGACCTCGGGCGCGCCGAACTGAACAGGCTTTCGGCCGTCGGGTGTAAGGTGGGGCCTGACAACGGCGGCCGAACCCGTGCTAGGAGGGCGGAATGACGCGCCCGAACCTGGATCGCCATATCGCCGGCTGGCGCGGACCCGTGCTGGCGGCCTTGCTGACGCTGATCGCGGGTTTGCCCGGACTGTTGCTGCTGCCGCCGCTGGATCGCGACGAGAGCCGCTATGCCCAGGCCACCTCCCAGATGCTGGAGAGCGGCGACTATGTCGACATCCGCTTCCAGGAGGAGCCGCGCTGGAAGAAGCCGGTGGGCATCTACTGGATGCAGGCGGTCGCCGTCGGCCTGACATCGAGCGTTGAGAACCGCGACATCGCGCCCTACCGCCTGCCGTCCCTGTTCGGGGCCCTGATCGCGGCCCTGGCCGTGGCCTGGGCGGGCGCGGCCCTGTTCGGCCAGAGGGCGGGCTTCCTGGCCGGGGCCATTCTCGGGACCACCCTGCTGCTCTCGACCGAGGCCGGGATGGCCAAGACCGACGCCATGCTGTGCGCCTGCGTCACCCTGGCCATGTGCAGCCTGGCGCGAATCTATCTGGCGACACGGGCGGGCGAGGTCCCGCGGCGACCGCACAAATTCCTGTTCTGGCTCGGGCTGGGCCTGTCGATCCTGATCAAGGGGCCTATCGGTCTGCTCGTGGTCGCCCCGGCCATGGTCGCCCTGTCGGTCTGGGACCGCGACATCAGGTGGTTGAAGCGGCTCGGCTGGGGCTGGGGGCTGCCGATGGTGGCCCTGCTGGTCGGGCCCTGGGCCATCGCCATCACCATCGCCACCGACGGCGGCTTCTGGCGCGAGGCCGTGGGCCACGACCTGGGCGGCAAGATCACCGGCGCGGCCGAGAGCCATGGCGGCTTCCCCGGCTTTTATCTGCTGCTGTCGCCGCTGCTGCTCTTCCCGGCGACCCTGTTGTGGCCCGCGGCCCTGTCGACCGCCTGGAGCCGGCGGGCCGAGCCTGCGGTGCGGTTCATGGTCTGCTGGATGGTCCCCGGTTGGCTGATTTTCGAGTTCGCCCCGACCAAGCTGCCGCATTACACCCTGCCGACCTTCGGGGCGATCGCCCTGCTGATGGCCGCCGCCCTGACCCAGCCGATCGGCACGATCAGCCGCCGCGTCGGCGCCGGCCTGACCGTCTTCGCCGCCGGGATCATCTGTGCGATCACCGTCTATGGCCTGACCCAGTGGGGCACTTCGACGGCCCAGACCTGGGCGGCCATCACCATCCTGTGCACGGCGGTGGCGGGCATCGGCGGCACCTTCATCCTGCTGAACCGGGCGGCGGTTTCGGCCCTGCTGGTGGCCATGGCCTTCGGGGTTGTGTCTCATGCGGCGCTCGCCGGGACCCTGCGCCAGCTGCGCCCCCTTTCGGTCGCGCCCCTGCTGGTCGAGACCATGGAGCGGGCCGGCATCGCCCCGGATCAGGGCCTGATCCCCGGGCCGGTGGCCATCACCACCTTCCACGAGCCCAGCTTCGTCTTCCTGACCGGCCGGGACACCCAGCTGACCGACGCCGCGGGCGCCGCCAGGGCTCTCGCGGAAGGCCGGCCGGCCATCGTCGAGGCCCATGACGCCGAAGCCTTCCGTCAGGCCGTGGCCCAGTCGGGCGCGGGCGGCCGGGCCGTCGGCACGGTGCGTGGCTATAACTACGCCGCCGGCGAGGAGGTCGCCCTGACGGTCTACGCCCCGACCGGCGCCCCGGCCGCGCCCAGCGTGCCCGGCAATGGCGCGCCTGCCGAGGGGCCCGCCGAGTGAGCCGTCCGATCCAGATCGTCGAGGTCGGGCCGCGCGACGGGCTGCAGAACGAAAAGGCCGTCCTCGAGCCCGCCGTCCGCTCCGAACTGGTGCGCCGGCTGGAGGCTGCGGGGGCGAAACGGATCGAGGCCGTCAGCTTCGTCCATCCCAAATACGTGCCCCAGATGGCCGGCGCCGAAGAGGTGATGGCCGCCCTTCCCAGGGAGACCGGCCGCAGCCGCATCGGCCTGGTGCTCAACGGCAAGGGCTATGACCGGGCGCTGGGCACGGCGGTGGACGAGGTCAATGTGGCCATGAGCGTCACCGACGGCTTCGGCCTGAAGAACCAGGGCCTGTCGGTGGTCCAGCAGGTCGAGATGCTGGCCGGTATCATCGCCGGACGCGCGAATGCCGAGGGCGAACCGGGCGCCACGCCGTCCCTTTGGCGACCCTCAGCTGCGTCTGGGGCTGCCCCTTCGACGGCGAGGTCTCGACGGATCAGGTTCGGGATCTTGTCGGCGAGATCGCGGCGCTCGGCGTCGACGAGATCGCCCTGGCCGACACCATCGGCGTCGGCGATCCCTGGAGCGTGACCAGGAAGGTCGAGGCGGCCCGACGCGCGGCCCCCGACGCGACCCTGCGCCTGCATTTCCACGACACGCGCAACACCGGCCTGGCCAATGCCTATGCGGGCGTCGAGGCCGGGGTGGACATTCTCGACGCCTCGGTCGGCGGCATCGGCGGCTGCCCCTTCGCCCCGGGCGCCACGGGCAATATCGCCACCGAGGATCTGGTCTATATGCTGGAGCGGGCGGGCTATTCGACCGGCTATGACCTCGATGGTCTCATCGAGACGGCGAAATGGATCGGCGAAAAGATCGGCCGCCCGGCGCCCAGCGCCCTCAGCCGCGCGGGCGGCTGGCCGAAGTAGGAGCCCCCTCCGTCACGTCGCCAAGCGGCGCCGCGCCACCTCCCCATCGCAAGCGCGATGGAGAGGACATCATAACTCCACGCCCCGGAACGGATTGCCCTGATGCACCTCCAGCCCCCGGGCAGGGGACCCAGGCGGGGCGGCGGGCGTTGAAGATGGCGACCGTCGGTTTGAAGCTCGAAGAGTCGTCCAGCGATCCGGCGTAGAACGTATAGCTGTCGCTGACCCCCACCTCGCCGCCGAAGACCAGACCGCCGCAGGTCGGGCACATGTTGCGCGTCGCCGGACCGCCGTGGGCCCCGGTCGAGGTGTGGGACTGCACCGGCCCGATCAGCCGCACCCCCGCCGCCGCCAGCCCCAGAAACGGAATGAAGCCCGAACCCGAGGCCTTGCGGCAATCCGTGCAGAAGCAATAGCCGGCATAGAGGGGCTCGCCCTCCGCCTCATAACGCAGCGCCCCGCAGAGGCAGCCGCCGGTGTGTTTGACGGGGTGGGTCATGCGGCGAGGCTAGGCCGACCCGTTCTCACCAGCAAGCAATCCAACCACCGCTCATCACGGCGAACGCCGGGATCCAGATCCATTCCGAGGTTTGCCCGTTGGGCTGCAGAGGCAAGTTCACCCTGACCTCCCGACTTGCATCTGGATCCCGGCATTCGCCGGGATGAGCGGTGAGGGTGACCTACAGGTTCAACAGCGCCGGGTCGCCGCCCTGGGCGGAGATGTTGTTCGAGATCGCCTTCTCCGAGGCGAAGCGGATCAGGCTGTTGGGGCCGCCGGCCTTGGGGCCGGTGCCGCTGAGGCCCTCGCCGCCGAACGGTTGCACGCCGACGACCGCGCCGGTGATCGAGCGGTTGATGTAGACATTGCCGGCCGGGACGCGACGCACGACCTCCTCGGCGAAGGCCTCGATGCGCGAATGGACGCCCAGCGTCAGGCCATAGCCGCGCGCGGCCAGCTTGCCGGCGACCGTCTTCAGATCCTTCGGATCATAGCGATAGACGTGCAGGACCGGGCCGAAGACCTCGCGCTCCAGGAAGTCGGCGGTCGGGATTTCGGCGATGGCCGGGGCGAACAGGTCGCCCTTCGACGCGCCTTCCGGCAGGGCCGCACGGGCGATGATCTTCGCCTCCTTCGACAGCCGCTCGACGTGGGCCTCCAGCGCCTTGTGGCTCTCGGCGTCGATGACCGGGCCGATGTCGGTGGCCGGGTCGGTCGGGTCGGCGACGACCTGGGCGGCCAGCGCCCCCTTCAGCCCCTCGATCAGGCTGTCGGCCGAATCCTTCGGCGCATAGAGGATGCGCAGGGCCGAGCAGCGCTGGCCGGCCGAGCCGAAGGCCGACAGGATGACGTCGTCGATGACCTGTTCGCGCAGGGCCGTCGTGTCGACGAACATGGCGTTCAGGCCGCCCGTCTCGGCGATGAAAGGGATGATGGCGCCGGGGCGGGCCGCCAGCGACCGGTTGATGGCCGAAGCCGTGTCCGTGCCGCCGGTGAAGGCGACGCCGTCGACGCCCGGATGCGAAACCAGTTTGGCGCCCACCGTCTCGCCGCGACCGGGCACGAGGGCCAGCAGGTCGGCGTCCAGACCGGCCTTGTGATACAGGCGCACGGCCTCGGCGGCGATCAGGGGCGTCTGTTCGGCGGGCTTGGCCAGGACGGCGTTGCCGGCGGCCAGGGCGGCCGCGACCTGCCCGGTGAAGATGGCCAGGGGGAAGTTCCACGGGCTGATGCAGGCGAAGACGCCGCGGCCGTGCAGGATCAACTGGTTCACCTCCCCAACCGGACCCTTCAGCGTCTCGGCGCCGCCGAAATCGCGCTCGGCCAGCAGGGCGTAGTAGCGCAGGAAGTCGGCGGCCTCTCGCACCTCGGCGACGCCATCGTTCAGGGTCTTGCCGGCTTCCCGAGACAGCAGGGCAACCAGACGGTCCATCTCGGCTTCCAGCGCATCGGCCATGGCGCGCAACACGATGGCGCGCTTGCCGCCGCCCTGACGGTCCCAGTCGATCTGGGCGCGGGCGGCGAGATCGGCGGCCGTGTCGATGTCGGCTTCCGAGGCTTCCGAGACATGTCCCAGAACCTGCGACCGATCGAACGGATTGGTGACGTCGGTCGGGTTGATCCCGGCCTTCAGCTTGCCGCCGATCAGCGGGCCGGAGGTCAGCTTCTCGCTATCGACCTTCTCCAGCGCGGCGGTGTGCCGGGCGCGGACATCGGCCTGCGAATAGTCGCGCCCGAGGGAGTTCTGGCGGTCCATGTACATCTCCTGGGGCGTGGGGATCTTGGCGTGGCGGTCGGGGTGTTGTTCGACCGAGGTGACGGGGTCGGCGGCGACGGCGGAGGCCGGCACCCGCTCGTCCAGCAGGGCGTGGACGAAGGAGGAGTTGGCGCCGTTCTCGAGCAGGCGTCGGACCAGGTAGGGCAGCAGGTCCTCATGCCCGCCGACGGGGGCATAGGCGCGCACGGTCACGGCGCCGAACAGGTCGGTCGCGGCGTCATACAGCGCCTCGCCCATGCCGTGCAGGCGCTGGAACTCGATCTTGACCTCGCTCGCCGTCGCCATCCGGTGCACGGCGGCCAGCGAATGGGCGTTGTGGGTCGCGAACTGGGAATAGAGGTGCGGCGCGGCGTCGATCATGGCGCGGGCGCAGACCAGATAGTTCAGGTCGGTCGCGGCCTTGGTCGTGAAGACCGGATAGTCGGTGCGGCCGAAGACCTGGGCGCGCTTGATCTCGGTGTCCCAATAGGCGCCCTTGACCAGACGGACCATCAGGCGGCGGCCGGACGTCTTCGCCAGTTGGGCGATGCGGGCGATCGCCTCGGGACCGCGCTTCTGATAGGCCTGAACGGCGAGGCCGAGGCCGGTCCACGATCCCAGCTCCGGCTCATTGGCCAGCCGGTCCAGCAGCTTCAGCGACAGGGCCAGGCGGTCGGCCTCTTCCGCGTCCATGGTGAAGTTGATGTCGTAGGAGGCCGCGATCTTCGCCAGCCGCAGGATGCGCGGATAGAGTTCGGTCCAGACGCGGTCCTCATGCGTCGCCTCATACCGGGGCGACAGGGCCGAGAGCTTGACCGAAACGCCGTGCCCGACCTCGGGGCCCTGACCCTTGGCGGTCTTGCCCACGGCGGTGATGGCGTCGGCGTAGATCCGCTCATAGCGCTCGGCGTCGGCGGCGGTGCGGGCGCCCTCGCCCAGCATGTCGAACGAACAGAGCCAGCCCTCCTTGTTCGACCGCTTCAGCGCCGCCTCGATGGTGCGGCCGACCACGAACTGCTCGCCCATGATGCGGACGGCGGCGGCGACGGCCTGACGGATGACGGGCTCGCCCAGACGGCCGGCGACGCGCTTGAGGAAGCCGGGCAGGTCGGTCTTGGCCTCTTCGTCGGCGTCCACCAGCTTGCCGGTCAGCATCAGGCCCCAGGTCGAGGCGTTGACGAACAGGCTGTCGGACTGGCCGAGATGCGAGGCCCAGTCGGCCGAGCCGATCTTTTCGGCGATCAGCCGGTCGCGGGTGTCTTCATCCGGGGTGCGCAGCAGGGCTTCGGCCAGGCACATCAGGGCCAGCCCCTCGCGGGTGCCCAGCGAGAACTCCTGCAGGAAGCTTTCGACCACCCCCTGCTTCTTCTGGCTCTGGCGGGCGTGCTCGACCAGGGCGGTGGCCTCGTCGACGACGGCGCGGCGGCCGGCGGCGTCCAGCGGAACGCGGGCCAGGTTGGCGGCGACCGCCTCGCGCTCATCGGCGAACTTGCCGTGGTCCAGCGTGTCCCAGTGGGCGTAGGCGGAGGCGTTGAAGGGGGCGGGCGTGGTCATGCGGCGTCCTCTCGGCCTTCCGGCCCGTCTGTCTTGCGTATATGGCGGGCCTGACCGAATGTGCATCGTATGATCGGCGCTCAAGCCAACGATCCTTCGGAAAAATACGCTCTTGGCCGTTGAAACTCTCGATCCCGTCGATCGCCGCCTGCTCAAGGCGCTTCAGGAGGACGGTCGTATCTCCAACGCGGAACTGGCCCGGCGGTGCAATCTGTCGCCCGCCGCCTGTTTCGAACGCGTCCGTCGCCTCAGGGAGCGCGGCGTCATCACCGGCTATGCGGCCCTGATCGACCCGGGCAAGGTCGGACGCGGGCTGATGATCTTCGTCGAGGTCCTGCTGGACCGCACCACCGGGGATCAGTTCGAGGCCTTCGCGGAGATGGTGCGCCGCCAGCCCGAGGTGCTGGAGTGCCATATGGTCGCCGGCGGCTTCGACTATCTGATCAAGGCCCGGGTCGGGGATATGGACGCCTATCGCGCCTTCCTCGGCGACGTCCTGACCCGGATGCCCGGGGTGCGCGAGACCCGCACCTACGCCGTTCTCGAAGAGGTGAAATCGACCACGGCGCTGCCGTTGTAGAGGAGGCTGCCATCATGATTTTAAAGCGGGGTCTGGACAGATGAGATCGTTCCCGATGGCGGTCCTGACGGCCGCTGGCCTTGTCGCCCTCGGCGCATGCAGTCCCCGAACCGATACCGTCCACGCCGAACCTCCGATCCTGTTCACGGGAAACCTGGTTTCAATAGACGCCCGGCCGATGAATCACTTGGGGGTTCGGCTTCACCTCAGGGGGCAAGCGAGTCCGGCATTCCGACCGATTACCGGATCGAGACCGGCTGCCGCCTGGGCGGGATGACGGACGGCAAGGGCGGCTTCATCGCCGGTGAAACCCTGTCACCCTGCACTGAGGCCGAAGTCGCCGCCATTCAGGAGCTCAGCGGCGTCCTGCGGGGCCCGATCAGCCTGAACTGGCGGCAGGACGCCTTTGCGGAATTGCGATCCGCCCACGGCGTGGTGCGGTTTGAGGCTGTGAGCTGAACCGTTCTCGAAGAGGTGAAATCCACCACGGCGCTCCCTCTCTAGGTTGGCGCTTTAAACGCGTCTCGCAATCGTCGCCGTGACCCGCTATGGCTTCCTGCTCGACAACGGCGGGAGCCACTCGGCCCACATGCGTATCGTTCTGGCCACCGACGCCTGGGAGCCCCAGGTCAACGGCGTCGTCCGCACCCTGACCCGTACGGTCGCGGAATGCCGCGCCATGGGCCATGAGGTCGAGGTCATCGAGCCCAGCCAGTTCAAGACCATTCCCTGCCCGACCTATCCGGAAATCCGGCTGGCCCTGGGCGCCGAGGAGGAGATCCGCGAACGCCTGCGCGCCTTCGAACCCGAGGCGGTGCATATCGCCACCGAAGGCCCGATCGGCATCGCCATGCGGCGCATCTGCGTGGAGTGGAAGCTGCCCTTCACGACCAGCTATCACACCAAATTCCCCGAGTACGTCTCGGCCCGGTTCCCGATCCCGGTTCAGGTCGGCTACGCCTATATGAAGTGGTTCCACAAGCCGTCGGGACGGCTGATGGTCGCCACCCCGACCCTGCGCGACGAGCTTCAGGCGCACGGCTTCAAGAACGTCTCGCCCTGGACGCGCGGCGTCGACACCGAACAGTTCAACCCCGATCTCGAGCGCATCTTCGACGAGCTGGGCGGCAAGGACTGGCCGCGTCCGTTCTGGCTCAACGTCGGCCGCGTCGCCGTCGAGAAGAATATCGAGACCTTCCTCGAGACCGACCTGCCGGGCACCAAGATCGTCGTCGGCGACGGTCCGGCCCGTGCCGATCTGGAAGAACGCTATCCCAACGCCATTCCTCGGCGCCCGCTTCGGTCAGGAGCTGGCGCGCTGCTTCCGCGACGCCGACGTCTTCGTCTTCCCCAGCTGGACCGACACCTTCGGCCTGGTGATCCTGGAGGCCATGGCGGCGGGCACCCCGGTCGCGGCCTATCCGGCCCATGGGCCCATCGACATCATCCCCGGCTCCAACGCCGGCGCCATCGACGAAGACCTCAAGACCGCCTGCATCAAGGCCCTGGAATGCGACCGCAAGGCGGTCCGCGCCTATGCCGAGAAATTCAGCTGGCGCGCCTCGGCCGAGCAGTTCGTCGAGAACCTCGAACCCTATCCCGACCCCGAGCGCGGCCGCTTCTGGCGTCGTCTTCGCCGGATCGCCCGGGTGCGCAGGCGCGCGGCGGCCTGAGCGGCGTAAAGCGCCGCATACGGATAGCCCGGCCATCCCCGGCGCTGACACCGGTCTCACCTGCGCTCTCCACAGCGATTTGAGAACTCAGGCGAAAAATTGAGGAACGTGGTTCCGCGAGTTCATACTCTGTGAACCAAACCGGTGTGTATTTCCCGGCGGGGAAGAACGCACATGACGTCCGACTGGACCGACCACATCAAGGCAGCGATGGAGGCGCGCTCGCAGCAGTGGCGTCTGCGGGTCGTCATCGCCGGCGTGATCGCCGTGATCTTCCATTCCTTCACCGGCATCGGCTTCGCCTTCGGCTGGTTCGGCGTCTATGCCGCCCTGCAGTGGATCGAGCACGATTTCAGCCCCAGGGGCTCCTGGATCATGCGGCTGGACCGCAGGGACTGGGCCCGGGCCAGCATCGGCATGGTCGCAATCAACAATCTGGCCTTCGCCGCCATCGGTCTGGCGGAGCTTCAGAGCGGCTCGGGCATCGCCATCTCCTGTTCGGCCATGCTGTTCGGCGGTTCGATCCTGAACGGGATCATGGTCTCCACTCCTCGCGGCCTCTGGTGATCGCATCGGTGGTCCCGCATCTGGCGTGTTCGCTGGTCCTGCCCGTCGCCATGCTGATGCGCGGTTCGCCGCCGCTGGAAGCCTTCCAGGTCTTCGTCGCCATCATGATGGTGGTGGTCGCCACCCTCCTGACTTGGCGGCAGCTGGCCACGACCATGGCCGAGGTCCATCGCGCCCAGGCCGAGGCCATCGTCGCCAACCGGGCCAAGAGCGAATTCCTCACGGTCATGAGCCACGAGATCCGCACCCCGCTGAACGGGGTGCTGGGCATGGCCCAGGCCATGGCCGCCGACACCCTGTCGGGCCGTCAGCGCGAGCGGCTCGAGGTCGTGGCCCAGTCGGGTCAGGCCCTGCTGGCCATCGTCAACGACGTTCTTGACCTGGCCAAGGTCGAGGCCGGAAAGGTCGAGCTGGAAAACAGGCCCTTCGATCTGGAGGCGACGATCCGCCAGGCCGAGGCCAGTTTCGAGGCCATCGCCCTGTCGAAGGGTCTGGCCTTCAACTCCACCGTCGAGCCCTCGGCGGCGGGCCGTTACATGGGCGACGCCCTGCGGCTGCGGCAGGTTCTGGCCAATCTGATCTCCAATGCGGTCAAGTTCACGGACGAAGGCTCGATCACCGTCGCGGCGCGGCGCGAGGCCGGCGAACTGGTGCTGGTCGTCGAGGACACCGGCCCGGGCTGCACGCCCGAACAGATGGGCCGGCTGTTCAGGAAGTTCGAACAGGCCGACGTCTCGACCACCCGCCGCTTCGGGGGCACGGGCCTGGGTCTGTCGATCTGCAGCGAGCTGACCACCCTCATGGGCGGATCCGTCCAGGCCGAGGCGGTCGAGCCCCATGGTCTGCGCTTCGTCACCCGCCTGCCGCTGGAATGGCTGGGCGGCGAGGATGAGGCCGTGGCCGCCGTTTCGGTCATCCAGGCCGAGGATGAGGGCCGCGCCCTGCGGGTGCTTGCCGCCGAGGACCATCCGGTCAACCGCCAGGTGCTGACCGTGCTTCTCGCCCAGGCCGGGATCGTGCCGACCATCGTCGAGAACGGCGCCCTCGCCGTCGAGGCCTGGCGCGAGGGTCAGTGGGACCTGATCCTGATGGATGTGCAGATGCCGGTCATGGACGGGCCGAGCGCCACCGCCTGCATCCGCGCCGAGGAGTTCGCCGAGGGTCGGGATCACACCCCGATCATCGCCCTGACCGCCAATGTCATGACCCATCAGATCGAGGACTACCGCGCCATCGGCATGGACGCCGTCGTGGGCAAACCGATTCAGATGGACGAGCTGATGCGCGCCATGGCCCGGGTGCTGGAAGACAACGACGTCGACGCGGCGCGGTCCGGAGCCCTGGCCGCGGCCTGAGCCCCCTTACTTCGTGGGGGCGACCATCGGCGTCAGATTGGCGGCGATGCCGCGCTGGGCCTGAAGCTGGTCTTCCGGCAGCGGCACCAGGCCCCGATCCTGCAGATAGCCGCCCTTGCCGGTCGCGGCGTCGGACATGAACTCCGACAGAAACTGCTGCAGCCCCGGCGTCACCCCGATGTGCGCCTTCTTGACGTAGATGTAGAGGCTGCGGGCCAGCGGATAGCTGCCGTCGGCGATGGTCTCGGCGGTCGGAGCGATACCGTCGATGGTCTCGGCCTTCACCGTGTCGAGGTTCTGCTCCAGGAAGGAGAAGCCGAAGACGCCCAGCGAGCCCGGGGTGCGGGTCAGGGTCTGGACGATGGCGTTGTCGTTCTCGCCGGCGTCGATCCAGGCGCCGTCCTCGCGCAGGGTGTGGGTCAGGCCCTCGAACCTGGTCTTGTCGTCCTTGAAGGCGGCGACAGCGGGGATCAGGCCGCCGCCGGGCGCCATGCCCAGCTCCAGGAAGGCGTCGCGGGTGCCCGAGGTCGGCGGCGGGCCATAGACCATGATGCGCTGGTTCGGCAGGCCCGGATTGACCTGGTTCCAGGTCGTCGTCGGATTGGCGACGAACGCCCCGCCGGCGCCGGGGACCGATTTGGCCAGACCCTCATAGAGGTCGTTCAGTTCGAAATGAAGCCGTTGCCGTTGCGCGCCGTGGCGATGACGATGCCGTCATAGCCGATCTTGATCTCGATGATCTCGGTGACGCCGTTCTTCTGGCACAGCTCGTATTCCGACTTCTTGAGCGGACGCGAGGCGTTGGCGATGTCCGGGGTCGAGGGGCCGACGCCCTGACAGAAGGCCTGGATGCCGCCGCCGGTGCCCAGCGATTCGACCCGGGGCGCGGCGACGCCCGGATTGTTGCGGCCGAAATTTTCGGCGACGCGGGTGGCGAAGGGGAAAACGGTCGAGGAGCCCGCCGCCCAGATGCCCGCGCGCTGGGCCTGGGGCCCGCCGCCGCCCTGATCGCAGGCGGCGACCGCGATGACGGTCACGGCCATCAGGGCGGCCGAGGCGGCCAGTTGATTGCGGGTCATCAGACGCTCTCCGAACGGACGTTTGCGCCCGTGCTTAGAGCAGGCTTTTGTGACGGTACGGCTACCGTTCCGGCGAGGCGTTTTGTCCTGTCAGAGCAGGCGTTTGCGCATCGCCTGGGACAGCATGTCGATCAGGGTCACCGCCACGATGACGATGATGACGATGGCCGAAACCTGGTTGTAGTCGAAGGCGCCCATGCTTTCGAACAGCAGCTGACCTATGCCGCCGGCGCCGATCAGGCCCAGCACCGTCGCCGAGCGGCTGTTGGATTCGAACCGGTACAGGGCGAACGAGGTCCACAGCGGCCCGACCTGCGGCAGGACGCCCCAGAAGATTTCGTGCAGCGGCGAGGCGCCGGTGGCGCGCACGCCCTCGACCGGCCCCTTGTCGATCGACTCGACGGCCTCGGAGAACAGCTTGGCCAGGACGCCCGCGGTGTTCAGGGCGATGGCCAAGACACCGGCCAGCGGCCCCAGGCCCACGGCGACGATGAACAGCAGGCCGATCACCAGATCCGGGATCGAGCGCAGCAGGTTCATGAAGATCCGGATCGGCGTCACCACCCAGGCCGGGGCGATGTTGCGCGCGGCGGCCAGACCCAGCGGAATGGCCAGGAAGACGGCGATGAAGGTGCCCCACAGCGCGATCTGGATGGTCTGCCACATCTGGGCGACCAGCAGCTTCCAGTTCGAGAAGTCCGGCTTGAGCAACTCCTGGGCAAAGGTCGAGATGTCCTGGGAGTTGGTGAAGACCCGCCCGAGGTTCTTGAGCTCGACCGCATTGAAGCTGCCGATCAGGACCACGGCGATGCCGCCCCAGACCAGCAGGTCGAGCAGCCAGGCGCCCAATGACTTGCTGGGGGCGGCCGGGACTGGCGTCGGCGTGACAGTCGCAGCGGTCAAGGCTGGACCTCAAGCTTGGTGCGCAGGGCGGCCGCCTGCGCCGTCAGGCTCGAGACGGCGGAGGCGTCGTTCTTGGCCTTGGCGTCGTTCAGCTTCTGCTCCAGCACCATCAGGCGGACCGGATCCAGGTAGCTGTCGTCGGCGGCGCGGAACATCGAATAGTTCAGGGCCAGCAGGACGCCGCGCTGACGCTCCGCCTCGGCGCCTTCGCCCTTGCCATAGCCGATCAGGAAGGCGCGAATCTTCTCCTTGAGCGCCGGGTTCATGTCCTGACGGATCACGATGCCGGATTCCGGCAGGGGCGGGGAGGTCCAGATCTCTTCCAGGGTCGCGGCGATCTGCGGGTTTTCGCGCTGGATGAAGACGGTGTTGACGCTGTTGGAAGTCGAGACGTCCAGCACGCCGCTGCCGATGGCGAAGGTGTTGTTCTGGTGGCTGGCCGAGCGCACGGTCTTGAAGCACTGTGCCGGGACGATGCCGCGCGGATTGAACAGATAGGTCATGGGGGCGAGGGTCCCCGAGGTCGACTGGGCGTCGCCGAGGCCGAAATCGTAGACCTTGCCGCAGGCCAGGACCTTGTCGAGGGTGATGCCCGAGCCCTTCTTGACGATCAGGCTGGAGGTATAGGTGTCGCGGCCTTGCGGGTCGACGATGCGGGCGATCACCTCGGCATTGGCGCGGTCGATGGCCTCCAGTTCAGGCTTGGCCGACAGCCAGGCGATCTGGGCCTGGTTGAACTGCATGGCCGTGATCGAGACATTGTAGTTGGCGGCGAAGTTCGGCTTCACCTTGACGCCGATCTCCTTGGACATGTCGTCCAGCAGCGGTTGCCACAGTGGCCCGGATGAGCCTTGGCCTTCGGCGGGCAGGATGGCGAAGGTGATCTCGGTCGGCATGGCGCCGGCGGCGGGCTTGGAGTCGCCGCCTCCGCAGGAGGCCAGGCCGAGGGTGGCGGCCGCGAGGGCGGCGGCGCCCAGGATGCGGCGGGTCAGGAGAGTGCGGGTCATGCCTTGGCTTCCCAGAACGCGTCCTCGAACTCGGGACCGTAGATATCGATGAGGGTCTTGGTGTCCAGGCTGGTCGAGGGACCGTCATAGACGATCTTGCCGGCCTTCAGCGCGACGACGCGCTCGCAGTAGCGGATGGCGTAGTCGACCTGGTGCAGGGTGACGATGACCCCCAGGCCGTCGCGCTTGTTGAGCTCGACCAGCAGCTCCATGACCTTGCGGGCCGAGACGGGGTCCAGCGAGGCGACGGGCTCGTCGGCGAGGACGGCCTGGGCCCTGGACGATGGCGCGGGCGATGGCGCCGCGCTGCTGCTGGCCGCCCGACAGGGTGTTGGCGCGCTGGCCGGCGTAGTCGGCGACGCCGACGCGGTGCAGGGCCGCCATGGCCATCTGCTTGTCCGCCTTGGGCCAGGCGCCGAGGATGCCGCGCCAGCCGGGCAGGCGGCCGAGCGCGCCGAGCATGACGTTGGAGAACAGCGACAGTCGGCCGACCAGGTTGAACTGCTGGAAGATCATGCCGAGCTTGGCGCGCGCGGCCCGGATCTGGCCGGTGGTGCGGCCGTTCTTCTGCACCGTCTCGCCGAACACCTGGATCGTGCCCTTGCCGGGATCGATGGGGTGCATGCCGGTGATAGAGCGCAGCAGGGTGGACTTACCGGAGCCGGACGGGCCGATCAGGGCCACCATCTCTCCGGCGGCGACCTCCACCGACACGCCGTCGAGCGCTTTGCGGGCGCCGTAGGTCTTCGACACATCACGGACGGATGCGACGGCTGGGGAAGTGGAACTCATCGGGCTCGCTGGTGCGGCTGAAATGGGGGCGCCGAATGACGCGAGAGGGACGTTTCGACAAGTCTTAATGCCATGCGGGCGGTTACGGCGTCCAGTGCTGTGGACAATGGGGTACAGGCGCGCCCGCCCCCTCGGCGCCTTTGCGGCTTGTCGTTGAAATCCCGAGACCTTCCGCAGGCGGATCAAAGAGGCGTCCCGTCAGGCCCCGCCTCGAAAAACCGCTTTACATGACAGTCCCGTGACCCTACATCGCGCTCTCCGGCGGACCCCGTAGGTCTAACGTTGCGCTGCTAACGCCGGTCTGGGTTTAACAATTACAGGGGTTTACGTGAATTGCGCACGTATCATTTCCCCCTGGACCTGGTCCGCGAGCGGTCCCCGAACGTCCTGTCGCACTCGTGCGGCCGGCGGCGGTTTCCGTAGCGGCGCGCTGGTTCCAGGACAATCTGAAAGCTGACGTCTTCTATGCGGTGAAGGCGAACCCTTCGCGTTGGGTCATCGAGGCCCTGAAGGACGCCGGCGTCAAAGGCTACGATGCAGCCTCGATCGCAGAGATCGAGCTCGTGCGCTCCGTCGATCCCGACGCGCGCATCGCCTTCATGCACCCGGTCAAGAGCCGGACCGCGATCACCACGGCCTATTTCGATCATGGCGTCCGCACCTTCTCGCTCGACTGCGAGGAAGAGCTGCAGAAGATCCTCGACTGCACGGGCGGCGCCGATGATCTGAACCTGATCGTGCGCATGGCCGTCTCGGCCGAGGGCGCGGCCTATACGCTGTCGGGCAAGTTCGGCGTCTCGCCGGATCAGGCCCCGGCCCTGCTGCTGTCGGTGCGTCGCGCGGTCAAGGACGGCCTGATGGGCGTCTCCTTCCACGTCGGTTCGCAATGCATGCGTCCGACCGCCTTCCAGGCCGCCATGGCCCAGGTCGGCCGGTCGATCAGCCGCGCGGGCGTCATCGTGGACATCGTCGATGTCGGCGGCGGCTTCCCTCGGTCTATCCGGGCATGGTCCCGCCGGACATGAGCGAATACGCCGACGCCATCCATCGCGGCTTCAACGAGATGCCCGTGTCGGAAACGACCGAGCTGTGGTGCGAACCCGGCCGGGCCCTGGTCGCTGAGTCCTCGTCGGTGTTGTGCCGGGTGGATTTGCGCAAGGGCGACGCCCTGTATCTGAACGACGGCTCCTACGGCGCCCTGTTCGATGCGACCCACTCGCGCTGGCCCTTTCCGACCAAGCTGGTGCGCGACGGCGCGTCCTCGGACGAGCTGAAGCCGTTCCAGTTCTACGGTCCGACCTGCGACTCGATCGACCACATGCCCGGTCCGTTCTGGCTGCCGGCCGACATCCGTGAAGGCGACTTCATCGAGATCGGCATGCTGGGCGCCTATGGCGTGGCCATGTCGACCGGCTTCAACGGCTATGGCGACCATGAGATCGCCGCGGTTGAGGACGCCCCGATGGCCTCGCTCTACGGCCTGGCGCCGCGCTCCATCCCGACCGTGCGCACCACGGCCGAGGAGAACGCCCGCAAGGTGGTTCGCCTGTCGCGGCCCAAGGGCAAGGCCGGCCAGCGCAAGAAGGCCCGCCGCTAGGGCGAGACCGATCTGAACAATGAAAAGGGGCCGCGAGCGATCGCGGCCCCTTCTTTTTTTCTCCTCACCACGCATCGCGTGGGGAGGTGGCTCGGAGCGAAGCGGAGAGACGGAGGGGGTTCTTTCTGCCTCTCAACGCCTCAGGGTATCGGCGCGGAGCGAGCCCCCTCCACCACCCGCCAAGCGGCGGGCGGTTCCCCCTCCCCAAGCTTCGCTTGGTGAGGATTTACTCCCCGCTGATCTCGCGCACGGCCTTCATCAGGGCCTCGACGACCTTGGCGGTCTCGGGTCCGACCAGCCGCCGGGCTTCATCTGCACAGCCTGACGCAGGGTGTGGAAGGCTTCGCGAACCACCTCCGGCGTCTGTTCGCCGGCGACGAATTTCGCGGCCAGGGCCATGCGCTGCATGACGCCGTCGACGGCGGCGCGGTTCTCGTCCAGCCAGACCTGACCGGCCTCGGTGACCGAGAAGACCCGCTTGCCGGACGCATCCTCGACGCCCGCGATCAGGCCCTCGTCAGCCAGCAGCGACAGGGTCGGATAGACCACCCCGGGGGGGGGCGTAGCCGCCGCCGAACGCCGTCTCGATGGCCTTGATCAGGTCGTAGCCGTGGCGCGGCTCCTGTTCGATCAGGGCCAGCAGCACCAGCCTCAGATCACCGGGGCCGAACATGCGGCGTCCGCGTCCCGGACCGCGTCCATGACCGCGACCTTCGCCGCGTTCACCCATGCGGCCCATCGGTCCACGGCCTTCGCCGCGCCCCCAAGGTCCGGCGTGATGGCCGAAACGGCCCCGACCCCGAACTGGCCTTCGCCGCAGGGATGGCGACCGTGGCGGCCGCCGCGTTGATTTTCTCTGTCTTCGTGAAATCCAAACATCATGTGTTCCTTCGTTTTCATGCCGCCAAGATATATCTTTAAGACCGTTACGCAAGGGTCTTGAGATATATCTTTTGAGGAGTCGTATCGGCGCCCCGGAACCGGCGCCCCCGTCTCAGGCTTCTGTTCTCGAGAAGGAGCCCGCCATGTCAGACCCCATGTCACCGAAGACGCCCGCGAAGCCGACGACATCGGCGAGAAGCCCGATCTGGGCCGGACGCCCGATTCCCTGATCGACGTCCTGAACGGCACGGACTCAGGTTCGGACACCCGTGCAGGTTCGCTGCAGGGCGGTTCGGCCAGCGGTTCGGACGATGATCCGGACCAGGATCTGATCAACGAGACCCTCGCGTCCGAGGGCATGGTCGATAAGGCGTCAAGGGCCGAAGATTGACCCTCGATCCCCGTTCGGTCGTGCAACCGGCGCCGTGCCGCCTTGCCGCCGCCGCAACGATGGGCCACGGTGGAGTCAGTTGAGAAACGTGCCCAGGGACAAGACCGGAATGAAGCGCAGTCTGGCGGCGGTGGTCGCCCTTCTGACGGTGACCCCCTTGTTGGCGGTCGGCCTGGCGGGCTGTGATCCGTCGAACAAGGCAAGCAAGGCTGCTGACACCTCGTCCGAGTCCGCGGCGACCACCGGCGCAGAATCGCCTGTCGCCGACACCGCCGCGCCTGCGACCACGGCAGCGACGTCGCCGGCGGTCACGGCCGAGGGTGCGGTTCGCGTAGGCAACGCCCCCGACTTCGCCGCCGTCTATCCAGGCGGGGTGGTCGAGACGCCGCCGACCGTCGCGGACGGTCCCGCCGGTCCCGGGGTCTGGTCACCTTCACCACCGACGCCAAACCCGAGGCGGTGATCGACTTCTACAAGCAGCGCGCCGAGGCCGCGGGCCTGGCCCAGGTCATGTCGCTGAACCGGGGCGACACCGTCGCCTATGGCGCGGCCGTGCCCGCCAACGGCGCCATGGTCCAGGTCGTGGCCACCGCCGCCGATCAGGCGCCGACCTCGGTCCAGCTGTCCTGGAGCGCGGGTCAGTGAGAAAGGTCGTGACGGCCCCGGTTCTGGCCGCCGCACTTCTGGCCATTCCCGTCATCGCCGCCTGCGCCGTGACCCCTATGGCGAGCCGGCCGGCGCCCCGACGACAGCGGCGCCGATCGCCGAGCCGGTTCTCGCCGGCTATCTGACCGATGCCGAGATCAAGCGTCTGGCCGACGCCGTGCCCGCCCCCTCCGCCGACGGATCGACCGCCCAGATCGCCGACCGGGCCCTGTCGGACCGGTATCGCGCGCTGGAAAGCTCGGACCGCTGGCTGCTGGCCACCGCCCATGCCGAGCTCAGCCCCGAACTGGCGCGCCAGCATTTCGACTGCGCCCTGGGCGTGCGCTTCACCGGTGTCGCGACACCGCGCCTGAACGCCGTCCTCGCGAAAATCCTGCACGACGCCAATGATGCCGCCGAGGCCGCCAAGGCGCGCGAGTTCCGGCCGCGACCCGTCGGCGTCGACATGACCCGCCCCGCCTGCGCCCGCATCAGCGAGGCCGGCCGCCGCAGCCCCTCCTATCCGTCGGGCAGCGCCTCGGTCGGGGCCGCCTATGGCGAGGTCATGGCCGCCCTCGATCCCGCCCATGCCGCCGCCGCGCGTGAGATCGGCCATCAGATCGGCGTCAGCCGCATCGTCTGCGCCATGCATTATCCCGCTGACGTCGTCGCCGGCGAGACGCTCGGCAAGGCCGTCGCCGCCGAGGCTGTCGCCACCCCCGCCTTCCAGGCCGAGCTGGAGCCCATGCGCGCCGAGCTGGCCGAGGTCCGCCGCACGGGCCTTACCAATCCGGGCTGCATCGCCGAACGCGCCGCCCTGGCCATGCCTCTGCCGCAGGAATGATCGGGGCGGTCGCCGCCCTCCTGTTGCAGTCGGGAAGTTGGGACCTCCCCGCGACCCGTGCCTGTTCGGCCGAGGAAGTCCGCGACCTCACCGCCGCGCCCGACGCCGCCGATACGCCCTTCCGCCTGACCTGCCGCGCGAGCCTGAACGGCCGCCCGGTCCTGCGTCGCATCCTGATCGAGGGCCGTGAGGCTTCGGGCGCGGGCATCGACTGCGGCGGCGGCGGCATCGGCGGCCGGGCGCCCGCACGACCACCCAGGCGCCGACGGTGGCCATCTGGTCGCGGCGGATCGACGGCTCTGCTCCGGCATGGAGCCGCCCGACCGACGTCTATCTCCGCAACTGCACAATCCACGGCGCGATCCGCATCTGGGGCATGGGGGCGGGCGGGCGCATCGACGACCTGCGAAACTCTTCCCGCACCCCCGGCCATACGGCGGCGGCGCAAGCGGCTGCGCCGTCCCACATCGCCCTGACCAACCTGACCTTCGCCGCGACGGGCTCCATCCCCCTCTATATCGGGCCGGGGGTGACGGCGGTGACGGTTCAGGGCAGCCGCTTCGCCGGGCGTTCGGACTCGACCGCCGTCTATCTGGACGCCGAGAGCGCGGGCAACAGCCTGCGCGACGTCACCTTCGCCATCCGCACTCCGCGCGAGATCATCGCCGTCGACGGCTCGGCCCGGAACAGCATCGTCGGCAACCGCTTCGCCCTCGGCGGGCAGGCCGGAAATGGGGGCGGCGTCTTCCTCTATCGCAACTGCGGCGAGGACGGGGTGATCCGGCACCAGACGCCCTCGGACAATATCATCACCGACAATGTCTTCACCGGCGCCGCCCTGCTCGGGCCGCGCATGGTGGTGGTGGGCTCGCGCGAAGGCGGGCGGCGCTATTGCGGCGACGACCGGGGCTGGCCGTTCGGCTCCAGCCTCGACGACGGCGACCATGCGACCGGCAATACAGTGGCGGGCAACCGCACCGGCCGGTGATCGTCTAGCAGTTGGGGCAGTCCGGCAGGACGCCCGTCTCGAGCTGCAGCGTCGTATGGCCGATGGCGAAACGGCTGCGGGCCAGGGTCTGGGCCTCGGCCAGCAGGGCGGCGCCGTCGTCCCGGTCGTGCACCAGATGGGCGGTGAGCGCCGTCTCGGTGGTCGACAGGCCCCAGACGTGCAGGTCATGCACCGCCGACACCCCTGGCAGGGCGAGGAAGGCCGCCTTGACCGCCGCCACATCGACGGAGGGCGGGGCCGCGTCCAGCGCCAGATTGACCGAGTCCTTCAACAGTCCCCAGGTCCCGATCAGGATCACCGCCACGATCAGGATCGACACCAGCGGATCGAGGATCGACCACCCCGTAACCATGATGATCCCGCCCGACAGCACCACCCCGATCGAGACGGCGGCGTCGGACATCATGTGCAGATAGGCGCCCCGGGCGTTCAGATCGGCGTGCTGGTCGCGCATGAACAGCAGGGCCGTGCCCAAGTTGATGACGAAGCCGATGCCGGCGACGATCATGATCATCAGCGACTGGACGGGCGCCGATCGGTCAGCCTCTGCACGGCCTCGAAGGCGATGGCCCCGCAGGCGAAGATCAGCAGCAGCGCATTGGCCAGGGCCGCCAGAACCGTCGCCTTGCCGAACCCATAGGTCAGCTGCTTGCCGGCCGCGCGCCGCGCCAGAATGGCCGCACCCCGGCCATGGCCAGACCCAGGACGTCGGACAGGTTGTGGCCCGCATCGGCCATCAGGGCGGTCGAGCCCGAGACGATCCCGGCCCCGAACTCGCAGGCCACGAAGGCCAGGTTGACGATCAGCCCGACGCCATAGCGCCAGTCGCCGGTGTCGACCGGCCCGTGGTGATGGCCGGCATGACCATGACTGTGGCCGTGAGAATGCCCCGCGTGGGAATGCCCATGATCGTGACCGGCATGGTCATGCGAATGGTCGTCGTGCGCGTGGTCGGCATGATCGTGGGGGAAGCCATGACCCGTCTTAGTGCTGATGCAGCAGGACGAGAAGGCCCAGTCCCAGAAGGGCGACCCCCAGCACGGCGCCCTCATAGCGGGCCCAGCGTTCGAGCTTGAGCACCGAGGCGCCCATGCGGGCCAGGGCGGTGAAGACCCCATGCCCAGCACCGTGCCGACGGCGAAGGCGGCGGTCAGCAGGCCCAGCGCCATGATCCCCTCCTGGGCCGAGGACATATAGATGGGCAGCAGCACCTCGCCGGGCGAGATGGCCAGCATGGCGACCAGACCCCAGAAGGCGGCGCCGTGGCTGACGGTCGGTTCGGCCAGCTCCAGCGTCATACCGTTGGCGGTGACCGGCGCCGGACGGCGGAGGACGGCTCTGAGCAGATAGAAGCCGCCGAAGGCGAACAGCAGGATGGCCGACAGATGCGGCAGCAGGCCCGTGACCCACTGCTCCAGCGCCACCCCCGCGGCCACGATCAGCCCGCCGACCACCGCCGTGGTAGCGATATGGGCCACACCCGCCGTTGCGACGGCGGCCAGCACCCGCGGCAGGCTCCATTTCTGCGCCCGCCCGACCAGGACGAACGGCAGCCAGTGGGTCGGCAGGGCCGCATGCAGAAACGCCGCCACGAAGCCGCCGCCGATCAGCGACAGCAACACATCATGTTCGAGCGGGGAGGGCGTCATTGATCGCCCTGTATCGTGTTATCTTATAACAGTCGAGTGGTTTTATTCCGTAAACACCAGCGGCGTGCCCGGGGCGGGCAGGCAACTCTGGTCCACCGGCTTGGTCGGATCCCTCAGGAAATCCCGCGCCGCCCTCGCCGCGCAGGGGCTGCCGCCGGTGACGCCGTGGGTGGCGTTGGTCACGATCATCACCTGACTGTTCTTGTAACCCTCGGCGGCCTTGCGGGTCAGGGGCGGCGGGCAGCCGGGGTCGATCTCGGCGGCGATGAACAGGGTCGGGATGTCGGTGTGGACCGGGGCGTTCTCGACCGGGTCGGCGGGGCCGACGTCGACGGTGGCGCAGACGTCGAACAGGCGCGACAGGCTGGGGACCGAGACCTCGGCGACCGGATCGCCCGCCGCGCCGGCGGCCAGCCGTTCCTTCGATTCGAACGGCAGCTCCTCCTTGCACAGATGGGCCATGTGCTGGCCCTCTGTATAGTAGGTGCGGTTCTCGGCGGCCTCCGCGACGACCGACAGGTCGCCCGCGATGATCTTCTCCAGATCGGACGGCAGGCTGCGCACGCCCGACCCCGAATAGGTGGTGTCCATCAGGAAGGAGGCCAAGTCCTCGACGGTAAAGGTCTTGCCGTCCTTCCCCGTCTGCGGACCGGCCAGCCACAGCCGGGCATTGGCCTCGAAACGGGTCTGGAGGTCGGGGTGACGGGCGTTGCATTCGGTCTGGGCCGCGCATTTGGCCAGGATGATCTTCACGGCGGCGGAGACCTGCTCCGGCGTGCCGACGGCCCAGTTGCCCTCGGGCGGCCAGGGGCTGTCCATGACCACCGCGCGCACGCCCTGCGGCGCATGGGTGATGACGGCGGCCTCGATGCGCGGGCCATAGGAGCCGCCGAACAGATCGATCCGGTCCAGCTTCATCGCCGTCTTCAGATCGGCGACGTCGGCGGCGATGACGGCGGCATTATATTGCGACAGGTTCACGCCCGCATCCGCCCAGCCCTTCATACAGGCGATCAGCTTGTCGGCGTCTGCCTTCGACGGCGGGCCGGCGTCGGTCAGCTGGGCGCCCGGGCAGTCCATGGAGGGTTGTCCAGCCCGCCGCCGCGCTGGTCGAAATAGATCCAGTCCTGATCGATGGCGGCCAGAGGCCCGGCCCGGTCCGGATTGGCGGCGTAGAAGGCGAGGCGGCGTCCCACCCCTGCACCAGCGCTCCGCCCGGTCCGCCATGAAAGACCACGACCGGCGGCAGGGTCCGGCCCGAGGCGTCATGATACGGCTGGCTCGCCTTCACCGTCGCGACCGCGATCTCGATGCGGCGGGTGTTCGGATCGCCCCGCGTCTCGTCGACCGTCAGGGTTCCGCACTCCACCGTCCGCGCTGTCTGGGCCGGCCAGTTCGCCGGGCAGGCCTTCACCTCATAGACGGGCGCCCCCGCATGGGCGGCCCCGGCGCCGAACGCGAGTCCGAGCGTGGCCGCGGCGAGGGCGGCGAGCAGTCTGGTCATGGGAAGTCCTCCGCCCCCACCCAACACCCGCAAGGCGGAGGAAGGCAAGCGCGGCGGTTGTCAGGCCGGTTTGGCGCGGCTCTTCTTGCCGGTGACTTTCGCAATCGCCTTCGACACCGCCGCCCTGACCCCGCGCGCGGGCTTTGCGGGGGCCTTGGCGACCTTGGTCATGGCGGGCACGGGCCGGTCGGCATAGAGCGACTTGCGGTCCAGCGGCAGTCCGCTCGGTCCCGGACGGCGCTTCTGGGCCACGGTCTGATAGACCAGCACCGAACCGCGCTCGAAGCTCTTCTTGAACAGGGCGAAATAGATCAGCCACAGCCGGGTGCGGGCCTCGCCGACCATGGCGTAGGCCTCCTCGCGCTTCGCATACAGCCGGTCTTCCCAGTGCTGCAGCGTCAGCTCGAAATGCTCGCGCATGTCTTCGACGTCCAGCGTCTCAAAGCCGAGGCGGCCGAGGTTGGTCACCGTCATGCCGATGGTGTCCAGCTCCCCGCCCGGGAAGATGAAGCGGGTGATGACCTTGGTTGTGTTCGTCGCCTTGATCGGGTCCAGACCGCCCCGGCGCACCGAGGCCTGGTGGAAATACAGGCCGCGCGGCTTGAGCAGCCGCTTCATCTCCAGGAAGTGGCGCTCGTGGTTGGCGAAGCCGACGTGTTCGAACATCTCGACCTGCGAGATGGCGTCATACTCGCCGACGACGTCGCGATAGTCCTTGAGCTCGAGCGTGATCTTGTCCGACAGGCCCTCGCGCTCGACCTTGGCCCGGCCGTAGTCCAGCTGCGCCTGCGACAGGGTCACGCCGTGAACGGTGACGCCATAATGTTTGGCCGCCCAGCAGGACAGGCCGGCCCAGCCGCAGCCGACGTCCAGCAACTTCTGGCCCGGCTGCAGACGCAGCTTGCGGCAGATCCGGTCCAGCTCTTCCTGGGCCGCTTCCAGCGTCGTGTTGTGATCGGTGAAATAGGCGCTGGAATAGACCATCTCCGGATCGAGGAAGAGCCGGTAGAAGTCGTTGCCGACATCATAGTGGAACTGGATGAAGTCCTTGTCGCTGCGTCCGGCCTTGTCGGCGCCGATGCCGTCGTTGCCGGTCTTGTCCCATTCCGGCAGCTGGGTCGCCCCGGCGTCCGAGCCGCTGAGCAGGAAGGGAATCGCCGCCTTGGCAATCAGCATCTTGTCGGCGCGCTTGGCCAGGTGGATGGCGCGGCCGTGATCCCAGCGGTCGGCGGCTTCCAGGGGGCTACCGCCCTCGATGCGCATATCGCCCGTGGCGAACATCTCGAACAGGGTCATCAGGCCGGGCTTGAGCAGCAGCCGGCGCACGGCCGAGGGGCGGGCGATGACGATCTGGATGTCGTCGCGGGCGTTGGGCCCCAGCGGCAGGACCTCGCCGTTCCACAGACGTAAGGAAAGGTCGGCCTGAAGCAGTTCGGCGACATGGGCGGTAATGCGGCGCGCAGCGATGATGCGGCTGTCGGCGTCGGTCGTCATAGGCAGTGAATCCTCTTCCCCTTATCCGTTCATTGCACGGTCGCGTTGCGCGGGGCTAGAGAGGCGTGGTGATTCAAGGCGTCACTGTCGTCCCGGAGGCCCCGGGCGAGCCATTTCGCGCGGTTTTGGGCCGGTTTGGCGTTGACTCAGAGGGCCCGGTCCGTATATGTCGCCGCTCTTCGCCCGCGGGGTCATCCGGCGGGCGCATCCTTTTTTGCGTTACGCTGAGGCTCCAACATGTACGCGGTGATCAAGACCGGCGGCAAGCAGTACCGGGTTCAACCGGGCGACACGATCGTGGTCGAGAAGCTGAACGGCGACGCCGGTCAGGAACTGAAGTTCGACAGCGTCCTGATGCTGGGCGGCGACAAGGGCGTGACCCTGGGCGCCCCGCTGATCGACGGCGCCTTCGTCGGCGCGACCCTGATCGAGACCCGCAAGGGTGAGAAGATCAAGATCTTCAAGAAGACCCGTCGTCAGGGCTACCGCCGCACGAACGGCCACCGCCAGCTGGAAAGCGTTCTGCGCATCACCGGCATCGAAGGCGCCGGCGAATCGGCCAAGTGGGACGGCAAGATCGAGCTGACCACCCGCGCCGAGATCAACCTGCGCGCCCGTGGCCTGGCCAAGCGCGACGCGACGTCGGCCCTGGGTTCGACCGAAACGGTCGTCGCCTCGCACGACGGCGCCTCGGTTGACGCCGTGGTCGTCGAGAAGTCCGCACCCGCCAAGAAGGCCCCGGCGAAGAAGGCTGCCAAGCCCGCCGAGACCGACGAAGCGTAAGAAACAACCGCGCTACCCAGCGCGACCCACGAAGACCGCGCTCATCCAGCCTGAAGGCCGGTAGCGCAAAGGAAAGAGGAGCAACCCATGGCTCACAAGAAATCCGGTGGTTCGTCGCGCAACGGTCGCGACTCCCAGTCGAAGCGCCTCGGCGTCAAGAAATACGGCAGCGAAAACGTGCTGGCCGGCAACATCCTCGTGCGTCAGCGCGGCACCCAGTTCCATCCGGGCGCCAACGTCGGCCTCGGTCGCGACCACACCCTCTTCGCGCTCGAGCACGGCGTGGTGAAATTCACGACCAAAACCAACGGCCGTTGTTACGTGTCGATTATTCCGGCCAACGACCAGCAGGCTATGGCCGCCGAGTAACGCGAAACCCGGAATTTTCGGATCGCGTTGCTCGGAAAAGCAGCCGATCCGGACCAGGGAAAATATTCCGCGGGGAGTCTGGATCACCAGGCTCCCCGTTTGCGTTTCCCCGCCTCGAAGTCCGCCCGAGCCCTGCAAGGAGGCGGACCGAACCAGGCGAATGACAGCCGAAAGTGGCCACCGGTTTCGGCGCCCGTCATTCGCCAAACGAGATCGAGGCCAAGACCATGTGCATCATCGAAACTTCCCCGGTCATCGAGACCCGGCGACTGGTCCTGCGCGCGCCCGCGCCCCAGGACGCGCCCCGTATCGCCGCTCTGGCCAATGACCGCGACATCGCGCGAATGACCTGCCGCATGCCGCACCCGTTCGGGACCGGCGACGCGGAGGACTTCGTCATCGCCGTCGCGGGCCAGGATCCGGCCAAGGCCAACACCTTCCTGATCGAGCATGAGGACCTGGGACCCGTCGGGGTCATCGGGATGTTCGAGGACGGGGATGTGGCGCCCGAGACGGGCTACTGGATCGGCCGCGACTTCTGGGGCCGGGGCTTCGCCACCGAGGCCCTGGAGGGCGCCATGGTCTGGGCGAGCCGCAAGTGGAAGCGCCGGGCCCTGGTCGCGGGCCACTTCGCCGACAATGCGGCCTCAGGCCGGGTGCTGGAGAAGGCGGGCTTCCTGTACACCGGCGAGACCCGCCGTCCGTACAGCCAGGCGCGTCAGGCCCCCGTCGACACCCGCCGGATGGTCTGGATCGCCTGAGCCTCCGCCGGGCGTAGCCTTGGGAGGGTGGCGCCGCGACGGCGGGGGTCAGCCTGCCGCCAGGCTGGGTCCGAACACGGCCACGGCGCCGACCGCGCCGGCGAGAACCGCCATCCCCGCTCCGGCGAGGAAGGCGACGACCGTCCGGTTGCGGCGGCGGCGCATGCCGCCTGTGCGGACCTTGCGGATATAGACCTTGGGCGTGCGGTCGAAGGCTTCCGAACCGCTGATGTTGTGTTGGGACATGAACGCGCTCCCCGACTGACGCGCCCTTCGGGGGACGCGCGATCAGTCAGGCGGGCGCGGTGGGGCCAAACAAAGGCGAACGCCGCTCACCCACCAATCCGTGATCGGACAACTGTGGGTCGATGAACCGCCGGATCAGCGCAGAAGGCTTTACCCGCAGAAGACGGGCCGGCCGCTATAGGCGATGTAATAGCCCGTCCGCGGGTCATAGGAGCGGTACTCGGCGCAGCACCAGTTGATCCTCTGCGGGTCGCGGCCGCCCGTGGCGTACTGGCGATGATCATGGCCATAGCGGTCGGCATAGGCCTGACCCGAGGCATAGCCGCCATAGCCGCCGCCCGAATAGACCACGTCCGGCCGTCCGTATTCGCCGTAATAGGTCTGCGCCCCGCCGTAGCTGTAGCCGCCGCCATAGCTATAGCCCGTGCTGCGCCGCCAGGGCGCGCGCTGGTCGCGCCAGCGGGCGTCGCAGTCGGTGCGTCCGCGATCCCAATAGGCGTCGCAGCGATAGTCGCCCGGCACGTCGCGCTGTCCCTGATAGCTATAGTCCCGGCTGCCGTAGCGCCGGTCGTTACGGCGGTCCCCGCAGCGGTCGCCGCAGACCGCGCCCTGCTGATAGCCGTAGAAGTCCTGGGCCCCGCCGGGCTGGTAGCCATAGACCTGGGCCGAGGCGGGCGCGGCGGAGACGATCACGGTCGCGGCCAGAGAGAGCGCGGCGAGGCGCGACGAAACGGAAAACATGGTTAACGCCTCCAGTCGGCCTCTACCCCCTCCAGGGCGACCCGCCGTGTTGATGGGGTACGCTTACAGGGTGACGGAGATCGCTCGCCCGCCGCGCGTCTCGACGCGGCGCATGAGCACGATACGGTCGCCGCCGGCCGAGACCGGGGCGATGATGAACCAGCCGCCGTCCGGCAGGCCGGTCAGGCTGAACCGGTTGTCGGCGCAGGTCGAGGCGCGCACGAAGGAGCGATAGTCCGCGTTCGGATCGGCGACGGTGCGGGCCCGCACCACGGCCTCGGGGATCGCCGCCTGTTCGGTCGAGCCGTACAGGGTGTTGAAGCGGGCGCGGGTATAGGGGTGTCGGGCGTCAGGGCGACCGAGCCGGTGCAGGCATAGGCCGTGCCGTTGCGGCTATAGGCGATCCGGCCCTCGATCGAGCCCTGGCCCTGGCGGGTCGACCAGCCGAAGGCGTCGGCGTTGAAGGCGGTGGACGGCGGGGGCGGGATCATGACGCCGCCGCCCGTGGTCGGGGCGCAGGCCGCGACGCCGAGCAGAGACAGGCCGGCCAGGGTCGCGAGCGCGACCGGACGGGCGCGTCCGATACGGATCTGATTCGACATGGCATAGCCTTCCTGCGTGGTCTCGCGTGCATGGCGAGACGCCCCTAACCATACGCCTAACGCCCGCCCCATGGTCAAGGTTGCGGGCGTTGACGACCTCAGTCACAACATCGCCGATGACCGTGACATTTTCTGACATCCAGGCCGCCCAGACCCGTATCGCGGGTCAGGTGGACCGGACTCCCGTGCGCCATTCCCGTCGCCTGTCCGAGCTGACCGGGGCCGACGTCTGGGTCAAATACGACAATCTGCACTTCACCGGCTCGTTCAAGGAGCGCGGCGCCCTGAACCGGCTGCTGCTGCTGACGCCCGAGGAGCGCAAGCGTGGCGTGGTCGCGGCCTCCGCCGGCAACCACGCCCAGGCCCTGGCCTATCACGGCGGCCGCCTCGGCGTGCCCGTGACCATCGTCATGCCCGAGGGCACCCCCTTCGCCAAGATCAACGGCACCCGCAGCCACGGCGCGACCGTGGTCATCCACGGCCTCGACTTCACCGCCTCGACGGAAGAAGCCAAACGGCTTCAGGCCGAGCACGGCTATGTCTTCGTCTCGGCCTTCGATGACGAGGGGATCGTGGCGGGTCAGGGCGTCTGCGGCATCGAGTTCCTGGAGGACGCGCCCGAGCTCGAGGCCCTGATCGTGCCGATCGGCGGCGGCGGCCTGATCGCCGGCTGCGCCATCGCGGCCAAGGCGATGAAGCCGGACATCAAGGTCTTCGGCGTCGAGGCGGCCCGCTACCCCTCCTTCACCGCCAAACGCGCGGGTGAACCGCCCATCTGCACCGGCCAGACCATCGCCGAGGGCATCGCCATCAAGGCCGTGGGCGACATCCCCTTCGCCCTCGCCAATGATCTGATCGACGAGGTCTTCGTGGTTGACGAGGCCGATTTCGAACGCGGCGTCTCCTTCATGGTCACCCTGGAGAAGACGGTGTGCGAGGGCGCCGGCGCCGGCGGTCTGGCGGCCCTGCTTCGCTACCCCGAGCGCTTCAGGGGGATGAAGGTCGGAATCGAACTGACCGGCGGCAATATCGACGCCCGGATGCTGGCCGTGGTCCTGAACCGCGAGATGGTCCGTGAACGGAGGCTCATTGTTTACAGGATCCTCGGCGACGACCGGCCCGGCATGCTCTCGGCCATGGCGGCGGTGATCGGCGGCCTCGGCGGCAATATCATCGACGTCGTCCACAATCGTCTGGCCCTCGACGTCCCGGCCAAGGGTGCCGAGTTCGACATCATGGTCGAAACGCGCGATAGCGCCCACGCCGACGAGATCGGCGACGCTTTGAAGGACAAGGGTTATGCGCTTCGGATGGGCTAGGGCCGCGACCGCTTCTGTTTTGGCCGCCACGCTTCTGGTCGCCGCCTGCCATCGCCCCCGGTCAGCCCCGAGGAGCTGGCCAGGAACGCCGCCGACGCCGCCGCCTTCATGGACAAGAACAAGTCCGCCCCGGGCATCCAGACCCTGCCCTCGGGCCTGCAGTACAAGGTGCTGGTCTCCGGCCCGTCCGGCGCCGCCGGCCCCGACCGCAACGACCTCGTCCGCGTCGACTATGAGGGCGCCCTGGTCGACGGCACGGTCTTCGACAGCTCGTTCGAGCGCGGCGTGCCGCTGGCCATCCACGTCGACGAGGTCGTGCCCGGCTGGACCGAGGCCCTGCAGCGCATGAAGGCCGGCGACGAGTGGATGCTCTATGTCCCGCCGGAGCTCGGCTACAAGGACCAGCGCGCCGGCGACATCCCGCCCATTCGGTGCTGGTCTTCCGCGTCAAGCTTCTGGACGTGGCCCCGGTCCCCGGCTCCGGCCGCGCCATCGGGTCAGCGAACGGCTGATCCGCGAGGACTTTCTCCTCACCGCGCGCAGCGTGGGGAGGTGGCGCGTCGCTTCTTCAGCGACGTGACGGAGGGCTCTGGCTTCCTTGCCTCCGCGAGATTGAGCGCGGGTCCGGCGAAGAACCCCCTCCACCCCGGCGCAAGCGGGCCGCGGTCCCCCTCCCCACGCTAGGCGTGGTGAGGAAAAGCCCATTCGCTTCTGACCCCCTCATCCTCTTCCCCCGCCAGCCGCGCGTCCCGCTCTCCCGCCCGAACGCCTCCGCGTCCAGCCGCCCCAGCGCCCAGACCGCCGCGCCCCGTACGATCGGCGACGGATCGTCCAGCAGCCGTTCCGCCGTCGCCACCAGTCCCGCATCCGCGCTGTTGCCGACCGCATAGAGGACGTTCCTCAGGAAACGGTCGCGGCCGATCCGCTTGATCGGGCTCTTCGTGAACAGGGCGCGGAAGGCCGGGTCGTCCAGCGCCGCCAGCTCGGCCAGGGCCGGCTGTTCCAGCGCCCCGCGCGACTGCAGCCGCGCCTCCTTCGAGGCGGCGGCGAACTTGTTCCACGGACAGACCGCCAGACAGTCGTCGCAGCCATAGATGCGCGATCCCGTCGCCGTGCGGAACTCGACCGGCCACGGCCCCGCGAACTCGATGGTCAGGTAGGAGAGGCAACGGCGGGCGTCCAACTGGAACGGCGCCGGGAAGGCTCCGGTCGGACAGGCGTCCAGACAGGCGGTGCACGACCCGCAATGCTCGGTCTCGGCCGCATCGGGCTCCAGCGCCGCCGCCGACAGGATGACGCCGAGGAACAGCCAGTTGCCGTGGTCGCGGCTCAACAAGTTGGTGTGCTTGCCCTGCCAGCCGATCCCGGCGCGCTGGGCCAGGGGCTTTTCCATCAGGGGGGCGGTGTCGACGAAGACTTTCACATCCTCGCCCGTCTTCGCCGCGATCTGGCCCGCCAGGGTCTTCAACCGGCCCTTGATGACCTCGTGATAGTCGTCGCCCCGAGCATAGACGGAGATATATCCGGCCGACCGGTCGGCCATCTCGGCCAGGGGATCGGTCTTCGGCCCGTAGTTCATGCCGAGGACCACCGCCGACCGCGCCCCGTCCCACATGGCGGTCGGGTGGGCGCGGCGCTCGAGCGTCGTCTCCATCCAGCCCATCTCCCCGTGCCGCCCGGCCTCGACGAAATGGGCCAGCTTCTCGCCCGCGCTCCAGGGATCGCTGGCCGAGGCGAAACGGCAGACGTCGAAGCCCAGGGCCGAGGCCTGGCTGCGGATGATGTCGCGGGGATCGGCCATCGGGAGCTGATCTGTCACAGAGGCCCTGCCGAGGACAGTGGCTTCCTGCGGAACAAGACCGCCAGTTCGCATCCCCGCGCGTTCAAAGCGGCTATTGATCAAGGCCTTGCCGTTTCGCCGCCCCATTCGGTCCAGCAGTCCCGTGCGACGGGTTATGCTCCGCCCGGGTCTTTGACATCGCCATCCCCTGACGCGCATCGGGCCGCGCGCGCCTTTGCACTCTCAGTGCACTTGAGTGCAACGAGAGCGGTTCTGAAAAGTCGGGCGAATCCAGCCGTCTGCGGGGCGAACCTGTCGGCCCGCTTTCAGGATTGCACCTTTTGAACCCGCTTTTTTCGAGTGCAAAGCCGGCGGTTACTGCCCTGCCGGCTTGCCGACCAGGGCGTCGACCGAACCCGTCGTCACCGGGTGATAGCCGGGCCGGGCCCGGGCGTAGATGCGCGTGGCCAGAGGCCGGCCCCAGTCGCCCTCCTTCCACAGGCTGGTGAACAGGGGCATCACGAACTTCCGGCGACCCTGCGAGGTCAGGAAGCGCTCCAGCGTCGGCACGGCCAGCTGATAGCGATGGGCCACCGCGATCTGCAGCCAGGCGAAGGTCAGTTCGGAGTTGCCTTCGTGCTCCAGGTTCAGGGTCTGATCGAGGTCCGCCAACTGCTGGTTGGTCATCCAGTCAGCCCCATCCCTCAGGTTGGCCGGACGCCACTGCAGGAAGCGCTGCCGCTGCTGGGTGCTCCAGCCCTTCCACGGTATGGCCGAGGCCGGGCCCCGGTTGGCGAAGAAGGCCGTCGCGGCGCGGTCCACGGCGGCGAAGTCGGCCGAGGTCGGTGCCACGGCGTTCGACGGCAGGCCGGGCTGATAGACCCATTCGTCCAGCTTCAGCTGCTGCTCCAGCGCCTGATCGCCCTTCACGAGGTTGGCCCGGATGTCCTGCAGGAACAGCTCCGAGGTCATCGGCCGGAAGGCGTTGCGGTCGAAGTAGCCCTTGAGCCAGGCGTCGAAACGCTGACGCCCGATGGTCCGCTCGATGGTCTCCAGGAAGGCCGCGCCCTTCTCATAGGCGATGTCGGTCATGCCGTCGTCGGGATCGCGCCTGGTCAGGTCGAGGTGCAGCCGGGTGTCCGCCGCCGGCTGGGTTTTCAGCTGCTCCTGCAGGGAGTCCCACCCCAGCACCCGCTCCTGCTGGGCGCGGGCGGGGCTGTAGACGGCCTCCATGATGCGGTTCTGGAAGTAGGTGGTGAAGCCCTCGTTGAGCCAGAAGTCGGCCCAGACGGCGTGGGTCACCGTATTGCCCGACCAGCTGTGGGCCAGCTCGTGCGCCACCAGCGAGACCAGCGACTTGTCGCCCGCGATGACCGTCGGCGTGGCGAAGGTCAGGCGCGGGTTCTCCATCCCGCCGAACGGGAAGGAGGGCGGCAGGACCAGCACGTCATAGCGGCCCCAGCGATAGGGGCCGTACAGGGCCTCGGCCGCGTCGACCATCTTGCCCATCTCGGCGAACTCGGCCTTGACCGCCTCCAGACGGCTCGGCTCGGTCCAGACCCCGACGCGCCCGCCTTCCGAGGCGAAGGCCAGGTCGCCGACGGCAATGGCCATCAGATAGGGCGGGATCGGGTTGGTCATGCGGAAGCGGTAGCTGTGCATGGGCTGGCCGTTCAGGGCCGGGGCTTTCTCGCCGTTCGGCGTCAGCATCTCGGCGCTCATCACCGCCTTCAGCGCCTCGGGGACGGTGATGGTGGCCGAGTAGGTCTGGCGGATGCCCGGGCTGTCCTGTGTCGGGATCCAGGTCCGGGTCAGGATGGCCTCGCCCTGGCTGAACAGGAAGGGCTGCTTGCCGCCCGCCGTCTGGGCCGGGGTCAGCCACTGCAGGGCCGCCGCGTCGGGCTTCGTCGCATAGTCGATGAAGATCTTGCGGGTCTCGCCTGCGGCAAAGGCCGGGAAGGTCACCGTCAGGCTCTGGCCCAGGATCGGGTCGGCGGCGCCGAGGACGAACGACAGCGGCCCCTTGGCGTCGCGGACGGCCTTGATGTCCAGGTTGCGGCTGTCCAGCACGATCTGCGTCGCGCCCGGCTCGGCGGTGACGTCCAGCGCCGCCGTGCCCGACAGGGTGTGGGCGGCGAAGTCGGCGGTCAGGTTCAGGTCGACGTGCTTGACCCGGGCGATCTGCGGCTGGGCGTAGGAGTGGATGTCCTTCGGATAGGTCACCGGCGCGGTCGCCGAGGCGGGCAGGGGCGGCATGTCCGAGGCCGGGTCGGCGGCGGGCTGCTGGCAGGCGGCGACGGCCAGCGCGCCGGCGAGGGCGGCGCTCAAGGCGAGGATAGAGACACCCATTCTGGTTGGGGCAGTCTTGCGGGACATGGAACGCTCCGTTGAACTTCGGCGCGGACCTGAGACCCGTTGGCGTCGGAGATCAACCCCTTATGCGGCGGGGGCCGGGACCGGGTTGCGCGGGACGAACAGCCGCCCTCGTTCGGCGAACAGCACCGCGACGATGGCGATCAGGCCGCAGCCGGTGAAGCCCACGATCATCGGCGCCACCGTGCCGTTGAACTGCTGGCCGATGGCGAAGCCGGTCAGGGAGCCGATGATGGTCGAGATGAACCCCTGGGCCGAGGAGGCGGTGCCGGCGATATGGCCCATCGGCTCCATGGCCATGGAGCCGAAATTCCCGGCCATCAGGCCGAAGCAGAACATGGTCATGGCCTGCAGGGCGGCGAAGCTCCAGATCGACTCATGGCCGCTCAGAACCACCGCCGCATGGACGGCGGCGATGCCGGTGAAGCCCAGAAGGGCGGTGTGGCTGATCTTGCGCGAGCCCAGCTTCACCACGATCCGGGCATTGACGATCGAGGCGACGGCGATGCCGCCGGCGATCACCGCGAAGACGGTGGTGAACAGGCCCGGGGCCTCGAACACGTCGTAGAAGATCTGCTGCGAGGAGTTGATGAAGCCGAACAGGGCGCCCTGCACCGCCGCCATCGCCAGGGTATAGCCCATGGCCTGACGGTTGGTGACCACCGCCTTGAAGGCCCCGGCGATGCGCTTCGCCTCGATCGGCAGCCGGTCCTCGGGATGCAGGGTCTCGGGCAGGCGCAGCCCGGTCCAGATCATCAGGGCGATCCCGGCGAAGGCCAGGACCGCGAAGATCCCCTCCCAGGGCGCGAACAGCAGGATCAGCTGGCCCAGCGAGGGGGCGAGGATGGGCACGCCCAGGAAGACGAGGAAGCTCAGGGACATCACCCGCGCCATGGTCCGGCCGCTGAAGCGATCGCGCACGATGGACACGGCCAGCACCCGCGTCGCCGCCGAGCCCAGCCCCTGTCCGACCCGTGCGATGATCAGGGTCTCGAAGCTGGGCGCGAGCATGGCCACGACGCTGAAGGCCACATAGATGCCGACGCCGATCATCAGGATGGGCTTGCGCCCGAACCGGTCGGCCAGCGGCCCGTAGACGATCTGGGCCACGCCGAAGCCCAGCAGATAGGCGGTGACGATCCATTGCCGACTGTTCTCGGAAACCACGCCCAGGGCGTCGCCCATGGCCGGCAGGGCGGGCAGCATCGAGTCGATCGCCAGGGCGTTCAGCGCCATCATCAGGGCGATCATGCACACGAACTCGGGGAAGCCCGGACCCTTCGCCGCGACCTTGGCTTCCGCCTCGAGTTCGGCAGCATACGCAGGAGTCTGGTCTGAGGGCCTCGTCATGCCGTGACCCATGCGCCACAGACAGCTTCGCCGCAACCGCATAGGGCCCCAAAATGCTGCGCCGCAGCATTATTTGACTGGCCCATTTTACAATCTGGCCTAGGGTAACGGCGGTTCTTCACTCCTGCAGATCGAGACGGGCGGATGATCGTCCTCGGGGTTCTCATCATCGTGGTCTTCCTGGGCGCCCTCGTCTGGGACTATCTCGGCCAGCCGACCAAGCTGCGCCATCTCGGCCGCCGTCGCGGTTCGATCGGCAAGTCGCGCGGCGTCTCCTCCCGCAACCGCGACAAGAACGCTCCCGAAGCCGACTGAGACGCGGACCGCCACTGGCGCGACCGGCGCCGGATCCCCACATACCGAACGGCGACGGGCCGTCAGCGGGACAGGTAAATCGCCTGTCTGCGACCAAACGGACACAGGCGCCCGGCTGATAAAATTCCTTACAGCTTGTGAGGTTGTTTTCTGGACGATTGGGTCTATTTAACGCGCGTTCCTCCCCGAACGCCCGTCTCCCAACATCTGGTCGTCCATGCCCGCTCCCGCTCTCAAGAACCGCCTGCCCCTGATCGTGGCCGGTGTCGTGGTCCTCGCCCTCATCATCGGCGGCTTCTTCTGGTGGCAGAACAAGCAGCGCTGGGAGGCGACCGACAACGCCTTCGTCCAGGCCGACACCACCCTCGTCAGTCCCCAGATCAACGGTTACGTCACCGAGGTCCTGGTCACCGACAACCAGCGTGTCGAGCCCGGCCAGATTCTGGTCAAGCTGGATGACGCCGACGCCAGGGCCCAGCTGGCCCAGGCCGAGGCCAATCTGGCCGCCACCCTCGCCGCCGTCGGCAATGTCGACGCCCGCGCCGTCCAGGAACAGGCCACCATCGCTTCGCGCGCCGCCGCCGTCCGTTCGGCCCAGGCCAACGCTGCCCTCGCCGACGCCCGCGTCGACCGCTACGGCAAGCTGGCCCAGCAGGGCTGGGTCTCGCAGCAGGGCATCCAGACCGAACGCGCCGGCGCCCAGACCGCCCAGGCCACGGTCGCCGAGGCCCAGGCCGCCCTTTCGGCCGAACAGCACAACATCGGTGTCCTCGGCTCGACCCGCGACCAGAGCGTCGCCGCCGTCGAACAGGCCCGCGCCCAGGTCGAGGTCGCCCGCACCAATCTGGACCGCACGGTGATCCGCGCCGCCACCGCCGGCGTCGTCGGCGCCCGCAGCGTCCGCGTCGGCCAGTATGTCCGCGTCGGCGGCCAGATTCTGTCGATCGTGCCCCTGGGCGACGTCTATGTCGTGGCCAACTTCAAGGAGACCCAGCTGGATCGCCTGCGCATCGGTCAGACCGTCGAGATCAGGGCCGACGCCTTCCCCGGTCAGCACATCACCGGCCGCGTCGACAGCTTCTCGCCCGCCACCGGTTCGGAGTTCGCCCTGATCCCGGTCGAGAACGCCACCGGCAACTTCACCAAGATCACCCAGCGCGTGCCCGTTCGCATCGTGGTCAGCCGCGCCCACGGCGGCGCCGCCCTGCGCCCCGGCCTGTCGCTGGAGGTCAAGGTCGATCTGAAGAGCCCCGGCGGGGTCAGCTTCGCCGAGGCCGCCACCGGCCAGACGCGTCTGGCCGACGCCTCGACCACCCAGTCCGCTGGCCAGTCGGGCGCACACGAGTGACCGACGCAACCGCCTCCGAGGGGGCGGCGCCGGCGGGCGGGGGCAAGCCTGCCGCCGCGCCCGTCGCGGGTCACCCCGAGATCAACTGGACCATGCTGCTGCTCGGCTTCGCGGGCATGGTCATCGGCCAGTTCATGGCCATCCTCGACATCCAGATCGTCGCGGCCTCCCTGCCGCAGATCCAGGCCGGGGTCGGCGCATCCGCCGACGAGATCAGCTGGATCCAGACCGCCTATCTGATCCCCGAGGTCGTGATGATCCCCCTGTCGGGATATCTGTCGCGGCTGTGGGGCACCCAGCGCCTGTTTCTGCTGTCCTGCACCGGCTTCCTGATCATGAGCGTGGCCACAGGCCTGTCGAACTCGATCGACACCATGATCCTGTTCCGCGCGCTCCAAGGCTTCGTCGGCGGGGCCATGATCCCGACCGTCTTCGCCGTAGCCTTCACCGCCTTCCCCCCGGACAAGCGCGTCACGGCCAGCGTGGTCATGGGGTTGATCGTGACCCTGGCCCCCACCGTCGGCCCGACCCTGGGCGGGCACCTGACCGAGTGGCTGAGCTGGCGCTGGCTGTTCTTCATCAACGTCATCCCGGGGATGGCGGTGCTGTTCCTCGTCAGCCGCTACGCCAATTTCGACAAGGGCGATCCGTCACTGGCGAAAGGGTTCGACTGGTGGGGTCTCGGCCTCATGGCGACCTTCCTGATGAGCATGCAGTATGTGCTCGAGGAAGGCTCCAAGAACGACTGGCTGAACGACAACCTGATCCTGGTCCTGACCATCGTCGCGGCGACCGCGGGACCGGCTTTCGTCTGGCGCTCCCTGACCTATCGCAATCCGATCGTCGAGCTGCGCGCCTTCGCCAACCGCAACTTCATGGTGGGGGTCGTCATGACCTTCACCGTCGGCTTCGCCCTGTTCGGCGGCACCTTCCTGCTGCCGCTGTTCCTGGGCCGGGTGCGTCACTATTCACCGTCGGAAGTCGGCACCACCATGATCGTCTCGGGTCTGGCCATGTTCGCCACCGGCCCGTTCGCCGGCCGTCTGGTGCGGGCGCTGGATCCGCGCATCCTGATGTTCGGCGGCTTCATGCTGTGCGCCTGGGGCATGTGGGACGCGCGCCTGGTTACCGACGACTGGGGCTTCTGGCAGTTCGCCAGCGTCCAGGCCCTGCGCGGCGTCGGCGTCATGATCGCCATGATCGCCTCACAGCAGGTGACGATGTCGACCCTGCCGCCGCACATGGTCAAGAACGCCTCGGGCCTCGTGAACCTGTTCCGCAACGTCGGCGGCGCTTTCGGCCTCGCCTTCCTGAACACCTCCCTGACCACCAACACCGCCGCGCACATGAGCGAGCTGACCAGCCGCATCAGCCAGACCAATCTGCAGATGCAGGACATGATGACCGGCATCGCCGATCGGTTCTCGACCTCCATCGATCCGGACGGGGCGGCGATGAAGGCCATTTATGGCATGATGCAGCAGCAGGCGACGACCCTGGCCTTCGGCGACGCCTTCGCGGTGCTGGGCATAGGGTGCGCCGTGGCGGCCTTCGTCACCCTGTTCGCCCGGCCCGTGAGGCCCAATCCGTCCGCCCCGCCGTCGGACGCGCACTGAGATGCCCAGAGCCGCCGGCCAGATCGATCCGCGCAAGAGCGAGGCCATTCTCGAGGCCGCCGCCGCCCTGTTCCACGAACTGGGCGGGGCGGTGTCGATGGAGGCCATCGCCAAACGGGCCGGGGTCTCGAAACAGACCCTCTACAACCGCTTCGCCTCCAAGACCGAACTGGCCCACGCCCTGGCCGAGCGGCGCTCCGAGGCCATCACGGCGCCCCTGCGCACCGACGGGGATCCCGAGGCCGTCCTGACGGCCCTGGCCACGACCCTGATCACCAAGGTCTGCCACGCCCACAAGGGCGAAAGCCTGCGCGGCGTCGCCCTGATGTCGCCGCCCATCCCGGGCATCGCCCAGGCCATCTATGAGGGCGGCCCGGCCGCCAGCCTGCGCCGCATCTCCGCCTGGTTGACCGAACAGGACCGCAAGGGACTGCTGAGGGTGCCGGATCCCGATCACGCGGCCGAGATGTTCTCGTCCATGGCCATCGGCCACGGGCATCTGCGCGCCATGCTGGGTCTGGAGCATCCCGAGGTCGATATCGAAGCCCGCGCCCGCGAAACCGCCCAGCGCTTCATTCGCGCCTTCGCGGTCTGATCTCTGCTGGTGCCCCGAGCCGGGGTCGAACCGGCACTCCTCTCGGAACCGGATTTTGAATCCGGCGCGTCTACCAGTTCCACCATCGGGGCCCGCAGAGGCTGTTGACCTAGCCAGAGGTCGGACCGGTGTCCAGAGAAACCGTCCTTCCGTCCGGGCTCAATGCCGGGTCAGCAGCTGCTCAGGGAAGTCGAGTTCGAACTCGGAGTAGCTGGCCGCGACGCCGAAGGTCGCCTCGCCGTCGCGGCCGGCATAGCGGTCGAGCAGGGGGGAGTAGGTGTAGAAGCGGATCTTCCGGCGTTCGACGTCGAACTCCATGAAGCGCAGCCAGCCGCCGCCGCCGTTGGCCGAGCCCGCCTGACCGTCCGGCCCTACGGTGTTGCCCTGGAAGTCCTGCAGCACCTGATAGACGGGGAAGCCCGCGTCATTGTGGTCGATCCTCAGGTTCTCGCCCAGCGACACCCCCTCGACGGCCGGGGTATAGGCATGGCCGCTCAGGACCATGAAGATCATCGGGTTCTTGCGCACGAACCGGTCCCAGATCTGGTCGGGCGACAGGTGATCGGTCCCGGCGAACAGGCTGGCCGTCCCGTTGGCGCGGTCGGTCGCTCCGGTCTTGGAAGGCGCCAGCCACTCGTGGGTCGAGATAATCACCGGGACGTTCGGGTGGGCGTCGATCACGCCCTGGGCCCAGTCCAGCACGGCCGGCGGCGGGTCCATCTCCAGCGACAGATGCAGGAACGGTTTGCCGTCGCCCTGGAAGGTCTGGAAGCTGTTCAGCCCGTTCTCGGTCGCCCCGCCGTACCAGCTCTTGCCCGCGAAATGGCGCGAGGTCGGGCCGAAGTAGAAGCTGAACGCCCGCCCGCCCGCGAGGGGCCGCGCCGCGCCCGGCCCGCCGTCCTCGGCCCACCAGCTGTAATTGTCGTAGTCGTGGTTGCCCGGGACCATGCCGAAGGCCACGCCCGAGCGGCTCAGGATCGAGACGGCGCGGTTGGCGATGTCCCACTCCGCGCGGGTATCCATGTCGCGGGCGGGCGCCGTGTCCGTGGCTGGCAGGCGGAACTGGCCGTCGCCGTGCTGGATGATGTCGCCGACGAAGGTGACGAAGGCCAGGTTCTTGGGGCCCTTCTGGTCGGCCAGATACTGCATCTCGCGCGCGAAGGTCTCGGCCCCGCGCGGCTGGGGCAGGGCGATGTCGGAATAGTTCTGGGTGTCGGGCACGACCGCGACGGTGAAGGTCTGGGCGAGGGCCGGGCCCGTCGCGGACAGCAGGGCCGCGGCGCCGATCACCGACAGCATCTTGAAGGTCTTCACACGGTCTCTCCCGAAAGCAGAAGAGCCCTCCCGCGCCGTCGCCGGCGCGGGAGGGCCCCGAAGGTCAGCCCGAACGGGGCCTAGAAGTCAAAGCTGATCGTCGCGAACACTTGGCGCGGGGCCGAGGCATGGAAGACCAGGATCGAGCCGGCGGCGTCATCCGGCGCGAAGACGCTCGAGTCGAAGTTCGAGGCGTAGCGGATGTCGGTCAGGTTGGTGATGTTGACCGAGAACTTCGCCCCCGACACCGCAGCGTCGAGGTCGTAGCTGACCCCCAGGTCGAAGGTCGTATAGCCGTCGAAGCCCGCGTCGTTGGTGTAGGTGTAGAAGCGCTCGCCCGTGTACTTGCCCTGCAGCGAGGCCGAGAAGGGCCCGTTGCGCACGGTCAGGACGCTGGCGATCAGCTCCCTGGGCGTGTCCACCTGCTGCTTGCCGGCGGTGGCCTTGACCACGCAGGTGGTGGTGCACCAGTTCAGGTCGTCGTCATAGGTGGTCTCGTTGTACGAGGCGGAGTTGTACCAGGTCAGCCAGGGCAGGGGCTTCCACAGCAGGCCCAGCTCGACGCCGTTCGAGGTCACGCTGCCCGCGTTGTGGAAGGAGTTGCCGCAACCCGGGTTCTGCTGCTGGTTGGTCGGGCAGGGGTTGTACTGCAGCAGGCGGTTGTCGAAGTTGACGTGATAGGCCGCCAGCGAGACCTGCAGCTGACCGCTGACATAGCGGTATCCGGCGTCCCAGCTATTCGAGGTTTCCGGCTCCAGATACCGGCCCTGGGCGTCCCAGACCGTCTGGGTCACCGATTGCGGCCCCAGTTTGAAGCCGCCCTGGTACATGGCCATGTTCTCGGCATAGCTGACGTAGAGCTCATGGCCCGGGGCCAGCTGATAGTGGACGCCGACCTCGGGGAGGAAATTGTCCTCGGCGGTCAGGCTGCCGGTGGCGAACTGGCTGGTGGCCGGCGGGGCGTTGGTCGCGATGCCGCGAATGGCCTCGGCGTCGGACTTCGAGTAGGTGCTCTTGAAGCCGAAATCGATGGTGAGGCGGTCGTCGAGCAGGCGCACGGTGTCCTGCACGTAGAACTGGCGCGTCTCCCAGTCCGTCTCCTGCACCCACTGGGCCGTCGAGGGCGTGCCGCCGAAGAAGCGGCCCAGATCGATCGGGCCCTTCACATCGGTGCGGATGTAGCGGGCGGCGCTGGAAGTGTTCTCTTCCAGCCAGAAGCCGGCCTGGATCTCGTTGAAGCCGATGTTCCACTTCAGGCTGCCGACCACGCCGTCACGGTCGATGGTGTAGCGGGTGTCGCGGATCTGGACCGGCAGGTCGTCGGCGGTGGTGGTCGTGCCCTGGTTGGACAGGCCGGTGATGAAGTTGTTCCCGGCGCCCTTGTCGGTGTGTTTGTAGACCTGCAAACGGGCGGTCAGGGCGCTGGTGATGTCGAAGTCGCCGGCCAGATAGTAGAGCTCGTCGTTCCGCAGGATCTGGCCGTTGGTATAGGTCACGTCCGACAGCTTCTCGGGCGCGGTCGAGGTCACGCATTTGGCCGCCAGCGAGGCCACCGAACAGGAGGCGCGGCTCAGATAGTCGGCCCAGTTCGGCGCATAGCCGGCCCAGTCCCAGCCGAGGCGGCCCAGCATATCCTTGGACAGATAGGCGTCGTCGGCCTGGTTGGTGCGCGAGATGTCGGCGAAGGCGGTGATCTTGCCGCGGCCGAAGTCGTAGATCGCCTTGGCGTTCAGCTGGGCGCCCGTCGAGGTGTTCTGGTCGCCCTGGTTCACGAACAGGTCCTGGCGGGCGTACTGGCCCGAGACATAGGCCGACAGGCCGTAGTGCTCGCCGGTGTCGAAGCGCAGGAAGGAACGCAGCGAGGACTCCGAACCCATCGTCTGGGCGGCCCGGAAGCCCATGTCCTTCGTCGGGTCGGACGAGGTGTAGATCATCGCGCCGCCCAGGTTGCTGGTCGACGGGATGCTCAGGCCGGCGATGCCGGTGGCCAGGTCCGCGCGGCCCAGGTTGTCCGAGATCAGGGCGCGGCTGATGGTCAGGCCGTTGTAGTTGTTATAGGCCCCGTCGCCGAGCGGCATGCCGTCCAGCGAATAGCCGAGGTGGGTGGTCGAGAAGCCGCGCACCTGCAGCGACAGCGACTGCTCGTTGACGCCGAGGGCGTCGATCGACTGGGCCATGACGCCCGGCAGGATGTTCAGCGCCTTCTGGATGCTGGTTCCCGGCGGCAGGGTGTCGAGGTTCTGCGGCGTCAGGGTCGAGACCGACCGGGTCTGGCCCGCGCCGATGACGACGATCTCGTCGACCGTGTCCGGCCCGGCTTCGGGCGCGGTGGCGGTCGCCGTCTCGGGCGCGGCGGGCTCGCCGGCGAAGGCGGCGCCGGCCGCCGTGGCCAGCATGGTTCCGGCCAGAAGCCCGGCCAGACGAGTGTATCGAATGTGTGACAACATGACGCGGTCCCCCAAAAGTCGGGGGAGGCTCTAGGCCCAGCCCGTAACGGCTCCGCTTCGTTTGCGTGACGGCAAGATGACTTTTGTGCTGTGGCGCCGCCTGTGCCGCGAACCGTGTCGCCGCTGCATCCCTCGGCCGGACTATCGGGGCCGTGTCGGGTTGTGCGAGGCCTTCACCCGGGCGACGACCTGTTCCAGAACAGGGTCGTTCAAGCCTTCCAGGATGGGGGTCTCGACGGCGATGTCCGGGGCCACGCCGCGCGCGTCGCGATCGCCGTCGGGGCGGACGATGAAGGCCTTGGGATAGCCGACGACGAGGCCGGTGCGGGGCAGGGTGAAGCTCTCCATCGCCCCATAGGTGGTGGCCAGGTCAGAGGTCTCCTCGCCGATCAGGGTGGCGAAACCATAGTCCTGCAGGGTCGCCGCCATGGCCACGGTATTGGAATAGGAGCGGCGGTTGATCAGGGCGTAGACGCGGCCGTTGAAACGCCGCCCGGCGCGCGGTTCGACGAGGGGGATGGGGAAGTCGATGGCGGTCCCCGGCGTCGCGCCCGCATAGGCCCGGGCCATCGACGCCGAGATGCCCGTAGGGTCGTTGCCGGCGGCCGTCAGCCGCGCTGCGTTGGAGGCGGTGGTCTGGCTGCTGACCCTGATGGTGAAGGACGAGGTGAAGCGGAACGGCCGGGTCGCGAACCAGGCCAGCAACAGGTCGCTGAAGCTGTTGTCGCCGCCGGGATTGTCGCGCAGATCGAGGATCAGATCGGTCGCTCCGGCGTCGAGGAAGTCTTCGAACGCCTTGTCGACGAAGGCCCGGAAGGCGGTGTTGTCATAGGCCGTGGCCTCGGTCTGGGCCTCGACGTTGTAGGTCGGGCCGGGGCGCAGATAGGCCACGCCGTCGCCCAGCATCCGCGCCTCGCGGGCGGTCCAGCTCAGCTCGAGGCGAGTTGGCTGTCCGGCCTGGGCGGCGGTCAGATCGGCGGCGCTGAGCGACGGAACCGTGACCGCGAAGGACGGACCATCGCCGCGCTTCAGGACCAGGTCGAACCCGGCGACGTCTCCGAACGTGCTCCACAGGAGGCGGCGAAACCCGCCCTCCATCATCGTCCCCAGCATATAGGAGGTGTCGGCCGACATCAGGGTTGCGGCGCGGGAGAACCAGTCGGCGGCCGTGATCCCGTCGATGGACACGATTTCGTCGCCCGGCGCGATCAGGGTGGATCCGGACCCGTTCAGGGCGACGAAGAACCTTTCACCGCGGATGCGGACGTCCAGGGGGAAGGCCCGCCCCCCGGCCTGCCTGTACGCCCCATAGGCCTCGGACGCGGCGTCGACGCGGGCGTGGGCGATATGGCCGAAGGCCATGAAGCGCTGGAAGAAGGCGGCGGCCTCGGCCCGGCTCATGGGAGCGAGGATTTGGGCATTCATGTCGGCGAACAGCCGGTCATAGTCGGTGCGGGAGGTGCGGGCATAGAGGTCGTAGTGCGCCAGCTTCAGCGTCGCATAGAGGTCGGCGAAGTCCTGACGCATCGCCTCCGCCGGGACCGCCGTTTCCGCCGCAACCGCCGTCGTCTGCAGAGGGCGGGCGACGGCCGCGTCCACCCCGCCGACGGCCATCGCCACCGCCAGTCCCATCGCCGCGCCAAACGTCTTGATCCGCACGTCCATACCCCTGAAGCTGGTCACCGAAGCTGACCGAAAGAGTAGGAGCGTCGGACCGTGGACGGAATGACGGCGACCTCCCCTTTCCCTGACCTTTTTCTGACCGGGACGCCTTTTGACGATGTCCGCCATCCCTTCTGACGTCGTCGAGATCGGCGGTTGGCGCGCCCATCGCGACGAGGGCCGGCTGCGGCGCGGCGACGAGAGCCGGATGCTGGAGCCCAAGGTAATGGACCTGCTGTTCCTGCTGGCTTCTCGCCCGGGCCACGTCTTCTCGCGCGAGGTTCTGAACGCGACGCTCTGGCCCGACACGACCGTCGGCGACGACGCCCTGTCGCGCTGTGTCTTCAAGCTGCGCAAGGCGCTGGAGGGGCCCGCCGGCGCCGGGCGTCCCGCCGGGCGGATCGAGACCATTCCCAAGCGCGGCTACCGGCTGGTCGCCGCCCCGCCGGACGCCGGGGCGAAGGCCGGGAGCGGGGCTCGTCGCCTCTCGTCGCGAAAAGCCGCCGTGGGGGCCGTGGCCGTCTGTGCGGCGGTAGGCGCGGCCGCGCTCGCGCTCGCGATAGTCCGGTCTGCGCCGCCGACGGCAGAGGACGCGACGGTCGCGCGGGCGACCGACAGCTACTACCAGTTCACCCGCACCGACAACGAGGCCGCCATCGTCCTCTATGAGCGGGCGTTGAAGGTTGATCCGAACGCGCCGGAGGCCCAGGCGGGTCTGGCCGGCGCCCTGGTCCAGAAACATATGCGCTGGCCCGACGGTCGAGACGCGCCGCGCCCGGCGGGCAGTGCTCTGAGGGCGGCCCTGGCTTCGGGGCGCCTGGCCGAACCCGCCGCCGCAGCGGATCTCCGGCGAGCGGTCGAGCTGGCTGGACGCGCGGCCGTCGCGCGGCCTCGCGACCCGGAGGTCCAGCGGGCATTCGGCCTGGCCCTGTCGGCGAGCGGACGTCTGGCGGAGGCCGCCCGCATCTATGACCGGGCTCTCGCCGATCATCCCGAAGACTGGGGCCTTCTGATCAACCGCGCCGATCTTCTCGATATCGAGGGCCGGACGGGCGAGGCCCTGTCGATGCTGGAACGCGCCTACGAGGGCATGGATCGCGCCTATGCCGCGGAGCCGGCCCGGGTGCGCCCCTGGCAGGCTGAAGTGGGAGTGGAAATCGGCCGCCGGTACGAGGCGCGGTCGGACCCTGCCAGGGCCCGGGCCTGGTATCGACGCACCCTTGTCGACGCCCCCTCAGCCTCGGCCGCCGCCGAACGGCTGGCGGCGCTTCCGCCCGAACCGGCCTGATCCCGAAAGGAATTCGCCGGGCCCCACTTGCGTTTCAGCGTGGTGTAACGCATCTGCCCTGCCATGACCGATACCGAACTGCCCGACCTCGCCATCGTCTATGAGCATCCGGAATGGTTCGAGCCGCTGTTCGCGGCGCTGGACCGGCATGGCGTCTCCTACGTGAAAGTCCCGCTGGCGGGGAATACGTTCGACCCGGCGGCTTCGCCCGCGCCGGCCAGGGTGGTGTTCAGTCGCGTGGCCATGTCGTCCTTCCTGCGCGAGCCCGAGCATCCGATCTTCTACGCCCAGAGCCTGTTCGAGCATTGGCAGGGGCAGGGGACGCGGGTGGTCAACGCCTCGGCCCTGAACATCGACACCTCCAAGGCGCGGCAGATGTCCCTGATCGCCCGGCTGGGGCTGAAGGGTCCCGCGACGCGCGTGGCGCACCGTCAGGCCGACATTCCCAAGGCCGCCGATGGGCTGCGCTATCCCGTTCTGGTCAAGGCTGACATCGGCGGCGCCGGGGCCGGCATCACCCGCTATGAGACGCCCGAAAAGCTGGCCGAGGCGGCGGGCGAGAAATGGTGCCCCGTCGGGGTCAACGGCCTGTCCCTCATTCAGGAATACGCCCCGCGCCGCGACGGCAAGATCACCCGGGTCGAGACCTTGGGCGGCAAATACCTCTACGCCATCGATATCGAGAGCCCGGGCGACGCCTTCGACCTGTGCCCCGCCGACGCCTGTCTGGTGCGGCCCGGCGCCCCGACCCTGACCATGACGAAGACCACGCCCCCGCTCGAGATCATCGAGGCGGTCGAACGGCTGGCCGTGGCGGGCGAGCTGGAGATCGGCGGCATCGAATATCTGGTCGACGACCGCGACGGTTCGGTCCTGTTCTACGACATCAACGGCCTGTCGAACTTCGTCGCCAAGCCCGTCGAGGTGCTGGGCTTCGACCCCCACGACAATCTGGTCGAATGGCTGAAGGGCATCGTCGCCGAACAGTCGATCAAGGCGGAGAAGGCGGCATGAGGTACGGCTATTGGGCCCCGGTCTTCGGCGGCTGGCTGAGGAATGTCGCCGACGAGCCGCGCGCGTCCTGGGAGCATCTGTCGGCCATCGTGAAGCGGTCCGAGGAGATCGGCTATGACCTGACCCTGGTCGCCGAGCTGAACCTCAACGACATCCAGGGGATCGACGCCCCGGCCCTGGACGCCTGGTCCTCGACGGCGGCGCTCGCGGCCGTGACCTCGAAGATCGAGCTGATGACGGCGGTGCGGCCGAACTTCCACCAGCCGGCCCTGTTCGCCAAACAGGCGGCCAATATCGACCGGATCTCGGGCGGCCGTCTGGCCCTGAACGTCGTCTCGTCCTGGTGGGCCAAGGAGGCGGAAAGCTACGGCCTGCAGTTCGACCAGCACGACGACCGCTATGCCCGCACCACCGAATGGCTGCAGGTGCTGGACAAGCTCTGGTCCGATCCGCGCACGGACTTCTCGGGCAGCTACTACGAACTCAAGGACGCCATCGTCGAACCCAAGCCTCTCGACGTCCCGGGACGGCGGCGGCCGGTCATCTATGCGGGCGGCGAGTCAGAGGCCGCCAAGACCCTGATCGCCCGTCACTGCGACGCCTATGTCATGCACGGCGACACGCCCGAGGTGATCAAGGACAAGATCGCCGACATGAAGGCGCGCCGCGAAAGCTTCGGCCTGCCGCCGATGCAATTCGGCATGGCCGGCTACGCCATCGTGCGCGACACGGAGGCCGAAGCCGAGGCCGAGCTGGCGCGCATCACCACCGTCCCCGGCCTGGCCGAAGGAACGCCGCCTGCCGGCTTCGCCAATTTCGACCAGTGGCTGTCGGGCACCCAGCTGGAGCGGGAGCTGAAGATCCGGGAGTATTCGGTCTCCAACCGCGGCCTGCGCCCCGGCTTCGTCGGCACGCCAGAGACCGTCCGGGAGCGCATCGAGGCGTTCGAGGCCGCCGGTCTCGATCTCGTCCTGCTGCAGATGTCGCCCCAGGCCGAGGAGATGGAGCGCTTCTCCGCCCAGGTGATCAAGCCGAACTGAGGGCCATCCGGGCAGGCGCGACGAGATCAGTTGCCGGCCAGGTAGAAGTTGGTCCTGAAGCTGACCAGGGCGTCGGCGGCGACGGGCGGCGAATCGTCCGAGGCCGGACCCAGTCTCGCGCGCCGGGCGCCGTCGATCGCCGCCTGGCCGAAGCCGGCGCCGGCCGGCCTTTCGGTCTCGACCACGCAGTCGTGGAGGCGACCGTCCGGTCGAACCAGGCAACTGAGATTGGCCGAGCCGGTATTCGCCTTCTCGCGCAGCGCGCGGGACGGGAACTCAGGCCGAGGCTGGATCACCCAGCGATAGCCGCCCTCCACGCCAGCCACCCCCGTCGCTGGAAGGCTGGAGACGAGGTTCACATCGTGGGGATCGGACAGTGGGCGGCCACAGGCCGTCAGGGTCTCGTCGATGGCGTGCTCCGACCGGGGCAGATCCAGAACGAATCGTTTGGCGGGCTGGCCGTCCTGGGCCGGCACGGTCACCTCGACCCGCCCTCCCGCGCGCAGCCTGCGGGCCATGGGCGCCGGAAAGTCGCTGAAAGCCGAGGTTCCATCCGTGCCGACGGACCAGCTGGTCTCCCGCGCCGGTCCGCCGTCATGGGAGAAGTTGAGGGTCCGCAGGCGGGTCATCACCGGCGGCAGGCCCGAGAACAGCAGCTCATAGGCACCGTCCACGCAGCGGGCGCCCAGACCGATGCCGCTGTCGAAGGTCAGGGCGGCGATCACGGCCTTCTGGCGGGGGGCGCGCATCAGGTCCCAGTCGTCTCCGGCGTCCTGGGCCAGGGCGGGGACGGCGATCAGGGCGAGGGCCAGGCCGGCGAGGAGGTTCCTCACGCCGTCGCCTCGACGTGGCTGTCCGTGCCGCCGTGCTGGACGCGACGGGCGCGGATGTACATCTCGATGCGCTGGACCACGATGGTCCCGATCACGAATACCAGGAAGGCGTCGGCGACGGCCGTGCCGTTCAGGCCGATGGAGGCGGCGTGCGGCTCCAGCCAGGCACGCAGCATGTTGCGGCCCAGCAGCAGGACGACGATCAGGATCATGCCGAGGGGCGAGGCCTTGGCCTTCAGCGTGCCGTCCTCGTGCTTCTCGATGGTGGTCATCTTGCCGCGCCACCAGCCGGTCGCTCCGCCGAGGATGAGGCCGACGGCCAGAACCGCCCAGTCCTGAACGGCGAAGGGCGCATGGCTGGCGCCCGGCTGCAGGCTGGTCCCCCAGATGGCGAGGCCCATCAGCGGAATGATGATGGCGGGGGCGACCCACAGATACTGCGGCCGCAGCGTCCGGGGTGCGCGATTGCGCAGCAGGATGATCAGCAGGGCCACGCCCACGCCGATGAGCGGGCCGTATTGTTGCGGCGTCATGAACTCTGTCCCCCTGCGGCAGGACGCCGCAGGGCGCAGACTAGGCCGGGAAACCCGGTTCGGGGAAGGGGTCTAGAGCTTCTGAACCGTCTGTTCGATGGCGCCGAAGATGGAGTGATGTCTGTCGTCCAGCATCTCGATCCGGACCGTGTCGCCATAGGTCAGGAACGGGGTTTCCGCCGCGCCGCGCAGGATGGTCTCGACCGTGCGGACCTCGGCGATGCAGCTGTAGCCCAGGCCGCCTTCGGACACCGGCTTGCCCGGACCGCCGTCCGCGTCCTTGTTGGACACCGTGCCCGAACCGATGATCGTGCCGGCCGTCAGGGGGCGGGCCCTGGCCAGATGGGCGATCAGGGTCCCGAAGTCGAAGGTCATGTCGACCCCGGCGTCGGCCTTGCCGAAGTCCTGGCCGTTCAGCTGGACGCTGAGCGCGCCCGACAGCTTGCCGGCCTTCCAGCGGTCGCCTAGGGCGTCGGGGGTCACGAAGACCGGCGACAGGGCGCTGGCGGGCTTGGACTGGACGAAGCCGAAGCCCTTGCCGAGCTCGGCCGGGATCAGGTTCCTCAGGGAGACGTCGTTGACCAGCCCGACGAGGCGGATGTGCTCCAGCGCCTCTTCCGCCGTCACGCCCTGGGGCACGTCGCCGACGACCACGACGATCTCCGCCTCCATGTCGCAGCCCCAGGCCTCGTCGGCCAAGGGTATGGGATCACGGGGGCTGAGGAAGCTATCCGAGCCGCCCTGATACATCAGGGGATCGGTCCAGAAGCTGGCGGGCATCTCGGCGCCGCGCGCCTTACGCACCAGTTCGACGTGGTTCACATAGGCCGAGCCGTCCGCCCACTGATAGGCGCGGGGCAGGGGGGCGGCGGCGTCGTGTTCGCGGAACCGACCCTGCGGCACGGCTTCGTGTTCGAGGCTTTCTGCCAAGGCCCGGAGCAGGGGTTCGCAGCGCTCCCAGTCATCGAGCGCCGCCTGCAGCGTCGGGGCGATCAGGAAGGCGTCCGTGAACCAGTGCAGGTCGTTGGAGACGACGACGAGACGACCGTCACGGCCGTGCTTGAGCGAGGCGAGCTTCATGCCTTGAGGCTTAAGCCGATTTTTTCGGAGGGGAAACCGGGGAAGACGCCTGATCAGCGATCACGTGGTCACGACACCCGGGTCAGCTGTTTGCGCGCCGCCTGAAGCTCCTTGATCCGCGCGCCCTTGTCGCTCCAGTGATCGGAGAGGTTGTGGATCGCGGCGCGCACCGCCTCGATCTGGGCTGAGGCGCTCAGGGTCTTCGGCGGATGGTCGCCGCCATGACCGCCACGGCCTCCGGGGGCGGGCTTGTCGCCGTGTCCCTTGTCGTCCTTGCCGTGGCCGTTCCCATGACCATCCTTGCCGTGGTCGTCGTCGTGACTGTCGGACGCGGGCGCGTGGCTGATGAAGACGTCGCGGGCCTTGATGATGACCTTCTCCACGCCGGACTTCTCGGCGTGGGTTTCGGGCTTGTGGTCCGGCTTGTGGTCGCCTTTGTGCGGGCTCTTGTCGACGCCATCCAGCGCCGGGCCGAGCGCGCCGTAGGGACCGGCCAGCCCCTTGGCGAGGACGAGGACGTCGCCCAGCTGGTCCTTGATCACCGTCTGGGCCTTGCGGGCCGCCGAGATGACGCTGTCGCGCGGCGCGCCGGTCGCCTCGGCCAGGGCCTTCCTGATGGCTGTGTAGATGGCCTCGGACGGATCGTCGCCCGGGCGTTTGCTACGGCCCCACAGCCAGCCCAGCAGCAGGGCCAGACCCAGAAGCAGGATCAGGGTCGCCGTCATCATCGGCGACAGGCTGAACAACAGGCCCCCCGCTTCCGGCGTGTAATAGCCTTCTGGCGCGGGAAAGTCGGTCGGCGTCGGGGCTGACATCAGGCGATCCTCCTCCGGGCGGCCGGGCGTTGAAGGGACATCATGGCGGAACGGCCGCGCTTCGCAATGAAAAGGTTAACGCCGTTGTGCGAAGTTTTTCCGGATGTTGCCCGCCAACTCCTCAGGCGCGCCTTTTACGCCGGAGGGGCGAGTATGGCCCGGGTCTCGACCCCGGTGCGGGCGGCGGCGTCGCGCACCTCGACCTCGACGACGATGGCGCCCTCGGGCTCCAGCGCCCAGAGGTAACGGCGCTCGACCTCGACCGTGCGGCCCGAGGGCGCGAACCCCTCATAGCTGTCGCCCCAGGGGGTGATCCGCTTCAGCTCCGGCCAGGTCAGGTCGCAGGCGGCGGCCAGCTCCTCCTCGGCCATGGCGGTCAGTTCGTGTTCGGCGAAGCTCATCGGCTCATCCAGAGGGCTTTTGGCAGGGCGACCGTCATCCATACCGGCCGGGAAGAGGGTGTTGAGCAAACCAGAGGCCGAAATGCGACTGGAAGAGCACGAAAAACCAGAACACGGCGACCCAGGCCGGGACTTCCCACAGGCCACGAAGAAAGGCCCGACCGCGCGTCACATAGCCGCTTCTGATCATCCCCACGCCTGTCCAGACAGCGAAGACGAGTGCGAGTCCGAGCATCATCGCCAAGGCGAGGAAGACGCTCCACCGGTCGAAATAGAGTGCCATGGCGGGCGCGATGAGGGAGATCAGGATCAGCATGCCGCGGCGATAACTGCGGTCTTCCCGGCCAAGAACCTCCTCATAGGATTCGGAACCGTCCGGCGGGGCCGAGCTCATCGCGGTTGCTCGTCGGCGTAGATGGCGACGCGGGCGGGCTCGCCCGGGTGGATCTCGCCGCGATACATGCCCGAGGTCGACATGGCGAAGGCCGGACGGCCCTGCAGATCCAGAGCCACGACGCCGCCCTTGCCGCCCAGCTGTTCGGCGTCGGCGACCTCGGCCTGGGCGGCGGGCTGGATGGCCGAGCCCGTCGCGGTGCGGCCGCAGATGTCCCGGGCCACCGAGGCGCGGATGTAATACTCGCCGTCGCCGGTCGCCGAGACCGCGCAGCCGTCGCGGTTGGAGGCATAGGTGCCGGCGCCGATGACCGGCACGTCCCCGACCCGGCCCCAGCGCTTGCCGTTGGTCCCGCCGGTCGAGGTGCCGGCGGCCAGGTGGCCCTGACTGTCGAGGGCGACCGCGCCGACGGTGCCGAATTTGCGCTCGTTCAGCGGCGGGGCGGACGGATCGTTGGCCGCCATGCCCTGCGCGGGCGGCGGCGGTGCGCCTTCGGGACGGTCCGGGATAGGCTGGTGCTGATCGTTCAGCAGCTTCACCAGCCCCTGCCAGCGGCGCTCGGTGAAGAAGAAGGACGGCGGAACCTGCTCCAGCCCCACCGAGGCGGCGAAGGCGTCGGCGCCCTGGCCGATCAGCATGACGTGGGGGCTCTGTTCCATCACGGCGCGGGCGGCGGCGATCGGGTGGCGGGTCGTGGTCAGGCCGGCGACCGAACCGGCGGTCAGGTCGGCGCCGTTCATGACCGCGGCGTCCAGCTCGTTCTTGCCGGCGGCGGTGAAGACCGCGCCGCGCCCGGCGTTGAACAGGGGATCGTCCTCCATGATCTCGATCGCCGCCTGAACAGCGTCCAGGGCCGAGCCACCGCCGTCCAGCACCTTGCCGCCCGCCTCCAGCGCCTTCCTCAGCGCCGCACGGTAGGCCGCGTCCTGCTCGGGAGAGAGATTGGCCCGCTCGATCACGCCTGCCCCGCCGTGGATGGCGAAGGACCAGCGCGGGGCGGCTTCGGCGGTCGGGACGGCCGTCTGGGCGGCGGCTCCGGACCCCGAAAAACATAGTCCGAAGAGTCCGATGAGGCCGATGAGACCGGATCGTCGCGATGTTCTGGCTTCTGGCACGGTGCTCTCCGGAGGGGCTCGAAAGACTATAACCCGATCCGCCGGCGGGTATGGTCGAAGGCGTCGAAATTCCGCTACGAACCTGAATCGCCTAAAATAAAATCCTGAGATCGTGCGCGTTCGCTGCGGGTGAGGCCTCACCGCCGGTGATGCAGCCGCTTCCACAGCCGATAGATCACGATCGGGGCGAAGCCGCAGACGATCCCGGTTGTGAACACCATCCAGAACCCCCCGCCCAGCCAGAACTCGCCGGCCAGCGCCCCGGCCACGGCCGCGAGGACCGGGCCGAGAAACGGCAGCCAGGACGGGGGTTTGGCCGGGAGCTTAATGGGCGTCGACCTTGATCACGCCGCGACGGATCTGGTCCAGCTCGATGGAGTCGAACAGGGCCTGGAAGTTTCCGTTGCCGAAGCCTTCGTTGCCCTTACGCTGGATGATCTCGAAGAAGATCGGGCCGAAGACGTCGGTGGTGAAGATCTGCAGCAGCAGGCCTTCCTCGTCCGAGCCGTCGATCAGGATGCGGTTCTTGCGCATCCGCTCCACGTCGTGCCCGTGGTTGGGCAGGCGTTTGTCGATCAGTTCGAAATAGGTCTCGATGGTGTCCTGGAACTCGACGCCGCGCTCGCGCATCGCCTCGACGGTGGCGAAGATGTCGTCGGTGGCCAGGGCGATGTGCTGGATGCCCTCGCCGTTGTAGCGCTTCAGGAACTCCTCGATCTGGGAGTTGTCGTCCTGGCTCTCGTTCAGGGGGATGCGGATCGCCTTGTCGGGGGCGATCATGGCCTGGGAGAACAGGCCCGTCGCCTTGCCCTTGATGTCGAAATACTTCTGCTCCTCGAAGGCGAAGACGTCGCCGTAGAAGCCCGACCAGGTGCGCATCTGGCCGCGTTTGACGTTGTGGGTCAGGTGGTCGAGCAGGTGCAGGCCGACATTGTTCTTGCGCTCTTCCTCTTCCCAGCCCTCGATCTCGTCCCAGGCGTCATAGAGGGAGCCGGTCTCGCCATAGGCGTCGATCAGATAAAGCAGCGAACCGCCGATGCCGCGCAGGACCCAGGCGCCTTCGCCGAGGGCGCCGCCCCCATGGGCTTCGGCAGGGTGGGCGCCACGCGCCACGGCGCTGTCGTAAGCGGCTTTCGCATCGTTGACGCGGAAGGCCATGCCGTTGGCCGAGGGGCCGTGTTCGCGGGCGAACTCACCGGCCTGACCGGTCGGGGTGCGGTGAACGAGGAAGGAGATATCGCCCTGCTTCAAGCGCACGACATTGGTCTTCGGATTCACATGGGTCTGGACGAAGCCCATGGTCTCCAGCTGCCTGATCATGGCCTCGGGCTCGGGGCCGGTGAACTCGACGAACTCGAAGCCGTCGACGCCCAGGGGGTTCTCGGCGGCGGGAATGGTGGCGTCGGGCGTAAGGGTGGTGGCTGCGGTCGTCATGCGGCTCTCTCCACGGAACGGGTTGTGCGGCGGTCGCCGCGATTGGGCCGGAACCTAGTGGGGGAAGTCGGCTTCGCCAAGGCGCGCGATATTTCAGCGGCATTCGCCGCACTGCGGCGCCGACGCCGATGGACCGCAGCCGCCGCCGTTGCTAGGGCTGGCGGGCTTTCCGGGGAAATCCATGCTGCGCAAACTCTACGACTGGGTCTTCGAACAGGCGCGCAAGCCCTATGCCGAGAAGACCATGGCGGCGGTCTCCTTCGCCGAGGCCTCCTTCTTCCCCATTCCGCCGGACGTCATGCTGGCGCCGATGATCCTGTCGCGGCCGGACCGGGCCTATCGCTATGCGGCCATCTGTTCGATCGCCTCCCTGCTGGGCGGGCTGCTCGGCTATGCGATCGGCGTCTTTCTGGAACCCCTGGCGGTCAAGCTGCTGCACATCTTCGGGCATGGCATGGACATGGCCGTCTACCAGTCCTGGTTCGCCCACAACGGCTTCCTGGTCATTCTCGGCAAGGGGCTGACGCCGATCCCGTTCAAGCTGGTGACCATCGCCGCCGGTCTGGCTCACTTCAACCTGGGTCTCTTCGTCCTGGCCGTGGCGATCACCCGTTCGGGCCGCTTCTTCCTCGAGGCCTGGATCCTCAAGACCTGGGGTCCAGCCATGCTGGCGGTGGTCGAAAAGCGGCTGGCCCTGTTCTTCGTCATCGGCCTGGTCGTCCTGGTCGGCGGCTTCCTCGCCCTGAAACTTCTGAGGCACTGACGCCCTTACGGTCTGGGCTGTTGGAGCATTGAGCGGGGCGGGTTAGAACCGTCGTCTGATGATCGAGATCTATCGCCTCCTGACCCGCTGGTGGACCGCCTTCGCCCTGGCGATTTCCCTGGCCATGCTGGGCGCGGCCCATGCGTCCGAGCGCCTGTGGGGCCTGACGCCCTGCAACCTCTGCCTCAAGCAGCGCGAGGTCTTCTGGGGCGCGGTCGCCGTCTCGGCCGTCGCCACCCTCTGGGCCATCATCAGCCGGGCCAGCCGGGGCACGCCGCGCATCGCCGCCTTTCTTCTGGCCGCCATCTTCCTGACCGGGGCCATCACCGCGACCTTCCACACGGGCGGCGAGATGAAGTGGTGGCACCTGCCCGCGACCTGTTCGGGCGCTGGCGGCGCGGCCAGTCTCGAAAGCCTGACGGCGCTGGCGCTGGGCGCCGGTCCCGCGCCCAAGGTGGTGATGTGCGACGCCGTCACCTGGCGGTTCCTGGGCCTGTCGATGTCGTCTTGGAACGCCCTGATCTCGGCCGCTCTGGCGGTGTTCAGCCTGCTCGCCGCCAAACGGCCCAAGGACGCCCGCGCGCCCAAGAACGGCGCCGAGACCATGCTGAAGGCGACCTGAGGGATGAGCGGCGCCGAAACCCGTATCCCCCGTCCGCCCCTGCCGCGACCGGGCCGGGGCGCGTCGCGGGCGCGGATGGCCGAGATCCTGCGCGTCGACCACGCCGGGGAATATGCCGCCGTCCAGATCTACCGCGCCCAGCGCGCCGTCTTTGAGGCGGCGAAGGGCAAGGGCGCCATCGCCGCCGACCTGGCCCATATGCAGGATCAGGAGGCGGTGCACCTGGCCCGGTTCGACGCCCTGCTGAACGACCGCCGCGTGCGCCCGACCCTGATGGTCCCGGCCTGGCGGCTGGCGGCCCAGGCCCTGGGCGCCGGCACGGCCCTGATGGGCGAGAAGGCCGCCCACGCCTGCACCGAGGCCGTCGAGAGCGTGATTGAGGAGCATTACGCCGACCAGATCGCCGAGCTGAAGGACCGCGACCCGGATCTGGCCGCCGAGCTGGAACGGTTCCGCGCCGAGGAGCTGGAACACCACGATCACGCCGTCGCTCACGGCAGTCGCGAGGCGCCCGGCTATCGCCTGCTCAGCGCCGTCATCAAGGCCGGCTGCAAGGTCGCAATCAAGGTCAGCGAACGCGTCTGAGCAAGTGCAACATTTTTATGTTGCGTATGCGAAGGTTTGAGGCATCATCGGTATTCCAGTCTTTAGAAGGGATGCCGCCATGCTGTTCGCCCTGCTGACTTTACTGGTGGCTGTGCAAACACAGTCGCCCAAGACGCCTGAACCCGCGCAACCGGTCGCCGTTGCGATGATCGCCCCGGTCGCCCCGACGTCGGCCTCGGCCCCTGCCGTCGCTGTCTCCGAGGCCGCCGCGCCGGAGCCCGAGGCGGAGCCGGAACCCGAGGTCGAGGCGCCCCTGCCGACCCGTCAGGTCTGCCGCTATGTCGAGGTCACCGGCCAGCGGTTCCCGGTTCGCCAGTGCCGCACCGTGACCATCTACCCCGACGAAAGCCACTAGCCGGCCGCTCCGTGATCCGGGTCCGTTCCTGTCCGTACACGCCCGTGTTGCACGGCGGAAAAACTCGGGCATGATGGGATTTCAGGCCTTCCCCCGCCAGCTTCATTTCCGAGTACAAGCATGATGTTCGCCGTTCTCGCCTTCGCCGCCGCCCTCCAGACCTCGCCCGCCCAGACCGGCGGTCAGGTCGAAGCCGCCACGACCGTTCAGACCCCTGGCGTCGAGGCTCCGGCCGGAACCGCCAGCGCCGCCGCGCCGACGCCCGCCGAACCGGCGCGGGAGCGACTGATCTGCACCAACGAACAGGTCACCGGCACGCGCTTCCCCATCCGTCGCTGCCGCACGGCCGCCCAGATCGCCGCCGACCGCGTCGAAAGCCAGGAAATGCTGCGCCGCCAGCAGGGCTCCCGCACCCCGCCCGCCGGCTGATCGTCAAACCCGGCTCAGCGTCCTGACGGCGTTACGTCGAAGGCCAGCATCAGGGTCCGCTGGGCCGCGCTGAAATTGTCGTCCGACAGGATGTAGATCCGCGTCCGCTCGCCGTGCGGGCCGGTACGGGTCTCGGCGGCTATGCCTTCGAAATTGTCGGTCGTGCCGGGCAGTTTCAGCTCGACCAGAACGGGGCCCAAGGTCCCGTCTGCCGCCATGCGCCGCACCCGCGCCCGGGCGTCGATGGGCGGGGCGTAGGAACGCTGGACCACGAACCATCCCCCCTCCGGACCTGCCGCCGGGTCACGGTCCATGCCGGTGATCCGGTAGTCGCTGTCGCGCAGCAGGGGCGTCGGCGGCGCCGTCACCACCGTGCAGCCGCCCGGCGTGCAGCCCCAGACCCCGCCGCTCTCGCCATTGACGCGCCAGCCGTGCGGCGCGGCCGTCAGCCCCTCCATCCCGTCGTTCTCGGGGAAGGGGAAGTCAGGCCTCGCGACCGGAACGGGATCGCGCAGGGCGGCCAGGGGGCCGTAGTTCCAGATGCGGTGGTCGCGCTCGAAACTGACCAGAAGCTCGCCGTCGTCCAGCAGGGCCAGGCCTTCGGCGTCGCCCTCGAGCTTGTCCTGGATCGGGGCGCCGTCGGTCAGGGTCAGGCGGCGGGCGCGGGCGCCGTCGATGCCGGTCAACCGCCCCTGCGCGTCCAGCCTGAGCGCGCCCCGGACCAGGTCGCCGGCGTCGGACACGGTGACGAAGCCGCCGTCGCCGGTCAGCTTCAGGTCCGACAGGCTGTGCAGGGGCGATCCGACCGGGGCCACGATCTCGATGCCGCCGGCGAAGGTCACGCCGGGCGCCAGGGCCGCGCCGCCGGGCACGCCCAGCCCAACCGGCTTGATCGTGACCTCTTCCGGGATCCAGCCGTCGATCGCCGGGACATAGGGGCGCGGCACGCCCATCGACCCCGAACAGGCGGTCAGGGTCAGGACGCCCCAGACCAGCAGCAGGCGCTTCATTTGAGGATTCATGCCGCCCGTCGTGCAGGATCGCGGCCAGCCCCGCCGGTCTTGCGCGTCGCCGCCTTCGGCTCGGTCTCGAACAGTTCGGCCAGCTTCTCGATCATGACTCCGCCCAGCTGTTCGACGTCGACGATAGTCACGGCGCGGCGGTACCAGCGGGTCACGTCATGGCCGATGCCGATGGCGATCAGCTCGACCGGGCTCTGTGTCTCGATCCGCTCGATCACCTGACGCAGGTGTTTGTCCAGATAGAGGGCGGCGTTGGCCGACTGGGTCGAGTCGTCCACCGGCGAGCCGTCGGAGATGACCATCAGGATCTGGCGCGCCTCGGTGCGGCTGCGCAGCCGGTCGTGGGCCCAGGTCAGGGCCTCGCCGTCGATGTTTTCCTTGAGCAGCCCCTCGCGCATCATCAGGCCGAGGTTCTTCTTGGCCCGGCGCCAGGGCGCGTCGGCGGCCTTGTAGATGATGTGGCGCAGGTCGTTCAGACGGCCGGGCAGGGCGGGCTTGCCGGCGGTGATCCAGGCCTCGCGCGACTGACCGCCCTTCCAGGCCCGGGTGGTGAAGCCCAGGATCTCGACCTTGACCCCGCACCGCTCCAGCGTCCGCGCCAGGACGTCGGCGCAGACCGCCGCCACCATGATCGGCCGCCCGCGCATCGAGCCGGAGTTGTCCAGCAGCAGGGTCACGACGGTGTCGCGGAACGGGCTCTCGCTCTCGGCCTTGAAGCTGAGCGGGCTGGTCGGGTCGGTGATCACCCGGGTCAGGCGGGCAGTGTCCAGCACGCCCTCCTCGAGGTCGAAGGTCCAGGTGCGGTTCTGCTGCGCCATCAACCGCCGCTGCAGCTTGTTGGCCAGCCGCGCCACGATCGAGGACAGGGTGGTCAGCTGCTGGTCGAGCAGGGACCGCAGCCGCTCCAGCTCGTTCGGGTCGCACAGGTCGGCGGCGTCCACCGTCTCGTCGAAGGCGGTGGTGAAGACCTTGTAGGTCTCGACGTACCGGCCGTCGTCGGCCGTCTGCTGGCGGTTGGGCAGGTCGCCCTCGGACAGTTCGGGACCGTCGTCGGTGGCGTCGCCGTCCATCTCGGCCGGGGCGCCGTCCGGACGGCTGTCACGCTCTTCTTCGGCGGTCTGGTCGTCGGAGGAGCCGTCCATCGACTGGCCGCCTTCGCCGCCGCCGTCGTCCTCTTCCTCATCCTGATCGTCGTTCGCGTCGGGCTCCTGCGGATCGGGCTCCTCGTCGCCCTGATCGTCGGAGGCGTCGTCGCCGCGGCCGTCGCCGGGGTCCAGTTCCAGCGCCCGCAGCACGTCCTTCAGCGCCTTGCCGAAGGCGGCCTGATCGTCGGCGACCTCGGCCAGCTTGTCGAACTGGGCCCCCGCCTTGGCTTCCAGATTGGGGCGGACCAGATCCAGCATGGCGCCCGCGCCGTCAGGACTGCGCTGGCCGGTCAGCCGTTCGCGGACCAGCAGGGCCACGGCTTCGGCCATCGGCACCCGCTCGGCCTCGGCGCGCAGGGCGCCCATTCGCTCCAGCCGGGTCAGCAGGGCCGCGTTCATATTGGCCCGCACCCCGGCGAGGGCGGTCGATCCCACCGCCTCGACCCGCGCCTGTTCGACCGCGTCGAAGACTTCCGCGGCCTGGCTGTCGGCGGGGCGCAGCTTCGCGTTCAGGGTCTCGTCGTGATTGGCCAGCCTCAGGGCCAGCCGGTCCGCCTGGCCCCGGATGGTGGCGCTGTCGGCGCCCGACGGATCGCGCGGCGGATGCGGGAGGGTCAGCAGGCCGTTCGACAGCTTGGGCCCGTCCGAGCCGAACACGACCTCCAGCTCCGACTGCTCGGCCAGGGCCCGGGCCGCATGGGCCAGGGCGCGCTTGAAGGTTTCGGCGGGAGTTTCGGGAGCGGCCATTTCGATCCGTCATAGCAGGGGGGCGCGGCGAGGAAAGGGCGCGCGTGTTCGTCGTTGCGTGTTCCCGTTCCGTTTCGAGGCCGGAATGGCTATCTAGGAGCCGTGCCCGGCGAATCCGTCATCACCCATCCGTCCGTGACTGGCGCCGAGGCCTGGCTGGCCCTGCCGCCGGCGCTCGCCGTGCCGCCGGGGGCGGGGGCCATCTGCGACGACGAGGGGGCGCGAAAGATCGGACGCGGCGCGGCCGAGGGGGCCTTCACCACCGCGCCGGTCATGGTCGCCCACGCCAGCCTGACCGCACGGCGTCTGGGCCTGGCCCCGCCGCCGCGCTCGTCCGACATCCTCGATGTGCTGGAGCTCTACGCCTTCGTCCGGCCCGCCCGCTTCTGCGCGCCCTCGCCCAGCGGCCTGGCCCTCGCGCTGGGCCTGCCCGAGCCGAAGGGGGCGGAGGCCCAGGCCGAGGCCCTGCGTCACGCCGCCGGCGCCCTGCTGCGCGAACTGGCCGATCCCGCCTATCCGGGCCGCGAGGAGGCCTTCACCTTGGTGGAGACCTTGGGCCGCGCGCCGTCCGGCGCCTGGGGTTGGGCCTGGCGCGTTTCCGGGGCGTTGCAGCACAATCCGATGCGCGACAGACGGTATCGGGGTTCGGGCCTCGACGCCTGGTCGCGTCTGCCGGAGTGGGAGGAGGAGGCCCCGCGCGGCGACGCCGGTTCGGCCCCGGTCGACTCGGAGAGCGCCCGCATCCGTCTGGCCAAACTGCTTCAGGCCTCGGGTCTGGACGAGACGCGCCCGACCCAGTCCGACTACGCCGCCGAAGCCGCCTACGCCTTCTCGCCGAGGAATGAGGAGGGCCGTCCGCGCGTGTTGCTGGCCGAGGCGGGCACCGGCACCGGCAAGACCCTCGGCTATCTGGCCCCGGCCTCCGTCTGGGCCGAGCGCAACCAGGGCGCCGCCTGGGTTTCGACCTATACCCGCGCCCTGCAGCGCCAGATCGACCGCGAGAGCGCCAGCCTCTGGCCCGACCCCGTCGAGCGCAAGCGCAAGACCGTGGTCCGCAAGGGGCGCGAGAACTACCTCTGCCTGCTCAATCTTCAGGACATGGTGCAGGCGGCCCAGCTGGGCAACGGCGACCTGATCGGCCTCGCCTTGACCAGCCGCTGGGCGCTGCACACCCGCGACGGCGACATGACCGGCGGCGACTTCCCCGGCTGGCTGCCCGGCCTGTTCGCCACGCCCCAGAGTAATCAGGCGAGCGCGGCCAACCTCGTCGACCGGCGCGGCGAATGCGTCCACGCCGCCTGCCCCCACTACCGCACCTGTTTCGTGGAAAAGACCATCCGCGCCAGCCGCCGCGCCGACCTCGTCGTCGCCAACCATGCGCTGGTCATGACCCAGGCCGCCTTCGACGGGGCCCGGTCGGCGCGCGGTCTGAAGCAGGACGGCGAAACGGCGGCCCTGAAGCGCATCGTCTTCGACGAGGGCCACCATCTGTTCGACGCCGCCGACAGCGCCTTCTCCGCCTGTCTGTCGGGGCAGGAGGCCGCCGAGCTGCGCCGCTGGATCCGCGGTCCCGAGGGGCGTGGCCGTCGCGGGCGAGGTCTGGAACAGCGTCTCGGCGATCTGGTCGGCGACGACTCCGCCGCGAGGAAGGCCCTGCAGGACGCCATCCGCGCCGCCGCCGCCTTCCCGGGCGAGGGCATCTCGGGCCGCATCGCCCCGCCCTCGGGTGAGGTGAACCCGGTCGGACCCATCGAACAGTTCCTGATGGCGGCGCTGGAGCAGATCCGCGCCCGAACGTCGGAGGCCGCGTCTTCGGCCAGCTCGGAGTTCGGGACGGAATGCGCCGTCCGCCCGGCCACCGAGCCCCTGCTGGAGACCGCGCGCGGCGCCGCCCAGGCCATCGCCGCGCTCGAGGCGCCGCTGCTGGCCCTGGCCCGACATCTGGAGGACATCCTCGACGAGGAATCGGCGGAGCTCGAACCCTCGGCCCGGGCGCGGATCGAAGGCGCCCTGCGCGGCCTCGACCGGCGTGCCCGCATGACCCTGCCGGGCTGGCGCTCCATGCTGGCGGCGCTTCAGGACGGCGGCGACGAACCCGATCCCGATTTCGTCGACTGGCTGTCGGTCGAGACCGCCTTTGGCCGCATCCATGACGTGGCCCTGCGCCGCCACTGGATCGACCCGACCGTGCCGCTGGAGGCCGCCGTCATCCTGCCCTCGCACGGGGTGCTGGTGACCAGTGCGACCCTGTCGGACCCTATCGCGGCGGCGGCGGGCGGCGACCAGTTCGACATGGCCCGGATGCGGACCGGCTCGGCACGGCTGATCGAGGCCCCGCGCACCCTCAAGGTCGAGAGCCCCTTCGACTATGAGGCCAACAGCCGGGTCATCGTCGTCACCGACGTGGCCAAGGACGACCCGCGCCAGACGGCGGCGGCGATGCGCGAACTCTTCCTTGCGGCGGGGGGCGGATCGCTGGGCCTGTTCACCGCCATCCGGCGTCTGAAGGCGGTCTATGAGCGGCTTGGTCCGGACCTGGCCAAGGCCGGCTATCCCCTCTACGCCCAGCACGTCGATCCGTTGGAGGTCGGCGCCCTGGTCGATATCTTCCGCGCCGAACAGGACAGCTGCCTGCTGGGCACCGACGCCGTGCGCGACGGGGTCGATGTGCCAGGCCGGTCCCTGCGTCTGCTGGCCTTCGACCGGGTGCCGTGGCCGCGTCCGGACCTGCTGCACAAGGCGCGGCGCCTGAAGTTCGGCGGGGAGAGCGCGGCCGGTCGCGGTTATGACGACAGCCTCGCCCGCGCCCGTATCGCCCAGGCCTTCGGCCGCCTGATCCGCCGCGCCGACGACAAGGGGGTCTTCGTCATGCTCGACGCCGCCACCCCCACCCGCCTGTTCGCCAGCCTGCCGCCCGGCGCCGAAGTCATGCGCATGGGCCTCGTCGAGGCGGTGGAGCTGACGAAGGGGTTTCTGGGGGAGAGTGGGGCGGAGTGATTAGTGATTAGTGATTTGTGGATGTCGCTTCGCTTGCCGCGGCTGCCGCTCAATGATGGTCGGGGCTCCAGCAATCACTAATCGCAAACCACTAATCACCCGGGCTCACGGCGCTTCGAAGGTCACCACCACGCTGTCCGCCGACCGTTCCGCCGCGCCGTGGAACACCGCCTCGATATTGTTGCCGTCGGGGTCCAGCAGGAAGGCGGCGTAATAGCCGGGGTGATAGGGCCGCTCCCCCGGGGCGCCATTGTCGGCGCCACCCGCCGCCAGTCCGGCGGTGTAGAAGGCCTCGACCGCCGCCCGGTCCTTGGCCTGGAACGCCAGATGGTGGCGGCCCGTCAGCTTGCCGAGGGCGGCCGGACTGTCCGCCGAAGAGACGAACAGCTCGTCGGCCCAGAAGAAGGTCGGGCCCTCGCCGCCGATGGGCACGCCCAGAACGTCGAGCAGGGCGCCGTAGAATTTCCGGCTGGCGGCGAGGTCCTTCACCACCAGATGCAGATGGTCGATCAGCCGGCCCCGGTGCAGCGTCTGCGCTTCCATATCGGTCTCCCGCGATGAACTCGCAGGGAAACGGATGCGACCGGCGGGACGTTCCTTGACCAGTATCGGCGCGACTATTCTTCCGCGGTTCCGGACAGGCCCGCAACCGGCCGTCCCCGTTCGATGCGGATCAGGTCCAGCACCCCGATCATCTGGCGCGACCGCCACTGGCTCATCAGGAAGGTCAGAGGCGCCACCGTCACCAGGCCCACGATCTGATGACCGTCGCCGAGTTCGCGCGGATGAAGGCCGCGACGCTGTCGCCCTCGATGTCCGCGATGATGGCGATGATCGACAGGGGCAGGGTCAGATAACCGATCACCACCGCCTTCAGCATCTGGTCCTGCCGCCGTCCGTTGAGCCCGGCCAGCGCGTAGAGGGCGTCGAACATCTTGTCATCGACGCCGTCGAGGAGGTCGAAGGTCTGACGCGTGGACGTGTTTCGCCGGAATCCGCTGATGAAATCCACGCCGATATAGCCCCAGGCGCCGGGGGTGTAGAGGCCGGACGGCAAGAGGCTCCAGGCCGGGAAGTTGTGCTTCAGCCGACGCCACAGGTTCCAGAGCTCGGCGACGGTGTCCGGCGCTTCGCTGGTCTCTTCGGTCATGGCAGCGCCCCCCGCTCGAATCGGCGCCGACTGTCGGCGCAATCCCCGGTGGCAGGGGCAAGCCTGGCTGGCAAGTGCGGCCGGTGTTCCTGAAGCCGCACGGTCAGTCGTGCGTTCATTTCCGGGCGCCTCTGCTGTAACAGGACCTCATGAGCGACACCGCACCCAAGAAGAAGCCCCACTCCAGACATGGGCGCGCCGGTCTGTTCGGCCCCTTCGTCCTGCTGCTGATCGTGGTGGCGGGCTGGAGCGTCTGGTGGTTCTACCTCGCCGATCAGGTGAAGACCCGGTTCGAGGCCCAGGCGCAGAGCCTGCGCACCGCCGGCTGGCAGGTGACCTATACGAAGCTGGGCATGAGCGGCTGGCCGTTCCGTCTGCGGGTCCAGGCGGATCACGTCTCCTTTGATGCGCCCTCGGGCCACGGCGTCGCCGGGCCGAAGCTGGTCGCCCAGGCCACGGCCTGGAACCCCGACAAATGGGTGCTGATCGCGCCTGACGGCCTGACCGTCACCCGGGCGGGCAAGGGCAAGGTCGCCGTGCGCGGCGAGGCCATCCGCATGAGCGTCCACGGCCTGACCCAGCGCTGGCCCAATGTGGCGATCGAACTGGCGAAGCCGGAGTTCACCATCCTCCCGGGCGCCGAACCCTTCCCGATTTCGCGCGCCAGGCTGATCCAGCTCTATCTGCGGCCGCATCTGGCCCCGGCGGGCACGCCCGGCGTGGAGAACAGCGTCGACATGCTGTTCCGCCTGGTGGAGGCCGAGGGCCGTCCGCACGGCCCGGTCGAGGGCATGACCCGCAACGGCATGCTCAGCGCCCAGATCGAGACCGTCATCGAACACGCCGACCAGCTGTCGGGCGCGGACGCCGCGGGCGTCTTCGGCGCCTGGACCCGGGGCGGCGGCCGCTTCACCCGGGTGCGCGGCGAGCTGCAGGCCGGCGACAGCCGCGCGGTCCTGTCCAGCGATCTCCTTTCGGCCCAGCCCGACGGTCGCCTGCAGGGTCAGCTGGCGCTCAAGGCCGAGAAGCCCCTGCCGGCCATCGCCGGTCTGGCGCGGTCCAACTCCGGCGCGGTCAATCAGGCCGGCGCCATGGGGGCGGCCGCCGCCACCGCCGTCGCGGGCGGGGCGGGCGACAACATCGACCTGACCCTGGTGTTCAAGAACGGCCGCACCTTCCTCGGCCCCTTCGCCCTGGCCCCGGCGCCGAAGCTGTTCTGAGGTGCTGCCCTCCCCATGATGATCGAGCCGGAACTGGACGGGGAGACGGCGGCCCTCGACGCGGCCCTCGCCGAGGCGCTCAAGATGCGTCTGGAGGCTGGAGGCCGTTCTCGCCCGGACGCCGAGGCCCTGGCCCTGCGCGGCATGCTGGACCATGTCGACACGAACGATCAGGCCGCCCTGATCAAGGCCGTCTGGGGCCGGATTTCCGCCGACACGGGTCCGGTTCTCTTCGCCGCCGGCCCGACTGCGCATCTGCTGGCCGCCGATCGGTTCGGCTTGCCGGTCCGTAGTTCAGCCGACGCCGAGGCCGCCATGGTCGAGGCCGGTCGCGGCGCCCGGGCCCTGATCGATCTCGACGGTCCGCGTCCCTGGTGGGGCAGGCTGCTGGCCCGGCCCGACCTGAGGATCGTCGCCGCCCTGCCCGACGACCGCTACGGCCGCCCGCAGGCCGTGATGATCTCCAACGAGACTTCCGGTCCCACGGGCGAGGACCGCACCTTCTGGATCACCGACAGCCGCGAGCCGGACGGCCGGATCGCCGATGCCCTGGCCGCCTCCGGCTTCCTCGCACAGGGGCTGGTTTCGGCGGGCGGCTTGAAGCTGTTCATGCTGGCGGGCTATGTGCAGCCAGAGGACGGACGGCTGGGCGACGCCCCCGGCTCCCTCAAGGGCGTGATCGGCGCCGCACCTGTATTCTGAGATTGCCTCTATGACCGACGTGAACGCTCCGGCCCCCAAGCCCGGCATCCTCGACATCGCCCCCTATGTCGGCGGCAAGTCGGCCATCGCCGGCGTCGCCGAGCCGATGAAGCTGTCGTCCAACGAGAACGCCCTCGGCGCCGGCGAGAAGGCGCGCGCGGCCTATGTAGAGGGGCTCAAGAACATCCACATCTACCCCGACGGCCGCGCCACCAAACTGCGCGCCGCCGTCGCAGAACACCACGGTCTGGAGCCCGAGCGGCTGATCTTCGGCAATGGCTCGGACGAGGTCTTCGCCCTTCTGAACCAGACCTATCTGACGGCGGGCGACAATATCGTCTGCGGCCAGTACGGCTTCCTCGCCTATCAGATCAGCGCCAGGGCCTGCGAAGCCTTCGTGAAGCAGGCCCCCGAGCCCGGTTTCAAGGCCGAGGTCGACGCCCTGCTGGAACAGGTCGATGAGCGGACGAAGATCGTCTACGTCTCCAACCCGTCCAACCCCACCGGCAGCTACAACACGGGCGAGGAAATCCGCCGTCTTCACGCCGCGCTTCCCGCCAATGTCCTTCTGGTCATCGACGAGGCCTATGCCGAGTTCGTCACCGAGAGCGACTGGGAGACGGCCCTGCCGCTGGCCAGGGAAGCGCCCAACGTCGTCGTCACCCGCACCTTCTCCAAGATCCACGGCCTCGGCGGCCTGCGCATCGGCTTCGGCTATGCCCCGCTTGAGGTTGAACAGGCGGTCGACCGCATCCGCCTGCCGTTCAACGTCTCGGTCGCCGGCCTCGCCGCCGCCGAGGCCGCCCTCGGCGACGAGGCCCACCAGCAGGCCTCGCGCGATCTGGTCCAGACCTGGCGTCCGCGCCTGACCCAGGCCATCCGCGGCTTCGGCTTCGACGTCCTGCCCTCGGCCGGTAATTTCGTCCTGGTCCTGTTCAACGACGGCAAACACACCGCCGCCGCCGCCAACGACTGGCTGAATACGAAGGGCATCATCGTCCGCCCCGTCGGCGGTTACGGCCTGCCCAATGCGCTCCGCATCACCGTCGGCACCGAAGACCAGAACCGCGCCGTCATCGACGCCCTCAGCGAGTTCGCGGCATCCTAGTGCGCTAACGCGAGCGACGCGGTCGCTCGCTGCTTGAGCGCGAAGCGTGAGCGCTGGCGGGAGTGTGAGAGCCGCCCGCCATTCCCGTTCTCAGCGCAACCGTTCCAGCAGCGCCTGGGACGCCGGTTCGATCCGGCCTTCCACCATGGCCATGAAGGCCGCGCGCTTCAGGCCGGCCGGGGCGGGCGGCAGGAATTCGAACACCACCTTGCCCGGGATGCGCTTGAAGCCGTGGGCCGGCCAGTGCTCGCCCGAGTTGGTCGCCACCAGGGCGCAGCTGGCCTCCAGATCGCGATAGATGGCCGCGACCCCGGGCTTGTACTGGCCGGGCTCGCCCGGCGCGGTGCGGGTGCCTTCGGGGAAGATGATAATCTGGCGGCCCTCGGCCAGTCGGGCCTTGGCCTGACGCGTCATGTCGCGCAGGGCCGTGGCGTGACCCTCGCGGTTTACGGCGATCATCTTCGTCTTCCAGGCGAACCAGCCGAAGAAGGGAAGCGGCATCAGCTCCTTCTTCAGCACGAAACAGGGCTCCGGCAGGATGGCCAGAAGGGCGACGACGTCCAGCATCCCCTGATGCTTGGACGCGACCAGGGCCGCGCCCTTCGGTCGATACTCAAGCCCCCGCACCTCGACCCGCACGCCCGCGATATGGCGCAGGCCGAACAGCACGAATTTCGCCCAGGCGCGCACGACCTTCAGGGCCACCGGCACCGGCATCAGCAGGGCGGGCGACAGGCCGACCGCGAACAGCGGCATCGACAGATAGAGCCACAGGGTGAACAGCAGCGAACGCAGGGTAATCAACCAGCCGTCTCCGGAGACGCTTCAGAAGTCGCGGACGGATCGGGGGCGATCGGGTTCCGCTCGGGATGTTTGCCGGTCAGGCGATGTAGCGCCTCGCGGCCCAGGACGGCGAGGTATTTCATATATTCCAGCGTCATGCGCCGCGCGGTGACGGCGGCCTTCCACCATCGGGAATTGTCCAGCGACGGAGTTTCCACCGCATAGGGGACCAGCTTCAGCTCAGGGGCGACGCTGTGGATCTCCAGCAGGGAGCGCGGCATGTGATAGTCCGAGGTCACCACGATCAGCCGCTTGTACTGATGCGACCTGGCCCAGGCGCCGATCTCCTGGGCGTTGCCCACGGTATTCTCAGCCTCGAAGCCCAGGTCGACGCAGCAGTTGAACAGCTTGTCCGAGCCGGGCGTCAGGGCGCGCAGCTCCTGACGGCGGACTGACGGATTGACGCCGGAAATCAGAAGCCGGTCGCCCTTGTCGTGCTCCAGCAGGCGGACGGCCGCATTGACCCGCTCGGCCGAGGGGCCGGTCAGGGCGACGATGGCGTCGGCGCGCTCGGGCTCGGCCGCCGGGGTCAATCCGCGCACCCGGTCGGCGAACACGAACAACCCGACCAGCCACAGCAGGGCGATGGTGGCGATAAGCGTCAGAAACCTCATCTGAACCTCCTATCGTCGTGAACGGCGTCCGCCAAGCGTCCCCGGATTCGGCGCGGCCCGCGCCAGGGTCCCCTGTCCCCCAAGGTGGCCTGGGCCGCGATTCTGGCCGCGACAAGCGCCACCGTACCCGCCAGCAGCGGACATGGCGAGAGCAGCAGGATGTCGCTCCACGCCAGGGGCAGGGCGGCCGTCAGGCCTCCGGCCCCGCCGAGCGTCCTCAGCGCCCCCAACAGCAGGGCCGCCGCGACCGCGCCCGCGGCGCCCGCTCCGGCGGCCAGCAGGCCGAACCGGGTCTGGAACAGGCCGGCGATATAGCCCTCGGTCGCGCCCGACAGGCTCAGGGTCTCGATGACCCCGCGCTGGGCCGCCAACCCCGCTCGCGTCGCATAGACGATGGCCGCCGCCGCCGCGCAGGCGATCAGCAGGAAGCCGGCCAGGCTCAGGGCGGTGATCAGGGCCGCGGAGCGCTCGACCTCGCCGCGCCACAGGGAATGGTCGTCGACGCTGGCGTCCAGCCCGGCCTCGGCCAGGGCGCGGCTCAGCACCACGGTGCTGGCGGGCGCCTTCGGATCCAGTCGCACGGTCACCAGGAAGGGCAGGGGCAGGTCGGGCAGGACGGCCTCGCCCAGCCAGGGCCGCAGCAGGTCCTCGGCTTCCTTGCGGTCCATGACGGCGGCCTCGGACACGCCGGGCACGCTGGACAGGGTCTCGGCGGCCCGTCCGGCGGCGGCTAGGCCGGTTTCGCCGACGCGCGGCCGCACCTGCACCGTCGCCTCGGCCCGCAGCTGGCGCGCCCATCCGTGGGCGGCGCGGTCGGCCGCGACCGCGCCGACGCAGGCCAGGCAGGCGATGAAGCACAGGACGGCGATCACCGCCGCCAGCCAGGTCTCGCCCGCGGCGTCGCGCGGCAGCAGGCCCGTGGATTTCCCGGAGAAGGGCGACTTCATCCCGCGCTCCCCGTCAGCCGTCCGCGATCCAGCCGCAGCCGCCGCGCGCCGGACTGTTCGGCCAGGGCCTCGTCGTGGCTGGCGATCAGGACGGTGGCGCCGAGTTTGTTCAGGGACTGGAACAGGTTCAGCAGCTTGTCGGCCATGGCCTTGTCGACGCTGCCGGTCGGCTCGTCGGCGATGATCAGTTCGGGCCGGCTCATCACCGCCCGGGCGATGGCCAGCCTCTGTTTCTCGCCGCCCGACAGGGACGGCGGCCGGGCGTCCATTCGCCCGCCCAGCCCGACCCAGCGCAGCATCTCCTCGACGTCGGCGGCGTATTCGGCGCGCTTCTTCCCGGCCAGCCGCAGCGGCAGGGCCGCGTTCTCGAACAGGTCCAGATGGTCCAGCAGGCGGAAGTCCTGGAACACCACCCCCATCCGCCGCCGCAGGGGCGGGGCCGCCGCCCGGCCCAGATCGGTGACGTCCTGTCCGAAAAGGGCGATCCGGCCCGAGGTCGGCCGCTCGGCCAGGGTCAGCAGCCGCAGCAGCGACGACTTCCCCGCCCCGGACGGCCCGGTAAGGAAGTGGAAAGAGCCGCGCGGCAATATGAGGTTAACGTCCCGAAGCACGTCGGGCGAATCGGCATAGCCGAAACCCACGCCGGTCAGGCGGACGGTTTCGGGCGCGGATTCGGCAGCGGCGGCGCGGCGGGACGGAGCAGGCATCGATTTTCTTTGGGACCGGGGCGCGCGCGCCTCGACAGGAGGGGGCGGATCACGCCCCGCAGTCAGACCGCATGATACTGACCTGTCCGTCCTGCGCCACCAGCTATTTCACGCCCGACGAGGCGATAGGCCCCACTGGCCGCAAGGTCCGCTGCAAGACCTGCGCCCACGTCTGGCATGCGTCTCTCGCCGACGAACCGCTCGAACTGACGGCCCCGCCCGAGGCCGCCCTGGTCGAGATGGTCGCCAACGGCATGGTGGGCGCCTCCGCGGACGGCAAGGGCGGCGGCTTCGGCAAGCGCGACGACGGTCCCGAAAGCCTCGCCGAGACCCCCGCCCCCGAACTGCCCAAGGCCTTCCGCGCCCGGGCCGAGGAACAGCGCCGCGTCCGCCGCGCCGCCACCCACGGCGCCGTCTGGGCCGGCCTGGCCAGCGTTTTCGTCGGCATTCTCGGCGCCGCCTGGCTGTTCCGTGTCGAGGTCGTCGACCTCTATCCGCGCGCCGCCGCCGCCTATGCCGCCGTCGGCTCGCCGGTGAACGCCACGGGCCTGAATTTCGAGGCCATGGCCATCAAGGTCGCGCCCTGGGATCCCGGCAAGGTGATCGTCTCGGGCTCGGTGCGAAACATCCGCGACCATGAGATCGTCAGCCCGCCCGTCCGCATCGCCCTGCTGGACGCCCACGGCGCAGAGATCGGGTTCCACATCATCACCATCGACGCCGCCCCGGTCCTTCCGGGCGGGGTCCAGGGCTTCGCCGCTGTCATCCCCGATCCGGGCGCGAAGATCTCGGGCATCGGCGCCGACTTCGTCGCCACGCCCAAGGCGAAGGCCAGGGCCGAGAACGGGCACGCCGCCGAAGACCCGCATGGCGAACCCGCCCACGGCGACGACCACGCTCCGCCTCAGGCCGAACACGGCGCCGACGCCGGGGCTGACCATGCGACCGCGCCCGCGCCGACAGGCCACACCTCCGGCCCATTGATGGGCCAGGCGGCCGAGAGCGGTCTGCGCCCGGCCATCGACCATGAGATCCGGGCCCCGGCCCTGGCGCCCGTCGACGCTCACCCTATCGACAGCGGGCATGGCGAGGCGGTATCCGCTTCGCATCATGGCTGACTCCTCCTCCCCGACGTCTTCCACACCCGAAGTCCTGCTGTCCGAGGCCGAGATCGCCCGGATCGTGGCCCAGCTCGCCGAGCGCATCGCGCCGGTGATCGACGACGACACTGTCGCCGCCGTCCTTCTGACCGGGGGGCTGTGGTTCGCCGCCGACCTGACCCGGGCCCTGTCGCGTGTCGGCCGTCACGTCCGCTTCGACGCCCTGTGGCTGGCCTCCTACGGCGACGAGAAGTCGAGCCGGGGCCGGATCGATGTCCACGCCCCCTTCCAGCGCTCGCTGGAGGGCCGCAAGGTCCTGATCCTCGACGACGTCTTCGACACCGGCCTGTCCCTGGCCGAGGCGGTGCGGATCGCGAAGGAGAAGGGGGCGACCGAGGTCCTGACCTGCGTCTTCGCCCGCAAGCCCTTCCCCCTGCCGCGCGCGCCCGAGCCCGACTTCTTCGGCTGGCAGGCCCCGAACCGCTTCCTTGTCGGCTACGGCCTCGACAACGCCGGCGCCCTGCGCGGCCTCCCTGACATCTGCGCGCTGGATTAGGCGGCTAAAGCCAGTCCGCCATCGGTTCGCGGGCCAGCATTTCCTCATAGGTCGGGCGCGGGCGGATGACGGCCCAGCGGTCGCCGTCGACCAGCACCTCGGGGACCAGGGGTCGGGTGTTGTACTCGCTCGACATCACCGCCCCATAGGCGCCCGCGCCGGTGAAGACGACCAGATCGCCCGCCTGCAACGGCGGCAGGTCGCGACCCCGGGCGAAGGTGTCGCCGGTCTCGCAGATAGGGCCGACCACGTCATAGGCGGTCGGCGCATTGTGGCCGCCGGCTTCACGCGGCCGCACCGCCTTGATCTCGTGGAAGCTGTCATACATGGCCGGGCGGATAAGGTCGTTCATGGCCGCGTCCAGAACCAGGAACCGCCGCCCGTCGGCGCGTTCGGTGATCTGGATCACCCGGCTCAGCAGCACCCCGGCATTGGCGGCCAGCAGCCGCCCCGGCTCGAACGCCGCCTCGACGCCGAGACCGTCCAGCACCCGCGCCGCCATGGCCACATAGTCGGCGGGAGAGGCGGTCGGCGCGCCGCCGACGTAAGGAACGCCCAGGCCGCCGCCGAGGTCGAGCCGGGTCACGGTCTGGCCCTTGGCCCGCAGCTCTTCGGTCATCGACCGCAGCAGCCGGAAGGCGGCTTCCAGCGGGGTCAGGTCGGTGATCTGGCTGCCGATATGGCAGGCCAGGCCCACGGGCGTCACATGCGGACTGGCGGCGGCGCGGACATAGAGGGCCATGGCCTCGTCCGCCGGGATGCCGAACTTGTCGCCCTCGCCGCCGGTGGTGATCTTGGCGTGGCCGCCGGCGCCGATCTTGGGGTTCACCCGGATGGCGATCTCCGGGACCTTGCCCAGCCGCTCCGCGATGGGAATCAGCCGGTCCAGCTCGGCCGGGCTCTCGACATTGATCTGGCGCACGCCCTGCTGGATGGCGAAGGCCAGTTCGCCGTCGGTCTTGCCGACGCCGGAGAAGATGATCTTGCCCGCGGGCACGCCCGCCGCGAGCGCGCGACGGATCTCGCCCTCGGAGACGGTGTCCGCGCCGCAGCCCAGCCGCGCCAGGGTCGCCAGCACCGACAGATTGGAGTTGGCCTTGACCGCATAGGCGATCAGGGCGTCGCCCCAGGCTTCACGATGGGCGTCCGCCGCCTCGCGCAGCACGCCGTAGTGCCGCGTCAGGGTGGCAGTGGAATAGACATAGGCGGGCGTCCCGACCGCCTCGGCCAGGGCTTCCAGAGACACGCCCTCGGCCTGGAGGGCGCCGTCTTTCAGGTCGAAATGATGCAAGAGGTCTCTACTGGGGGTCGCGTCCCGCGGCAGGGGCGCCGAGGGGATTGGAAGGGCCGCCGTCGATCGGCACCTGGCTGGACGGCCGGTTGACCGTGGCGGGATCGGGCAGATGGGGGGCCCAGGCGTCGCGCGGCGCGCGCTCGGTCTCGCGGGGCTTCGGCGCTTCCAGATCGGCCATCCGGCCACAGGCGGCGGCCGAGGCGGCCATCAGGGCGAGAGCGCTGAGAACGATAAGCTTTTTCATTTGAGACGCGACTTCCAATCGGCGATGCGCGCGCGGACCTGTTCCGGGGCGGTTCCTCCGAAACTCTGGCGGCTGGCGCAGGAGGCCTCGGGAGAGAGCACCTTGTAAATGGCTTCGGTGACGCCGGGTTCAAGCGACTGCAATTCGGACAGCGACAGTTGCGCCAGACCCACGCCCTTGCCCTCGGCCATCTTGACCGCCGCCCCGGTCACATGGTGCGCCTTGCGGAACGGCAGGTTCAGTTCGCGCACCAGCCAGTCGGCCAGATCGGTGGCGGTCGAGAAGCCCGCGCCGGCCGCCGCCGCCATACGTTCCGTGTTCGGAATAAGGGCCGCGACCATGGCCGTCATGGCGGTCAGGGCCAGATCGAGGGCGTCGAACGCCTCGAACACCGGCGGCTTGTCCTCCTGCATGTCCTTGGAATAGGCCAGCGGAAGACCCTTCATCACCGTCGACAGGGCGACGAACGATCCCAGGATCCGGCCCGTCTTGGCGCGAACCAGTTCAGCGGCGTCCGGATTGCGCTTCTGCGGCATGATCGAGGAGCCGGTGGTCAGGTCGTCAGGCAGGGAGGCGAAGCCGAACATCGGCGTCATCCACACCACGATCTCCTCGGCCAGACGCGACAGGTGGCCCGCAGTGATCGAGGCGGCGGCCAGGCTCTCCAGGGCGAAGTCGCGGTCCGAGACGGCGTCCAGCGAGTTCGCCATGGGCCGGTCGAAGCCGAGGTCGGCGGCCGTCGCATGGCGGTCGATGGGGAAGGGCGAACCGGCCAGGGCGGCGGCGCCCAGCGGATTCTCGTTCATCCGTTTACGTGCATCGGCGAAGCGGGAGGCGTCGCGGCCGAACATCTCGACATAGGCCATCAGATGATGGCCCAGGGTCACCGGCTGGGCGGTCTGCAGATGGGTGAAGCCGGGCATCAGGTCGCCCGCATGCTGTTCGGCCCGGCCCAGCAGGGCCTTCTGCAGGGCGACCAGCTGATGGCCGGTGCGGTCGCAGGCGTCGCGGACCCACAGGCGGAAGTCGGTGGCGACCTGGTCGTTGCGGCTGCGCGCCGTGTGCAGCCGGCCCGAGGGTTCGCCGATCAGTTCCGACAGGCGCGCCTCCACATTCATGTGGATGTCCTCGAAGCTGTCGCGGAAGGGGAAGGAGCCGCCCCTGATCTCGCCCTCGATGGTCTCCAGCCCGCCCAGAATGGCTTCGCCGTCGGCGGCGCCGATGATCCCCTGTTTGATCAGCATGCGGCAATGGGCGCGCGATCCGGCCAGATCCTGGGACCACAGACGCTGGTCCACGCCGATGGAAACGTTGATCGCCTGCATGATGTCGGCGGGCTTCGAGGAGAAGCGGCCGCCCCACATGTCTTGACCTGCGGGCTTTTGATCCGCTTTGGTCTTTTCTTCGGGGGTGGAAACGTCGGTCATGAGCGGCTCGAAGACGGCGATCGGGATCATTGCGGGGGTGCTGCTGATCGGTGCGATCGGCGGCGGCGCGTTCCTATACGCCAAGCCTGACGCCGTCGCCAAAGGTTCTGAGCCCGCCGAGGCGCCGAAAAGCGCGCTGGCCCGGTTCGCGACCGGTCCGCTGGCCACGCTGGAGACGCCCGCCGCCACCCCGGTCGCGCCCGACTATGTGTTCAAGACCGCCGACGGCGCCGATGTTCGCTTCAACGCCTTCCGGGGCAAGGTGGTGCTGGTCAACCTCTGGGCCATGTGGTGCGTGCCCTGCCGCACCGAGATGCCGACCCTGGCCGCCGCCGCCAGGACGTACGAAGGCAAGGACCTCGTCGTCCTGCCCATCAATGTCGACGTCGAGCCCGACAAGGTCGCGGACGCGAAAAGCTTCATCGGCGTCCACGAACCCCTGCCGCTCTACAGCGATCCGAAATTCCAGCTGCCGTTCGAATTCCCGGGCAAGGGCAAGATGCCCCAGACCATCCTGCTGGACCGTCAGGGCCGCATCCGCGCCACCTTCGCCGGAGAGGCCGACTGGAACAGCCCCGAAGCCCGCGCCCTGATCGACGCGGTTCTGGCGGAGGGTTGAACGCCTGATCCTCCCCCACCAAGGGGGACCGCGAGGCGGTGATGGGATACCGGCGCCCAAATCCCCGAAGCACATACAATTCGCCGAAGTAATCCTCGGGATTCCATTAGATTGACGAAATCCCACCGTCCCGAACCCGCCCTACCCACGACCCCGCCTATAATCCTCCCGTTCCGTCGCGGGGGAGGCGCAGAGGCCTTGCGACCGTCTGGCGGCGGAATGCGGAGAAGCGGGAGTCCAGTTCGCTGGAGGTAGGGGCCAGGGGGATACTGAGCCCGGTCCGGGGAGCCTGTCGCAAGCAGGCCCCGCCCGTGGGTGGCGCTGCGGTAAGGCGTAAAGATCGCCACCTGACGCAAGCTGCTCGAAAATCCTCGCGCGGGGCCGGAAGGCGGCGTCGAAACGGTATCTCTCTCAACACTCCCGGGCGTCGCCCGGCGGCCCCGCTCGCCTCCCAACCGCTCCGGTCGCCCGGAGCGGCCGAAGAGCCGTGTCTTAATGCTCCGCCGGCGCCGGCACGCGCTGGTCGGTGTTCGGATTGACGGCGCCGGGCTTGCCCTCGGCGGCGGCCTCGGCCTGGTTGGCTTCCAGATGGTCGGCGACCTTGCCCGCGCCCTTCTCGACGGCCTGTGCGGCCTTCATGGCGCCGCTCTCGGCGATCTCGCCCGCCTGGGCGGCGACCTCTCCGGCCCGGTCCCCCGCCTGGGCGGCGGCGACCTCGGCCTTGTCGCCCGCGACGGCGGCGTCCTGTTTGGCCTCGGCGGTTTCGTTCTGGGTGCAGGCGGCGGCGCCCAGAGCCAGGGCGGCGACTGCGATCAGGGCGGTGGGGATGCGAACGGACATGGAAAATCTCCGGCTGAGGTGAACCTTGGCTGGAGAAACGCGGGCGACGAACGCGGGTTGCGCGGCGCTCTTCGTCGCAGGAACCGATGGTGGCTGGAGGCGGGCTCGAACCGCCGACCTGTGGGTTATGAATCCACCGCTCTAACCAGCTGAGCTACCCAGCCACGCTATCGGTCGCCCGGCGGAGCCTGACGGCCGCGCGCGGGAAGAGGCGTGCCTATATAGACGGCGGGGCGGCGGTTCAAGTCGCTTCGCAAAAAGCCTGTGGTCTGGTGAGGACGATCGGTCGCAGCGACAGGGTCGGCCCCGGCTGGAACGGTTGAGTCAGGCCCCCGTTTTCTCGCCGTCCGTTCTGATTCCTCCGCCTGAAAGGTTCACCCCGATGCGCACCCTCGTCCTCGCCTCCAGCGCCTCCCTGATGGTTCTCGCCGCGGCCTGCGGGGCGCGGGGCGAGAACGATGCGACGGCGAGCGGGGCTGCGGGCGCCCAGGTCGAGACCCGACCCGCCAACGGTCAGGGCCAGACCCCCGCCTTCGCCGGCCAGACCCGTGCCCCGGGCGTCGTCAGCGATGTGAAACTGGCCTCGACCGTCGTCGCCGCCGGCCTGGAGCATCCCTGGGGGCTGGCCCTTCTGCCTGACGGCCGCTGGCTGGTGACCGAACGGCCGGGCCGGCTGCGCATCATCACCGCCGAGGGCCAGAAGGGCGAGCCGATCGCCGGCCTGCCCGCCGTCGCCGCCGTGGGGCAGGGCGGCCTGCTGGACGTCGCCGTCGGCCCGACCTTCGCGACCGACCGGCTGATCTACTGGGCCTATGCCGAGCCGCGTGACGGCGGCAACGCCACCTCGGTCGCGCGAGGCCGCCTGTCCGACGACGGATCGAAGGTGGAGAGTGTTCAGGTCATCTTCCGCGCGATGCCGACCTATGAGGGCAACAAGCATTTCGGCGGCGCCCTGGCCTTCGCGCCCGACGGCAAGCTGTTCCTGACCCTGGGCGAACGCTCCGACGCCCCGATGCGGCCCCAGGCCCAGGATCTGGGTTCGCACATGGGCAAGGTCATCCGCATCAACGCCGACGGCTCGGTCCCGGCCGACAATCCGTTCGTGAACACCGCCGGGGCCCGGCCAGAGATCTGGAGCCTCGGCCACCGCAACGTCCAGGGCGTGGCCATCACTCCGGAGGGGCAGGTCTGGACCATCGAACACGGCACTCGCGGCGGCGACGAGGTCAATCACGACCGCGCCGGGGTCAACTACGGCTGGCCGGTCGTCGCTTACGGGACCGAATATGCCGGCGGTCCGATCAACGGCGGCGTCACCGCCCGCGAGGGTCTGGAGCAGCCCGTCTACTACTGGGACCCGGTCATCGCCCCGGGCGGCGCGACCTTCTATGAGGGCGCCATGTTCCCCGGCTGGCGCGGCAATCTGCTGGTCGCGGGCCTGAAGGAGAAGCACATCGCCCGGCTGGTGCTGCAGAACGACCGCGTCGTCGGCGAGGAGCGTCTGCTGACCGATTTGGGCGAGCGCGTCCGCGACGTGGCGGTTGGACCGGACGGCGCCCTCTGGGCCATCACCGACGAGACCGACGGCAAGCTGGTCAGGCTGGCCAAGGCGCCCTGATTTCCGATGGAGGCCTGGCCTCCGAGTCGAACGGAGGGTCCTCGGGCTTGCAGGCCCGCCGCGTCGCCACTCCGCCACCAGGCCAATGAAGAGCATCGGCGCGACCAGGCGAACGGCCGCCAAGCGTCACTGCAGGGCGATGGCGGCCAAACGAGGGTCCCTCTGTTTCAGCTCTGAAGCCTTGACGCTAGTTCCGCCGGAACAGCCTTGAGGCGCCATAGCCCGTCGCGGCCGCCAGCAGGACCGAGAGGATGCCGTACAGCCACGGACGGCGATGGGCGAACTCATAGACGTCGCGCTCGAACCCGACCTTCTCGACGGTCAGGGTCAGGTTGGACACCGACTGCGGCTCCCCGTCCCGGAACAGCCAGACCTCGGCGTAATACTGGCCGGTGGGGGCCACGGCGGGCAGGTCGATCTCGGCGCGGAACAGCCCCTTGTCGACGAACTTCACCCCTTCGGGATCGGTGTCATAGAGGGCGGCGGCCTCCTTCAGCCGGATCACCGCGCGCCGCCAGTCGAGGTAGTCGTCGCCGAGGCGCGACACGACCACGTCACGCACGCCGTAGCGGGTCACGGTGCGCTGCTCGTCCGGCGCACCGATCCGCAGGTGGTCGACCCCGACGCCCAGCCGCCGCAACTGGCCGAAGTCGGCGATGTCGCTGAGCGGCCGGGTCGAGGCGGTCATGTAAAAGCCGGGCGCCCCCTCGAACAGCACGGGCCGGCTGTTCAGCCAGACGCCCATGTTGCGAGTCTTCTTCACCAGACGGACAGGCGCGTCGGGGCCGCGCACCACCACGACCACGTCGGTGGGGCTGGTCGAAGGGTTGAACACCGCGCCGTAGAGGACGATCGAGGCACCCCGGAAGCTGGAATCGACCCGGATCCGGGCGTCGGTCAGGGCGGCGGCGACGCGGAGTTCGCCGTCGGTGGCGACCGACTGCTCCGACGGCAGGACGACGGGCGCCGGCGCCGCCCCCTCGGGGACCAGGGGTGCGGAGATCGCGGGCGGAGGAGGAGGCAGGATCGGAGGCGGGGGGGCGCTGATCATCGGTCCGCGATCCCCGGGGCCAGCAGGAAGATGTCGTGCGGCTTCACGAACAGCTCCAGCCCCATATAGACGCCGACGCCGAGGACGATCAGCCCCAGCAAAGCCCTCAGCTCCTCGGCGCGGAACCGGCTGGCGAACCGCGCGCCCAGCTGGGCCCCCACGACCCCGCCCAGCAGCAGGATGGTCGACAGGACGATGTCGACCGTCTGGTTGCGCCCGGCCTGAAGGATCGTCGTGACGGCAGTGGTGATGATGATCTGGAACAGGCTGGTCCCGACCACGGCCCCGGCCCGCATGCGCAGGACATAGAGCATGGCCGGCACCAGGATGAAGCCGCCGCCGACGCCCATGATGGCCGACAGGATGCCGGCGAAGATCCCCAGGGCCAGAGGCGGAACGGCCGAGATATAGAGGCCCGATTTCGGGAACCGCATCCGGAACGGCAGGCCATAGAGGAACAGGGGGCGGCGGCGGTCCTTGTGCGGAGGCGTCTCGCCGCGCCGCCGACGGATGATCTCGGTCAGGCTCTCGTTCAGCATCAGGGTGCCGATGGCGCCCAGGAACAGCAGATAGGACAGGGCCACCACCAGATCGGCCTGACCCAACAGGCGCAGGTAGCGGAACAGCTCGACCCCCGCGAGGGCCCCGATGGCCCCGCCCGCCGCCATGATCCCGCCCAGCTTGAAATCGACCGCCTTCTGGCCCGAGTAGCGGATCACGCCCGAGGTCGAGGAGGCGACGACGTGGCTGGCCTGGCTGGCGACCGCCACGGTCGGGGGGATGCCGAGGAAGATCAGGATCGGCGCCATCAGGAAGCCGCCGCCCACGCCGAACAGGCCGGACACGAATCCGACCGCCGTTCCCAGCAGAACCAGGATCGGCCAGTTCACCGAAACCTCGGCGATCGGCAGGTAGATATCCAAAGGACGCGCCTTCGGCTGACGGACAAAAACAAGCGCCGGGAGGCGTGGGGAGGGTCTAGCGTCCGGGCGGCGGCTTCACCACCCGGTGCGCGTCATTGGGGCGTTTCTGAGCGGATCGCTCAGCCGAGAGGCTCGGTCTGGAAGGCTTCGACGGCGGCGCGGGCCGAGGTGCGGCCCGCGGCGGACAGGGTCGGGGCCAGCCGATCGGCGGCCGTCTTGGCCTCCTGGTCGCCCTGACGCGCGGCGATCAGGTACCATTTATAGGCCTCGGTCGGGTTCGGGGCGACGCCCTGGGTCCCGAACTCATAGATCTTGGCCGCGTTGAACTGGCCGTTGACGTCGCCGCGGCCGGCGGCCTTGACCAGCCAGTCCAGGGCCTCGGCGCGGTTCTGGGCGCCGCCGACACCGTCATAGAGATACATGCCGTAGGCGCGCATCGCGACGGGATCGCCCGCGCCGGCCGCGCGACGGGCCCAGAGCCGGGCCTCGGTCCGGTTGCGGGCGACACCGCCCTCGCCGCTCTCGTACATCTCGACCAGCTTCATCTGGGCGGCGGGCAGGCCCATGTTGGCGGCGCGGGTCAGGGTGGCGACGCCTTCGGGCTTGCCGCCCGACAGCTCCTCGGTCGCCTGGTCGAACAGGGACTGGGCTTCGCTGGAGGGCAGGGGCACGGCGTCGGTCGGGGTGGCGTCTCCGGTCAGGGCCACGGCGGCCAGGGGCGTGGTCTCGTCGGTCAGGTCGGTGTCGGCGGCGGCCGGAGCCAGTCCCAGAGCCTGGCGCACACCGTCCATGCCCGGCAGTTCGAAGCCTTCGCCGCCGGCCAGACGGTTGGTCGTGTAGAGGGCGCCGACCAGGGCCATGCCGGTCACCGAGGCCAGAAGCCCCTTGCGGATGGTCGAGCCGCTCTTGGCCTGTTTGTCGAGCCGCTCCTGCAGGCGCGACTTGCCGCCGCGCTTCAGGCCAAAGCCGGCGCGGGGCTCTTCGGCCTCCGGGGCGACGGTCATGGCGGCGCGGGCGGCGTCGATGGCGCTGCGGGTCGAGGCGACGCGGCCGCCCGCGGCGCCGGCGGACAGGCCCGCGCGCATCGCGCGGGCGTCGACGAAATCGGTCTCGGCGGAGAATTCGTCCGGTCCGGCGTCGAAGGCGTCGGCCGGGTCGAAGGCGGGGGGCGCGCCGAAGCCGGCCGACATCTTCGGCGCTGCGGCGGGTTCGGGCTCGGCCGAATAGGCCTCGGGCGCAAAGACGTCCGGGGCGACGGCGGCCGTGGCCTCCAGGGCGTCCTCGACGTCGGCGCCGCCGAAGCCGCCGAAAGCGGGTGCGGCGAAGGGCTCGGGCACGACTTCCGGCGCGGCGACCGCCTGGGCGGGCTGGGCGAAGACCGGGGTGGAGAAGCTGGGTTCGATCACAGGCTCGGCGGCGGCCGGCTGGGCCAGACGCGGCGAGGCCAGAATCTCGGCGACCGCGCGGGCCGGGTCGAAGGCGGTGTCGGCCGCGGCCTCCGGCTCGCCGAAACGGCCCGGGAAGGGCGCCGGCGCGCGCTCGTCCGAGCTCAGGGGGTCGGTCGACCAGATGTCGTCGGGCGCCGCGCCGAAATCATCCTCGGGGAAGGCGGCGGCGCGCCAGTCGGGCTGGCTCAGATCCGAGGCGGCCGCCATGGACGACGACAGGGCGGAGGGGGCGGCAGGCGCGGCGTGCGGCGCCTCGACCGGCTCGGGCAGGTCGAACGCGCGGCTGGAGCGGTCGACGCGGCTCTCGATCCGCTCGCGGGCCTCTTCCAGCAGGCGGGCGGTGCGTTCTTCCGACAGGCGCATCCGCTCGGCCAGTTCGCCCGAGGCGCGGTCGTAGGTCTGTTCGATCCGCGCCGAGCTGTCCGTCAGGCGGCGACCGATGTCTTCCAGGGCCTGGGCCGACTTGCGCTCGGACTGGGCGATACGGTCGGCCAGACGGTCCGAGATGCGGGTGATCTCGCCGCCCAGCTTTTCCAGCGCCAAGGCGTGCTGGTCGTCGGTTCGGTTCAGCCGGTGCTCGACGGCCTGGGCGTAGCGGCCCATGTCGCGGTCGAGCTTGTCGCCGAGGCTGGAGTTCAGGTCGGCGGCGATGGCCTGGCCGGCGCGGGCGATCTTGTCCGAGACGCCGCTTTCGACGCGCTGGATGGCGGCGTCCAGGGTGGTGGCGCGGGCGTCGGCGGCCTGCATCCGCCCGTTCAGGTTCTGGGCGATGCGCAGGACCTCGCGGCCCATGGCGTCGATGCCCTGGGCGGAGCGCTGCTCGGCCGCACGGGCCTGCTCATTGATCGCCGCCATGGCCCGCTCGATGCGGTCCATTCGGCCTTCGCGCTCGGCCGTGTCCAGCCGCTGGATCATCTCGGCGCGGTTGGCGTCGACCTGGCGGGCCAGGGTCTCGGCCAGTTTCTCGAAACGGGCGGCCTCGCGCGAGCCTTCCGGTTCGACCCGGCCCTCGGCGGCGCGCAGCCGCTGGTCCAGGCCGGCGAAGGAACGCTCCAGACCGCGCAGGGCCTCGGTGGTCTGAGCCTGGGCGGTGTCCAGACGCGCGCTGACCTGGGCCATGGCCTCGGTGCCGACGCCCTGGCCGTGGGGCAGGGCGCTGACCGACTTCTCGGCGGCGTCCATGCGCTGGCGCAGCTCGTTCAGGCTGGTCCGCTGGCGTTCCTCGATGTCGTACAGGCGCGCGGCGATGGCGCCGATGCCGTTCTCGACCTTGCCGAAGGTGGCCTTGGTGTCGGGGCCGACCTCCTGTTCGAAGCGGCGCAGGCGGCGGTGGCCTTCCTTGAGCTCTTCGGAGATGTCGTCGATGCGACGGCCGTAGGTGCGGGTTTCCGCGTCGGCGCCGTCGAGGCGGCGCACCAGGCCGGCGACGGCCTGATCCACGCCCTGGATGGCCACGGTCGAGCGGCGCTCGGCGGCCTCAAGCCGGGCGGCGATGGCGTCCACCGAGGCGGCGACGCGCTGCAGGGTGTCGTCGGAATGGGAGGGGGCGGAGAAGGAAGGAGAAGAGGCGGCGTAGCTTTCGCGCGAATAGCCGGGCTCGCGATCATAGGCGTCGTCGAGGCGGCGCGAGCGGCTGCGGCGTTCGAAGGAATCGGCGGCGTGAGCGCGGCGCGACAGGGGCACAACGATTTCCTCGTCCTCCCCGTCGTCCATGATCATGGTGTTGAGCCACTCGCCCAGGGTCATGCCGGAGCGCCGCGCGAGGTCCTTTGCGACTTCGCGTGCCTTGGGGTCGATACCCTTGACGCTCCAAGGCGCAGCTGCGCTCACCGATTCGCTCCCCGACCTACGAGAGGCCACGCTAGTCGCCCATATCCGGGGTGTAAATCTTACGTTAACCCCAAGATGTTGGGGGCAACCGATCTTCCTGTGGAAATCATCGGTCCCCAAGGCGTGTGTGGCTTAATCATGGTTAACCACCCGTAAAGATTAACGCCCGGGCAAGGAATTCGAGGCGTTCGGACTTGTTTCCGGCCGTCGCCGCCGCCAGTTGGTCCGCGTGCCCCTGACCCCCACCCTGATCCTGCTTGTCGCCTGTCTGGTCGTGACCGTCTTCACCGGCTGGCGCGGGCAGCGTCCGCCAGATCTGATCAAGGGTCCGCGCATGGCCCCCTGGCGGTTTCTGATGCTGCTGTTCGGGGCGATCAGCGTCCTGCTGGCCATCCATCTGGCCGCCCTGTTCGGGATCACCCACCCGGGCGGTTGAACAAGCGGGGCCGCAGGAACTTCAACAGCTTAAGTCGGTTCAGTCTCCACCCCGAACATGAGAAACAGGAGACGACCCATGGCCGACGATCTGACCGCCGCCGAGGCGGAAAAGGAATTCTGGAAGCATCTGAAAAGCTCGAACACGGGCATGCTGGGCCTCGACAAGCCCGGCTATCACTCGCAGCCGATGACCGCGTATCGCGAGGAGGAGACCGGCACCATCTGGTTCTTCACCCTGGACACCACGGATCTGGCGCACGACGTCGCCACCGGCGGCCAGAAGGGCATGTTCACCTATGGCTCCAAGGACCAGGAAGTCTGGGCCTGTTTCCATGGCTCGCTGTCGATCAGCCGGAACCAGGAGGTCATCGACAAACACTGGAACCCGATTCTCGCCGCCTGGTATCCGGAGGGCAAGGACGACCCGCATCTGACGCTGATCCGCTTTGACGGCGATGACGGTCGCGTCTGGGTTTCCAAGAAGGGCGCCGTCGGCTTCTTCTTTGAGGTGGCCAAGGCCAATCTCACCAAGACCCAGCCCGACGTGGGCGGGGTGGCGGACGTCAATCTGGCCTAGGCTTGCCCTGAGGTCGAAATGGGCGTGGTCTGTCGTCATGGCCACGCCCGCCGACCTCGCCCGCATCGCGCTCGCCCTGCCCGGCGTCTCCGGCGAGGGCGTGGGATTTGGCGTCGGAAAGAAGGGTCTGTGCTGGAGCTATCTGGCGCGGGCCACTCCGAAAGCGAAACGGGAGGTCGTGCCCGGTGTTGTGGCCATCCGCTGCGATCTCGCCGCCAAGGAGATGCTGATCGAGACGGTGCCCGACCGCTTCTTCGACGATGATCACTATCGCGGCTATCCTGCGGTCCTGGCCCGGCTGGAGACGCTTGAGGTTTCCGAGCTGGAAGGCCTGATCCGGTCGGCCTGGATGATCCAGGCGCCGAAGTCGCTGAAAAGGGGCCTCGCATGAGCACGGTGACGGGGCTGGTCCCCATCCTTCTGGTCTCGGACGTGCCGCGCTGCGCCGCCTTCTTCACCGATCAGCTCGGCTTCACGACGGATTTTCTCTACGGCGAGCCGGCCTTCTACGGCGCGGTGTCGCGCGACGGCGTCGTGATCCACATGCGCCATGTGGACGACCCGCCCTTTGCGGCGGCCGCGGCGAAGGAGGAGCAGCTGATCTGCGCCTCCTTCTCCGTCACCGATGTGAAGGCCCTGTACGCAGAGTTCATGGCGCGTGGCGTCGCCTTCGCCCATCCGCTGACAGTCCAGCCCTGGGGCGGGACCGACTTCCACGTCGCCGATCCCGACGGCAACGTGGTGTCGTTCGTGACCTACGGCGCCTAGAAGGCCCCGAAGCACCAGGCCAGGACGGCCTTCTGGGCGTGGATGCGGTTCTCGGCCTCGTCCCAGACCAGCGACTTGGGCCCGTCGATGACGGCGTCGGTCACCTCCTCGCCGCGGTGGGCGGGCAGGCAGTGCAGGAAGACCGCGTCCGGATCGGCCAGGTCCATCAGGGCCTCGTCGACCGTATAGGCCTCGAAAGCCTGCAGGCGCTCTTCATAGTCGCTGTCGCCCATCGAGACCCAGGTGTCGGTGACCACGACGTCGGCGCCCTTTACCGCCTCGCGCGGGTCGGCGGTCAGGGTGACGGCGTTGCCGCCCTTGGCCAGATCGTGCAGGTCCGGGTGATACTCGGCCGGGCAGGCGACGTTCAGGTGGAAGCCGAACTTGGGCGCCGCATGCATGAAGCTGTGGCAGACGTTGTTGCCGTCCCCGACCCAGGCGATGGTCTTGCCCGCGATCGGCCCCTTCTGCTCCTCGATGGTCTGCAGGTCGGCCAGGATCTGGCACGGGTGCGAGCGGTCGGTCAGGCCGTTGATCACCGGCACGGTCGAGACGCGGGCGAAGCGCTCGACGTCCTCGTGGTTGTTGGCGCGGATCATCACGGCGTCGACCATGCGCGACAGGACCTTGGCGGTGTCCTCGACCGGCTCGCCGCGCCCCAACTGCATGTCGCTGGCCGTGGCGATGATGGACGAGCCGCCCAGCTGGCGGATGGCCGCGTCGAAGCTGAACCGCGTGCGGGTCGAATTCTTCTCGAAGATCATGGCCAGGACGCGGTCCTTGCCCGGCGCGTCGGCGTCGGCGCGGCCTTGGGGCCAGCCCTTGCGGGCGGCCTTGCGGGCGTGGGCGTCGTCGAGGATGGCGCGCAGGTCGGCGGCGTCCAGCCGGTGGATGTCGAGGAAATGTCTGACCTGAGCCATTACGCCACCGCCTTCATTTGCTCGCGCGCCGTCTCGCAGGCGCCTTCGAAGCGACGGATGGCCTCACGGGCCTCGTCGAGGGTCAGGTTGAGCGGCGGCAGGATGCGGCAGCAGTTGTCGCCGCCGCCGGCGACCAGCAGCTGCTGGTCATCGCGGGCCAGGGCCATGAAGTCGCGGTTGTTCGGGACCAGCTTGACGCCGATCAGCAGCCCCTTGCCGCGGACGTCGACGATGACGTCCGGGAAGCGGTCCTGCAGGCCCGCCAGCTGCTGCTTCAGATAGGCGGCGATCTCGTTGACGTTCTGGATCAGCTCGGGCTTCACCAGTTCGCCGAAGGCCGCCAGACCCACGGCCATGGCCAGGGGGTTGCCGCCGAAGGTGGTGCCGTGGACGCCCGCGACCATGCCCGAGGCCGCCTTTTCGGTGGCCAGACAGGCGCCGATCGGGAAGCCGCCGCCGAGCGCCTTGGCGATGGCCATGATGTCCGGGCTGACGCCCGCCCATTCGTGGGCCCACAGCTTGCCGGTCCGGCCCATGCCGCACTGGACCTCGTCGAAGATGATCAGGACGCCATTCTCGTCCGCCATCTGACGCATCCAGCGCAGGTCCTCGTCGGAGGTCACGCGGCAGCCGCCCTCGCCCTGAACCGGCTCCAGCACGATGGCGCAGGTGGTCGGATTGGTCAGGGCCGCTTCCAGCGCCTCGCGGTCGCCCCAGAGCAACTGGTGGAAGCCTTCCATCTTCGGGCCGAAGCCCTCGACATAGGCCGGGTTGGCGGCGGCGTTGATCGCGCCATAGGTCCGGCCGTGGAACGAGCCGTCAAAGCCGTAGATGTCGATCCGCTCAGGCGCGCCGTTGGCCCAGTGGTAGCGGCGCGCGGTCTTCAGGGCGCATTCCACCGCCTCGGTGCCCGAGTTGGCGAAGAAGACCCGGTCGGCGAACGAATGTTCGCACAGCATGTCGGCCAGCTGCTCCTGGCCCGGGATCCGGTAGATGTTGGAGACGTGCCAGAGCTTCTCGGCCTGGTCCTTGATCGCCTGAACCAGCACCGGGTTGGCGTGACCCAGGGCGTTGGTCGAGATGCCGGAGACCATATCCAGATATTCCGTGCCGTCCGTCGACCACAGACGCGCGCCTCGCCCGCGATCCACTTCCAGCGGAGCACGATTGTAGACACCCATCAGATGGTTTGTGGACACGGGACCAGTACCTCCAAAAGCAGAAAGCCCGCGCGCGGAATGCGGCGGGACTTTTCCGGAGCGGCGTTGTCGGACGGGGGAGGGGGTGTGTCAACACCGGGCGGAATGGCGGGGACCGACGGCGAGGGTCGGTGTCGTCGATCCCCGGACAATCAGCGGGCCTCGACGGCCGTGAGGGGGGCGTCTTCCACGCCCTTGTCGCCGGCCATGGTGCGGGTTTCTGCGGGCTTCCCGGCCTGAAATTCTTCCATCGCCGTCTTCTTGCGGGCGCGCATGGCGTCGGCGAGGGCATCCATGTCGAGGCCAGCCGCGCGGGCCTGGGCGAACATGCCCTCGACGCGCTCTTCCTCTTCCTTGACGTGGTGTTCGATCTCCTCGGACAGCACCTTGACCTTGGCGTCGTAGAAGTCGTCCTCGGGGCTCGAAGCCTCGATCTCGTTGATCAGCACCTTGGCGCCGTCGTGCTCGACATAGGCTTCCTTGAGCAGGTCTTCCTCGATCTTGCCTTCGCAGGCCGGATAGAAGACCTCCTCCTCGATGGTGGTGTGCACCTTGAGCTCCAAGCAGGCTTCAAGGGCGAGCTTCTGTTTTTTCGCAGGGCTGGTGGCGGCCTCGAAAGCGGCGAAGATCTCTTCCACCTTGCGGTGGTCGGCCTTCAGCATCGCGATCGCGTCCATCTCTTCGTAGGTCTGGGCCATGACGTCTTTCCTTCTGACAGCGGGGCGTGTCTGGCGGGAGAAGGCGCGGAGAGCGGCGGATGTTCCTACGGCTCAGCTAGGTGCGAGTCGTTAGCGCGAACAAGGGTTTGCGGGTGTCGGGAGGCCGACACAACGGGCGCCTTTCCACGCTTTCCGCGTTCGATTGACGACACAGGGAGACGTCTCATGATCGACCATATCGGATTGGCGGTGACCGACATCGCCCGCTCGCGCGCCTTCTACGAGGCGGCGCTCGAACCCCTTGGCTATCGGTTGATCCATGATGCGCAGACCGAAGCCGGCGGCACGGCGGTGATGTTCGGGGTCGGCGACGAGGTCGATTTCGTCATCGCCGACAAGGAGCGTCCGGGGGAGAGCAATCACGTCGCCTTTCGCGCCGAAACGCGGGCCGAGGTCGAGGCCTTTCACGCGGCGGCCCTGGCGGCGGGCGGGCAGGATAATGGTGGGCCGGGCCTGCGCCCCCGGTACGGCGCCGCCTATTATGCGGCCTTCGTCCTCGATCCTGACGGGTTCAACGTCGAGGCGGTCTGCCATGCGCCGGACGAGGCGTCCTCGCGTCAGGCCTGATGCGACGCCGGGGCCAGCAGGGGTTCGATCCAGGCGATCAGCGGGTTGCTCAGCCAGGCGACCGTACGGCGGGCGCGGCGCAGCGCCGAGGCCTGCGTCTGGGCGTGGCCGGAGCGCAGTTGGTCCCCTTCCTCATCGAAGACGACCCACAGCCAGTCCGTTCGACCACCATGGACTTCGATCTCATAGCCATGATGGCCAATCCTCATTGTCCCCACCTGTCCCGATCAGGCCCGTTTCGGGCCCGTTCGCCCCGTCTCCGCAGGGTTCATGCCAAACGACGATACACGAAGGGGGTGAGGGAACGGCTAACGCGAACCGGTTGGCGCGGGCGCGCCTGTCGCGATCACGAATGCAGGACTACCCTTCCGCCACGCGCCTTCTTACTTGACGTTGACGTAAACGTAGGGTTCATGGCGCCAACGCTTCGAACCGTCCTTATTGGAGACTGACTCCCATGGCTGACGCCTACATCTATGACGCGGTGCGCACCCCGCGCGGCAAGGGCAAGAAGGACGGCTCCCTGCACGAGATCACGGGCCTGGACCTGGCCACCCAGGTGCTGCAGGCCCTGCGCGACCGCAACGATCTGGACACCTCCAAGGTCGACGACGTCATCCTCGGCTGCGTCACCCCCGTGGGTGAACAGGGCGCCGATATCGCCCGCACCGCCGTGCTCAACGCCGGCTGGTCGCAGTACACCGCCGGCGTCCAGATCAACCGCTTCTGCGCCTCGGGTCTGGAAGCCGTGAACATGGCCACGGCCAAGGTGAAGTCCGGCGAGGCCGACTTCGCCGTCGGCGGCGGCGTCGAGGCCATGAGCCGCGTGCCGATGGGCTCGGACGGCGGCGCCTGGCCGGTCGACCCGACCTCGGCCTTCGCCACCTATTTCGTGCCCCAGGGCGTCTCGGCCGACATGATCGCCTCGAAGTACGGCTTCAGCCGCGACGACGTCGACGCCTATTCGATGGAAAGCCACAAGCGCGCCGCCGCCGCCTGGGCCGACGGCCGCTTCAACAAGTCGGTCGTGCCGGTCAAGGACCAGCTGGGTCTGGTGCGTCTGGCCCATGACGAGACCATTCGCCCGAACACGGACATGCAGTCTCTGGGCGGTCTGAACCCGTCCTTCGCCATGATGGGCGAGATGGCCTTCGATGCCGTGATCAACCAGCGCTACCCCGAGGTCGAGCGCGTCAACCACGTCCACACTCCGGGCAACTCCTCGGGCATCGTCGACGGTTCGGCCGGCGTCCTGATCGGCACCCTGGAAGCCGGCCAGGCCCTGGGCCTGAAGCCGCGCGCCAAAATCCTGGGCGGCGCCTCGATCGGCTCGGAGCCGTCGATCATGCTGACGGGTCCGGAGTATGTGACCCGCAAGCTGCTCGGCAAGCTTGGAATGACCCCCGACGACATCGACCTGTGGGAGCTGAACGAGGCGTTCGCGGCCGTCGTCCTGCGCTACATGCAGGCCCTGAACATCGACCATTCGAAGATGAACGTGAACGGCGGCGGCATCTCGATGGGTCACCCGCTCGGCGCCACCGGCGCCATGATCACCGGCATCGCCCTGGACGAGCTGGAGCGCTCGAACAAGTCGACCGCCCTGATTACCCTGTGCATCGGCGGCGGCATGGGCACCGCCACCGTCATCGAACGCGTCTGATCCGGAGATCCCGACCATGAAAACCTTCGAGAACTTCAAGATCGACGTCGACGCCGACGGCATCGCCGTCATCGCCTTCGACGTCCCGGGCCGTTCGATGAACACCCTGACCTCCGGCGTCATGGCCGAGCTGCCGGAACTGGCCGAGCTCATCAAGACGGACGAGTCCATCAAGGGCGCGGTCATCACCTCGGGCAAGGCCTCGGGCTTCTGCGCCGGCGCCGACCTCGGCGACATGGCCGGCGGCATGGTCGGCGGCGCCTCCCTGCAGGACGCCTTCGACGCGGGCTGGAAGATGAACGGCGCCCTGCGCGCCATCGAGACCTGCGGCAAGCCGGTCGCGGCCGCCATCAACGGCCTGGCCCTGGGCGGCGGTCTGGAACTGACCCTGGCCTGCCACTACCGCGTCGCCGGCGACAATCCGAAGATCCAGCTCGGCCTGCCCGAGATCAAGGTCGGCCTGTTCCCGGGCGGCGGCGGCACCCAGCGCCTGCCGCGCCTTATCGGCGTCCAGGCGGCGATGATGGCCATGACCGAGGGCAAGTCCTTCCGTCCCAACGACGCCAAGGGCGCCGGCATCATCCATGAGGTCGTTGCGGCGGGCTCCGAGGTCGAGGCCGCCAAGGCCTGGATCAAGGGCGGCGGCAAGGCTGTCGCGCCGTGGGACGACAAGGGCTTCAAACAGCCCGGCGGCGGCCCCTACCACCCGGCGGGCATCCAGAACTTCCTGGTCGGCAACGCCATGATCAAGAAGCAGACCTACGGCAACTACCCGGCCGCCCTGAACCTGATGAAGGCCGTCTATGAGGGCATTCAGGTGCCGATCGACGCCGCCCTGCGCATCGAGACCCGCTACTTCATCAAGACCCTGATGACGCCGCAGGCCCAGGCCATGATCCGTTCGCTGTTCCTGTCCAAGCAGGAGCTGGACAAGGGCGCCGTGCGTCCGGCGGGTGTGCCGAAGTCGGATCCGAAAAAGGTCACCGTCATCGGCGCCGGCATGATGGGCGCGGGCATCGCCTACGTTCAGGCCATGGCCGGCATCGAGACCATCCTGATCGACCAGACCCAGGAAGCCGCCGACAAGGGCAAGGCCCACGTCGAGGAACTGCTGAAGAAACGCCTGTCGCGCGGTCAGCTGACCCAGGAGAAGTTTGACGCCCTGCTCGGCTCGGTCACCGCGACCACCGACTACGACCTGATCAAGGGTTCGGACCTGGTCGTCGAAGCCGTGTTCGAAAACCGCGAGATCAAGGCTGACGTGACGAAGCGCGCCGAGGCCCAGCTGGCCGAAGGCGCGATCTTCGGCTCCAACACCTCGACCCTGCCGATCACCGGTCTGGCCGAAGCGTCGGTGCGTCCCGAGGACTTCATCGGCATCCACTTCTTCTCGCCGGTCGACAAGATGATGCTGGTCGAGATCATCCTCGGCGAGAAGACGGGTGAGGCGGCCATCGCCAAGACCCTCGACTACGTCCTGAAGATCAAGAAGACCCCGATCGTCGTCAACGACAGCCGCGGCTTCTACACCTCGCGCTGCTTCTCCACCTTCCTGATGGAAGGCATGGCGATGCTGGAAGAGGGCTGGGCCCCGGCCCTGATCGACAACGTCGGCCGCATGACCGGCATGCCGCGGGGTCCGCTGGAAATGCACGACGACGTCGCGCTGGACCTCTCGTACAAGATCGCCAAACAGACGGCTCTGGACCTGGGCGACAAATACGTCCCGGCCGAGGGCGCGGACATCGTGGCGAAGATGGTCGAGGGCGGTCGCTTCGGTCGCAAGAACGGCATGGGCTTCTACGACTACGCCTCCAAGCCCAAGACCCTGTGGGCCGGCCTCGCCGAACTGGCGCCGGTGACCAAACACATCGACGGTCCGGAAGAGCCCGGCGCCTTCGGCCAGATCGACGAGCTGAAGACCCGCCTGCTCTACCGTCAGGCCGTGGAAGTGGCCCGCTGCTGGGAAGAGGGCGTCATCGACGACCCGCGCGAAGCCGACCTCGGCGCCATCCTGGGCTGGGGCTTCGCGCCCTGGACCGGCGGCCCGATCACCTTGATCGACCAGACCGGCCTGGCGAAGTTCGTGGAAACGGCCGACCGTCTGGCTGCGACTTATGGCGACCGCTTCAAGGTCCCGCAGCTGCTGCGCGACATGGCCGCCAAGGGCGAGACCTTCTACGGAAACTTCGCCGGCTCGCAGAAGGCCGCCGCCTAGGCGGACTTCCAACGGGAATGAAAGGCCGCCGCCTAGGCGGACCTCGAGCCTCAAATGCAGAACGGCCCCGGGAGCGATCCCGGGGCCGTTTCTGTTTGGTCTGAAAATAAGAACGGCGGCCCTGTCCCCCGACAAGGCCGCCGCTCGCTCGACCGGCAGGAGCCGGCCGTCAATCAAGCGGTCTTCCGGTTACGTCCCCCGACGCTTCCGGTCGCTTGACCGATGCTAATGCGTAGCGTTCCGACTTTCCCTTAAAACGCGTTTGGGATCAACCGGGCCGTGCGCTGGATGCATGCATGGGTTTCATCGCGTGAAGACCGTGTGAACGTAAAGCGGGTGAGCGCTCTCAACCGACTGTTGTCTCAAGATTGGGACAAATTTCACGCGTGATTCCAGTCGGAAAGATAGTTTCCGGCCTCCGGCGCCACCCCAGATGGGCGCCCCCGCTGTGCGTCAGATGATGTCCAGAGGTTGTGCGGTCGAGGGCGGCGGGAAGGCCCGGTCCAGCACCGCCAGATCCTCGGCGTCCAGCTCGATCTCCAGCGCCTCGGCATTGGCCTCGACATGGGCGACGGTCGAGGCCTTGGGGATGGCGATGATCCCCTCCTGACGCAGGACGGCGGCCAGGGCGATCTGGGCGGTGGAGGCGTCGTGCCGGTCGGCGATCTCGATCAGGGCCGGATGCTCCAGCAGGCCGCCCTTCCCACCGCGTCCGAGCGGCGAATAGGCCATCAGCGGCATGTTGCGCTCCTGCGCCCAGGGCAGGAGATCGAACTCGATGCCGCGCGAGCCGAGGTGATAGAGGACCTGGTCGGTCTGGCAGCCGACGCCGCCGTCCAGCGCCTCCATCCGGTCCATGGTCTTGAGGTCGAGGTTTGACACGCCCCAGCGGGCGATCATCCCCTCGTCGATCAGCTCCTCGAAGCCGGCGATGATCTCGTCCATCGGGAAGCGGCTTTCCCAGTGCAGAAGATAGAGATCCAGCCGGTCCACCCCGAGGCGCTCAAGGCTCCTTTCGCAGGCCAGCATCATCGACATTTCGCCGGCGTTCTCGGGCCGGACCTTGGACACCAGAAAGGCCTCGTCACGGCGGCCCCTGATCACTTCCCCAACCAGCCGTTCGGACTTGCCGTTTCCGTAGAGTTCGGCGGTGTCGATCAGGCTCAGGCCCAGATCCAGCCCGCGCGACAGGGCGGCCTGTTCGGCGTCGGCGGTCTTCGGATCGTCGCCGATCTCCCATGTGCCTTGGCCGAGCACGGGGACCAGAGTACCGTCCGGAAGCGAGGTCATGCGGGTCATGACCCTTCAATGCACGACGCCCGCCAAGGGTGCAAAGGGCGGCGTCGGACGGGCCGCGGGAGAGACGCCATGCAGACCCGGATCGTCAGGACGGACGGCCTGAACCAGCAGATCCTCGAGGCCGGCGACGGCCCTCTGGTGCTGCTCATTCACGGCTTCCCCGAACTCGGCGTCAGCTGGCGGGCGCAGGTTCAGGCCCTGGCCGAGGCGGGCTATCACGCCGTGGCCCCCGACATGCGCGGCTATGGAGGGACCGACAAGCCGGAGCGGCGCGAGGACTATACGATCCTGAAGCTGGTCGGGGACATGGTCGATCTGGTCCGGGCGCTGGGGGAAGAGACCTGCGTCGTCGTGGGCCACGACTGGGGCGCGCCGGTCGCCTGGCACTGCGCCCTCCTCAGGCCCGATATCTTCAGGGCGGTGGCGGGGCTGTCGGTGCCCTTCCAGCCGCGCATCCCCAAGGGGGCGCCGACGCCGATGATGGCGGCCCTGGCCAAACGGGCAGGGCTCGGCGACCTCTACATCAGCCGTTTCCAGCCCGACGACGCCCACGCCGATTTCGACGCCGACCCGGCGACGGCGCTGAAGAAGATGTTCTGGTCCTATGACGGCGCGACGCCGGACGAGGGCCTGTCGAGCGGCTTCCTGCCCCCGGGCGTCTCCCTGCTGCAGAGCATCGACGACGGCGCGACCCTGCCGCCTTGGATGAGCGAGGCCCATTTCGCCGAATATGTGCAGGCGTTCAGCGCGGGCGGCTTCCGGGGCCCGATCGACTGGTATCGCTGCATCGACCTGAACTGGAGCCTGACCGCCTTCCTGCAGGACAGAACCATCGATCAGCCGTCCCTCTTCCTCGTCGGCGAGCGCGATCCGGTGCGGCGTTACGCGGGGCAACACGAGGCGGGGCTGTCGAAATGGCTGACCGACCTCCGCGGCCAGACCGTCCTGCCCGGCGCCGGCCACTGGCTGCAGCAGGAACGGCCCGATGAGGTCAACGCCGCCCTGCTGGGGTTCCTGAAGGGGCTTTAGGACCGCGTCTGCGACCTTACCGCCCTTGAGGGTCCAGCGGGCTGTGTTATCGTCTGGGTTGCACGCGGGAGCCGATGAATGAAGTTAGGATTGTTTTCGGCCCTGACGGCCCTGGCTCTCGGTCCAGCGGGCGGTGCGCTGGCCCAGACCGCGCGGGCCCAGACGGCGCCGGTCCCTGCCGCGGCCTCGTCCGACCCGGACGGCGACCGGGTTGGCGACATCGACGTGGTCGCGGCGACCCGGCGGGCGATGGGGACCTATGCGCGAGAGGTCGGCTCAGGACCAATGGGCCGGCTCAGCCCGCGCTGGGACGACCGCATCTGCGTCCATGTCGCCTTCATGGACGCCGAACACGCGACCTTTCTGAGGGACAGGGTCGGGGCGGTGGCCAAGGCGATCGGCCTGTCTCCCGACCCCTCGCCGGACTGCCGCCCGGACATCTCCATCTTCGCTTCGGATGATCCCGATGCTCTGGCCGACGAACTGATGGTCGCCTCGCCGATCAGCTTCCGACCCGCCCGGCGCGCGGTGAGCCTCGGCGACGCCGCTCTGGAGGCGTTCCGCACGTCGGACGCCCCGGTGCGCTGGTGGCAGGTCAGCTTGCCGCTGATGTCGGATTCAGGTCAGGTGGCCATTCCTCTTGGCGCGATGGAGCCCGATATGATGAGCCGTTCGGTCACGGTGCGGAACGGCTCGCGTCTGCGCGGCAATGTTCGCGACGATCTGGTCGGGGTGACCATCATCCTGGACATGAAGAAGCTGGAGGGCGTGCCCTTCAATGCGGTCAGCGACTATGTCGCCTTCGTCGCCCTCGCCCCGGCGGACCCGCGTGTCGAGACGGACGGGTTCGACACTGTGCTGAACCTGTTCGAGCGTCCGGGCGTGACGGGTCTGACCCTGACGGACGAGGACTATCTGTTCGCCCTGTATTCCGCCTCGCGCGATCCGATGAACGCCTCGATTCAGGCGTCCGAGATCGCCGACCGGATGACGACCGAACGCCGGCGCCGTAGCGCGGAGCAGAGACGCGTCGCCGCGGCGGAGTGAGGCCTAGACCGGATCCGTCGGCTTGGGCGTCACCTCGGCGGGCGCCGGTTCGGGCGTCGCGGGGACGTCGGGCAGGGGGATGAACTCCAGATCGTCCTCGGTCGGCAGGGCCATGCGGCCGGCCTTCCAGTCGGCCTTGGCCTGGTCGATCCGCTCCTGCGAGGAGGCGACGAAATTCCACCAGATCAGCCGCTCGCCGACCGGCTCGCCGCCCAAGGCCATGACGGTCGATGGAGTCAGGGATTTGACGGTGGGTTCGGCGTGGGGCTCCAGCACGATCAACTGGCCTTCGTGGAAGGTGCGCCCCGCCACCTCGATCTGGCCCTTGGCGACATAGAGGGCCCGTTCGGACATGCCGCCGGCGCCCTTGCCCGGAGGCGGGGCGGTGCGCACCCCCTCCTGCATTTCCCAGTGGACGTAGAAGAGGGGGGAGGAGGTCTTCACCGCCGACGACGCCCCATAGGCCTCGCCCGCGACCAGACGCGCGAACAGGCCGCCGTTCTCATAGGCGGGCAGGTCGGCCTCGCCGTGGTGGAAGAAGCCGGGGTCCATCTCCTCGGCCTCGTTCGGCAGGGCGATCCAGGCCTGCATCCCGTGCATGGGGCCCCCTTGCGCCTTCTTCAGCGGATCGGTGCGCTCGGAGTGGACGATGCCCTTGCCGGCCGTCATCCAGTTGACCTCGCCCGGACGGATGGCCTGGGTGAAGCCCAGGTTGTCGCGGTGCATGATCTCGCCCTCGAACAGATAGGTCAGGGTCGACAGGCCGATGTGGGGGTGGGGACGGACGTTGATCGATTCCGACCCCGGCGCGAACTCCGCCGGTCCCATCTGGTCCAGGAAGATGAAGGGGCCGATCATCCGGCGCGAATGGAAGGGCAGGACGCGGCCGACCTCGAACCCGCCGAGATCCTTGCGCCGCGCGTCGATCACCATCTCGATCATGTCGTATCCCCTCTGAACTCTTACCTTATCGCACGTGGGGGGTGATGATGCCGAGGGGAAGGGCGGTCACATTCTTCACGCCGCGGGTCACGATATGGCTCTCGCAGTCCGAGACGATGGCCAGGGCCAGCAGTTTCTCGCGCAGGAATTTGTCGAAGGCGTGCATGTCGGAGGTGACGATCCGCAGCACATAGTCCTCGCGGCCGGTGATGGTGGCGCACTGGACCACCTCGGGCCAGTCGCTGACGGCGGCCTCGAAGGTCTGCAGATTCTCGGACGAGGGCAGCATCAGCTTGACGATGGCATAGACCTCGAAGTCGAGGCCCAGCAGCTTGGCGTCCAGCAGGGTCACGCGCTTGCGGATCAGGCCGGAATCTTCCAGTCTCTTGATGCGCCGCCAGCACGGCGAGGCGGACAGACCGACCCGATCGGCGACCTCCGCGACGGACAGCCCCGCGTCCTGCTGCAGGATGTCCAGAATTCTCGCGTCGATGGGATCGAGTTCGTCCGCCAAGGCGTTTCTCCGTTTGTCGTTATGACGCAATAAAATACCCTTGAACCGCCATATGCAAGGCGAAATTCGGTAAGTCTTGATACGCCGCGTCTGCTATCAGGCGCTATAAAGGCAAATGCGGCCGGATCAACCAGGCGCAGGCCAACAGGCAGGACCAAATGACCAGGAACACCCAGCCCTTGTCCCTGCGCGTTCCGGAGCCTTCGGGCCGCCCCGGGGACGCCCCGGACTTCAGCGGACTGAAGCTCGACGTCGCCGGCGCCGTCGATCGGCCGCCGGTCGATTCGCGGCCCGTGCAGATGACGGACCTGGCCTTCCGTCTTGTCCGGGTGCTGGACGACGAGGGCAATGCGGTCGGCCCGTGGAACCCGCGCCTCGATCCGGATACGGCGCGTCGAGGCCTCAAGGCCATGATCCTGACCCGCGCCTTCGACGACCGGATGCATCGCGCCCACCGTCAGGGCAAGACCAGCTTCTATATGAAGTGCACGGGCGAGGAAGCCATCGCGGTCGCCCAAGGCATGATCTTGTCCCGCGAGGACATGGGCTTCCCCACCTATCGCCAGCAGGGCCTGCTGATCTCGCGCGGCTATCCGCTCGCGACGATGATGAACCAGATCTATTCCAACGCCGCCGACCCGATCAAAGGGCGTCAGCTGCCGATCATGTATTCGGCCAGGGATTTCGGCTTCTTCACGATCAGCGGCAATCTCGGCACCCAGCTGCCCCAGGCCGTGGGCTGGGCCATGGCCAGCGCCTACAAGGGCGACGACAAGATCGCCATCACCTGGATCGGCGACGGCTCGACGGCCGAGAGCGACTTCCACTCGGCCCTGACCTTCGCCAGCGTCTACCGCGCTCCGGTGATCATCAACGTCGTCAACAACCAGTGGGCCATTTCGTCCTTCCAGGGCATCGCCGGCGGCAATGAGACGACCTTCGCCTCCAAGGCCATCGGCTATGGCCTGCCGTCCCTGCGCGTCGACGGCAACGACTTCCTCGCCGTCTGGGCCGCGACCCAGTGGGCCGAGGAGCGGGCCCGCACCAATCAGGGTGCGACCCTGATCGAGATGTTCACCTACCGCGGCGCCCCGCACTCGACCTCGGACGATCCGTCCAAATACCGCCCGGCCGACGAGCATGACCAATGGCCGCTCGGCGACCCGATCCAGCGCCTGCGCCAGCACCTGACCCTGATCGGCGAATGGGACGACGAGCAGCACGAGGCCGCTCTGAAGGAAGCCGTCGAACAGGTTCGCGCCGCGGGCAAGGAATCCGAGGCCATCGGCACCCTGGGCCAGTCGCGCCCGTCGGTGAAGGAGATGTTCGAGGAGGTCTATGCGACCGAGGACTGGCGCATCACCGAACAGCGTGGCGAAGTGGGGATCTGATCATGAGCGAAGCCTATTCCCCCGCCGATCAGCACGACGGCATCGATCCCGACATGGCCGATGCGACCGAAACCCCCGCCTCCATCTCTGAAGGGACCGGCGTGGTCCCGATGAACATGATCCAGGCGCTGAATTCGGCCCTGGCCGTCAAGATGACCGAGGACCCCAACGTCCTGTCGTTCGGCGAGGACACGGGCTTCTTCGGCGGCGTCTTCCGCGTCACCGACCAGCTGCAGCAGAAGCACGGCCTGACCCGCAGCTTCGACGCCCCGATCAATGAGAGCGGCATCGTCGGCGCCGCCATCGGCATGGCCGCCTACGGCCTGCGTCCGGTCGTGGAGATCCAGTTCGCCGACTACATCTATCCGGCCTACGACCAGATCGTCTCCGAAGCGGCCAAGATGCGTTACCGCTCGGGCGGCCAGTTCTCGACCCCGATCGTGGTCCGCAGCCCCTATGGCGGCGGCATCTTCGGCGGCCAGACCCACAGCCAGTCGCCGGAAAGCCTGTTCACCCACATCGCCGGGCTGAAGGTGGTGGTGCCGTCCAACCCCTATGACGCCAAGGGCCTGCTGACCGCGGCCATTGAGGACGACGATCCGGTCATCTTTTTCGAGCCTAAACGCCTCTACAACGGCCCCTTCGACGGCTGGCACCAGAAGCCGATCTCGCCGTGGAAGTCGCAACCCGAGGCCCAGGTTCCGACCGAAAAATACGTCGTGCCGATCGGCGAGGCGAAGATCGTCCGCGAAGGTTCGGACGTGACCATCCTCGCCTGGGGCACCATGGTCTGGGTCTCGCTGGCGGCCGCCGAGCACGCGGGCGTCGACGCCGAGGTCATCGACCTGCGCACCCTCGTCCCGCTCGACATCGCGACCATCGAGGCCTCGGTGAAGAAGACCGGCCGCTGCGTCATCGTGCATGAGGCGCCGAAAACGTCCGGGTACGGAGCGGAGCTGTCCGCCCTGGTCCAGGAGCGCTGCTTCTACCACCTCGAGGCGCCCATCGGCCGCGTCTGCGGCTGGGATACGCCCTATCCGCACGCCTTCGAGTGGGAATATTTCCCCGGGCCGGAACGGGTCGCCACCGCCCTGAAAGCCGTCATGACCGGAGGCGCACGCTGATGGGCCGTTATGTCTTCAAACTGCCCGACGTGGGCGAAGGCACCGCCGAGGCCGAACTGGTCGCCTGGCACGTCAAGGTCGGCGACCGGGTCGAGGAGGACCAGGTCCTCGCCGACGTCATGACCGACAAGGCCACCGTCGAACTGACCTCCCCGGTCACCGGCGTCGTCACCGCCACCCACGGCCAGCCCGGCGTCATGTCCGCCGTCGGCTCGCCCCTGGTCGAGTTCGAGGTCGAGGGGGCGGGCAATGCGTCGGACGCTCCGGAGCCCGTTGCCGAGATCGTCGCACCGGTCGCCGCCGAGCCCGAAGCCGCCGGCGAACCGGAAGTCGCGCCGGAGGCTGAACCCGTTGCGGCCGCCGCCGGCAACTACGTCTTCAAACTGCCCGACGTGGGCGAAGGCACGGCCGAGGCCGAGCTGGTCGCCTGGCACGTCAAGGTCGGCGACACGGTCGAGGAAGACCAGCTGCTGGCCGAGGTCATGACCGACAAGGCCACCGTCGAACTGACCTCGCCCGTCGCCGGCGTCGTCGCCTCCCTGACCGGCGAACCCGGCCGTCAGGTCCCGGTCGGCGGCCCGCTGGTGACCTTCAACGTCGAGGGTGCCGGCAATGTGACCGCCGCTCCGGCGTCGGCTCCGAGGGCGATCGAAAAGCCCGCACCCAAGGCCGAAACGCCAAAGCCTGCTCCAGCCAAGGCTGCGGCGCCGGCCAAGGTCGTCGCCGAGGCCGCCCCGGTCGCCCGCACGGCCCAGATCCCGGGCGTCCGCCCCCTGGCTTCGCCCGCTGTGCGCAACCGCGCCCGCGAACTGGGCATCGAGCTGCAGTTCGTGCCCGGCTCCGGCCCGGCCGGTCGCATCGAGCACGGCGACCTCGACGCCTTCCTGGCGCGCGGTTCGCAGGCCCCGGCGGCGCCCGCCGCCACGGGCTCGCTCTATGCCCAGGCCGAAGGGACCACCGAGGTCCGCATCATCGGCCTGCGCCGCAAGATCGCGGAGAAGATGGCCGAGAGCGTGCGTCGCATCCCGCACATCACCTATGTCGAGGAAATCGACATGACGGTGGTGGAGGAGCTGCGCGCCCATCTGAACGCCCAGGCGAAACAGACCGGCAAGGCGAAGCTGAACGTCCTGCCCTTCATCGCCCGCGCCATCATCGTGGCCCTTCGCGACCAGCCGCAGATCAACGCCACCTATGACGACGAGGCCGGGGTCCTGACTCAGCACGCCGCCGTGCATCTGGGCATCGCCGCCCAGACGCCGAACGGCCTGATGGTGCCGGTGGTCCGCCACGCCGAGGCGCGCGACCCCTACGACACCGCCGCCGAAATCGCCCGCGTCTCCGGCGCGGCCAAGGACGGTTCGGCCAAACGTGAGGAGCTCAGCGGCTCGACCATCACCATCACCTCGCTGGGGACCCTGGGCGGCGTCGTCCACACCCCGATCATCAACCACCCCGAGGTGGCCATCGTCGGCCCCAACAAGATCATTGAACGGGTGGTGGTGAAGGACGGCCAGATGGTGGTCCGCAAGATGATGAACCTGTCGTCCAGCTTCGATCACCGCATCGTCGACGGCCACGACGCGGCCGTCTTCGTGCAACGGATCAAGGGCCTGCTGGAGCATCCCACTACGCTGTGGATGGGGTGAAGCCTGTCCCCATTCCGCTCATCCCCGCGAAGGCGGGGACCCAGCGCTTTGGGCGATGACCCTCTAGGAGACGGCGCGTTATCGATCCTGAGCGCGCCCACTGATTTAAGGACTGGGTCCCCGCCTTCGCGGGGATGAGCGGTAAAAAGATGCAGCAGATCAAAACCAAAGTCCTGATCATCGGCGCCGGCACCGGCGGCTATGTGGCCGGCATCCGTTGTGGCCAGCTGGGGCTGGACGCCGTGCTGGTCGACGGCGGCGACGGTCTCGGCGGCACCTGTCTGAACGTCGGCTGCATCCCGTCCAAGGCCATCATCCATGCGGCGGGCAAGTATGAGACGGTGCTCAAGGCCGCCGGCGACGGCACGCTGGGCATCACGGCGTCCGAACCGGCCATCGATCTGTCGAAGACGGTCGCCTGGAAGGACGGGATCGTCCGTAAGCTGAACAACGGGGTCGCCGCCCTGCTGAAAAAGGCGAAGGTCAAGGTCATCAAGGGCTGGGCGACCTTCGCCGACGCCAAGACCTGCGTCGTCACCACGGACGACGGCGACATCCGCATCACCGCCGAACACGTCATTCTCGCCACGGGCTCCGAGCCGGTCGAACTGCCGTTCCTGCCCTTCGGCGGCGACGTCATCTCCTCGACCGAAGCCCTGTCGCTGGACACCGTGCCGAACAAGCTGGTCGTCGTCGGCGGCGGCTATATCGGGTTGGAGCTGGGCATCGCCTATCGCAAACTGGGCGCCGAGGTGGCCATCGTCGAGATGGCCGACCGCATCCTGCCGCTCTACGACAAGGCCCTGACCGACCCGGTCATGAAGTGGCTGACCAGCCACGGCGTCGAGATGCACCTCGGCGCCCGCGCGGGCGGCTTCGGCGACGGCAAGCTCTCGATCACGACCAAGGACGGCGAACCCCTGCAACTGGACGCCGACAAGGTGCTGGTCACGGTCGGCCGCCGCCCCCGCACCAAGGGGTGGGGCCTCGAAAACATGGGCGTGACCATGGACGGTCCGTTCGTGAAGACCGACAACCGCTGCGCCACCAATATGAAGAACGTCTGGGCCGTCGGCGACCTGACCGGCGAACCCATGCTGGCCCACAAGGGCTCGGCCCAGGGCGAGGTGGTCGCAGAGATCATCGCGGGCCATGACAAGGTCTTCGACCCGGTCACCATCGCCGCCGTCTGCTTCACCGAACCCGAGATCGTTTCCGCCGGCCTCGGGCCGAACGACGTCGAGGGCCGCGACGACGTCATCACCGCCGTCTTCCCGCTCGCCGCCATCGGCCGCGCCTTGGCCATCGAGGCCGGCGAGGACGGCGGTTTCGTCCGGGTTCTGGCGTCGAAGGACGACCACCGCCTGCTCGGCGTCCAGGCCGTCGGCCAGCACGTCGCCGAACTCTCCAACAGCTTCGCCCAGATGCTGGAAATGGGCGCGGTTCTGGAAGACGTCGCCGGCGTGATCCACGTGCATCCGACGCTCGGCGAAGCCTTCCACGAGGCGACCCTGCGGGCCTTGGGCCACGCGATACATATTTGACGAAGGGCGGGAAGGCGCCCTTCGCAGAGCGCTACCGCTCGCGACGCGGTCGCTCGCTGCTTGAGCGCGATCTAAAATCCGCTCATCCCCGCGAAGGCGGGGACCCAGGTTTTAGCTACGGCTGCAGTCTCTCAAACAGGTCGTGCCACCCAGGGTTCATCTCTTCGATGAGCCGGAGCTTCCACAGTCGGTTCCATTTCTTGAGCTGACGCTCGCGTCGGAAGGCCGTCGCGCGGGTCTCGTGGACCTCGAACCAGACGAGAATGTCCACGTCGTATCTGGCGGTGAAGCTGTCTGGCCGCGCCTTTTCCCTATGTTGGGATATCCGAACGATCAGGTTGTCGGTCGAGCCGATGTAGAGCGTGCCGTTGCGCTTGCTGGCGACGATATAGGTGAAGAAGGCCAATGGCGGAGACCTTGGCTAAAACCTGGGTCCCCGCCTTCGCGGGGATGAGCGGAATAAAATCCGATCATCCGCACAAGTCAAACGTGTATTCTAGACTCGCAGATCCGGTGGCGTCGCCTCTTCCGTCAGCAGCTGTATCGCCTCTTCCACCGAGACGATGGTCTGGGCTTGCGACCCGAGCCTGCGGATGGCGACCTTGCCTTCCTCGGCCTCCTTGCGGCCGACGACGGCGATGGCGGGGACCTTGCCGACCGAGTGTTCGCGGATCTTGTAGTTGATCTTCTCGTTGCGCAGATCGGTCTCGACGCGCAGCCCGGCCGCCCGGAATTTCGCCGCCACCTCTTCGGCATAGCCGTCGGCGTCGGAGGTGATGGTCGCCACCACCGCCTGCACCGGCGCGAGCCACAGCGGGAAGGCCCCGGCGTAGTTCTCGATCATGATGCCGATGAAGCGCTCGAAGCTGCCGAGGATCGCCCGGTGCAGCATGACCGGCCGGTGCTTCTGGCCGTCCTCGCCCGTATATTCCGCACCCAGACGTTCGGGCAGGACATAGTCAAGCTGGATCGTGCCGCAGGTCCATTCGCGACCGATGGCGTCCTTGACGATGAAGTCCAGCTTGGGCGCGTAGAAGGCGCCGTCGCCCTCGGTGACGACCGGTTCGGTCCCGGCGGCGCGGGCCGCCTCGGCCATCAGGCTTTCGGCCTTGTCCCAGAACTCGTCCGTGCCGGCGCGGTTCTCGGGGCGCGTGCCCAGGCTGATGTAGGCCGTCTCCATGCCGAGGTCGGCGTGGACGCTGCGCGCCAGCTTGATGAAGTCCGCCGTCTCTTCGACGATCTGGTCCTCGCGGCAGAAGATGTGGGCGTCGTCCTGGGTGAAGCCGCGCACCCGCATCAGGCCGTGCAGCGAACCGGACGGCTCATAGCGGTGACAGGCGCCGAACTCGGCCATGCGCAGCGGCAGTTCGCGGTAGGACCGCTGGCCCTGGTCGAAGATCTGCACGTGGCCCGGGCAGTTCATCGGCTTGAGGCTGAGCTCCTCGCCCTCGACCGTCTCGCAGACGAACATGTTGGGGCGGTACTTCTCCCAGTGGCCCGACTTCTCCCAGAAAGTGCGGTCGAGCACCTGGGGCGTCTTGACCTCGACATAGCCGGCCCTGTCCAGGCGGCGGCGCATATAGGCCTCCAGCACGCGCCACAGCACCCAGCCCTTGGGGTGCCAGAAGACCATGCCCCGGCCCTCTTCCTGCATGTGGAAGAGCTCCATGGCGCGGCCCAGCTTGCGGTGGTCGCGCTTCTCGGCCTCCTCGATGCGGAGCAGATAGGCGTCCAGATCGGCCTGGGTCGCCCAGGCCGTCGCATAGATGCGCTGGAGCTGCTGGTTGCGGTGGTCGCCGCGCCAGTAGGCGCCCGCCAGCTTGGTCAGTTTGAAGGCCTTGCCCACGAACCTGGTCGAGGGGAAGTGCGGACCCCGACACAGGTCCTGCCACTCGCCCTGGTGATAGACGCTGATGTCCTCGCCCTCGGGCAGGTCGCGGATGATCTCGGCCTTGTATTTCTCGCCCATGGCCTCGAAGCGGGCGATGGCCTCGTCGCGCGGCAGGACCTCGCGGCGGATCTTCTCGTCGCGGTCGACGATCTCGGCCATCCGCTTTTCGATCTTCGCGAAGTCGTCCGTCGAGAAGGGCTCGTCGCGGGCGAAGTCGTAATAGAAGCCGTCCTCGATGGCCGGGCCGATCGTGACCTGGGTGCCGGGGAACAGCTGCTGCACCGCCTCGGCCATGACGTGGCTGGCGTCGTGGCGCAGGGTGTCGAGCGCCTCCGGGCTGTCGCGCATGATGATCTTCAGCGCGCCCGAGCCGCCGATGGGGGCATCGAGGTCCAGAAGCTTGCCGTCCAGCTCGACCAGGGCCGCCTTCTTGGCCAGCGAGGGCGAGATGGAGGTCGCCACGTCACGGCCCGTGGCGTCGGACGGGTACTGGCGCACGGCGCCGTCGGGGAATTTCAGGTCGATCATAGGTCTGTCGTCGTCTTGCTTCTTGGTTCGCTCGCCGCTGGAGCGGTCTCGCGCGGCGGAACCGGGTCGTATCCCGACCCGCCGAAGGGATGGCATTTACAGAGGCGTCGCACGGTGAGCCATCCCCCTTTGACCGGTCCGTGCTGGATCAGCGCGTCGCGGCCATAGTCGGAACAGGTCGGCAGGAACCGGCACGACTGCCCGAAAAAGGGAGACAGCGTCAGCTTGTAGCCCCGATGGGCCGCGCGGACGCCGCGTTCGTAGAGAGTGATGCCGGTGCGGGCCATGATTGAGACGCCTTACCCCGGTTTGCGGGTTCAGGCACCTCCTGTCAGGCGGCGCCGGCGAGGCTAGTTCGTGTATCGGCCGTGTCGCGCTGGGAGGCTTGCCTGACGGCGTCCAGCGTTGCCTCGATGGCGACCATGGTGGAGGCATGGCGCGCCGGATAGTCGGCGACCAGTTTCAGGGCGCGCAGGCCCTCGAAGCGGCCTTGCGGGCCTTCGCCGCCTGACTTGAGCATGGCCAGCATGGCGTCTCGCGCGTCAGCGATCTCTTGCGACGTCGCGCCGATGACGCTCTCGCCCACCACCCCCGCGGCGGCCTGACCGAGGGCGCAGGCCTTCACATCCTGGGCGAAGTCGGCGATGCGACCTTCGGCGTCCAGCACCACATCCACGATGGCTTTGGAGCCGCACAGCTTGGCCACCCGCTCAGCCGTCCCCTGCGGGGCAGCCAGGCGCCCGCTGTGCGGCAGGTTGGCCGCCAGCGACAGGATGCGCGCGCTGTAGAGCTCGTCGATCATGGCTTGAAGATAGGCGGTTCGGCGGCGCGATTCAAAGGGTCAGGCTCAACCGCCCGTCAGCCCCCACCACGCACCTCACCCCCTCATAGCCGTCCAGTGTCGGATGGGGCGTTTCCAGCGGGTGCTGGTGGGCGGCGGTGATGACGACGATGTCGGCGGGCGCGGCCTCGGCGGCGGTGATCCCGGCGGTGGCGTCCTCGAACACCAGACAGTCCTCGATGGCGAAGCCCAGCCGTTCGGCGGCCAGACGGAAGCCCTCCGGATCGGGCTTGCCGCGCTGGATGTCGTGGGCGGTGATCACGAGGGGCGGCGGGGCAATTCCGGCCGCGCCCATCCGCGCCTTGGCCAGATCGGGCGTCGCCGAGGTGACCACAGCCCAGCGGTCGGGCGGCAGGGACGCGAGGAAGGCGATGGCGCCGGGGATTTCCTCGACCCCGTCGGTGTCGGCGATTTCCCCGGCCGTGACCCAGGCGGCCTCGGCCTCCAGATCGATCCCGGGCAGGTTCTGGTTGCGAATGGTGTCGGGCGCGCGAACACCGTGGATGGTCGGGATGAAGGTCGCCAGATCCAGCCCGTGGCGTCGGCCCCAGGCCGTCCAGACCCGCTCGGCGGCGGCGATGGAGGACAGCAGGGTCCCGTCCATGTCGAACAGGAAGGCGTCGTAAGACCGTGTGGGGAGGGTGGGGCCGGTATCGGGGGAGGACATGGCTCCATCCAGCACGGGCATCCGCCGGAGGCAATCACGACCGTCTGACGCGGGGTTGAACATATGTGACCGCCCCGAACGTGGAACCCTTCGGCGACCTTGGCGATATGTCAGGTTCCGAAAAGGTCGTTCTCCCCGGCCTCAGTAATCTCGCGCCCGTTTGGGGGCCGGAGGGTCGTGGCTTCAGTCGTGGCGCAGCCGGTCGGGCGCGTCCTTCAGGAGTGACCATGCGTCTTCAACTTATCGCCGCCGTTTCCGCACTCTCGCTCGCCGCCGGTCTGGCCGGCGCCACCGCCGCCTTCGCTCAGGAGGCTCCCGTCGCAGCGGCGCCCGCCGGTGACGTCACCGACGCCCAACTGACTGCCTTCAATACGGCTATGCAGAAGGTGAAGACCGTCACTGCCGCAGTTCAGGGCGGAACGCCCACCGCCGAACAACAGGCCGAGATGGCCGCCGCCGTCGAGGCCTCGGGTCTGGGCGTGGAACAGTTCAACGCCATCAGCGGCAAGGTCTCGTCCGATGCCGTCCTGCGCGCCCGTCTCGCCGTGCTGGACGCTCCGGCGAGCAGCGGCGTCGCGGCCGCCGTGACCGACGAAGAGGTCAGCCAGTTCGCCTCGGCCATGGTCAAGCTGCGCGAGCTCGCCCCGGCCGGCGGTGCGACGCCGACGCCCGAGCAGCAGACCGCCATGGCCGCCGCCGTAGAGGAGTCCGGCCTCAGCCGCGAACGCTTCAATGAGGTGGCGACAGCCGTGTCCGCCGATGCGCGTCTGCGCGCCCGGGTCCAGCTGGCCGACGCGCGTCGGGGCTGATCTTCAGGGTCTGAAAGGCGGCCGCTATTGGCCCTGGAGTGAATTCCAGGTCCGGGCGGTCGCCGATCCGGCAGGCAGCGACGCCGGCGTCGCCTGGGGCGCCGACTTGTCGCGCAGCCATTGCAGATTGCGATCGGCCTGTTCCGGCGGCAGGTCGCGGCGGATGATCTGTTCGGCCTCGGGCGTCTTGCCCTGCAGGCCCAGCACCAGGGCGAGGTTCAGCCGCATCCTGGTCGTGGCGCCCGGCTGGATCACCGCGCGGCGCAGCAGGGCTTCGGCGCCCGGCAGATTGCCGTCGGTCATCAGGGCGACGGCGGCGTTGGTCAGGATCTCGGGATTGTCCGCCGACAGTTGCAGACCTTCGTTCCAGACCGCGCGGGCGTCCTCGGCGCGGCGCACCTGATTATAGGCCACGCCCAGCAGGGACAGCGCGCGCCAGTCGCCGGGCGTCAGCGCCCTGGCCTTTTCCAGCGCCGCGATGCCGTAGAAGCCCTGACCGCGCGAGATCTGGTCGCGGCCGAACTCCAGCAGGGCCTCAAGATTGTTGGGCTGGACCGTCAGCACGGCCTGGGCGGCGTCGGCGGCCTGTTCGTACTGGCCCAGCTCGCGCAAGGACGCGGCCAGTCTTACCCCGGCAACCGGGTCGGCCGGATTGATGTCGCGCTCGCGATTCCAGAACACCGACCGCGTCAGGGGGTCCAGCCGCTCGATCGCGGCGCGCTGTTCGGCCGAGGCAGGCAGGGGCGCGGTGGCGACCGGGGCCGGTTGCGCTTCGGGCGTGCGGTCGCCGGCCAGCGCGGGGGCGCCGATCAGGCCGGTCAGAAAGACGGCGGAGGCGAGGATGGAGGCGGGGGCGAGGCGCGACATGGGGCGATCCCACTACGAATGAGCGGCCCCCAGAATCGCCTTTCCGCGTCAATCAGTGGTTAACGGTCGGCGGGTCCGTCTCAGGTCTTTCGTACGATCACATGGGTCGCGGCATCGGTCGCCGTATGGCTCGCGACCTCATAGCCGAGCGTCGCCAGGTCCAGGCCCGCCAGCAGGGCCTCGCCCGAACCCAGCAGCACCGGCGACACCGCCAGATGCATCTCGTCGATCAGTCCGGCTTCTAGGAAGGCGCGCACGGTCGAGACCCCGCCGCCGATCCTCACATCCTTGCCGTTCGCCGCCGCCACGGCCTGTTCGAGCACCGTGCGCACGTCGCCCGAGACGAAGTGGAAGACGTTGTCGCCCTCCATCACCAGCGGCTCGCGCGGATAGTGGGTCAGGACGAAGATCGGCACATGATAGGGCGGATTGGGGCCCCACCAGCCCTTCCACTCGTCGTCGGGCCAGTCGCCGCGCACCGGCCCGAACATGTTGCGCCCCATGATCCAGGCGCCGACGTTCTCGAACCCCTTGATGGCGAAATCATTGTCCGCACCGGTCGAACCGCCCTCGGCGCCGACCATGTCGTGGAAGGTCTTCGTACCCCGCAACCAGCCGTGGAGCAGGCCGCCGCGCCCGCCCATCGGCTCCTCCAGCGTCTGGCCCGGCCCGGCGCCGAAACCGTCCAGCGAGATGGTGAAGCCGTCCACCCGAACCCTGGTCATGACGCCGTTTCCCGCACATTGAAGCCGGGGCGATGCTGGCGCGGGCGGATGAAAAGCGCAATGTAGGACGCACCTTACCAAAGCCTTCCGAGACTGCCCGATGTCCGCCTCCTCCACCGCCGCCCTGATCGCCTCCGCCGAAACCGCCGTTCCCGTGCGGCTGGTCGCCAAGGATGCGGCGCTGGAGGGGCCGGTCGCCGCCTGGGCCGCCGCCAACGCCTTCACCGGCAAGTCGGGCCAGTTGCTGCTGGTCGCCGGGGCCGACGGCGCCCTGTCGGAGGTTCTGTTCGGCGCCGGCGCGAGCTTCGAGGCCAAAGGGCTGCGAGCGCTCCCCGCGAAGCTCCCTGCCGGGACCTATCGGCTGGACGGCGTCCCCGCGGCAGAGACCGGCGCCGCCGCGCTCCAGTTCGCGCTCGGAGCCTATCTGTTCGACCGCTACAAGGCCCGGCCCGAGCGCGGCGCCGTTCATCTGGTCGCGCCTGACGGCGTCGATCTCGACGAGACCCTGACCATCGCCTCGGCCTGCGCCCTGGCCCGCGAAATGGTCGATACCCCGGCCGCAGACATGGGGCCGCTGCAGATCGAGACCATCGCCCGCGAGATCGCCCAATCGGCGGGCGCGACGATCACGGTCACCGAAGGCCAGGCCCTGCTCGAAGACAACTATCCGGCCGTCCACGCGGTCGGTCGCGCCGCCGCTCCGCATCGCCAGCCGCGCGTGATCGAGATCGGCTGGAATCTCGACAGGACCGACCTCCCGCTGGTCGCCCTCGTGGGCAAGGGGGTGGTGTTCGACACCGGCGGCCTCGACCTCAAGCCCGCCGCCGGCATGCGAAACATGAAAAAGGACATGGGCGGCTCGGCCCATGCCCTCGCGCTCGGCCGGCTGGTCATGGCGGCGGAGCTGAACGTGCGGCTGGTGGTTCTGGTCGCGGCGGTGGAGAACGCCGTCTCGGCAGACGCCTTCCGGCCCGGCGATATCCTGTCGAGCCGCAAGGGCCTGACCATCGAGATCGGCAATACGGACGCCGAGGGCCGGTTGATCCTCGCCGACGTCCTGACCCGCGCTTCGGAGCATTCGCCGGATCTGACGCTGGATTTCGCGACCCTGACGGGCGCGGCCCGCGTGGCGCTCGGCCCCGAGCTGCCGCCCCTCTACACCGACGACGAGGCCCTGGCCGCCGACCTGCTCAGCGCCTCGGCGGCGGTCGACGACCCCCTGTGGCGGATGCCGCTCTGGGCCGGCTACAAGGCCTCGATCGACAGCGAGATCGCCGACGTCAAAAACGATTCCGCCGCCTGGGCCCAGGCCGGATCGGTGACCGCCGCCCTCTTCCTGCAGAAATTCGCGCCCACCACCGGCGCCTGGGCTCACATGGACATCTTCGCCTGGAACAGCCGGGGTCGCCCGGGTCATCCCGAAGGCGGCGAGGCCCAGGCGATGCGCGCCTGCTACGAAATGCTCAAGCGCCGCTACCCGAAGGCGTAGGCTCCAAACGGGTCCGGATCGTCGGACCGCGTCGGACGCGGTGCTGTCGGCCGGACCTTCGGCGAGCGCCGTCGTCCCCGGGCCCGGACCGTCCGGACCGTGGTCACGGCCTGACCCGCCATCGCCAGCACCCGATCCCTGACCGCCCGGAACCGCGTCGTCGCGGCCATGGCGACGGCCACGGCGGCGAGGTCCAGCACGGCGGCGGCGTCGAACATGGCCAGCCAGCTCACGACCTCGGGCGCGGCCATCCCGACGAGCCTGACCCCCTCCCATTCGAACAGCAGGATCAGGGCGGTCGCCAGGGCGATCAGCGCGCCGGCGAAGATCAGATGGCCCGGCCGGACCCGGTTGAGCCGCGCCGCAAGGGGCGCCACCAGAACGCGGCAAAGGGCCCGCGCCATCGGGGTTTCGGGGAAGACGATCAGGACCGCGAGAACTCCCAGCATCAGGCTCAGCAGCATCGGAAATCGGTCCCCTTCGGCGTCCCTACAATCTGGGAAGCGAACGGCGACGCTTCAAGCCGCGCAAATCGCCTGGGGAAAAATCGTCCGCCGTTAACGCCGCTTTCGCCTTCCATGCCCAGACTATGCGCTCGGGTCGTCAGGGACCCGGTTTCGTCGGGATTTGCGTGACCGCAGCCGCCGCCATCGAGGAACGCAGCTGGCTCCTTCGGCCCGATCTGGCCGAACTGGGGCTGGAAGGGCGCGTGCGCGCCCCGCTGTACCGCGCGGTCATCCCGATGCACGGCCGCCTGCCGGTCGCCGATATTTCGCTTTCCGCCGACCCCGCTTCCGAACGCGTAGACCAGCTGATCTTCGGCGAGGTCTTCGATGTGCTCGACGCTGACGGCGACCGCCTCTGGGGGCGCGCCCGCCGCGACGGCGTCGTCGGCTGGATCGACCGCGCCGCGCTCGACCGGGGCGCGCCTCTGGCCACCCATCGCGTCGCCTCGACCACCGCCGGCCTGCCGCTGAACGCCCTGATCCATCACGCCTGGTCCGGCGTCGCCGCAGATGACCTGATGCCGACCGGCACGTTCGAGCGCGACCCCGTCGCCGTCGCCGAACGGATGCTGGGGACCCCCCACCAGCTGGGCGCCCGCACATCGCGCGCCACCGACTGCTCTGGTCTGGTCCAGTCCTGCCTCTATGCCTGCGGCCTCGCCGGCCCGCGCCGCACTGACGAACAGGCCGAGCTCGGGTACGCCGTCGACCGCGCCGACCTGAAACGCGGAGACCTCGTCCTCTGGCTCAAGCCCGACAGCGGCGAGAGCTGGACGGGTCATTCCGCCTTCGCCCTGGACGGCGACCGCCTGATCCACGCCACGGGCCACGCCGGAGCGGTGGTCATTGAGGATCTGGCCGAGGCCGAGGCGCGCTACGCCGCCGATGGTTTCTCGGCGCCGGTGTTCCGCCGCCTCTAGCGCGCAAACGAAAAGGGCGGCCCGAAGACCGCCCTCTCAAACTTCAGATCGATCGAACCCTAGTGGTTCGCGGGCGCCGGGCTGGTCGAGGCCGGCGGAGCCGCGGGGGTGGCTTGGGTGGTCGCAGCGCCGGCGGGACCGGCGGCCGGGACCGCGGCGCCTGAGGCCGGAGCCCCTTCGGTGGTCGCGGGGGCGGCGGCGCCCTCTGCGGCCGGAGCGGCGGCGGCGCCCGGCTGACGCGTGGGATCCGGCGCCGGAATGGCGAAACCGGCCGAACCCTGGGAGCGCAGATAGGCGATCAGATTGATCCGGGTCGCGGTGTCGCGCAGGCCGGCGAAGGACATCTTGGTGCCGGGGACGTATTTCTGCGGTGCGGTGATGAAGGCGTCCAGCTCGTCATAGCCCCAGGTCGGATGCTCGGCCTTGTGCTTGGCCATGGCGTCGTCATAGGCGAAGCCGGCGCGGTGCATGACCGGACCGCCGACCACGCCGTACAGGTTCGGGCCGATGGCGTCAGGGCCGCCCTGGGCGTTGTTGTGGCAGGCCTTGCAGCGGGCGAAGGCGGCCTCGCCGGCGGCCAGGTCGGCGGCGGGCAGGACCGTGCCCCAGTCGGGCTTCAGCGCCGGGGCGTCGCCGCCCTCCGCCGCTTCGTCAGGGACGTTGACCGCATAGCCGGGCTTCTCGGGGGCGTGGGTCGCATAGACGTGAACGCCCACCTGCTGAACCACGATAATCACGAATGCCGTCGCCAGACCGGCGCCGAGAATCTTGTTCCACTTCAGATCGCCGCTCATCCGTGTCGTCGCACCCCGTTTTGGGCCCCGTCGCTTGAATGGACGAGGCGAATTCTTGCGTGGGCGTCTCTGACACGCTAGCGCCGCAATCGCAACCGACCCACAACGCAGTTAGAAACGTCCCGCCGCAACAAGGCAACACCTGCACGATGAACCCGCTCATATTGATACCCGCTCGCATGGCGGCGACCCGTCTGCCGAACAAGCCGCTGGCCGATATCGGCGGCAAGCCGATGATCGTCCGGGCCTATGAAAGCGCCCTGAACTCGGGTCTGCCGGTGGCCGTGGCGGCCGGAGATCAGGAGATCGTGGACGCCATCGTCGACATCGGCGGCCAGGCCGTCCTGACCGATCCGGACCTGCCTTCGGGCTCGGACCGGATCCGCGCGGCGCTGGAGGCCATCGACCCCGACGGCGACTATGATGCGGTCATCAATCTGCAGGGCGACATGCCCTTCGCCGATCCGGGTCTGGCCACCGCCTGCGCCGCCCTGCTGCACGGCGAACCGACCTGCGACATCGCCACCCTGGTCGCCTCCGAATCGGATGCGTCCGACCGCACCAACGTCGATGTCGTGAAGGCGGTCCTGGCCCTCGCCGAGGGCGAACGTCAGGGCAAGGCCCTCTATTTCACCCGCTCGACCCTTTACGGCGACGTGCCCGTCTGGCGTCACATCGGCGTCTACGGCTACCGCCGCGAGGCCCTGATGCGCTTCTGCGCCGCCCCGCCGTCGTCGCTGGAGAAACGCGAAAAGCTGGAACAGCTGCGCGCCCTGGAAATGGGCCTGTCGATCTGGGCCGCCGTCATCGCGGAAGCGCCCCTGTCGGTCGACAACCCGGCGGATCTGGAAGCGGCGCGGAAATTGGCCTGAGCTCACCTCCCCATCGCCGAAGGGCGATGGGGAGGACAGATCGCGAAGCGATCAGGAGGGGGCGACGCGATCTTTCCAGTGAGGGACTTTCAACACCGTGTCGCCCTCTCCTGATCGTCGCTGGCGCGTCGATCTGTCCTCTCCCCGCGCCTTCGCGCGGAGAGGTGAACTTCAAACCTCAAACCCCTCCACCCACGCCTTGATTAGCGTGTGCGCGATCGCAAAGGGCGGCGGGGCCTTGATCGTCGGATGAACGCCCGCGATGACATCCGCCGCCTCCGCCCGCGTCAGCCATCTCACTTCTTCCAGCTCCGTTTCGTCCGGCGCCGCCTGATCGTCGGACACCTCAGCGATCAGGCCGATCATCAGTTGGGACGGGAAGGGCCAGGGCTGGCTGGAGTGGTAGCGGACGGCCGTCACCGTCAGGCCGCTCTCCTCCTTGATCTCGCGGGCGCAGGCCTCCTCGATGCTCTCGCCGGGCTCCAGGAAGCCGGCAAGAGCTGACATCCGCCCCGCCGGCCAGGCCGCCTGACGGCCCAGCAGGCACAGGGGCTCGGCCCCGCCCCGGTAGACCGGCAGCATGATGGTCACCGGATCGACGCGCGGGAAATGCTCGGTCCCGTCGGCGGAGCAGATCAGCTTCCAGCCGCCGTTGGCGATGCCGTTCTTCTGGCCGCAGGCGGAACAGAAACCGTGCCGACGTCGCCAGTCGAACAGGGCCTTGGCCGTGCCCGCCATGGCCGCCTCGTTCCCCGGCAGGACGGCCGCCGCGTCGCGCATGCCGGTGAACTGGCCCAGACCCCGCACCGGCCCGGTCGTCGGATCGTCAGGCGTCTCATATTCGATGGCGAAGACCGGCGCCTCTTTCCAGAGACCTAGGAACAGCTCGCGATCCTTCACCAGATCCCGCGCATGGCCCATCGACAGCCAGGCCAGACGCGGCCCCTCGGGGCCTTGCTCCAGCAGGGGCTGACCCTCCCACAGCACCATGGCCAGGGCCTCCGGATGCGTCGCCTGCGCCTCGATCCAGCTGGGGTCGTTTCGGAGATCGCCCGCCCGATCGAGCGGATTGCCGGCGAAGGTGTTGAGGACGGGCAGGGACATGTCCTGCACATAGCCCTCCGCGCGTCTTCAGGGGAGGGGCCTTGATCTCGCCATCGGGATTCGCGATATGGGCCTCGGAGATCGGTGCGGGCGAAGGCTTCGCCAACCTGGTCAGGGCCGGAAGGCAGCAGCCACAACGAATTCCCCTTCGGGTCGTGTCGGTCTCCACTTTCATGACATTTTGGGTGCGCTAACGCTCGCAACGCGGTTGCTCGCTGCTTGAGCGCGGTCCCGCTCTCCGCTCATCCCCGCGAAGGCGGGGACCCAGAACCTGGGAAAGAGGGACCCTAGTTCAGCGTCCGCCTTTTATCCGGAATATCCAGGCTGAACGCCGGGATCGCCGCCTCGAACACCCGGCCCTCGCCGTCGGTCATGGAATAGGCGCCGACCATCGAACCCGAGGGCGTCGTCAGCGGGCAGCCCGAGGCATAGGAATAGCTGTCGCCCGGCGCGATGACCGGCTGTTCGCCGATCACGCCCGACCCGCGCACCTCCTCGACATGGCCGCGCGCGTCGGTGATCACCCAGTGGCGCGCCACCAGCTGGATCGCCGAGGTCCCCAGATTGACGATCTCGACCTGATAGGCCCAGACCCAGCGTCCCGCGTCCGGATCGGACTGGCCGGCCAGATAGCTGGGCCGGACCTTGACCAGGACCCCTTCGGTTTCCGCGATGTAGGGCTGCGTGTCGTGCATGGGTCCACAGTCGCGCGCTCTGGCTGGCCCTTCAACCCTCCTCGCTTTTCGGGGAGGCTCTCTCGCTTTTAAGGCGCAACGTGTATGGCTGTCGGAATGACATTCGACATTTTAAAAGCGGGCATCCTGCCCTGCCAGTCCATCGAGACGCTGATCGCCACGGGTGCCATCACCTCGCAGACTCCCTTCGACGCCGATCAGGTCCAGCCGGCCAGTCTCGACCTGCGCCTGTCCGACCGCGCCTGGCGCGTCCGCGCCTCCTTCCTGCCGGGCCAGCGTCTGGTCGCCGACCGCATCGCCGACGTCTCCATGCATCCGATCGATCTGTCGGGCGGCTATGTGCTGGAAAAAGGCTGCGTCTATATCGCCGAACTTCAGGAGCGGCTCAGCCTGCCAAAAGGCCTGATCGCCCGCGCCAATCCCAAATCCTCGACCGGCCGCGTCGACGTCTTCGTCCGCCTGCTGACCGATCGCGGCGCCAGCTTCGACGACGTCGCGGAGGGCTATGAGGGGCCGCTCTATATGGAGATCGCGCCCCAGACCTTCTCCATCCTGGTCCGCCCCGGCACCCGGCTGAACCAGCTGCGCCTCAAGGCCGGCGAACCGCCGAAGCTGGAGACCCGCTCTGTCGGCGTCGACCTGCGCGGCGGCGACATCGTCGGCTTCCGCGGCCGTCGCCACGCCGGCGTGGTCGATCTGGAGAACATCGACGGCCACGACCCGCGCGACTACTGGGAGCCCCTGACCCTGCGTCGCGGCGAGCTGCTGCTGGACCCGGGCGAGTTCTACATCTTGGCCTCTTCAGACGAGGTCGAGATCCCCGTCGATCAGGCCGCCGAAATGACCCCGATCGACCCCTCGGTCGGTGAGTTCCGCGTCCACTACGCCGGCTTCTTCGACCCGGGCTTCGGCACGGATGAGGCCCACGGCGCGGGCTCCAAGGGGGTGCTGGAGGTCCGCACCCACGATACGCCCTTCCTGCTGGAGCACGGCCAGATCGTCGCGCGGCTCGTCTATGAACCCCTGACCGAACGCCCCACCCGCCTCTATGGCGAAGGCGGCAGCCACTACCAGCGGCAGGGGTTGAAGCTCAGCAAGCACTTCAAGGTCTGGGGCTGAAGGCGGGTGGTTGGTGATTAGTGATTAGTGGTTTGGCGCGGCCCGGCGCTCGCGAACCACAAATCACAAACCACTAATCACTCTCTACTCCAGCCGATCCGCCTTCCTCAGGCTCGGGAACATCTTCGCCCAGGCGCCGGTCGCGGCCAGGGCCCCGACGCCGCCGAACACCGCGGCGCCGACCGGACCCAGGATCCGCGCCATCAGGCCGGTGAAGGCGTCGCCCAGTTCGTTCGACGCCCCGATGAACAGCATGGAGACCGAGGACACCCGGCCGCGCATCTCGTCGGGGGTGGCCAGCTGGATCAGGGTCTGGCGGATGTTGACGCTGATCATGTCCGCTGCGCCTGCGATGGCCAGGGCCACGCCAGAGACCCAGGCGATCCGCGACACCCCGAACACCAGAGTGCAGACCCCGAACACGGCGACCGCCCCGAACATCCAGATCCCGCCCCGGCGCACGATGGGGAAGCGCGCCAGATAGAGGCCCATCAGGAAGGCGCCGACCCCGAACGAGGCGCGGAACAGGCCAAAGCCCTCCGAACCGACATGCAGGATGTCGCGCGCGAAGACCGGGATCAGCAGGGCCATCCCGGCCAGCAGGACGACGACCAGATCCAGCGAAATCGCCCCGATCACCACACCCGTCTTCCAGATGTAGCTCAGCCCCTCGCCCACGGCCGTGATCCGGTCGCGCAGGTCGCCGCCCTCGCGGGCATTGGCCGGCTTGCCGCTGGTCTTGACCAGAAGGATGCAGATCAGGGCGATCACGAACAGGGCCGCCGATACGCCATAGGCGACATTGATCCCGAACCGGCCGATCAGCAGGCCGCCCGCGGCCGGGCCGGCGATGGCCCCGACCTGAAACGCCAGGGCCTGGGCGACGATGGCGCGGGGCAGGGCGGCGCGGCCGACGACCATGGGCAGATAGGCCTGGCTGGCGGGGGCCAGGAAGGCGCGGCTGACCCCGAACAGGGCGGCGACGGCCAGCAGGGCCCAGAGCGGCACGGCGCCGAGCAGGGCGAGGATCAGGAACAGGACCGCGCAGGTCAGCTCCCCCGCGACCGAAAAGGCCACGGTGCGGCGGCGGTCGCGCCGGTCGGCCATCTCCCCGGCCGGCAGGGTCAGGATCAGCAAGGGAATGAACTGCACCAGTCCGACCGCGCCCGCATAGAGCGCCGCCTCGCGCACTGTCGCCCCGCCCACGCGCGCCAGATCCAGCACCTGCCAGATAACGGTCGTCGACTGGATCTGGATCGCCAGCCCGGCCGCCACCCGCGTCACCCACAGATAGCGGAAGTCGGGGATCCTCCACGGATTGGTCCCGTGGGCGGCCAGGGCCGCCTCGGCGACGGGTTTGGTGATCGGCTCGGGGGCGTCAGGTGCGTCGGTCATACTTGGGGTAGGGCGTTCCGTCTCGGTGATGGTAGCGGTCCGCGCCGAGCGGCAGGACCATGTCGATGTCGGGGTAGTCGCAGCCGTCGCCGGTCGGGTTGCGCGTCCCGACCTCCAGCAGGACGGCCAGGCTGTCTGACCGGTTCTCGATCTTGTGGCCGTTGGGGACCCCGGCCTTGAAGCCCGCGCACTCGCCTGCGCGGAGAACGGTCTCGACCAGGGTTTCACCCGAGCCGTCGGGGTTCGGCTGCCCCTCGACCAGGACCACCTCGCCCGAGACGACCCAGACGAATTCGTCCTCGGTGAAATGCCAGTGGCGCTGCGAAGACCAGGCCCCGGCTGGAAGATGCAGCAGATTGACGCCGAACTGGTCCAGCCCGGCCGCGTCGCCCAGCGGCTGTCGACGCCGCGGCAGGCACTCGGCCGCATATTCGTCGGGGTAGGTAGTTCCGCTGATGGTCGGGACCTCGGCGTTAACTATCTTGGGCACGGCCATCCCTTCTCGCAGTCGCACAAGACCCGTAAAGCATAGAGCCATGAGCCGCGCATCAACTCCTGTGATCGATCCTGTCGAACTGACCCGCCTGCTGATCCGCCGGCCCTCGGTGACCCCCGTCGACGCCGGGGCCATGGAGGTGCTGGAGACGGTGCTGACCGAGCTGGGCTTCACCTGCCGCCGCATGCCGTTCGAGGGGCCGGGCGGCGCGGGTGTCCACGCCCGGATCGAAAACCTCTACGCCCGGCGCGGCACGGCCTCGCCCAACCTCTGTTTCGCCGGCCATACCGATGTGGTGCCCACGGGCGCCGAAAGCGGCTGGTCCTCCGATCCCTTCCAGGCCGAGGTCAAGGACGGCATCCTGTTCGGGCGCGGGGCGGTGGACATGAAGGGCGGGATCGCCGCCTGGGTCTCGGCCGTCGCCGAGGTTCTGGCCAAGGGCGAACCGCACGGCTCCCTGTCCTTCCTGATCACCGGCGACGAGGAAGGTCCGGCCCTGCACGGCACCAAGCGCGTCGTCGAGGCCCTGATGGCCGAGGGCGAGATCATCGACGCCTGCATCGTCGGCGAGCCGTCGTCACAAGGGCTGCTGGGCGACATGATCAAGATCGGCCGCCGCGGTTCGCTCAACACCTGGATTACCGTCCACGGCAAACAGGGCCACGTCGCCTATCCGCAGCGCGCGGCCAATCCGGCCCCGGTGCTGGTGCGGCTGCTCAGCAGCCTCGACGCCCACGTCCTCGACGACGGCTATGAGGCCTTCCAGCCGTCGAACCTCGAGATCACCACCATCGACATCGGCAACGGGGCGACCAATGTCATCCCGTCCGAGGCCCGGGCCCGGCTGAACATCCGCTTCAACCCGAGCCACACCGGCGACGAACTGATCGACTGGCTGAACCGCGAGGCGGGCAGGATCCAGGCCGAGACCGGCATGCAGATCACGCTGGAACATATGTGCTCCGGCGAGGCCTTCCTGACCCCCGTCGGCCCCTTCGTCACGCTCGTTCAGGACGCGGTCGAGGCCGAACTGGGTCGCCGTCCGGAGGCCTCCACCACCGGCGGCACCTCAGACGCCCGCTTCATCCGCGCCCTCTGCCCAGTGCTGGAGCTCGGCCTCGTGGGCGTCACCATGCACCAGTTCGACGAACGGGTTCCCACCACCGAACTCGACGCCCTGACCTCGGTCTATCGCCGGGTGATCGAGAACGTCTTCGCCGCCGCCCGCCCGGCGGAATAGGGTTGTACCCACGCGTCGCGTGGGGAGGCCGTGAGGCGTGGCGAGTTGGCGGAGGATGTGTTTCGGGGTCTGCCACCCGCTGGCGAGGGTCCGCTTCCGGGCTCGCTCGCGACAGCTGCTTCCGACCCGCTGTCGTCGTCTGGCCTTCAGGAGTTGGACGCCATTGCGGACTGATTGTCCCGCATCGCCGCATCCTGCCCGTTTCGATATCCCGAAATGAAGAACAGCGCGTAGACCATGGCGAGCAAGAACACGAAGGCCGTGCCAAGCCCGATCCATCCCTGTCGGCTCTGACGCATCGAACGTCCTCCCAGCCGCAATGATTGTTTAAAGTTGAGGTGCGAGCAAGGGCCGCTTTCCACCCTTCTCGGACACTCGACATGTCTGCGGGTTGGGCCTTCGGCGCTGATCGCGTCGCGCATGACCGATTTTAAACTGGCGGCGCGTCACGATCGGAGCTTCACTCCGCGAAAGCCCGCCACAGGACGCACCCGATGACCCGCCAGTTGTCGCCGAAGAAGAGCGAGACGCTCGAGATCCGGCTGCCTCACCAGACCAAGACCGCCTTCATGGCGCGCTGCCAGACCGAAGGCCGCACGGCCTCGGAGGCCGTTCGTCGCTTCATCGACGGCGAGATCGCCGGGCCATCGCGCCGTCCTCGCGTCAGCCTGTGGCAGGCCTTCGCCGCCGCCGCCGCAGGCCTCGCCATCGGCGCCGTCGCCGCCCCTTCGCTGGCCCAGACCTCGCATGCCGCCACCGCCCCCCGCGCGGCCTTCGATCGCCTCGACCGCAACCACGACGGCGTGGTCAGCTATGCGGAGTTCCGGGCGGGTTAGCGCCTCACCGCAACGGCAGATGCACCTCCGCCGCCGTGCCCTGTTCCGGGGCTTCGAGGAAGAAGCGTTGGCAGTAGACGGGGAAGTCGCGCATCTCCTCGCCGCTGTCGGGCAGCCAGTCGCGGTACAGGAACAGGGCGGCGGGCTCCAGGTTGTGGGTGTCGCCGGTGACCCTCAGCACGGCGCAGCGGCCGCCGGGGATTTCGCCCTCGCGCACACCCTCTCCAGCGATCGCGATGTCGCTTCCGGCGGGAAGGCCGACGCACAGCTCCATGCGATAATCGGCCGGGTTCGCCGGTCGGCGCTCGGTGTGCCAGATGTTGAAGGTGGTGCTGTTGGCGGGCGACAGCCCCTGCGACTTCCGCCAGGCGATGAAGCGCTGGATGGTCTGGTCCAGGGTCTCCGGGTCGCCCCGGTGTTCGAAGATCGCGACCCGGGTCGGGGCGACCTCGCGGATGACGACGTCGGCGGCGGTGAAGGTCTGGGGCATGATCTGGCTCCGGGCTGAGTTGAGCGGCGAAAAGGCCGCGAGCCACGGCTCCCAGGCGGGAGATTTCCGGAAGTCCGACGGCGACTGTCCCAGCCTCTGGCGAAAGGCGCGGGCGAAGGCGTCGGGCGTCTCGTAACCGGCGTCCAGGGCGATGTCGGTGACGCTGGCCCCGCCCACGTCCGCCAGCCGTTTCGAGGCCTGTCTCAGGCGGGCCAGCTGGACGTAGCGGTGAAGCGACAGGCCGAAGGTCGCCCGGAACTGCCGATGGAAATGGAATTTGGAAAACGCCGCGACGGCGCTGACGCTCTCCAGGTCCAGATCGCCGTCCAGGCGCCGGTCGATATGATCCAGCACCCGGGCCATCCGGGCCATGTATGGGGTCAGCGTCGCCGTCATCGTCCTCGCATCCTCGTGACGATGCTTACCTGAACGACGGCGGCCGCGCGCGCTCGACCGATCTTGCTGACTTCAGTGGATCGGTTTGAAGAACCGGTTCCCGCGCAGGTTCAGCCAGGTCCAGGGCTTGATCAGGGCGGCGCCCTCGTTCCACGAGCCGACCACGATCTCGGCCTTGCCGATGATGTTCTTCGCCGGCAGCAGGCCGACGCCCACCGTTCCCGGCCAGCGGCTGTCCAGCGAGTTGTCGCGGTTGTCGCCCATCATGAAATAGTTTCCGGCCGGCACGAGATAGACGCCCGTGTCGTCGCCCGGCAGGCCCGACCCGCCGTCGTAGGTGACATAGGTCTTGCCCGACGGCTGGGTTTCCCGCACCTGCAGCACCTCGCGCAGCGGCGCGTCGAAATCACGGGTCAGGCCTTCCGCCGTCTGGGGGATGACTACGCCATTGACCGACACTGCGCCGCCCGTCACCTGCACCCGGTCGCCGGGCAGGCCGATGACCCGCTTGACCCAGGTCTGCTTCGGATCGCGCGGCAGGCGGAACACCACCACATCGCCGCGCGCCGGTCCGTGGCCCAGCAGCCGCCCGTTCCCGGGGATCAGCGGCAGGTTGAAGGGCAGGGACGCCCGGCTCCAGCCGTAACTGAACTTGGACACGACGATATAGTCCCCGGTCACCAGCCCCGGCTCCATCGACGACGAGGGGATGGTGAAGGGCTGGAACAGCAGCACCCTCAGCACCATCGACAGGGCCAGGGCGATGGCCACGGTCTTGACGATCTCGGTCCATTCTGCGCGCGCGGAAGCGCCCGGAGCGGAGGAGGGAGCAGGGAAGGGGCCAGAGGACGGGCTGGTGGGTTCGGTGATCTCGGTCATGGCCGCATCGGGTCCCTCGCCGGCGCTTCACGCAATCAATAGCCTGTCCGGACAGTCCCGAAATCGTGTCCGGACACGCAGAGTCAGCCAACAGGGCCCCGCGGCGGATACGAAAGCGCCCCCGGAGCGGAACTCGGGGGGCGTCGATCTCGTCAGGCTGAAAAAGGGATCAGGCCGCGTTGGCGGCGCCGCTCTTCTTGGCCTTCTGGGCCTCGTCGTGGGCGCGCATGCCCTCGGCGATCAGGGCGGCGGCCTCGCCGGCGTCGCCCCAGCCCTTCACGGTCACCGACTTGTTCTTCTCCAGATCCTTGTAGCGGGTGAAGAAGTGCTCGATCTGCTCGACCAGGATCATCGGCAGCTGACGATAGCTGGCAATGTCGGTGTAGTAGGGGTTCAGCTTGTCGACCGGCACGGCCAGGATCTTGTCGTCGCCGCCAGCCTCGTCGACCATGCGCAGCACGCCGATGGGGCGGCAGCGGATCACGCAGCCCGGCACCACCGGCGAAGGATTCAGCACCATGACGTCGCAGGGGTCGCCATCGTCGGCCAGGGTGTGCGGCACGAAGCCGTAGTTGCCCGGGTAGTACATGGCGGTGTGCAGGAAACGGTCGACGAACAGGGCGCCGGAGTCCTTGTCCATTTCGTACTTCACCGGCAGACCGCCTTGCGGGATCTCGATGATGACGTTCAGGTCCCAGGGTGGGTTCGGGCCGACGGGAATGGCGTCGATGTTCATGATGTGCTCGGATTGTGCATCTGCGAAGTGTCGGGCGTCATAGTCCGACCGGCCGTTTCGGGCAAGTCGGCATCCCTGACAGGACGTTCCACTTGCGGTACGGTTCCTCGCTAGGCTGCGCGGACGAGACCTGAATGACCACCACTGACTGGGCTGCGCTTGCGCTCTTCATCGTGTGCTGGCTGGGCTATGACCCGCTGCTCAAGCTTCTGGCGCGGCGAAGCGGCGCCCTGAACGAGGATATGCTGACCATCCGGCGCGCCTGGATGACGGCCATGACCCATCGGGATCTGCGGCTGCTGGACAGCCAGCTTCTGGGCCATTCGATCAACTCCGGTTCCTTTTTCGCCTCCTCCAACCTGCTGCTGATCGCGGCCGTCGGCGGGGTGCTGTTCGGCGGCGAGAACGCGCTTCGGGCCTTCGCCTCGGTCGGGGCCGAGGCCGTGCCGGTCCGGCTGCTGGAGGCCAAGCTGGCGCTGATCCTCGCCTGTCTGGCGCGCGGTCTGCTCGATTTTATCTGGTCCCTGCGCCAGATGAACTATGCGCTGGCCCTGATCGGCGCCGCGCCCGAGATCCATCAGCCCGGCGACAAGGTCGCCTTCGGCGAGGCCACGGCCCGGGTGCTCAATCCGGCCCTGGCCTCCTTCAGCCAGGGCGTGCGCGGCTATTACTTCGCCCTCGCCGCCGGGGCCTGGCTGTTCGGCCCGGTGTGGCTGGCGGCGGCGGTGGTCTCGGCCTTCAGCCTCCTGGCGTGGCGTCAGGCCGCCTCGCCCGCGGCCCGGGCCATTCGCGAGGCCCGACGCATGCTTGAGGCCGAGGAAGCGCGAGCGGGCGGCTTCCCCGGTGCCCTTTCCAGCATCCCGGGCGAAAACGATCCCCGCTGAACGGCACAGCTATTTTGCGCTGCAGCATCACGCATCGCGTGATCCCACCCGTTTCGGGTCCGATTCGTGCATGGACACCGGTTACCTTACGTCAGGTGAGGCAAATTACGGTAACAACCCGTGATCCGATGCGCGGATTGAATGGTTGACGCATTGTGCATCGCAACCTAGATTGACCTTCGACGCCTCCGGGCGTCTTGCCCTTCCTGGGCGTTTCCTCCCTATAGACTTTCATGGCCGCGCCGGTATGGCGCGGCCTTTTTTTCGTTCCGCGCCCGGCGTTTGGGTGCGTTTTAACGTCGAATTCACCACGCCGCTTCATGGCGCATTGGACATCGCTTGCGTAACCTGAGGTTCGGTCTTCAGGATTTTACCCGCGTGTTGACGCCGTCTCTCCTTACCCCCAACCGGGTCCTCCGGATTCTGCGTCCGACCGCCGCCGTCTGCGGGCTCGGTCTGGCGGTCGTGATCCTGGGGCCTTTCCACGGGCTGGAGCGGGTGTTCGGCCTGACCGACGGTCCGGCCCACGCCATCGCCTTCTTCTGGATCGTCACCGGCCTGTTCGCGATCGCCCCCGGATGGCGGCGCGGCGACATCGCCCTCGTCGCCCTGCTGATCGCGGTCATGTCCGAGACGCTTCAGGCCCTGACCGGCCGCAGCCTGTCGCTGCTTGAACTGGCCGCGGATGCGGTCGGGATCGTGGTGGCCATGATCCCCGGCTGGGTCGAGCGGCTGCGGTTCCTCGCCCGCACCGCGCCCGACGCGACCTTCGCCGAGATCCGCGCCCAGGACCGCCGGGGCCAGCCCGACGCCGAGGCCGCCCTTGACGTCACTGCCCTCGTTCGCTCGCCCGCCACGCGCCATCGTCGGCGGCGCAAAGAGCCGCGATGACCCCGTCCAGCACGGCCTTGCAGCGGCCGTAGCCCGGCCCCGGCTCCAGCGTCGTCTCGTCGAGGTAGAGCGCCCGGTTCAGCTCGATCTGGATCGCCTGATACCCCTCGTCCGGCCGGCCCCAGATCTGGGTCGTATAGCCTCCCGCATAGGGCTGGTTCAGCCCGACGCGCCAGCCCGCCGCTTCGAACAGCGTCCTGAGCTTGCGGGTCAGCCCGCTGGCGCAGGCCGTGCCGTGCCTGTCGCCCAGGATGACGTCGGGTCCGGCCGCGCCCCTCGCCCCGCCCCGCACCGCCCGCGACGGCATCGAATGCCAGTCGACCAGCACCGCCAGTCCATGCCGCGCGTGCGCCGCCCGCATCAGCTCGCCCAGGGCCGCATGATAGGGCGTATGGGCCAGGGCCAGCCGGGCCCTGGCCTCCGCCAGCATCAGCCGCCGGTCGTACAGGGCCACGCCGTCGCCGGCCTTTCTGGGGATCACCCCGAACCCCGCCGCCGTCTTCGCAGACACCTCACCGGCCTCCAGTCCCTCGATCAGGGCCGGATCCAGCTCCTCGGGCGCGCGGTTCAGGTCAACCCAGGAGCGGCTGAACCGCCCCGCGATCAGGGGCGCGCCCCGCCGGGGCCCCGAGGCGACCAGCCGGTCCACCCCCACGTCCTCGGCGCTCCTCAGCGAGGCCTCCGACAGCCCCGCCGCCGCCCCCATGTCCTCCGGAACCCCCGCCCCCGAATGCGGCGAGGCGAAGACGAACGGCCCCCGCTCTCCTTCGGGCAGGCTCAGGCTGAAGGGGAGGGCGTCCGGCGTCATCCTTCCCGCATAGCCGATTTCCCCGCTCGTCCACAGCCCGTCCACCGGCCCGTCCCCTGCCTTCGTTCGCCCCAACGGTGATTTTCATGGGCGGTTTACGCTTGGGGGCATAAGGTCTGCGTTCTCGAACGTGGGGAAGGCAACGATGGCGCGCATACTTCTGGCGGAAGACGACGCCTCCCTGCGCGGCTTCCTGACCCGGGCGCTCGAGCGCGCGGGCCACACGGTGGTCGATTGCGAGAACGGCGACGACGCCATCGACGCCCTCGAGCACGGCCCCTACGACCTCTTGCTGACCGACATCGTCATGCCCGGCGCCGACGGCATCGAGGTGGCCCGCGTCGCCGCCGCCCGCATGCCCGGCCTGCGCATCATGTTCATCACCGGCTTCGCCGCCGTCGCCCTCTCGGCCGCCCAGGCGTCGCCGCAGGCGAAAGTGTGCTCTCGAAACCCGTTCACCTGCGCGATCTGGTGAACGAGGTCGACCGCATGGTCGCGGCATAACCTCTCCACGAAGTGGGGAGGGGGACCGCCCGCGTCTTCGCGGGTGGTGGAGGGGTCAACCCCACGCCGGTCCTGCCGGCCACGTTTGCGGCGCTGAAATCCCCCTCGGCGTCACGCCGAAGTCCAGCGACCGTATCCTCGGCCCCTCTCCGCGCTGCCCCAGCAGCAGGGCCGTCACGCCCCAGACCAGGGCGTCCGCGCGGTCCAGGTCATACCGCCCCTCGTCCTCCGAGCCGAAGGCCATCAGTTCCTCCTCCAGGGCTGAAAACACCCCCGCGTGCCGCACCCGCCCCTGTTCGTACAGCGCCGCCACCGGCTCGGCCCGCGCCCGCTTGCCCGAGGTCGCTCGCACCGGCCGGAACCGCAAGCCTGACCCCGCAACCCTTCAGAGTTTAGGCCCGCCGCCTCCAGCACCGCCCGCACCATCTCCCCGCCCTGATTGACCTCGGCGACGATCTCGCCCGCCCCGAACTCGCTCGCCGCCGCCAGAGCCCTTCGCGCCCAGCCCTCGGGCGACAACCCCTTGCCGACCGGTCCGCCAGCACCACGGCCCGCTCTCCGGCCCGCGCCACCACCACGATCCCGCAGGCGTTGCCCGACATCGTTGCCGTCGGATCGACGGCAACGACGATCTTTTCGTAGGGGCTACCGCCCTTCGGGCTACTTGAGCCCCGGGAGGTGGTCGTCTCCTCCCTTGCCGCGCTCATCATCTCCGCCGTGAAGAGCCCGCCCTCCGGCTCCACCACCAGCCCCTCCAGCTCCTGCGCCGCCCGCCGCGTCCCGCCATAGAGCGCCTGCAGCCCCTCCAGAAACGCCGGCGCCAGGTTCGCCGCATTGTCCTGCGTCGGGGCGTGGCTCTGCCTGCACGAGGCCTCCGCCCGCAGAGCCTTCAACGCCGCCGTCGGCCGGGGCGTGGTGGTGACGCATAAGCGAGGGGCGCAATCCTCCCCGTCGCTCTCGCGACGGGGAGGGGGACCGCCCGCGTCTTCGCGGGTGGTGGAGGGGCCGGCCGCACGCGCTTCCTGCCCCTCCACCGCTTCGCGGTCCCCCTCCCCATCGCCAAGCGGCGACGGGGCGGATCGCAGCGGCAACCGCAACCCCATCCGCACCATGGCCAATACCTCGCCCCCGTCCCGCCAGGCGCAGAACTCATCCGCCCAAGCCGCCGCGAACTGCGGGCCTCTCAGCGAATCCGGGTCCTCGGCCGAAAACACGAACGCCTCCGCCCCGCCGGGAAACACACCAGCCGCCGCCGCGACGCCTGATAGACGGGCCACTCCCCTTCACCCGCCACCGCGGCAGGCTCAGTATCCCCGACGGCCCCCGATCATCACCTCGCGCGCGTCATGCAGCGTCGCCCCGATCAGGGCCAGCCGCCCGCACCGCTCCGCCATGTCCGAGATCCATGACGCCCCCGCCAGCGTCTTGCCCGCCCCGCGCCCGCCCAGAAACAACCACGTCGACCAGTTCCCCCGGCGCCCGCTGCTGGGGTCGCAGGATGAGCTGCGTCGTCTCCTCCCCACGCAGTGGGGAGGGGGACCGCATATCCTTCCCATCTCTGATGGGGAGGGGGACCCCGAAGGGGTGGAGGGCCGGTCGCGCAGCGACCGGTGGGGGTGGAGGGGCGATCCGCGTGAGTCCCCCGCGCCTCCGCCCTCTGAAAGAATTTGTCCATCGCCGCATCCGCCCCACAGGCGTCCGTGATCCCGCGATAGTCCCTGCGCTCCGCCATCTCCGCGATCTGCACCCTGAGCGCCGCCCGCGTCCGTTCCGGATTCCCGGGATCGATCACAGGCCGAGGCGGACCCACAAAGTCTCCTCCCCGTGCCTCCGGCATGGGGACGCAGCCCGGCTCCCCTTCGGCCCGTGACGGAGGGGGCGACACCGCGTCCACCGCAGACCCCCGCCGTCTCCTCCCCACTCCGTGGGGAGGTGGCGCGACGCATCTTCGCGTCGTGACGGAGGGGGCGACACCGTCTCTCCGCTCACCCCCGCCCGCAAATCCGCCCGCCGGATCCCCGCGCCTCCGCCTGCGAACAGATCGTCGCCGCCTTCACCCCGAACCGCACCACCAGAACCGTATCCGGCGTCCCCGCCGCCCTCAGGGCGAACAGAGCCCGCCACTGCCCCTCGGTCAGCCGGCTGTTCGGATGCCGATACTCATCCGCCCGATCCGTAAACGCCGGCGCCCCGCGCCTCGCGGGATGCCCCTCGGGCAGGTCCCCGATCCGCATCCCCAGCCGCTTCGCATGCGCCGACCAGGTGTCCGCCGAGACCCCGGCCTCGGCCCTCAGCGCGCGAGTCCTCCCCGCATGCCAGCGCCCGAACAGAGCCCGCCACGCCGCGTCGTCATGCTTCGAATTGAAATGCTTCCCCATCCCCAAAGGATAAGGCCCCCGCCCCCTCAGGCGGGCTCAGCGGCCGGGAAAAGCGCAAACCCAGGCGGGGTTTGGGATTGGGAGGCCGAGTTATGATGGCTGGCGGATTTGGACGGGGGCATCCAACCCCCCCTATGAGCAACCTTCAGTAGGAATCCCCCCGGACTACCTTCAACTGCCGAATCGACGTTCAATTGGGCCGCCAGCCACACGTATGGTCGGTTAACAATCCGTCGACCACAACATGTTGTGGGTAAGGCGTCGCTTTCGTCTAGACTCGCTACGAAAGGCGCCTTAGCTGCAGTTTCATTGAACACCGTTGCCGAGGAGGCTCAGCGAACGAACTAGCAACATTATTTTCTGGGTGGGGGCCTGCATGAGCAGGAGGATGCCAAGAAGACTGAGAGGAGCGGCGGGCCAAAGTTTCTGAGGCCGAGGACCGACCGCCCCCCTCTCGACAGCACCGAGATATGACGCTGTGCGAATCACTTCGCTCGCGCGGGCTTAGCACGCAAGACGGGTTGTCCACAGCGTCTCCTTTTCAATGTGAATCCCGTGGAGGATTCATACCGGAGACTACGACAATGGGCTTCAAGCCTGGATCCAATACCGGCCGCAATGGCGGCATCTTCCAAGAGGTGGGGCCGCGTGGCGGCTCCAAACCCAACTATGCGGCGGTGCCGGACAATCACCGGCTCCCGCCGACGACCGCGCCGGGTTCGACGTGGAAGCCGACCCATCGCACTCCCAACAGCACCCGCTGAGGTCAGTGTGATGGTTCAAATTCCGCAACGCCCTCTCGTGCCGAACGTCCCGTTCCCTTCGCGGCCTTCGGTTCCCTCAACGCCCCATCGGCCGTCGTACCCGACCGTGCCGCGTCCCGGGCATAGATAACAATGCGGCGGCTCGGAAATCCGGGCCGCCGTTCCATCACAACAGGATATCAAACATGGCAGACGTGCATGTCACCTGCATCAACAAAACGCCGCGCGATAATACCCATGAGGGCATCACGCATCTCGGCGGTAGCACTTGGAAGTGGACTCGAGAGCAGGTCATTTCCTCGATCGAGGCCAAGACGAACACCTTCTATACCAAGGTGAACGGCAATCGCGGCGATATCGGTGTCGTGAATGGGCCGAGCGGCAAATACGTTCGGACCTACGCAGACGGCAAATGGAACGACAACTTACTTTCTTTGCCTGAATGTGCATGAACATTTTGGGCCATGCGAACTCCGTTCGCATGGCCCAATTATTTTTCGCCGTCCTTGGTTAGCTCTGCCATTGAAACGACGTCTGCAGCCGTGACGCGGATTGAGCGGCTTATTCTGTTGTTGAATGGGCTTTCGTCTGTTGATTTGGATCCGTCCGGTTCAGTAACGCGACGACTGTCGCTCGAAGGTCTGGTATTTTTTCCAGTGCCCTTTGAAAGCCAGCGGAGGCCAACAGCGACTCGTAGGGACTGCTGTGCTCTTCCATCGACAGAAAGCGCAGTGGTGCTTCTTCGAGTCGATCTAAGGCAGACGCAAATAACCGAGCTTCAAGTTCTGGGTCTAGTCGAGCTGCCTCCTTACGGTATCCCTCATAGGCGCGCGCTACGGAGGCCTTAAAAGCATAGTCTTCGGCTAGCCGGAATCTCTGCCCGATTTGCCTCGTTGCCAGCCAAGCAAACCAAACCGGCGCGGCAATAGCGAATATTGACATGCCCGCGTTTAACCAAACCCATTCATGATCGATTGATTGCGCAGATA